>CACYQI010000023.1 GCA_902776455.1 uncultured Bacteroidales bacterium | reverse complement strand
TTTCGGAAGTAAAAATGGAAGTTAAAATGGAAGTTAATTCGCTACACTCATGGAAGTTAAAATGGACAATAGTAAACGAAGCTGCTAGCATCCAAGGCTATCGTCCAGCACGAAGTGATTTACTTCCAGCCAGCAACGCTGGCGTAACTTCCTATTTAACTTCATCTTATAACTTCCGAAACTTAAATAAATTATATTAAATTGTAAATAAATAGTAAATAGTAAATCGTCAAATTGTAAATAAAATTGTAGTCCTCAATTATCATGAAGGAACATAAAACCATACAGGTGAAGGAAAAGACCTTTGTCATTTCGATTCCTGAATCCGAGCTTCAGGAGCAGATAAAGCGCGTGGCAGCCGAAATCAGTCGCGACTATGCGGGCTGCCAACCGGTATTCCTTGCCGTGCTCAACGGCTCGTTCATTTTTGCAGCCGACCTTCTTCGAGAGATCGACCTCCATTGCGAAATCTCTTTCGTCAAGTTGGCGAGCTACGAAGGCACCAAAACGACAGGTAGTGTCCGCGAGGTGATTGGCCTCAACGTTGACATCACGGGACGGCCCGTCATCATCGTAGAGGACATCGTCGATACGGGTCTTACCATGGCGCACATGCTCGACACGCTGAAAGCGCAGAACCCCGCAAGCATCGACATCTGCACCCTCTTGCTCAAGCCCAGCAAGTTGCAGGTGAAGCTCGACATCCGCTACTGCTGCAAGGAGATACCCGATGACTTTGTCGTCGGCTACGGCCTTGACTACGACGGCTTCGGACGCAACACGAAAGATATTTATACTATAATAAAGTAATGAAGAACATCATCATTTTCGGTGCCCCAGGCTCAGGCAAGGGCACCTACAGCGACGAGATTGTAACAAGGTACGGCATGGGTCACATCAGCACAGGCGACGTGCTGCGTGCCGAAATCAAGAACGGAACAGAGCTGGGCAAAATAGCTCAGGGCTATATCTCGAAAGGCCAACTCATTCCCGATGACCTCATGATTGAGATTCTTGCCAAGACGTACGACGCTCAACCCGCAGGTCAAGGCGTCATCTTCGACGGTTTCCCGCGCACGATTGCTCAGGCCGAAGCCCTCAAGAAGATGCTCGCAGAGCGCGGTCACGAGCTGGGCATCATGATTGAACTGGTTGTGGAAGAGGACATTCTGATGTTCCGCTTGCTTCGTCGTGCCAAGGAACAAGGCCGTGAGGACGACAACGAAGAGACCATCAAGAAGCGTTTCGAAGTCTATCAGAATCAGACGGCTCCCCTGATTGAGTGGTTCGAGCGCGAAGGCATCCGCCACACATTCCGTTGGGCCGACACCCCCAACAAGGAAGACATGATTGCCTCCATCTTCAAGTTCCTGGACACGGTAAAATAGAGGTTAGAGTAGAGGTTAGTGGTTAGAGGTTAAGGGTTAGAGAATACCTTTGGCTCCAAATCAACATCCACAACTATCCTCTAACCCCTAACCTCTAACCCCTAACCCCCCAATATTATACAATGGCAGAGAGCAATTTCGTAGATTACGTCAAGATATGCTGTCGCTCGGGCAAGGGTGGCAGAGGTTCCATGCACATGCATCGTGCCAAGTATGTCCCTATGGGCGGCCCGGATGGCGGCGATGGCGGTAGGGGAGGTCATGTCTATCTCAGAGGCAACCACAACTACTGGACGCTGCTGCACCTTCGCTTCGAGCGTCACGTCTTTGCTGGGCACGGAGGCAACGGAGGTCCAAGCGGAAGCACGGGAGCAGACGGAGAGGACCGCTACATCGATGTCCCTTGTGGCACGGTGGTTTATGATGCCGAGACAGGCGAATACATCTGCGACGTGACCGATGACGGACAAGTTGTGATGCTGCTCAAGGGAGGCCGCGGCGGCATGGGCAACAAGCACTTTGCCACCGCCACCAATCAGGCTCCGCGCTATGCACAACCGGGCGAACCCATGATGGAACGTACCGTCATCCTTGAGCTGAAGTTGTTGGCCGATGTCGGACTCGTCGGCTTCCCCAATGCAGGGAAGAGCACGTTGCTGAGTTCCGTGTCGAGTGCAAGGCCGAAGATAGCTGGTTATCCCTTCACGACGATGGAACCCTCGCTCGGCATCGTGTCCTATCGCGACGGACAAAGCTTCGTTATGGCCGACATTCCGGGCATCATCGAAGGTGCTTCCGAGGGTCGAGGACTGGGGCTTCGCTTCCTGCGCCACATAGAGCGCAACTCCCTGTTGCTCTTCATGGTACCGGGTGACACGGACGACATCCGTCATGAGTACGAGGTGCTGCTTGGCGAGCTTCGCAACTTCAACCCCGAGATGCTCGACAAGCAAAGGGTTCTTGCCATCACGAAGAGCGACCTCCTCGACGACGAGCTGCAGCAGATGCTCTCGGAAGACTTGCCCGACGACCTTCCGCACGTCTTCATCAGCGCAGTCACAGGAAGCGGACTTGGCGAACTGAAAGACCTCCTTTGGAAAGCCCTGAACAGCGAGAGCAACAAGCTGGCAGCCATCACGCATCAGGAAAGCATTGTCCATCGCAACAAGGACATCAACGCCTTCCGTCAGGAACTGCTCGACGAGGGCGAAGACGAAGAGATAGAAATCCTTGATGATGACTTCATAGAGGATGTGGACGAGGAGGAATGGACCCCCCAACCCCCTTTAGGGGGAGATAATGGACAGTAACAGATGACTGAATCCAATCACAATCAAGAGTTCCCCCTAAAGGGGGCTAGGGGGTCAGTTATCATTTATAAGACTCCCTCTTGGCTCACGGCCTTCTCTACGGGCAAGGGCAGTGGGGTAGAGGACGTTGGGCTTCGGCTCGAAGACCTTGCTTTGCCTCGTCAAGTGCATTCCGACAATGTCCTTTGGATGAAGGAAGCAGGTCGCCCGGAAGCAACCGATGCCGTCATCACCGACCAGCCGGGCCTTTGCGTTTGCGTCAAGACTGCCGACTGCATCCCCGTCCTCCTCTACGATACAAGGCAGCGCATCGTTGCAGCCGTCCATGCGGGATGGCGCGGAACTGTGGCTCGCATCGTGCAGAAGACGATGGAGAAGATGCATCCCCTCTGTCCGACAGACCTTCATGCTATCATCGGACCAGGCATCTCGCTTGAGTGGTTCGAGGTGGGCGACGAGGTCTATGAGGCTTTCAAGGCAGCAGGTTTCCCGATGGAAAGGATAGCCCCCCTCCAAACCTCCCCCCAAGGGAAGGACTTAAAATGGCACCTCGACCTTTGGGAAGCAAACAAGTGGCTACTCGAGGAGATGGGCGTCAGCGATATATATATAGAAGGTACGTGTACGCGCGCGTCGGAAAACTTCTACAGCGCTCGCCGAGAGACCATCAATACGGGACGAAACTACAACGGCATCCTGATAAATGAAGAATGAAGAATGAAGAATGAAGAATGAAGAATCTCTATCCACTTAACGTTATCCTTCTGTTCATTGCACAATGGTTGATGTTCAATGTCCAATGTTCAATGGTTTACGCTCAGGACGAGCCGGTTGACATTGATGAGTGGCAAGTCATGAAGGTGGCGGCAGCCAGAGACCCCTTTGCTCATGGCAACCAGTTTACCATTAACTTTGCCAACTATACCGTCGAAGAGTGGTGCTATCCGCTTCCCGGAGCCAAGCTGCTCAGCCCTTTCGGAGGGGAGCGACATCATGGAGGCACCGACATCAAGACCTTTGCCGGCGACACTACGAGGGCTGCTTTTCCCGGAGAAGTCATCCTTTCGGGCACCCAATACGGCTACGGGTACTGCGTCGTCTTGCGTCATGCCAACGGGTTGGAAACGCTTTACAGCCATCATTCGCGCAACCTCGTGAAGGTCGGCCAGTGGCTGCATGCAGGCGACCCCATCGGCATTGAGGGACGCACAGGCCGTGCCACCACCGACCACCTGCATTTCGAGACGCGTGTCAAGGGAAAGGCATTCGACTCGGAACGCATCTTCGACCACCAGAACCGCACACTTCGCCGCCAAGTCTTCATCGTGACAAGGCAGAAGAACGGCTCTTTGATTTTTACCTCCGAGGAAGTGAAATAGCGTCTTGCAATACCTCGCCGCGCCTCTCCTTCCCTCTAAGGGGAAGGGTCTTGCAAGACCTCGCCGCGTCTCCCCTCCCTTCTAAGGGGAGGGGTTAGGGGTGGGGTATCTCACACCGAAACCACAAAAACAGCCCCTCCCCCAAAGGGGGAAAGTTGGGAGGGGGCTTTGGAGGGGACTTGCGGCGTAGCCTTTTCTGCTTTTCGTGCCTTTAGGTTGCATGCAACCGCTCTGCTTGTGCGGCCGAAAATTCTTTACAGCGAAATCGACTGAAACGTGTCGATGGAAGTCTTCCTGCATGGAAGGTTTTCCGACACTCCACGTTGCATCGGCTTACACTCCACGTTGTATCGACTTCTCCCCCACGTTGCGTTTGGTGTCCCAACCTGCCGAATTTACCACAAAAGTATGCTTATTTTACCGAAGTATAACAAAGTGTCTGTACTTCCTTTGCATTGCCTTTCAAAATGCCCCTTTCTAACTGCTTGATTATTAGCGGCGACTTGAATACAGCCCATTTCTTTTGTTTTCCGGTATCAAGTGTCACAAAACAAAACACAAGCCTTCTACGGGCTTGTGTCTTAGAGAAATGTTTACAAAAGTTGCCTTTCCGGTTCATTCTGACTTCAAGCCACACTCCCAATTCCTCACTGCCCCCTCTCCGCTCCCCCACAGCCTCTCACCAACCCTCTCCTAAAAGAGAGGGAGAAGTCCTTGACTTTCCCTTTGGCCTTCGACCTATCGGTTCCCTTTAGGGGAGGATTTAGGAGAGGCTATGGGGGAGCGGGGAGGGGTCTGCGGAGCCGAAGCCTCTCTTCAGCAGAGGGCTTGTGTGTCGAGGGCTATCATAAGTTCCTCGTCGGTTGGGATGCAGCAGACTGTCACCTTGCTGTCGTCGGCGCTGAGAATTGCCTCAGTAGCTCGGCAGCTGCGGTTCTTCGTGACGTCCATCTTGACGCCCATGTACTCGAGTCCATTCGTTGCTCCCTCGCGCACTTCCCACTGGTTCTCGCCAGCGCCGCCGGTGAAGAGGATGATGTCAACGCCACCCATTGCGGCTGCGTAAGCCCCGATGTACTTCTTGATGCGGTAGGTGTACATCTCTTTTGCCAAACGTGCTTTGTCGTTGCCCGCCGCTATGCCTGCCAAGATGTCGCGGAAGTCGCTGCTCAGTTCGCTCACGCCTGCAAGGCCCGACTTCTTGTTGAGCAAGTTGGAAATGCCCTTCGTGTCAAGCTGGAACTTGTCCATCAGGTAAGTGACAGCACCGGCATCGATGTCGCCGCTGCGTGTGCCCATGATGAGGCCCTCGAGCGGGGTGAGACCCATCGAAGTGTCGATGCACTTGCCGTCCTTGACGGCTGCAATCGATGCACCGTTGCCGATGTGGCAGGTGATGATGCGCTTGCCTTCGGGCTTGCAGCCAAGGAACTCGCAGACACGCTGGCTGACGTAGCGATGGCTCGTTCCGTGGAAGCCATAGCGGCGTACGCCGTACTCCTTGTAAAGGTTGTAAGGCAGTGCATACATATAGGCGTAGTCGGGCATTGTCTGATGGAACGCGGTGTCGAACACGCCAACCTGCGGAATGTCGGGCAACAGAGCCTTGACGGCATTCACGCCCTTGATGTTGGCAGGATTGTGGAGGGGAGCCAAGTCGTTGCAGGCGGCGAAAGCCTCCATCACTTCGGGAGTGAGTCGGACGGACTTGTTGAACTTCTCTCCGCCGTGTACCATGCGATGTCCTACGGCATCCAGCTCGTTGAGACTCCCAAGGACAGCGTATTCGCCGCTGGTCAGCACTTCGAAGATGTACTGCACGCCTGCGGTGTGTTCCTTTATGGGGTGCTCCATCTTGTGCTTCTCGCCATTGAGCTTGACGGTTATAAACGAGTCGGGCAGACCTATTTTCTCAATGCCGCCACTGGTGATGACGGACTGGTCGTCCATGTTGTAAAGTGCATACTTTATTGAACTGCTGCCGCAGTTTAAAACCAATATCTTCATTGTTTTTAAGTGAAAAGTGAAAAGTGAAAAGTGAAAAATAAGAGTTACTTATTCTTCCGTCATCACCCTCACTTTATATCTATGATTTAATGATTATACTTTGATTCCTTTTTGATGTGTTTATTGATGAGATAAGCATGGCTATTATTTCGCTTAAATCGGTATTCATGCTTTCGAATTGTGTTGTTGTCAAACAATCGGCCGACTTTAGCATGTTGAGCCACTTGCGCGTTTCGTTGGCTTCTTTTAGTGCAATGTGAAGTTTAGTAACAAAGTCCGCTGGACTCTGAGCGAATTGTGATTCACCAATGTTAGCAGAGATTGATGTTCCTGAACGCAGAACCTGATTATAGACAGAGCTGAGGCATTTGTCTTTCTCCTTGTTCAAGAATCGTACCATCTTAATCACCCTTGCAGAAAAAGCATCGCTCTTCTGTGACAAAGGTGATTTGTTGTTCTCATACATGGCACTCAATTTGGTAACTTTGATTTTTCACTTTTCACTTTTCACTATTCACTTAGCATCTTGTGCTTGGCACGCTGTGATGGCAATCATCTTATATATATCATCCACCGAGCAGCCGCGGCTGAGGTCGTTGACGGGGCGGGCGATGCCTTGCAGGATGGGGCCGATGGCTTCGGCTCCGGCAAGGCGCTGGACGAGCTTGTAGCCGATGTTGCCCACTTCGAGACAGGGCACGACAAGCACATTCGCCTTGCCTGCAATGTGGCTGCCTGGTGCCTTCTTCTGTCCGACACTCGGCACGAGGGCTGCATCCGCTTGCAGTTCGCCGTCGATTTGAAGGGAGGGATCCATTTCCTTGGCTTTCTTCGTGGCTTCTACTACTTTGTCCACCACTTCGTGGCTTGCGCTTCCCTTCGTGCTGAAGCTGAGCATGGCTACGCGAGGCTCTTGGAAACCAGCCACGCTGCGAGCCGTCTGAGCCGTGCAGACAGCAATCTGAGCCAGCTGATTAGCGTCGGGCATCGGGGTGACTGCTACGTCGCCCATCACCAGCACGCCGTCCTCGCCGTATTCCTTGGCAGGTGTAATCATCAGCATCGCACCGCTCACGCAACTCACACCTGGGGCACATTTGATGATTTGAAGGGCAGGACGAAGCGTGTCGCCCGTAGTGGAGAGGGCGCCCGAAATCTGTCCGTCGGCATCGCCGTTCTTGATGATGAGGCATCCGTAGTAGAGCGGGTCCTTCACCTTCTCGCGAGCCTGCTCCTCGGTCATGCCCTTGTTCTTTCGCAGATTGTAGAGGAGCTGGACGTAGGTTTCTGTCTGCTCGCTTGTAGCGGGGTCGATGATGGTTGCTTTCGCGATGTTCTTGAGGCCAAGCTTGTCGGCGAGAGCAAAGATGTCCTTCTGTGCGCCGATGAGAATGATGTCGGCAAGGTCGTCTGCCAACGCTTTGTCGGCAGCCGTCAAGGTTCGCTCTTCCAAGCTTTCGGGCAGCACAATGCGCTGCTTCTGCGACTTGGCCCGAGCGATGATTTGTTCCATGAGTTTCATAGTGGTGTTGTTTTATTCTGAGTGTTCTGAGTAATCTGAGTGTTCTGAGTATTTTGAATGATCTGAGTGTTTTGAGTGTTTTGAGTGTTCTGAAGTGTTGTGAGAGGTCCGAAACCATTCTTAGAACTTCCCTTTCATCAGCAGCGTTTCGAGTTCTTCTGCCGAGAGGTGTGCCCTGAGCATGTCGTTGTAGGCGGCACTGATGTTGCCCGTCTCTTCGCTCACCACGATGGCGAGGGCGTCCGTCTCTTTGCTGATGCCTTTTGCGGCACGATGTCGGAGGCCGAACTCCTTGGGGATGTCGAGGTCGTGGCTGATGGGGAGGATGCACGAAGCAGCGGCAATTCGGCTTTTCGCTATGATCATGGCGCCATCGTGCAAGGGACTGTTTTTGAAGAAGATGTTCTCTATGAGCCGTTGTGTTATCTTGGCATCGACCTCTTCGCCTGTTCGCATGAACTCGGTCAAAGGGAGGTCGTTCTGCAGCACGATGAGGGCGCCGACGTGTTGCTTGCTCATGTTCATGCAGGCCATGACGATGGGGAAGATGGTGTCGCGCTCGTTGCGGAACTCGCCGGCGTTCTTGTGCTTGTCGAGCCGGAAGAAGCGCAGGAAGCGGTCGGCTTG
This sequence comes from uncultured Bacteroidales bacterium, assembly GCA_902776455.1. GTDB lineage: Bacteria > Bacteroidota > Bacteroidia > Bacteroidales > Bacteroidaceae > Physcousia. The sequence goes on along the minus strand of CACYQI010000023.1, from coordinate 26,640 downwards.
CTGTCGGGCGCCGAGGTTGTAGAAGAAGCGGCGAATGTCCTCTTGGAAGAGGATGATGATGGCCAGCGCTCCGACGCTCACCAGCTGGTCGAGGATGCCGCCCAGCAGCTTCATCTCAAGCACTTTGCTGACGATAATCCATCCGCTCACGAAGAGGAGGACACCATAGAAGATGTTGACGGAGCGCGACTGCTTCATCAGCTTGTAGCAATAGTAGAGCACTACTGCCACAAGGAGAATGTCCATTATGTCTTTGAAGCTGATGTTAGGCAAGGCTTTAACTCTTTAACTTTTTAACTTTTTACTTTTTCACCTTTTCACTTTTTACCTTTTCAATAATTGTTATGCACTCCTTTGCTTCCTTCACTTCGTGGACGCGGAGGATGTGGGCGCCTTTCATCAGGGCGATGGTGTTGAGGACGGTCGTTCCGTTGAGAGCCTCTTCGGGCGTCGTTTCCAGCAGTTTGTATATCATGCTCTTGTGGCTGATGCCTACGAGGAGCGGCAATCCGAGTTCGTGCATGACGTCGAGGTTTCGCATGATGATGTAGTTCTGTTCGAGCGTCTTGTTGAAGCCGAAGCCCGGGTCGATGATGATGTCGCAGACGCCCAGTTCGTGGAGCGCCTCCACTCTGCTGCCCATGTCGCGCAGGAGCTTTGCCATGAAAGGAGCTTCCTCCGTTTCGTCGATGGCGGTGTTGTGGGTCAGGACGTAGGGCACTCCGAGGTCAGCCACGGTTTGCCACATCTCTTTGTCGAGCTCGCCGCTGCTGATGTCGTTCACCATCTCTGCGCCGAACTCCTCGACGCACATTCTGGCTACTTGTGCTCGGAAGGTATCGACGCTGACGATAGCATCGGGTGCTTCGCTTCTCACGGCAGTCAGGGCCTCGCGGAGCCGTCGCATCTCCTCTTTCTCATCGGGGGGCGTATAGCCGGGCCGAGTGGAGCAGGCTCCGACGTCCAAGATGGTTGCACCCTCGCGGAGCATCCGCCTCGCATGCAGGCAGATAGCATCGGCTCCTTCGTCATGCTGGTAGAAGGAGTCGGGCGTGGCATTGAGGACGCCCATCACGATAGGGGTGTCCAGCGAAAGCAGTTCGCCGCCCACATTGATGCTGAACGATGGTGCCAAGGAATACACAGTTTTGCTTGAAATGCCATGCAAAGATACAAAATAATTCACAATTCGCAACCCATTATCCATAATTATTAAGGCGATAACGAAATTTTCATTCTTTCATTCCCTCATATTGTGTTTTTTGTTGTATCTTTGTCTTCCCAAACTAAGCTATTTTATTGGCAATTGACACACTCCACGACTCCCTGCTCCCCTCTGAAGGGAACGTACCCTTTGGTCTCTTTCGTCGTCACGTACCACAACGAGACGATGGCTCTGCTGCAAGCATGCTTGGAGAGCATCCGCTCGCTTCCTATGGCGAAAGGCGAAGCCGAAGTCATAGTGGTCGATGACGGGATGACGCTTTCCGACTCCCTTTTGGCGGAAGGAGAGAGGCTTATCCAGCAGGAGCAGGCGGGTCTCTCAGTGGCCCGCAACACAGGCATCGAATCCTGCCGCGGTCGCTACATCCAGTTTGTCGATGCCGACGACTGCCTCATCCCCTCTGCCTACGAAGCTGTGCTGCGAGAAGTGCGGAAAGAAGAAGCCGACGTGGTGCTGTTCAAGGCAGACCCCTCTCCGTCTCCCCCGAGGGGGAGTGTTCGACCCCCTCTAACTCTCCACGAGGGGAGACTTACTGCCGCGAAAGCTCTCCCCCTTGGGGGAGATGGAGAGGGGTCTAGCTCTGGTCAGTTCTTCCTCCTTCACCACAACCTCCGCGCTGCTGCATGTTGCTACGTCTTCAAGCGTGAGTTGCTTGGCAACTTGCGCTTCCATCCGGGGCTTCTCCACGAGGACGAACTCTTTACGCCGCTGCTTTTCCTGAGGGCCGAGAAGCTCGTCGAAGTGAAGAAGAAGGCTTATTTCTACCGTCAGCATGCGGGCACCATTACGCATTCGCAATCGCCTGCCATGGTACAGAAACGCCTCGACGACATTCATTACGTCATCAAGACTTTGCATTCGCTTGGGAATCCTGTGCTCGAGCGCCGCATCAGGCAGCTTACGGTTGACTATTTGCAGAAAGCCTGGTTGTTGACCCGCAGCCGCCAAGAAGTGCGCCGTCGCATCGGTCAGCTTCGAGCAGAGAGGTTCATGCCGCTACCCGTCCGCTGCTACTCCCTGCGCTACTGGCTGGCAAGCCTCGTGCTCAGAGTCTTTTGACCGTTGACCATTGACCGTTGACCATTGACCATTGACCATTGACCATTGACCGTTGACCATTGACCATTGACCGTTGACCATTGAACATTGACCATTTTCATCGAAAATTCTTTACAGCAAAAACCGCTTCATGCAGGTCTTCGGGGCGATGCGGAGTGGTGAGTCGGTCAACACTCCACGTTGTGTAAGCTCACACTCCACGTTGTGTTGCCTCATGCCTCGTGCTCTTTTCACTATCGCTCAATGCCGTTTTTGGATGAATTTTATGCTGATTTTAACAGAAGAGCGTAATGCGTTGACATATTCTTAACTCGGCATCAAAAAAAGCACCGTTGTAACGCCTTGACAATCAATGCCCATTCGATTTAAGCCCATTTCTCGCGTTTAGGGTGCCAAAGTGCCATCGCGACCGAAAAAGGCCGTCAGAGCGCGTCCGATTGCGAAATGTTTTGACAAAAGTGGCTTCCCCTGAATCTCCCCATAAGGCTCTTCTAAATCCTCTCCTAAAGCCTCTTCTAAATCATCCCCCAAAGCTTTCCTGACGAAAAGCATTTTAAGGGGGCTTGACCAAAGTCTCGAAGAGACGACAGAACACAGACGGGGGTGTTTTCCGCCTGCGCCTGAGCGAAGCGAAGAACCCCCGTCTGTGTTCTTTCGCACCTCCGGTGCTTTTCCCCCGGACACTAATAATTAATTACCACCTTACTTGCATCGTCTCGCCGGGTTTTACCTTCATGGTCTTGAAGGTCTTGCCGTTTCTCTCTATTCTCACAGAGAGCTTGCTGCCGTTGCGCTGTACGTCGATGCTGAAGGGAACGTCCGTGCAGGCATAGATGTCTGCGAGGCGGTAGCTGTCCCACTCGGCTGGCATCTGCGGGGTGAGTGTGAAGCTGCGGAAACCGGTGGGACGGAAACCCAGCAAGCCTTCGGTGATGATGCGGCAGTAGAGTCCGCTCTCTGCCGAGAGGTGACGCTGTCCGCCTTCGGGCCATGCCTCTACGACGTAGGGGACGTGTTCGCCAAGCAGACGGATGGCCGAGAACTTCTTCAGGTACTCCAGTGCCACGTCGGCATAGCCTGCTGCGAAGGCACCCCGGAAGCCGTAGAGCGTGGAGCGGTCCCAAAAGATCTTGTCGCCGCTCTGCGACAGCATTCCGTTCTCCGTCCAGAGCTGTGGCGAGAACATGGCCTGCAAGGTTCCTTCGGCTCTGTCGTGGATGCCCATCGTCAACGGGATGCATATCCAGGAACGGAGCACGTCGTTGCCGTCGTAGTAGCGATAGGTGTCGTAGCCTTCTACGGTGGCGTGGAAGAACTTGTCGATGTTCCGACGCAGTTCGGCCGCTTGTTTCCGATAGGTTGCCGCTTGCTTTCCTCTTGCTCCCTGCTCCTTGCTCCTTGCCCCCAACTCTTCGGCAAGGAAGGCACTACTGATGAGCGCGTCGTAGTAGAGACTGCTTGTGCAGAGATTGGCATCGCCGCTGGGCAGCCGATGCTCCAGTTCGTCGCCCTCGCTGGCAACGACGCCGTGCTCGTTGAGCCTGCGATGGCAGTACTCCAGACACCATTCGATGAGCGGCCAGACCTCCCTTGCAATCTCCTTGTCGCCTCTCTCTAAGCAGAATCGGCTGGCTCCATAGGCCAGCATGGCAGCATCGCCTCGGTCGAAGGGGCCGTAGGTGTCGTCGCCGCCGCAGATGATGCTCCACGGCACGAACTTGTACTCGGGGTTGATGAGCTTGAGGTAGCATCGCCATGTGGTCATGGCGCTCTCGTTGCCTTTGTCGTAGCCGAGGAAGGGGAAGAAGGGGTTGACGTATTCAGCCTGGTCGTTGCACCACATGGCAGCGTAGTACGATTCGCCACCCGGAGCGTGCATCAGGCCGTTTTGCGTCAGGAAGATGCTTTCGCTGGCGCGTATCTTGCTCATTGCGAACAGCGTCTGTATGGTTTCGTCGGGGCAGGAGAATTGCAACTCCTCCTGCGTCACCTTTTCTATAAATGCCTGACGTCCATTCCTTTCCTCAGCCACGTTCAGCGTTGCTTCCTTCTCGTCTGCCACGGCGTACGCTTGAATGGAACAGAAGAAACAGGTGGTTTCGCCCGGTTCCAAAGTCGCCTTGAAGTCCTCCTGAAACTCTGTGCGAGCCACCAGCCTGTAGGAGCCGCGTGTTCCGTCCTCCCTGTTGGTGGTGCGGACTTGATAGAGGGCTGGCACAAGGATGGTTGCCTTCTTCTCTCCGACGTTCTTGATGGTATAAGCTTCGCAGACGGCCGCATTCGAAGGGCTTGGGAAGTACTGTCGCGTCAGCTCAAGCTCGTTGCCGTCCCCCTTTATGGAGCTGAAGATGTTCAGCAGGCCGTCGATGCTTACTGCATTCACCTGTTCCCAGCCGCTCGCGTTTCTTCCGCCAACCCTCATGCCTTTCAGGAAATCCACGTCACAGCGCGGCATCCAGCTGGCATGGGTGTTGTCGGGGATGGTTCGCAGCATGGGGAACACGAGGTGACGGTCCATCGTGAACTGCTTCTTGTCGTTCACGCCCCAATAATACACCACAGAGGCTCTGAGGCCCGACATCTCGATGTGGTCGGCATAGGGCAGTTCGCCCTTCGACGTATCCCAACTGACGGAATGGTTGCCGCTTACGGTCCATCTGCCTGCCTCAACTTGAAGCGTGAAAGCACTCAAGAGCGCGATGAAGAAGAGAATCTTTCTCATAATGGAATGCCGCTTTGTAAATTAAGAATGAAGAATTTGCTACCGCCATAACTTTCTTCTTGTGGTTAGTGGTTAGAGGTTAGAGGTTAGAGGATAGTTGGGGATGCTGAGGGGGCAAAGGTGTCCTCTTACCTCTAACCTCTTACCTCTAACCTCTTTTCAATTTTCAACTTTCAATTTACCGTCCTTGATGTAGATTCCTTTGGTGGGTTTGCGGGGGAGCTGTCGGCCTTGGAGGTCGTAGGTTGCGCTCTCGGCTTTTGGCGTGCTGACTGGTTTGCCGATGGACAAGGCCGTGTCGGGACCGACATACTGTCCGATGAAGAAGATGGCCCCTGTGCTCTGCTCGCTGATGATGTAGAAGAAAGGCCGGTTGGCATAGAAGGTGACATAATGGGGAATGCCTGTGGTTTCTGCACCAATCACTGTGACGGCTGCGGCCTCTGTTCCTTCCTCGTCAAGGTCGATGACGGCCTTCTGGAACATGGTGGTGATACAGACATTCTGGTTGCCGAAGTAAGGGAACTCGGCACTCCAAGGGTCGAAGGCTGTGGGCATCCCCAGCTCCATCATTATGTCTTTGAGCGGAAGGCTCGTGCCTGTCTGTATGCGCGGGAGCTTCAAATCCACTTCTTCTTTCCATTGGCATTTGAACTCCCAGTTTTTGCCGTTCATATTGGCGAGTACGTCGCCGATGGTCTTGCCCTCGCGGGGTAGGAAGACGGTCATCCTGTAGGCTTCGTTGCCGTAGGGCAGGCGGACAGCTTGGTAGAGGTCGTTCTCTGTGTATTCAAAGTTCTCCCATTGGTGCATCATGGGTACGGTCATGCCGCCGTCGAACGACTCGTCGCAGGTGAACTCCTTGTCGAACTTGTTCGTCCATGCCCCCTTGAAGTAGAGGGCATTCAGCAGATAAGTGGCAACATCGGCGTTGAATTTGTTCTCGTCGTCGAAGAGCCAGGGAATCATGCCGTGGGTGTGCTCATTAGCCCATCCGTTGATGATGTCGATGGTCTGCTTCTTTTCGTAGAAGTTGAGAGCCTGCGGCTGAGCGTCGTAGAAGGCGTTGGCCTTGTCGATGAAGCCTTGCTGCAACTCGTAGCCCTGTCCGCTGTTGACGAAGATGGTGTTGGCAATCTCGGCAGCCGTTGTCTCGTCGAGCGTCGGAGCTTCGCTGAGGAGCTTGCGGCAGAACTGGTTGATGGCATCGGCTCCGGCCTCGCCAAAGCCCAGCACCTCGTTGATTTCCTGCTGCGTCTGCCCTGCTGCTCCGTTGTTCATCATGCCGAGGGCGTAGGTGATGCTTAGGGGCGACATGATGCTGCTCTCTTCGCCTCGTGCCTTGCGGAAGAGGTTGAAGGCGAAGTCGTTGTTGCTTTGCACGAGCTGCCTCTCTTCGTCCGTGAGGCTGATGTCGTGGCGGACGTTCTTCAGGGGTTCGCCCATGTACTGGCCGATGAAGAAGATGGCTCCCGTGCTTCGCTCGCTGATGATGTAGAGGAAGGGACGGTCGCAGACGAGCGAGGCGTAGCTTGGGTAGCCGCCGTTCTTGCGTATGTCGATGACAGTCACGGCAGAGGCTTCGGTGCCTTCCTCGTCGAGCTTGATTTTAGCCACTTGCTTCATCAGGCCGATGAAGACGTTCTTCTCGTTGCAGAAGCGGTTGAAGCCGTAGCCTCCCTCGAAGGCGTTGGGCATGCCGAGGGCTTTCATGATGTCTTCGAGGCGCATGTCGGTGGAGGTCTCGAACTTGGGCATGTAGAGGTCAACGTTGCAGGGATTGTACTTGTCCTTCCACTTTCCGCCCTTCAGCTCGGTGAGCACGTCGTCGATGCTTTTGCCGTAATTCGGCAGGAAGACAGTCATCTGGTAGGCTGTGTTGCCGTAGGGAAGGATGACAGACTGATAGACATCGTTTCTTGCATAAGGGAGGTCGGTCACTTGGTGCATCATCAGTGCCTCGGCTTTCCCGTCGTCGAACTGGCAGCGACGTGTCTCTCCGGCGTTGAACTTGTGTGTCCATTCGCCCTTGAAGTAGAGGGCGTTGAGCAGGTAGCTAAGGGCTTGCGGCTCGAACTCGTCGGCTTTGATGGCTTCCTCTATCATGCCTTCTGTATGGTCGCAGCCCCATTGGTTGATGACGTTGCGCGTCAGACCGTCGCCGAAGTCGCGGCTCTCGGGCGTAGCACCGTAGTACTGGCTCGCCGTCTTCACAAATTCGGGCAGCAGTTCACAGCCCATCGCCGTGTTGACGTAGATGTTGTTGGCAATGGCGATGCGCGTCATGTCGTCCAGCTCGCCGCTTTGCGTGAGCAGTTTGTGGCAGAACTGGTTGAGTGTTCCTGCCCCAGAAGCGGGGAGTTCGCCCAGCACGGCACCAATCTCTTCGCGTGTGATGCCGTCGGCACCATTGCTGAGCATGGCCAAGTCGAAGGTGATGCTCAAAGGGGAGAGTACCGTTGAGAAAGAGGGAGTCTTCGAGAGTTGGTGTTCCCTGACTTTCAGAAAGAGATTGAGAGCGAAGTCGTTGTTGTTTGTCACAAGCTGACGCTCGTCGGCACTCAGCTCGATGCCCTTCGGCTGGCTTCCTTCTGCAAAGGCAAGAAGGGAAGCAACGAGAACAATGGAAAGGAAGAATAAACGTTTCATAGTATTTCAATTTGTTATATATTCAACATTCGCATGTCAAGAAGATATAAGAAGATAAAGGAAGATATGCCGCTTTTAGCGGCGAAGATAGAGGACGATACCCCCACGGCAGGTGGCAAGCCAAGCGGCAATACTAACGTCATTTATCTTCTTCTATCTACTTCTAACTCCTTCTATCTACATGGCAAGCGGAGCTTGCGAAACTTGAGTTATATAGCCTTTTTTCAGCTTTCTGTCAGCAAAGATACAAAAAAATAATGAATAACAGACAATGTATAACGATTTTTTTGTAGCTTGTGTCTTAAAATCGTGTGTTTGATATGTTGATGGTGTTGGTGAAGAAAGAATGAAAAATACTGATGTCCGCTAAATAGCGTGAATTCGACGAAAAATATAATGGAGATTAATGGTCAATTGTATGTTAAAGATAAACACGCTCCTGCGCCTGAGGCTTGCCGAAGAACTCACTTTAAATTATATATCTTAAAATTCTATGAATTTTAATTTCTCGTTTTTTAAGCCCGTAGAGCGCATCTTTTTGCTCAGGGTAGTCCAATATACGCCCGAGGCACTCGGAAGCGATTCTGAGGCAAAATAAAGGGGTTTTAGAGGGTATGGAAGATTTGAGAGCCTCCCCCCATCGCCTTCGGCGAAGTGAAAAGTGAGGCCTCTCCCCCATCCCCTCTCCCGCGGGAGAGGGGAGACAGGGAGTAAATGGCTAAATTACTAAATAGTACATAAATTGTAAATTGTAAATCGTAAAATCGTAAATTATTTAGGGGTTGTGCCATTGCAAAACGGCTGTTTCGTACTCTTACATGGCATTCTGACGACACAACTCGGCATAATTGGCATCTATCTCCAAAAACCGGATTTCTTCGTTTTGGCACGATGAAAACGCAAAAAGAGCAGGAAAAACCACAAAGATACGCTACTTGGAAGGTAAAAACAGCAGGCAGGAGAGGTGATAATCACAAAGAAATCCTACACAATCGGGCAGAAACACTCTTACCGCATGTTGCAAACAGGATGGCAGGGGTAGGATGGCAGCACCTTGTGACTCAATGATTTATGAGAGTTTCTTCGCATGATGTGTGTGTTTGAAACTATGTTTTCGGGTGTAAGGTTACAAAAAAAAACGTTACAAATGTTACAAATGTTACATGTTTTTTTGAGACAAAAGCGGTTGCATTTATAATACTTATATTATTAAGTGTATTGTTTGTTATTTTATTATATATATATAAGCAGGTGCTTATGTCTTTTTTTTCCGTGTAACGTTTGTAACGTTTGTCACGCTCGTCCGAAATCGATGCCGTATTCGCGGCAAACCCACTCCACCGCTTTCGGTGGGAGCATCTTCGCTGAGGGCTTTACTCCCAAGCCAGCCAACTCTCTCTGCTTACTATTTAGCCAGCGGTAAAAGGTTGCGTAACTCACTCCCGCCGCGTCGGCCAACTCATATTTGTATGCGCTTTTCATGGTATGTTTAATTTTTATACAAAGTTACTAAAAATAAATGAATTATGCAAATTATCTTGCCTTATCTTTTCAAATCTTTTCAAATCTTATCAACGCTGCTGGAGAATGTCGTAACTTTGCATCGTGAAAGAAAAAAAGTCTGCTCGGAGATTTAGCGAAATCTCAATGAAGAAAGAGCAAAACCTGCAAGGAGAATAAACAAACATCTAAAACCACGAAAAACACAGAAAACTATGAATGATGAATTGAATAATGACCACGGATTTAACGGATTAAACGGATGACTACCACACAAATAATTAAGAATTATGAATTGATACGGATAACATCTAAACTACGAAAAACACCGCCGCAACTCCCCCTCTCCCACGGGAGAGGGTTGGGGAGAGGCTGAAAATTGAGAGTTTAGTGTTGAGAGACAGTAGCGCTTCGCGCAAGTTTAGAGTTCAAACAGACTCTAAACACTCAAGCCAAACTAAAAACTCAAAACTAAAAAACTCAAACACGGAAAAAAAAGACACGAGCTACAAAAAAAATCGTTATACATTATCGATTATTCATTATTTATTTGTAAATTTGCACGGAAAACCGTAAAACTAACACTAAATATGAAAAGAAATCACTACTCAACATGCTTCAGACTGCTTTTTGCAATCTCGTTCTGCTTTGTCCAGACATGTCTATGGGCAATCACCGAAATCCATGTAGAGACGGCTGGCACGCTGTCCTCTCTGCTGACCTCTACCGACAAGCAGCTCAAGCTGACCGGCAGCATCAACGGCACCGACATCAAGTACGTCCGTAGCCTCGTCGCTTCGGGCAAAGTGACCGACCTCGACTGGGGAGAAGTGCGCATCGTCGGCGGCGGAGATGCGTACGTGGAGAACTTCAAGACGGCCAACGACGTGGTAGGCGAAAAGATGTTCTACGAATGCGCCAACCTTCAGTCGATGGTGTTGCCCGCGAAAGTTACTGCCATTCAGGCGAATGCTTTCGCGCGGACAGGACTGAAGGCCATCGACATTCCCAACACCGTGACGAGCCTCGGCGGCGATGCCTTCGCTTATTGCAACTCGCTGGAGACCGTCGTCATCGGCAAGAAAGTGAACCAACTCGGACAGGGCGTCTTCTACAGTTCTGCCGTCAAGGTGGCGTACGTCAAGCCCGTCACCCCTCCGGGAACGCCCGCCTACCTCTTCTCGTCAAGCCCCAAGATATACGTCTATTCGGAAGCCTTGACAGACTATCGGGCATCGGACTGGAAGACCTATGGTACCATCTACGGCAACCTGGAGCGATACTACCCGATGGAAGAAGACCCCAATACCATAGCAAAGACGCTTTGCAGCAAGTTCTTCGAGGATGCCTGCTGTACGCAGCTCAAGCCCGAATACGAGGCCATGAGCGACGAGGAACTGACAGCCGCCTTTGACGAAGCGGGCATGCCGCAACTGATGAAAGAGACGGCCCTCAAAGTGAAGAACCAGTCGTGGGCTGCCTACGAGCAGGACTTCCGCATCCACAGCTACCAGCCCTATAGCGACGCCAGCTACTGGAACGACAAGATGATGAGCAGCGGAGGCTCGTATATGGGCAATCCCACCGGCATTTACGCCAAGAACGACGGCGACGAGCTTTACTTCTTCGTGGAAGACGATGTGCCCGAGGACGCTACGCTCTATGCTGCCGGATGCGTTGACAATCAGCTCGTCTATAGTGCCAGAACCGGTACGAGGCTCTCGAAAGGTCTCAACATCATCGAAGGCACGAAGAACGCCCTCTACTACATCGTCTATGTGGCCGACACGAAGTCGATGACCAAGACCCTCAGCGAGTGGCCCGATATCAAGATTCACGTCGAAGGCGGCGTGGTGAACGGCTACTACGACGCTGCAGCCCGCCACAGCGACAGCGACTACAAGGCCATCCTTGCCGCCGCTACGCACGAGCGCTTTACCGTCAAGGGAAGCCATTCGCTCTGGAACCTCAAGCGCTCCTCCTACAAGACCGTCTTCCCGCGTTCCGTAGATAAGAGTATCGCCTGGTTCGACAGCGTGGCCGTCTGGGAGAAGGACTTGATGGGCATGACCGAAGCTGTGGCTACAGGCAAGCGTGCCGGCTATCCCTGGTACATGACGGGCGGCGAAGCCATCTATCCTCTCTACTACAACAACCCGAACTTCGCCATCGAAGGCGAACCCAGCGATGCCGGCTATGCCAACTCGACGCCTTACCGCACCTCCTACAACGGGATAGACTGCATCAGGAACTGCCTCAATGCCCTCAACTCGGAGATGGACGACTGGTGTGCAGGCCATGAATGCGGCCACAACAACCAGCGGGCCATCAACCTCGAAGGCTGTACCGAAGCCTCGAACAACGTGTTCTCGAACCTCGTTTGCTACCTCGACGGACTCAACACTTCCAACGGCTCCACCCTTTCCACCGTGATGAACGAGTTCGCACGCCACGAGCCTTTCTATTTCAGAGACGTGAACAGCCGTCTCCGCATGTATTGGAATCTCTATCTCTACTATCATCTGGGGCAGAAGAACACCTCCTTCTATCCCGAACTCTTCAAGGCTCTGCGCAAAGACCCGCTGGTGCTCTATAACGGCTCGAACAACAACTTCGGCGGCTTGAAGTTTGTGCGCAAGGTTTGCGAAGTGGCTCAGGAGGACCTTACCGACTTCTTCAACATCTGGGGCTTCTTTGAGCCAATCAAGACAGGAACGAAGATAGAAGACTACGGCGAACACCCCATTGCCGTTACCGCTACAGGCATCAGGAGCACTCTGAACAACATCGCCAAATACGAGAAGAAGAATCGCGAGATAATCTTCGTGGAGGACCGAGCCGACTATGTGCTCTCTACAGGCTTCCTTCAGACGGCCGGCAGGAAGCGCCGCGGGTCGGACAAGGTGGGACAATGCGGCGAGCTCGGCCAGTTCACCAGCTATCTCCCCGACGGCTGCGAGCCTTCCGAGTACGTCTATTACCAGTCCGACAGCCTCTATGCTGCCGAAGGTACGGGCGGATTGGGCTTCTTCATGCTCGATGCCGAGGGTAACATCAAGTATGCCTCCAATGCCAAGAACTTCTGCATCCCTTCGAGCGTAGGTCGCGACTTTACCATCTACTCCTACGATGCCGATGGTTCGCTCCACGAAGTGAAGCGGAACGGAAACGGCACAGAGTACGTGGCCCTTCCTGCTGCCGGCAAGCTCAGGGCTTTGCTCCAGAACAATCAGGTCATCAAGCTGATAGTTTCAGGTCCGATCAACTCGACGGACATCACCTACATGAAGCAGCTCGTCAACAAGGAGAACCTGCAATCCATCGACCTCGAACAGGCCAAAATCGGCTCCTTCCCCGCGTCCGCATTCCAGAACTACAAGAAGCTTATCTCCATGCGGCTGCCTCTCGGGATGACCGCCATCGGTTCGGGTGCCTTCTCCGGCTCGGGTGTCAAGTTCATCGAGATACCCGATAAGGTGACAAGCGTTGAGGGCGATGCCTTTGCCTACTGCAACGACCTCACCACAGTCATCATCGGCAAGAGCGTGAAGACGATGGGGCAGGGCGTTTTCTACGGTTCCGGCAACATCACCAATGCTTACGTCAAGCCGCTCGTGCCGCCCACTTTGAACGGAGTCACCGACTATCTCTTCTCCGGCAAGAACCGCATCATCCACGTCTATCCCAGCGCTGTAGATGCCTACAAGGCAGCGGCTTGGGATAGGTTCGGCACTATCGTGGGCGACCTCACCGACGAAATCATTGACGGCATCGAAGAGATTTCAGAGAGTTCAGATTATTCAGAATTCTCCGAAGACTCCGACAACAGCAATCCTTCGACTTGCTTCGACCTCATGGGCCGCAAAGTGACAGAACTCAAGCCCGGCACCATCTATATCCGTGGCGGCAAGAAGTTCATGCTGCGGCAATAGTCAATAATCAACACAAAGAAGGGTATCAGACGACGCCGCGTGCAGTCTCGCCAGTCCTACCGTGGAGAAACTCCAGTCCCACCACGGGAGGACTGGAGTTTCTCCGTGGAGGGACTGGGAACACGGCACGGAGGATAAAAATCAGACCAAAAGGAAATCGACATGGAAGACAAGGGAATCAAGCGTATGCTTCGGGGGATGCTGGTCGGCATCTCCTGTTTCGCGGCGGCACATGGCTGGGCAGCCGACACCATTCATGTGGAGACGGCAGGAACGCTCTCCACGCTCATCGAGAACAGCGGAAGGCAGCTCAAGCTGACAGGCTTCATCAACGGCACCGACATCAAGCTTCTGCGCGAGCGAATCAACGCGGGGAAGCTAATCAGGCTCGACCTCGAAGAAGTCCGCATCAAGAGCGGCGGCGACCCCTATTTCGGGTCGCACAGGACGGAGAACGACGTCGTAGGCGACTCCATGTTCTATAATTGCTCCAAACTCACCGGCATCACCTTGCCCACAACCATCACCGCCATCCGCAAGTCCGCCTTCCAACTCACCGGCATCACGAAGGTGGAAATCCCCGATGGCGTCACGAGGTTGGGCGGAGCGGCCTTTGCCAACTGCAGTTCCCTCAAGACGGTCGTCATCGGCAGAAAGGTGTCGCACCTCGAACAGGCTGTCTTCTACAATTCCTCCGCCATAACAACGGCTTCCGTGATGCCCAAGACACCGCCTTCGCTCGATGCCTACATCTTCACGGCTCGACCTACGATACGCGTCTATTCGAGTGCCGTCGATGACTACAAGGCATCCTCGTGGAGCCAATACGGCAACATAACGGGGAGGCTGGAGAACTTCTATCCCGAGGAATCCGACTCGAGCGACGTGGCAGGCACGCTGGCAAGTCGGTTCTTCGACGATGCCGCCTGCACCGAGCTGAAAGCCGACTATCGGGCCATGAGCGACGAGGAACTCTTGGCCTCGCTGGCAGAAGCCGGCATGCCCTCCTACATGAAGGCCATCGCCCTCAAACTGAAGAACGACGACTGGCAGGCCTACGAGAAGGACTTCCGCATCCACAGCTACAGCCCCTACAGCGATGCGGGCTACTGGAACAGCAGGCTGCGCAGCACGGGCGGCTCCTTCATGGGCAATCCCACCGGCATCTACACGAAGGATTCCGACCCGCTCTACGTCTTCGTCGATAGCGACATCCCCGCCGATGCCACTCTCTACATCGCCGGCTGCACAGGCAACGACCTCGTCACTTCTGCCAGACAGGGCAAAATGCTTGGGAAGGGACTGAACATCGTGGAAGGCAAACCGAATGCCCTCTACTACATATTATATATAGCCGACACGAAGGCGATGACCAAGACCCTCGGCGAGTGGCCCGACATCAAGATACACATCGAGGGCGGCACCGTGAACGGCTACTACGACATCCGTCGAAAGAGCGACGCCGACTACAGGGCTATCCTCAAGGCCGCCACCCACGAGCGCTTTACCGTCAAGGGCGGACAGTCGCTCTTCAACTTCAAGACGGCCACCTATCGGTCGGCTTGGCCTTCCTCCATCGACAAAAGCATCTGCTGGTTCGACAGCCTTACCGTTTGGGAAAAAGAACTGATGGGCATCTGCGAAAGTGTGGCTTCCGGCAGTCGTGCAGGCGCTCCGTTCTTCATAACAGGCGGCGAGGCCTTTTTCCCCTCTTACTACAACAACCCGAACTTCGCCGTCGAGGGCGAGACGACAGATGGCGGCTATGCTAACTCCGCTTCCTTCAGGACGATGTACAACGGCTGCGTCGAAAGTTCCTTCAACGTAAACAAGACGGCTACCTTCGACGAATGGTGCGCAGCCCACGAGTGCGGACACAACAACCAGGGCGCTATCACCGTAGAAGGCGGTACGGAAGTCTCGAACAACCTCTTCTCCAACTACATCCGCTTCCACACAGGACTCGTCACCTCCAGCGGCTCGCCCCTCTCCACCATCATGGACGAGTACATGCACCATGAGCCTTTCTTCACACGTCCCCTTGACAGTCAGATGCGCATGTACTGGCAACTCTATCTCTACTACCATCTGGCCCAGCGGAATACCTCGTTCTATCCCGAACTCTTCAAGGCACTCCGAGCCGACCCGCTCACCCTCTACAGCTCCAACAGCGGCTGTCTGAAGTTCGTCCGCAAGGTGTGCGAGGTCGCCGGGGAAGACCTCACCGACTTCTTCCGCGTGTGGGGCTTTTTCGAACCGCTCACGAACTATACCGTCAACGACTACGGCGCGCACTCCATGACCGTGCGGCAGGCCGACATAGACAACACGTTGGCCGACATCGCGAAGTACCCAAAGAAGAACCGCGAAATACTCTTCATCGAAGACCGTGCCGACTATGTGCTCACCACGGACTTCCTCACCACAGCCGGCAAAAAGCGGCGCGACTCGGAACAGGTGGGCCAATGCGGCAACGTAGGACAGTACACCACCTATCTGCCCGGAGCATGTGCGCCTTCGTCCTATACCTATCTGAGTGCCGACTCGCTCTATGCCCTTGATGGCGAAGGCGGCTTGGGCTTCATGGCTCTCGACGAGTTCGGCAACCTCCTGTTCGCTGCCAACGCCAAGAACTTCTGCATCCCGGCCTCTCAACTCTCAACTCTTAACTTTCAACTTTACTCTCTCGACGCCGACGGCTCGCTCCACGAAATCGCAAGGGCAGGCAGCGGCGCGGAATACGTGGCCATGCCGAGGGCGGGCGTCCTGCAGGATTCGCTCTCAGCCAAAGCCATCAAGGCGACCATCACCGGCAGCATCAACGGCAAGGACATCAAGTATTTGCGCCAGCTCCTCACGGAAGGAAACCTTCAGGCGATAGACATCGAAGGCGCCCGAGTGACGTCAGGCACCTATACCTATTACCAGAACTACGCCACGACGCTCAACGTGATTGGTCCCTACGCTTTCGACAACTTCAAGAACCTCGTTGCCATGCGTTTGCCTCTCAGGACTACGAAGATAGAGGAAAGGGCTTTCCGCTTCTCGGGGCTTAGGATGATACAGATTCCCGATGCCGTCACCTCCATCGGCCTCGAAGCCTTCGGCGGCAGCGAGCGGCTCACGACTGTCATCATCGGAGGGAAGGTGTCGAGCTTGAGCCAAGGCGTCTTCTACAACTCGCCCGTCAAGGATGTCTATGTCAAAGCACTCACGCCCCCGTCCCTCGCGGACTACATCTTCAACAGCAACCCCACCATCCACGTCTATGCCAGCGCTCTCGCCAAGTATCAGGCATCGAGTTGGGCAAAGTTCGGCACCATCGTCGGCGACCTAACCGATGAAATCATCGACAGCATCGAAGAGATTTCAGACTTTTCAGATTGCTCAGAATACTCCGACAACTCCGATAACAGCAATCCATCTGCCTGCTTCGACCTCACAGGCCGCAGGGTTAGCGACGTGAAGCCCAACACTATTTATATTAGAAAAGGAAAGAAGTATATTATCAAATAAACGGGAATCAATCGCTACTTCTTCGCCTCGCTCACGAGCCACTTGATGTAGTTGTCGGTGACGTTGTCGATTTCATCCTTGTCGTAGATAGTCAGCAACGTCACGTCGGCATCGTCGCTCACCAGCACGTTCAGGGTCAGCACGCGTGCACCGCCGCTGCGACCCTTGCCCTTCGAGCCGATGGCCATGCGAATCTTGCGCACACCGCCTCCCAAACTGATGCCGCGGAAGGGATCCTCCTTCAGCTCCTCTTGAAGAACCCTCAGGTCGTTCATCAGCGATTTGTACTTTTTCGCCAGTTTGCGGGCTTGCCGTTCGAATTCGTCAATAGTGGAAATTGTTACCTTCATACGGTTTCTTTTTCAAGTTCGTCGAGGAATTCGTCTAGGGTGCGTAGCTTGATTTCTCCGCGTTTAGCCTGTTCCACTTCGTCGAGGGCACGATATAATGACTCTTTTACGTACGCCTTCTGACGTTCAACAGCCTTGGCCTCGTCAGTTGTCGGCTCCATCAGTTTGCCGGCCAGCCACTCGCGGTCCTTCTTTTTCAGAGACATTCCTTGGATATACGTCCAGAGATTGTTCAATGCTATTGCAGTCATAATCGTAATTTGTTTGGTTTCTGGCTGCAAAGATACACATTATTATTTGAAAAACAAAATTCAAAATTAAATAATTCAAAACATTCAACTCCCGCAAGCTCTGTTTCGTCAAGTCTTCAGGCTTGTATATGGAAAGATAATAGTCTGTATGTCTTTGAGTTAAACGACAGCTGGAACATCGACCTAGTGGAGCAGGTTCGTGCCAGAAACGGCTGTAGCTTGGACACTAATCGCAGCATTATGACCGTTGACCTGCCTGCAGGCGCTACGTTGTTTCGCTCATCAGGGAAGGTCGCATCGTAAAGGGCGAGAAGTACCTCTTCCAGTAGCCTTCCCAGTACTACCGTGGGAAAACTCCAGTACTACCGTGGTGGTACTGCAGTTTTCCCGTGGTAGTACTGGCGACACTCCATAAGGGGGCCGTGGCCCTCCTGTGTTGGCAAAGAAAAAAGAAATGGTGGGACGCCTGGACAACTAATGCAGCCTTTATAATCAAGCAACGGATTACGCGGGTTTCTCGGATGTGTGCAAGGCTGAGAGTCTGCTGATAAAGTAATCCGAGGAATCGGTGTAATCCGTTGTTGCTAACGATGGCGGAGTCTCGTTTCCGTTTCGTTGTGCTTCTTACTTCCAGAAGCGGTGGGTGATGTCGGTAAGCTTGCCGGCTTCTACGCGGTAGAGTCTTTGGTTGGTTGTCCTGACGTTCAGCGGTCCGCTGGCTGCGTCGTAGGGGCCTGTCTTGAGGTAGTCGAAGTTGCTCAGGCTTATCTCGGTCGGCAGTTCGCTCCGACCGCTGTACCATGCTGTACGCACTTTGGAGTTCTCCTTCACCCAGCAGGCCAGCCTGTCAATCTCGGCAGGGTCCTGGTCGCCGCCCATCATGCAGAGACACGTCACTCCGACGTGGCTCTCCAACATGGCTGACACGGCCTCGACGGTGAGCGGATCGCCCACGTCGGCCCAGAGGTATTGGCTGTGACAGCCAGGGCAGCGGATGGGGCAACCGCTGATGCTGACGGCAAGCGTTATTTCGTCGGGAATCTCGGCAAAGACTTCCTTGACATCTACATACTTCATCCGAGTCCGCAGCTGTAGGTGCGCTTGGCGGCTTCAATCTGTCGGTCTTTGCCAAAGGCAGGGATGGGACGCAGGTAGCCGATGATGCGCGTGTACTGAGTGATGTTGGTGCTGCCGCAACACGGGCAGACCTCGATGGGCTTCTTGATGATGTGGCCGCAGTCCTCGCACTTCGAGTTGGGGATGTTGAACGTGTAGTAGGAGGTTCCGTTCTCTATGGCAAAGTCGATGAGCTTGAGGTACTGTTCCTTGGAGAGATGGTCTTGCAGGTTGCAATGGAGTGCGCTTCCGCCGTCGGTGAACTGGTAGGTCTGACGTCCGTGGAGGATGAACTTGTCGAGGACGCGTGTGTCGTCGTGTGCGTCGTAGAAGTATGAGTTGTAGAGGTTCTCGTCTTCGGGCACCCAGTAGCCGTCTTCCTTGTCCCATCGATAGTTCTTTCCGCCGAGTCCCTCTGCGGGAACCACTTCGGAGTTGAAGAGGAAGGGCTTCTTCTTGTCGTGGATGCTGTGGCGCTTGTTCTCTTCCTTGATGGTACCCAGGATGAGCTGCAGGAACTGTATGTACTCGGGGTTGTTGCCCACTTCCATGCCGAGGAAGCGTGCTGCCTCGTTGAGTCCATTGATGCCGATGGTGGAGTAGAGCTTGCTGATGTAGATGTATCCGCCGTTGGAGGCTGCGAACATGCCTCGGTCCTCCATTTCGTAGAGCATGGTCTTGTAGGCGATGTGGTACTTATAGACGCGCTCCAGGATGGTTGTCAGGTAGAGGCGCAGGAAGGCGTAGAAGTCGAAGTTGCCTTCTGCTACGGAGACTGAGCGCTTGGCATCCTGCACGATGCGGTTGATGTTGAGGGTGATGACGTTGCACGAGCCGGTCATTACGCCTGTCAGACCCGAGGTGGGGTTGAAGGTGTTCTCTGTCAACTCGTTCTTCAGTCGGCAGCACGAAGCGAGCGAGTCGGCGCTGTCGGAGATGTAGGTGAAGAAGGAGTGGCCCTCGGCATACATCTCTGCGGTAAAGTCCTTGTAGTCCTTGTCGATGATGTCCTTCGTCTTGGGGTCGTACACCATAGCCATTGTCTCGACGGGGAACGTGAGCAACTGCTTGAGGCGAAGCTTGTTGAACCACTTCATGAACATGCGTTGCAGCGTATCGACTGCTTTCCATTCTGGCTTTGTCCCGTCGGGATAGCAGAAGTCGGCAAAGAGGCTTTCGAAGTAGGTATGGTCGTAATAGGAGACATTGGTGAAGGGCGACTGGTAGGAGCGGTTGCCTGCGGGCTGGTTGATGCCCCAGATGAACTGCTTGAAGGCCTTGAGGATGTGCTCGCGCACCGTGCGTTGCTGCAGGCAGACGCTCGTTGTGGCCACGTCGTCGAGGTGCTCGTACCACTTCTGGCCGAACTCGGAGATGATGTAGTAGTTCAGCACGACGAAGTACTCGCCGAAGGCTACGGCGCCTTTGCATTGGGAAGAGAGCAGGAAGGTGAGGTTCGTGATTTGCCCCGAGAAAGACTGCAGGTCGTTTGGCGGGCCGGGTGTGACGCCGTCGATGTTGCCCACGCCGTCGGTCATCAAGGGGTAGAGGCTGACGGCCATGCAGT
Source organism: uncultured Bacteroidales bacterium (assembly GCA_902776455.1). Taxonomy (GTDB): domain Bacteria; phylum Bacteroidota; class Bacteroidia; order Bacteroidales; family Bacteroidaceae; genus Physcousia. The sequence continues at coordinate 6,753 of CACYQI010000023.1, read as the reverse complement.
ACTGTTTGAGAACGGGGGTGGAAGCCTCGTCGTGTGTATATATAATATGGTGGTTGAGGTCTGCTTCGTATTGCTTCGACACTTCGGGGTACATTTGGTTCAGCTTGTCCTTCATTCGCTGCCGCTGAATGACGCGGTTGGTGGTCTTGTACACCTCGCCCTCCAGGTTGGCCACGTTCTTCATCGTTACGTTAGCGTTGGCGTCCGTTTCCGAGGCTGTGGCGGCGTTGTCGTCGCTGTGGCTGTACTCGTTCATATAGTCGATGCGCTCCTTGATGAAGCGTGCTTCGGCGTGCTGCTGGCGATAGAGGATGTACGCCTTGGCCTCGTCGTAGTAGCCGTTTTGCATCAAGGCAAGCTCCACGCGGTTCTGTATCTCTTCCACGGTGAAGCCGTCGCGCACGGAGATGCTTTCACTCAAGTCGGTTGCCACACTCTTGGCCTTCTCTTCGTCCATCTTGTGTACCGACTGTAATGCCCCTATGATGGCATTCTTGATTTTGGCTCTGTTGAACTCTTCCTGCGAGCCGTCTCTTTTGATTACGATCATAATGTGTATTGTGTTGTTTAGTCTTTTCTTTCGAGCAAAAGTACGCTATCTTTCGAAAACGACTACAAAGGTAGAAAAACTTTCTGACTTGACCAAAATAAATCACAAGAAAAGTTGAAAAAAAATAAAAGTTTTCCAAAACAAAAAGTTAAGTCGTTAAGCTTCATTCGTTTAATAGCGTTTGGTCAAACAGAAAGTTTTCCAAAAAGTATATTTGTGCTTGAATATATGATGAATTAAGAAATAAGAATTGATGAAGAAGGGCGAAGAATTGTTTCCCAAAAGGGGAAAAGTCTCCCAAAACGTGGAATTACGGATGAAGGAAGCAGGATTATCTCCTCGGCATTCGAGGGTAGGGGAGCGGGCTGACGTGAATGATGAATGAAGGATGAAGGAAGAAAAGTTCGGCAGGCCATGAAGCAGAGCTGAACGAGGCTTATGCCGGAGGCGAGGCTGGTGGCCTGGAGCGGGCGGTTCGGAAGCAGGGGCGTTGGTGGTGTTGCGTTGGCAACGCAACATACGGGACGGCGGGGGAGGGGATTCCGAAGGGAGAAGCGGCCGGGAGGGCGTGGGGCTTCGTCGAAAGGAGAATGGTGTGTTCCCGAAAATTATTGACACTATTTTCGTCCTCTCCATGAAGAAATCCCTAACCTCGCACGCTATGTCTTTCAACACTCCACGTTAAGTCGGTCGATTCTCCACGTTATGTTGCTCTTTCCTCCACGTTAACTTTCCCCTCTCAACGTTCAGTTTTCAGCCTCATTCTTTGTTCCGTTTGACAGTGCTTTGTGCCGTTCTTATACTTTCTTAACTTTCTCCGATAAAACGTCCCTTTGTAACCCGTTGATTTCCAACTGCCATTAAAAATAAGCTCATTTCCCGCTTTCGTTGGACCAAAGTGCCACAGAAGCAAAAAAACGCCGTCAGAACGCGTCTCGTTGCGAAAACTTCTGACAATTCTCCACCGCCTCCTTCCCCTCCCCTCGAAGGGGAGGGGTTAGGGGTGGGGTATCAATCTCACACGGAAAGCACGGAACGGACCCCCTCTAACTCCCCCTTTAGGGGGAAAACCGAAGGTCGACGAAGTAAACCGAAGTACGGCGATATAATGATAAGCCTACTCCAGGTAAGGAAAGCCTCCCCCCTCAGGGAGAGAACTTACCTTCGCTCTGCTTGGAGTGTAGCCTTATTGTGAATTATATATAATGTATTATGAATTTATTCATGTGCGTTATGCAACAATTGAGGTACATGATGAAATAAATTGAGGCCAAAGCTAAACTTTTCTGCTTGGAATGCACCATTATTCAGATTTATTTAGTACCTTTGCTCGTGAATTGGACTATAAATCTCGTTGAGAAATGAAAAATAAGCTTGCATTTCTGCTGCAATTGTGGTACGTGCCTTCGCTACTCATTTTCCCCCTGCTTTTTGTGGGCGTTAACTACCATGCTATGGTGGGCGGACTTTCCTATGTCTGCCTTTGCCTTTCCGCCTTGCTGCTGCTGTTTCAGGTCGTGCTCATGTTCGTCGCTTTGAGCTTGCGCAAGTGGGGTGGCGCCCTATGCCTCCTCATTATCGGTTTCCTTCTGACTCTCGTGGTGTACAAGGGGTTGCGCTTCATCTCGGAGAGCGATGTCGTGGAGAACGAGATTTCATCGTCCACCCCCCAATAAACCTGCCCGTTCAGGGAGAAACGTTAAGCCCTTCCCTTGCAAGGAGGACGTGAGAGAGCGAGAGGAGAGGCGAAGATGAGACTTTAATAAACCCCGAAGAGTTTACGTTCAATTATAGTATAAACCCTTTTAAATCAATTACAACTATGGCAAAGTATGTATGTGAAGTGTGTGGTTGGGAGTACGATCCCGCAGTAGGAGTGCCCGAAGCAGGCATCGAACCCGGCACGCCTTGGGAGGAAGTTCCCGAGGACTTCGTGTGCCCGCTCTGTGGAGTAGGTAAGGACCAATTCGCTGCCGAGTAACGTGACTGGCAGATTCCCACGTATAAGCTCCGCCGCAGAAGTGGTGGAGCTTATTGATGACATCGGTTTTCTGCCTCTGCTCGACAGCGGCATACCGGGCTTCTCGGCAGAGGAAATCGTCGATGAGGACTGCCGCTATGTCGTGTTCGCCGATGGCGGATGGGACTGGCCGCTGTGGAAGTGGAAGGGACAGATCGTTACCGAGATGCCTTGCCTCTACGGGAAGTTCTTCAACAAGAAGGCAGGCTTCATCAGCCGCGAGTGGTGGGGCGACTTCTGCAACTACCGCCGCAGCAAGTATCCACGTCCGCAAGACGACACCATCGAAGGCACGATACTCGATACACTCAGGACCACGGGAAGCCTCATCACCAGAGAGTTGAGGTCGGCTTGCGGCTTCAACGGGAAAGGCATGCGGTCGAAGTTCGACAGCTACGTCACCCGCTTGGAGATGGCAACATACGTCGTGACCGAAGACTTCGTTTATCCCCTCGACAAGCGGGGCAGGGAGTACGGCTGGGGCTGGTCGCTCCTGAACACACCCGAAGCCCTGTATGGCAAAGAGGCCTGTTGCCAGGACTGCTCCCCCGAAGCGTCGCTAAAGAAACTCGTCGCGCAGTTCCGTAAGATTCTGCCCGAAGCTTCCGAGCGACAGATACTGAAACTCGTCGGCTGAACCTGGGTGTTTATTTAGCGGATTGCAGTAATAATAGTCCGTTTTCAGGGTGTTAAGGGCTTTTGTTCCGTCTCTCTGATGGCTTCCTCGAAGCCGTTCAGGGCGGCGAATGGCGCGAACTGGGCGGCCCGGTTCCACATCGACATCTGCGGATGGCTGGCTGAGACGTGATGCGGCAAGTCGATGATGTCCGCATACTGCCGGTCGGTATCTTGAGAGTTCATTTTCAACTTTCAACTTTCAATTTTCAACTTTCAACTTTCAACTAATCATGCCTTGTGTCCGCCTATCTGTCTGTTGCGTTCCTTGGCTGTGGCTCCTTCCTCGAAGTTCAAGCCCCGCAGAATGGCGTTCTTGCCGAAACGTTGCTTGATTCTGAGTTGTGCTTCCTGCATCCGGCGCTCCTTTTCGAGTTGTGCCTGCCGGCTGCGATGTTGTGCCTCCTGCTCCTCATAGTCCGTGAAGAGGTCGAGTTGCGGCGAAGTCTCTTGTTTCTGTACTATGGAAGCCCTTCCCACCACGTGGTTCGTGGTAAGGTTCAGCCTTCGGACCAACAGGTCGGGGTTTACGATGCGGTCGTAGAGCTTTGCTGCTCCCTCCATGATGAGCCGCGAGGAGGAAGTAGGCTCAGCAAAGTTGAAGGTGCCGTGGGTATGCTTCGGGACGGGCTTGCCGTAGTGGTTGAGGGTTATCTCTCCGTGGTAGTTGTCGCGTATCTCGGGGCGGGTAAGGCATTCGGCATCGTAGCTGACCGTCAGCACGAGTTGGTCGGTCACCAGTTGCTTCGACACCAAGTCGAGCGCCATCCCTTCGGCCATTTCTTTTACCACGATGCGAGCCTTCTTCGTGTCGTAGGGCGACTGCAGCACTTGTCCGCTACTCAGGGAGTTGGTTTCCGGGCGGTAGGCCTTCACGGCCTCCATCGTACACGGCTCCCAGCCCCAAGCATGGTCAATCAGCAGTTCCGCATTCACGCCGAAGAGACGATAGAGCAACTCCTCGCCTTCGATGGAACAGCGTGCCAGCTTGCCCATCGTGTCGATGCCGTATTGTGCCAGCTTGTCTGCTATGCCGTGCCCCACGCGCCAGAAGTCCGTCAGCGGCCGGTGGTTCCATAGCGTCCGCCGGTACGACATCTCGTCCAGCTCGGCTATGCGCACCCCGTCCTTGTCGGCAGGCATCTTCTTGGCCACGATGTCCATAGCCACCTTGCAAAGGTACATGTTCGTGCCGATGCCTGCTGTAGCCGTGATGCCCGTCTGCGACAGCACGTCGCGCACCATCTTGATAGCCAGCTCGTGTGCTGTCATGCGGTACGAGCCGAGGTAGGCCGTCACGTCCATGATGACCTCGTCGATGGAATAGACGTGTATGTCCTCCGGGGCGATGTATTTCAGATAGATGCCATAGATACGGCTGCTGACCTCTATGTAGTGAGCCATTCGCGGCGGCGCGATGATGAAATCGATGCCGCGTGCCTTCTGATAGACCTCGAAGAGCCTTGCCCGACCGCCGATGCCGTACCGCTTCAGCGATGGCGATACGGCCAGACAAATCGTCTTCTCCGTACGGCTGGCGTCGGCTACTACGAGATTGGCGGACAGGGGGTCGAGTCCCCTGTCCACACACTCAACCGAAGCGTAGAACGACTTCAGGTCGATGGCAATATATGTCCGCTGAGGCTCCGGCATGGGCTGCTATTGCTTTGCCGCAATACGCTCCAACGTCTGATAGACTTGCATCAGGCCGCGAGGCACGTGGAAACAGCCTTTCCACTTGCCGCCCTTGAGCGTCAGCAGCACCTCGCCGCGACGGTTCAGGTAGCCGAACCACTCGGGATATTCGGGGTCCATGAAGTGGCTCCACACGTACTCGTGTACTTTCATAAACCAATCGAGGCATTCCTGCTTGCCCGTCAGCTCGTAGCCCTTTATCATCGTGATGAGCGTCTCGATGTGAACCCACCAGAGTTTCTGGTCCCACTCGAGCTGCTGAAGCGGGCGGCCCAGGCGGTCCATGAAGTAGAAGATGCCGCCGTACTGCTTGTCCCAACCGTATTCAGCTTCGCGAAGGGCGATGTGAACGGCCTTGTCGATGAGGTCCTGACGACCCAGACGCTTGCCGAGGTCCATGATGAACCACATGGCTTCGATGGCGTGACCTGGATTGAGGAGGCGACCTTCGTGGCAATCGACGAGCTTGCCGTCCTTGCTGACGTGCTCCACGACGAGGTCGAGCTCGGGACGATAGAAGACGTCCAGTACCTCGTGCAGGCAGATATCGATGGTCTCCTGCAGGAACTTTGGTTCCAACAAATCCTCAATCTCGAGAGCGACATTACAGAGTATCATGGGCAAGGCGAAGTCCTTCAAAGCACGAGCGCCCTGTGCCGCCTTGCTCCACTTGCCTTTGGGATTGTTGCGCTTCGCAAGCACGATGTCGAAAGTCTTCTTGGCAATGTCGGCATACTCCTTGTTGCCTGTTGCCTTGTAGAGCTGCCCGAAGGCAATCACGGCAAAGGTGTAGGAGAAGATGTTGTATGGCTCCACGAGCGGACGTCCCTGGCGGTCGAGCGAGAAGTACCAGTTCAGTTGGCCGTCGTGGCCGTACTTCTTGAGGAACTCGGCGCCCTGAATAGCAGCATCGAGCCATTCCTGCCGCGCCTCTACCTTATTATATAATGTAGCGAGCATCCACACTTCTCGGCCTTGCAGCCAGATGAACTTGTCGGTGTCATAGACCTCGCCGTTTCGCTCGATGCACGTGAAGTACCCACCGAACTCTTTGTCAATACTGTTCTCCATCCAGAAGGGCATCACCCTGTCCAGCAACTCGCTCTTGTACTGAGCGGCCAATAAATTGAAATCAACCATGGTTATTTATGTTTTGACGAATTAACTTTGTATCTTTGATTTTTCACTTTTCACTATTCACTTTTCACTTACAGCATGACTGACAAGCCATGCTGTGATAACGCTCACTACAATTCCTGTTGCTCCGAAGAGGAAGAAGTTGACGTCCGTGTAGAGGTACATGAGGAAGACGACCAGTTCGCCTGCGATGAAGCCTGTCAGGGCGGCTCGTCCCTTGATGCGCGGGAAGAAGACGGCCATCACGAAGAGGCCTCCGAGGCCGCTCGTCAGCAGGCCGAGGATGGTGTTGAAGTAGTCGAGTAGCGAGGCGATGTCCCATGTGGCCATCAGCAAGGCGATTCCCAAGCCCATCAGTCCGCTGACGATACACGTCCAACGGGCTACACGAAGAAGCGTCGCGTCCTTGATTGAGGGACGGAACCGCTGGATGAAGTCCACGCTGAAGGCTGTCGAGACGGAGTTGATGTTGCTCGATATCGTGCTCATCGTGGCTGCAAAGATGGCGGCAATCAGCAGTCCGGCTACGCCTGCGGGCATCTGGCTCATCATGAAGTACGGGAAGATGGCGTCGCCTTGCTGCATCGTGATGTCGAGGCTCTGGGGGTGCGTCTTGTAGAACGTGTAGAGACCTGTGCCGATGAAGTAGAAGGCGACGGAGATGAAGACGCTCATG
>CACYQI010000022.1 GCA_902776455.1 uncultured Bacteroidales bacterium | reverse complement strand
GAAGTGATAGAAGTCAGCGAACAAACTGCCATCGAAATATAAACCCCTAAACTAAATAGAAATGAAAACTACAGCAAAACTCGTGACGCTCTTCTTGCTTGTCCTCACTTCAAGTCTCAAGGCGCAGGAAGAATACATCAGTCAGGAAGTGCGAATTCAGCAAGCCTTCGAGCAAATTGCGAATGCCAAGGGCATCGAGCACTCCGTGAACAAATACATTGAACGCGACGAAAAAGCATTCGATAAGGTGCTGGAGGAAACGGAAATCCATAACTTCCGTATCGGACGCGCCAACTTCAAGCTCCTCGACAAGCTTCAGGAAGTCTTTACCTCGCTCGAAAGCAACATTCGCCTATTGTCTATTTACACAGACTTCAACCCGATAGAGTACAGCACTCGGCAGAAGTGGAACATCAAGACCAACAAAGATGCCATCATCATCGGTGCACGACCACGTTCGAGCTATGCCATAGCAGTCTATCAAGACTCCAGAAACAAGGACTTTCGCACGGTCTATGCCGTCGAGTGGTGGGACACGGACGACAAGGACATACGCCAAGGCATACTTGTCCGCACATACGGCGAGAAAGTGCAGAAGCGAGATGGAGACATTAATATGGGGGCTTTGTTCAGCACGAAAGACAATGAAGAGGCATGGAAAAGGTACGAGGAGGCATGGAAAAGGTACGAGGCATGGAGACAGAAACTGCAAAATGTGCAGAGAATCGTTTCAGGAATGGCTGACTCAACCAACATTCCCTTCGATGGCACGAGCCTGAAAGAGTGGATGAATAAGGCTATCAATGGCATCGGACACCTGGAGAGTGACGACTGGCTGCGCATCTTCGGACTGCTCACCCAGCAGATAGAAGATGCTACCGGAAGCAATCCGAAGTCGATGACAAAGGAGGAGTTGGTGGTAGCATCTAACTTGGTACTGCAGCTTTGCAAGAATGCGCCCATCGATGACGACGAGATTGAGATGTGCTGCAAACGCCTGAACTTCGTAGCAGCCAAGGTCTCTGCACATAGCTTGTACGTCGGCGACACACTTCGACTCGCCATGAAAAGGCTGAGGAGAGAATAAGTTAACCGCAACAAAAAGACCTACTTCAAAGGCATGGAGCCAAAGGAAGAAAAATAACAAAAGGACACAGTAGTGTTTTACTTCATAGATCGGTGCGCCACCCTGCTCCTGCGTCGCGAGATGCAGGAGCTGTTTTTATAACCCTCACGTGACATCGGTAAACGTCACGTGTGTCATTAAAAAACTAGGCGTGCCGTGTTGATAAACAAAGCGTGCCATGTTGTTGGACACGGCACGCTTGCTTATTAGGAATCTTCTTACTTCCAATAGATGTCGGTGAATTCCTTCTTGATGTTCACCTCTTCGAGTTTGAAGTACTTGCGGAAGAGGCTCCAAGTGACATCGAGCATCTCTTCTGTGTTGAGGTTGACGTCGATGGCAAGAAGCTTGCTCGCATAGTCCTTGGCAAAGTCGAGGCAACGGTTGTCGTAGTCTGTCAAGTCGAAGCCGTTCTCCAGCTTTGTCTTGGCATTGGCTGCATCGGCATAGAGTCGGATGGCTGCGTTCATGACTTGGCTGTGGTCTTTTCTTGTCTTCTTACCTGCAACGAGCTGCTTCAGACGGCTGAGCGAGCGGAACGGGTCGACGATGACTTTGCCCACGTCACTATCGCGACGCAGATAGAGCTGACCTTCCGTGATGTAACCCGTGTTGTCGGGCACGGCATGAGTGATGTCGCCACCTGAAAGCGTCGTCACGGCGATGATGGTGATGGAGCCGCCGCCTGCGCTCTCGGGGAACTGCACGGCTTTCTCGTAAATCTTTGCCAAGTCGGAATAGAGCGAGCCGGGCATGGAGTCCTTCGACGGGATTTGGTCCATGCGGTTCGACACGATGGAGAGCGAGTCGGCATAGCTCGTCATGTCGGTGAGCAGCACGAGCACGGTCTCATGCTTCTCCACGGCAAAGTACTCGGCAGCAGCCAGTGCCATGTCGGGAATGAGGAGTCGCTCCACGGCAGGGTCTTCGGTGGTGTTGATGAAAGAGATGATGCGGTCGAGCGCACCAGCGCTGGCGAAGGTGTTGCGGAAGAAATAGTAGTCATCGTTGGTCATACCCATACCGCCGAGGATAATCTTGTCGGCCTTGGCACGCATGGCAACGAGTGCCATCACTTCGTTGAACGGCTGGTCGGGGTCGGCAAAGAAGGGAATCTTCTGTCCCGAGACGAGCGTATTGTTGAGGTCGATGCCGGCAATACCCGTGGCAATGAGTTCGCTGGGCTGCTTGCGGCGGACAGGGTTCACCGAAGGTCCGCCAATCTCAACTTCCTTTCCCTCAACTTCTGGTCCGCCGTCGATGGGCTGACCGTAAGCGTTGAAGAAACGTCCTGCCAGCTGGTCGCTGACCTTGAGGGACGGGCTCTTGCCGAGGAAGACGACCTCAGCGTTGGTGGGGATGCCGCCTGTGCCTTCGAAGACCTGCAGTGTGACGTCGTCGCCCATTATCTTCACCACCTGTGCAAGTTTGCCGTTGATGGTTGCCAGCTCATTATAGCCTACGCCTTTCGCCTTGAGCGAACAGGTAGCCTTCGTTATCTGGCTTATCTTTGTATATACTTTCTGAAATGCTGTACTCATAACTTATAATCAGACCCACCCCCCTGCCCCTCCCTTGTAGGAAGGGGAGTAGATACTTATTCTATTGGTTATTTTTTATTATCATGCCTTAAAAGGTGACCTCTCCCTCCCTACAAGGGAGGGTAAGGGGAGGGTCTGTTATTTAATAAGCTCTTCTATTTGCTTGATGTAGTCGTAGTACTGTTCGCTCTTGTATTGCGAGTAGTTCATCTGCTTGCAGAGGTTGATAAGCTTCTTGAAGTAGTCGATGACGTCGAGGAAGGTGTCGAACTTGTAGTCGTCCTTTTCGCAGATGCGTGTCACAAGGTTCAGAATCTCTTCCTGGCGTGCGAGGGGCGTCACGGCGTCCACTTCGTCGAAGGCATCCTGCTGGAGGATGACGTAGTCAATCACTTCGGACTTCCAGAAGACGATGTGGTAGTCGACGGGCACACCGTCGTCGCCCAGGATGTTTATCTGCTCGGCAATCTCCTTACCACGTTGCATGCGGGTCTTCAAGGCAAGAACCTTCGGAATCCACTCCTCGTTGATGTGCTCCTTGATATACTCTGCGAACTCGGGATACTCGAGGTACTTCGAGTAAGAATCAATGGGGTTGACGGCAGGATAACGCTTCTTGTCGGCACGATCCTGCTCGAGTGCATAGAAGCAACGCGCAACCTTCTTGGTATTCTCAGTCACAGGCTCCTTCAAGTTACCGCCGGCAGGTGATACCGTTCCCAAGAAGGTGACGGAGCCTACCTCGCCGTTGTTGAGATAGACATAACCGGCACGTCCGTAGAAGTTGCTGATGAGGGCGCCGAGGTCCATTGGGAAGGCATCGGGTCCTGGCAGCTCTTCCATGCGGTTCGACATCTCACGAAGTGCCTGTGCCCAGCGCGACGTAGAGTCGGCCATCAAGAGGACGCGGAGTCCCATCGAGCGGTAGTACTCTGCCATGGTCATGGCTGTATAGACGGAAGCCTCGCGGGCTGCAACAGGCATGTTGGAGGTGTTGGCGATGATGATGGTGCGCTCCATCAGCTTGCGGCCTGTATGCGGGTCAACCAGTTCGGGGAACTCGGTGAAGATTTCCACAACCTCGTTGGCACGTTCACCGCAGGCAGCGATGATGACGATGTCGGCCTCGGCCTGCTTCGAAATGGCGTGCTGCAGCACGGTCTTGCCCGTACCGAAGGGACCAGGGATGAAGCCTGTGCCGCCTTCCACGATGGGATTGAACGTGTCGATGGTGCGGACGCCAGTCTCGAGCAGCTTGAATGGACGGGGCTTCTCTTTGTAGTTGGTCATGGCGAACTTCACGGGCCAGTGCTGCACCATGTCAACCTGAATGTCGTTGCCTTGCTCGTCGGTCAGGACGGCAATGACGTCGTGAATCTTGTACTGCCCTTTAGCCACGATGCTCTTGACTGTAGCAGTTCCCTCCATCTGGAAGGGAGCCATAATCTTCAGGGGCTGGTGGTTTTCCTCCACCTTGCCGAGCCAGTCGCTGGCCTGCACCTTGTCGCCTTCCTTCACGAGCGGTTCGAAGTCCCAAAGGCGTTCGCCATCGAGAGCCTCGGTGTATTCGCCACGCTTCAGGAAGACACCTTCCATCTTGTCGAGGTCGTTCTGCAGTCCGTCGTAGTTGTGGCTGAGCATGCCAGGACCGAGCTGAATCTCGAGCATGTGGCCTGTGAACTCAGCTTCGGCACCGACCTTCAGGCCACGTGTGCTTTCGAAGACCTGCACATAAACGTCTTGACCGAGAATCTTGATGACCTCTGCCATCAGTCGGTCGCCGCCAGTTGTGATGTAGCATATCTCGCCTTGGAGCACCGGTCCGTCGACTCGGAGCGTGACCATATTGGCGACAACGCCACTAACAATTCCTTTTGTCATGTTTATATTAATTCATAATTTTTAATTCATAATTCATAATTAAGCTACGCACCCAGCCTCATTCAACTTTGGCGAATGTCGTCTTGACGATGCTCGTCAGCAGCTTAATTAACTCTCGACAGTCTTTGAGCAGATTGTCTCCCTGCTCTGGGGTTAAGTATTCAGTCGCTTGCAGCAATTCTATCCAGTATTCACTTTCACTTGCCTCCTTCAGCGAGATATTCATCTTTGTTCCGAAATCCGGTCGCGTCTGTCCTCGCAATGCTTCCTTTATGTTGGCTCCGATGCTTGTGCCGCACCGTAGCAATTGTTTCGACATATCATATTCACCTTTTTCCTTAATGAGGTATTTCCTGAGATTCACACAGCGGACGGCAAAAGCAAAGCTCTTCATCAGTACTGCATTAGTCTCAGCATCCCTCATAATTATGAATTGTGAATTATGAATTGTGAATTATATTGAGAACTCTTCGGGGACTTTTGCCTCGCCTCTCAGGTCGTCGATTATCTTCCGGAAGGTTTCCTTGCCTTGTTCGATGTCGAGCTTTGCCCAACGCTCCTGCATCTGGAGCTTGCAGAGGTAGGCGAAGACGGCTTCCATGCTGAAGGGTTCGAAGAAGGTTCGCTCGTCGAGCCAGACCCACTTGAAGGCGTCTATCATCTTCTCCTTGCGGACGGGGTCCTCCTCGTCGACTATCTTCATGAGCTGCGGGATGTAGTCGAACTCCAGTCCGAGATTGAAGTCTTTGGTCTTGTTCTCGCGAATCATCTCCTGCACCTCGCCTTCTCCCTTGATGAAGTCGCCGACGCTCCAGCCCTGGCTGCGTGCCAGCATGGCTGTGAGGATGTTGGTGATGTCGAGGTTGAGCTTGTACCAGCGGCGCATCATGCGAGAGGGGCAGGTGCGGATGGCATAGTCGAGGAACTGGAACATCATCTCGTCCTCGGGGAAGTAGCCTGCCTTGTCCTTGTTGAAGGCGTATTCGCGGGCGAAGATGCTCATAAAGGCCGGGTAGCGATGGACGTTGAAGTTGAGTTCGGTGGCACTGGTGATGAGGTCGCGCAGCTGTTCGAGCGAGAAGTTGCCCCACTGGTCGATGTCGGCCTCGGGGTCTTTGAGGAGCTTGACGAGGTTGACGCAGTCGAAGTGGAGGAAGAAGTAGAAGAGCAACTTCTTGTCCCTCGGCGTCAGCACCTCCTCGCACTGCTCGCGCATGTCCTCAAGGCTCAGGCCCGGCTTCGCGTCCTGCAGGTCGATGTCCGGCAAGCCGGCTATCATGCAATAGTAATTGGCCATGTTCTATTTAATTCATAATTGTTAATTCATAATTCATAATCATTCTTTAATTCTTAATTCACAATTCACAATTATTTCTTTCGCCAAGCTTTAGGGCGTAGCCTAATTTTGAATTATGAATTGTGAATTGTGAATTATATTACAGCGTAGGCAAATTATGAATTGTGAATTATGAATTATGCATTCAGAATAACATTTCTATGAGCTGCGGACGCAGGAAGTTCTTGAAGTAGGTTTCGAACTCATCCTTGCCGAAGTTCACCTTGTAGCTGCCGTCGGCAGGGGCGATGGTGAGCAGGGTGTCCTTGCCGTTCACCTTGTTGATGGTGACGCCCTTGTCTAGCAGAGCCTTTGCCTTGGCTGCAAAGTAAGCCTTGAGGCTGTCGGCCTCGCTCGAGGAGATGACGACGGGTTCGTCGGCACTCCACTTCTCTGCCAGGGCCACAGCAAACTGTCCGAGGAAGTCGGGACTTGCAGCCAGGCCTTTCACAGCCTCTTTGACGACGCCGTCGGTCAGTACGTTTGTCACCTCGCTCTTGAGGGCGCTCATGGCCTGGCCGGTGTACATCTTGAGTTCGCTGCGGGTGTTCTCGGCCGTTTCGGCGGCTTTCTTCTGAGCCTGAACAGTGATTTCCTGTGCCTGCTGGCGTGCATCCTGCAGAATCTTCTCTGCCTGTTCCTTGGCCTGCTGTATGATGCGGTCGGCCTCTGCCTGACCTTTCTCCACGCCTTCGCGAAGGATTTTCTCAGTGAGTTCTTGTATCTTTTCCATTATCTATTTAAGTGTGTGTTTTGCAAATTCGGCACGAAGATACGAAAATCTTCTGGATTCTCAATGCATAGCACGAAAAAAAATGCCCTATCTGCCATTATTCGAGCAAAAGGGGCAAGTGAGGGGTATGAGCGTGCTCCCGAGGGGGTCGTCTGACGCTCCGTGGAGTATGGGTCAACACTCCGTGGAGTGTGGGCCGATGCTCCGTGGAGTGTGGGCCGATGCTCCGTGGAGTGTAAGCCGATGCTCCGTGGAGCATGAAACCGCCCTCCTTGCGACTCATCGGGACAAGCCTCAAGGAAGAGGGCTGCAAAGCTGTTCGCAGACGAAAGAACTCGCTGAAACAGAGGCTTTACCAGATGTCTTCAGGTCGCTCCGGGCTGTCGTAGATTTCCTTCGGACAGTACTCGAAGTAGTCGAGATAGAGTTCGGGGCGCTGAAGGTCTGGCTGGACGGTCTTGAAGCGGACGTAGTAGGTCTCGTTCGGGTCGAGCGTCTGTCGCACGATAATCTGGCGGCTGCAGTTGTTCTTGGAGCGGGCCGTGCTGGAGTTCAGCTCTGTCTCGTGCTTCGTAGCCTTCATCAGGCCGTGGTTGCGGAGCTTGTGGTCGATGTCGATAATCTGGTCTTCATCCTTGCCGGAGTCCGAGAGGTCTCCCCATGATGCGCCTTCGCCAAAGAACCTTTCCACGTTGTACGTCATGTTGATGGGAATGCCGGCCACGGGAAGCTTCTCGGGGTCGCTGCCGAAATAGACCTGCACAATGCCGCGAGCAGCCGTGGCGAGGAGCTTGTAGCGGAACTCGTAGGTGTTGCGGACTGGTACGGGAGGGAGCTTGAAGCGGATGTCGAACTGCCCGAAGGCCTTGTCCTCGTCCTGGCAATAGTTGGCCCAAGCAGCCTTGTAGCCATTGTAGTGGATGAACTCAGTCTGCAGGTTCATCAGCTTCATGTTGTCGAAGTACTGATAGTTCTTCGGGATATAGACGTGCTGCCACTTGCCCTGGGGACTGTCGGCACGGCGGATGCCGTTGGTGATAGCCTCGGGGAAGAGGGAGAAGAGGTCGAAGCGGATGCGCTCCTTGCCGAGGTCGTCGCGCGTCACGTCGGTATAGGCCAACGGCTTGTCGATGGGATAGATGCAGGCATTGACGATGTCGCTCGTCACAGTCATCGGGCCGCTTGTCTGGATGAGGATGCCGCGCTTTTCGGGCGCACAGTAGCCTTCGTGGCCGTCGTCCAAGATGCCATTGTTCCTCTCGGGGAAGCTGTTGAGGTAGATGCCGTTGCTCTCGGCACTCTCATAGATTTTAATCAGGCGGTCGCCGCCATAGACGGGATACCACTCCATGACGGGCAGCGTGTATCTGCCTGGTGAGCTGAGCGAGTAGCCCAACTCGTTGCAATGATAGACAAGCTTGTTGGCAGGAATCCTCATGGGCAGGATGTGATAGGCCACCCACTGGTGGAGCATGTTCTTGGGCGAGGTGTAGTTGGTGTTGACCGCATAGCCGCCGTCGCTGAGATACATGTTGTGCGATGCAATCCACTCCTGCAACTTCTCTACAGCGCCTGAAGCGGCGGGGTCGATGCCCTGCGACTGCCAGTATTCGTCCGTCTCGCAGAAGAGCGTGAAGCCGTACTTGCGGTGCTCAGGAGCATAGGCATTCGGGTCGCCCGCTATGTTTGTCATGTCGTAGCCGCCCTTGTCCATGTAGTTGTCCATGTCGGGAATCTGGCCCGTCTGGTAGAGGGTCTCGTACACTTCGTCACGCACCTTGCTCAGCGTGTCGAGGAGTCCGCAGGCCTGAACAGCCTTGGCAAACATCAGGTAGCCCTCGCGCTTCTCGTCGAGGATGACCTGGAGATAGCGGGCACAGCTCTCGTCCTTGGGAGCAATGACCTTGTGCAACTTGTGCAGGACGCCGTTGATGGCAGGTATATCGCAGTTGATGGGGTCCATCGGGCACTCCTTGTCGAGGAAGATAGTGTCGTTCTTGGCCTTAGTGCTGACCGTCAGCTTGTGGTCGTATATGTTGGGCAGAGGGAACTCTGCATTCTCTTTTCCGTTTCCAAATGTAGTGATGAGGGAGGTTGTGTATCGCTGTTCCTCTGTGTCACCACCGTCGATGACCGTGTTGAGCACGACCACCTTAAGCACAGAGTCACGCTTGTTGTCGTCTGTGAAAGCGTCCCATGAGGGTTCGCTTATCAAGCCCTCTTCCACCAGACCTTGCAGGTACTGGTCGATGGCCTTGTTGGTCAGGGCGAAACATGTGTAGTTACCACGCGCCGTTAGGAGCTGGTAAACGGAAGACTTGCTTCTCATACTCACAGGCACCTGCTTAGTCAATTCCACGTACTGCGAGTATTCAGCGTGTGCTTCAAGGTAGCTGGCAACCGTATATTCTGTGAACACATAGCGCGCAGAGGTATCGATGTCCTCCTTGCAAGAGCTGATGATAAAGAGCAGGGTGGTAAGTGTAAGAATGAGCTTCCTCATTGTTGTAAGATATTAAGTGTGTTAATTTAAGATATTCTCTTGGCCAGGCACGAGGCCTGGCCAAGAGAATTAAGAGAGTTTATCTGCGTGTATCACATTACTGCTTTGCCATGATTTCGAGGACAGCCACGAAGTCGGCAATATCAACCTTACCGTCGCCGTTGAGGTCAGCCTCGGGATCGTTACCGTCGCGAGCCATTACCTCGAGCACAGCCACAGCGTCGGCAATGTCAACCTTGTCGTCGCCGTTGAGGTCACCCTCAATAGCTTCCTCAGCCACGATGCGGAAGTTGCGAACTGCCAAGTGGAGGCTAACTTCCTTGCTGGCCTCAGGACTGATAATCCAGTAGAGAGTGTGGTCGGTAGCAGAGCCGAAGCCATACTCCTTAACGCCCTCGCTCAAGTCAACAGAAACAGTAGTCCAATCAGCAGCAGTAGTCAGAGCGGGAAGTTCTGTCTTGATGTCGGTCAACAGGTTGGGAGTCTCGTAGTAGAAGTAACCGCCGTTGACATCCTGGTCGGCTGTGTATTCGAACGTCAGGATTGCCTTACCCTTTTGCAGAGCCTCGTAGAGACCTGTCAGCTCGAGAGAAGGATTCTTACCTGTAGTGGTAATGTCGAGTTCGAAGCCATCACGACCGAAATCGATGTTGGTACCCTTGTCACCCTTAACCTCCAGGTAGTCAGGATAGGTTTCATAGAGTTTTGCCTTGGTTGCAAGAGCCGCTTCAGCGTCATCGTAGTAGCCTGAATCCAGATAGTCGCGAATCTCATAGACTGAAACCTCTGCATCGCCATTGTTAGCATACTCAAGCCACTTAGCGTAAACCTTGTCAGTAGCCTCGAAGAGAGCGGCGTATGCCTTCTTGGTCTCATAGATGGCCTGCATAGTCTCGCCAACGGTCTTCAATGCATCATAGGTGAGTAAGTTCTTGTTTTCTGCAAGGGCTTGCCTTTGAGCGGAAGCAAAGTTAGGAGCATCGGAGTAAACTTCTCCTTCCTTCATATCCTCCCAAATAGGATTGTAGAACTCCTCAATCGTCGAAATGCGCTCTTCATTGTAGCCGACAGCTTCGCGAATAGCAGCAGCAATGCCACTGTTATCATTAGATTCTGTCTCGCCAATGAATACAAGACCGAAGTTACCGATACCAGTCCATTCGTTGCCCTTAGTGCCTTCGTTCTTCACGCCGATAGTCAGCTTGCCGTCGGTTACCTTAGCAACCATAGTGATTGCATAGCGGCCCTGTGCAAATGCATGGGCAGCACCTTCGCAACCCCAGATGACATAACCAACCTTGACAGAGTCAATAGTAGGATCGCCTGTAGGTTCATAATCAGGATAATCGAGAGCATAGATAGGTCTGTCGTAGTGGTCGCCCTGCCAAGAATCGAGGCTATCCTCGGCCATGCATTCGCGTACAACGGGAACGTAGGTCTTCATGTCGTTGGCGTATGCCATAGCAGCGTGGTTGAAGCTGCGTACGTCGCCGTTGGGACGATAGCCTGCATTGAGCGTTACCTTGTAGTAGCCGTTCTTCAGGCCTGTGAGTGTCTGGCTGACGTCGAACTTGGCGTTGCCTACACAGAGTTCTGCTGCATAGATATCGTTGTCGGGGTCATCGGTTGCTGTACGGTAGATGTAGCCGTCCCAGCCTTCAGCCTCGCGACCGATTTCTTTGCCTTCGCCGTCCTTCAGCATCTCGCCTGCCTTCTTGAAGGTGCGGTTCACAATCAGTGAGCTTACATCCATGCCTGGGCCATAGCCTGCAGCAACGGCAGCAGCCTTCAGAGACTCGAGGAACTCAATCTCGTCGATGACAACGCTGTCGGCCAGTACGTGTTCGTCGATAATCCACTGAGAAGAGCCATAGGGGAAGACTTCGTTAGGCTCAACGTCTTCATTCAGATAATCCTTGAAGATGGTCAGAGCCTCGCTGTCAGCCAATGGGTTGGCGTCGAGATAATCGTTGGCAGCGGCTACGGCATTCATATACTTCTCGTAGGCCTTTGCACTTACGGTAATCTCTTCGCGAAGCGTCTCGAGCTTGTAGTTAGCACGGAAGAGAGCCTCCATGTTCACGCACTCGTCGATGGCATCGACAGATGCTTCATAGTCATCGAGGAGAGCCTTCTCGGCAACGATGTTGGTATCGAACTCTTTAGCTGCATCCTGATACTGATCCTTGATGGCTTCGAACTCATCGGGTGTGCCGAAGTGGAGTTCGTTCATCTGGATTGCACTGCCGCTGTATGCCTTCGTTACGACTACCTTATAATATATGTACTCCTCGGTAGTCTCGGTGCTGAAGCCGAAGTAAGAAGGCTGGTTGTTGACGGGATGCAGACGATCCTGACCGACGTTCTCCTTAGAGTCGATGAGAACCCAACCTTCGGCATCCTTGGTAGCGTCGCCGTCGCCTTCGAAGTTAGCGCCGTAGATGTACCATGTGCCCCAGTTACGACCCGTATATGTTTGGGTGTCGTTACCTGTAGTCAAGGTATAGAAGAACGGGTTGGTCTTGTCAAGCGTACGGAAGATGATGTAGGTGTCGCCGTTGGCGTCAGCCTCGCCGCCCCACTTCACTTCACCGTTATCGCTACCTGCCTCCTTTTCGCCATTCTTGTTGATGTTGATGAGGTGGCCATAGAAGCCGTCGCCCCACTCTCCTGATGTGTGACCGCCGAGCAAGATGTACATATCTTCTGTGCAAGCCACATAGATGTTGTTCAGGTAAGCAGTCTCTGCTTTGATGCCTTCATTGTCGAGGGCAAGGTTAGTTGTGATGTACTCGTATGTACCGCGGAGGTATTTGCTGCCAGGGCCTTCGTTCTCACTGCCGTAACCTGCCTGCCAAGCGGACAGACTCTCGGAATCGATGATGAGACCCATCACATCCTCATAAACTAACTGGTATTCCTCATAAAGGGCAGCAGATTCATCGAGGTTCTCCAGAGCTTCCTTCAGTTCGTTGTAAGCCTTCATCACGTCGGGAGGATTGGCAGCACCCAGGAGGACATTGTATGCTGCTTCGTAGGCATCGATGTAGCCCTTATAAGCAACATAAGAATCCTTAATGGTCTCGGGAGTATCAAACTCAGTCAAGAAACCTTCGCGGTATTCTTTGAGGTTACCCTGGTTGTAGAAGGTGAACTCGTTCATCTGAATGAGGTTGCCGCCGGAAGCCTCAACGACAATCTTGAAGTACTGGTAAGGCTTAGCACAACCGATGGAGAGGTTGATGTAGCTCTCGTACTTGTTGGTGGTCTTGAGGATGTCTGTGCCGACGTTGTTCTTCTCGTCGATGAGTACCCACTTGTCGGACTCTTCGTTCTTAGCCTCTTCGTCGCTGTCGAAGTTAGCAGCCCAAATCTTCCAAGACTTCCAGTTACGGTCGGGATAGCTGTTGGTGTCACCACCTGTTACGAGACCATAATATGTAGGCTTGATGGGATCTTCGCTCTTGAAGATGAGGCGCCAGGGCTTGTGGTCAGTGCTTGCGCACCACTTGGTGTTCTCCCTGTCGCCGTCGATGAGGGAGTGACCCATCTCACCGTCGTTAAAGCCGTTTGCATCAACGATGGTTTCGTATGTAGCGTAGATAGGAGCGTCCTCTACCTTGACATTAGCTACGAGGTATTCGGTGATGCGCTTTGCTTCGGCAACAGCTTCGGGGCCGGTAATCTGACGGTTGGCCTTGATGTAGCCGAAGTTACCTACGGGATAATCATCGCTGGGAGCGATGGCATCTGTCTCGCTAATCCAACTTTCTGCGTATGCCAAGGCTGCAGGTTTCAGGTTATCCTCGCCGATGAGGTTGATTGCCTGATTGCGAGCTGTAATCAGCTCTGCATATTGGCTCTCGGAAGTAGCTACCTTTGAAGTCAGGTCGTCGATAGTAGCGTTCAGGTTGCCCAGAGCGAAGGGATCGGTGCAAACCTTGGTATCTTCGATGGCTTGACCAAGCTGGTCAACCAAAGCCTTCTCTGCGAAGATGTCGGGGCTGTAGGTAGCCTCGGCTGCTTCAACGATGGCATTGCGGTCGATAGCGAGTGTATATTGGTCGCCCAAAGAGAACTCGCCCATCTGCATGTAGCCGCTGCCGGCCATGGTGCGGTCGATCTCGACCTTGAAGTACTGGTATTCCTCAGCGACATCCTCAGAGAGGTCGAACATGACGGTGAACATGTTCTTGTCGGGCAGCACATCCTCGGAGATGTTGTCCTTCTTGTCGAGCAGCACCCACTTGTCGGAGTTGCGGGTCGGCTTGCCGTCAGCAGGAACGTCGGCATTAGCAATGCCGTAGATCTGCCAAGTGTTCCAGTTACGATGCTTCCAAGAGGCATTGTCATTACCTGTCACGAGCTTGTAGTAAGTGGGAGCCATCTTACGGGAAGTCTTAATGATGAAGTGTGCACCATTGGTTGTCTCACCATAGTTCTTGGCGGTCAAGCCATTACCCCACTTAGTGCTGATGTCGCCATCGAAAAGCTTGGCAAGGCCTTCGCCGCTACCGTCGTTGCGGTCACCGCTGATGATGGTGTAGACGATGGGCTCGTCGGTGCCTGTCTGCACGTTGGCGAGGTCATCGAGGTACTTCTCGAACTCGCCATAGGTGCCGAGGCCCCATTCGCTCATCTGCAGGTAGGTGTCGGCGCCTTTGATAGACTCGAGGACTTCAATCCAGAAGTACTGATAGGCCGTCGTGCCGTCTGCCTCGTTGAACTGGAAGTTCTGACTGGCAAAGTTGGCTTGGGGGAGAGCCTCGCCGTTGCGCTCGTCGATAAGCGTCCATCCGCCTGCTGCGGGATCTTCGAGGCTTCCGCGCACTGCTTCGGCATCGCTGGCAAAGTTGCCGCCGTAGATGTTCCACGACTTCCAGTTGCGGCCGGGGTCACCGCCCGTGTCGTTACCGGTGAGGAGGAAGTACCAGTCGGGCACTACGGCCTTCTCGGCCTTCACTACAACCCAGGCATTTGCACGGTCAGGGTTAGAGGGGTCGAAGGATTGGCCCCACTTTGTCGTGCTCACGGCATCGACCAGTTTGGCACAACCCTCACCGTCGCTTAGGCTTTTTGAACCCGACAGTGCTGTGAGCTTGACGTACTCAGCCCACGCGCTCTGAGAGGTCATCATCATTGCCAGGGCAAAGAGGCATGACCAAAGAGCGCTTGAAGTAAACAGTTTCTTCATTTTGTTTGGTTTTTGAAGTTAATAAATTGGGTTAATTGATAAATAAAGATTAATTTATGTATGTTTTTACACCTTACGTCGTACAAAGTTATAATTTTTTTCAATCCCTTTTTGCTTTCCTTGACACAAAAAACAGTTGTGTTAACATTATTTAACGATGCAGGTGTTAGTTTTTTCGATTAGGGGCTGTTTGCAAGAGCAAATAAGGCCTCGGACAGCTGTTGCGAGGGTGTCTCAAAGAGGCCTTCAGGGGTACGGCCCTACACAACGTGGAGCATGAGCCGATGCAACGTGGAGCGTAGGCCAATGCAACGTGGAGCGTAGGCCGATGCAACGTGGAGCATAAGCCGATGCAACGTGCTGTATGAATCCGTTCGGGCGGATTTGTAATCCGCCCGCATAGAGTAGAGGGATTTGTAATCCCATAATATGTTTGTGATTCAATGCATTACAAATACTGACACACAATACTGGCGAATTGTTTATCAGTCAGAACGGACTCTCAAGCGACAAAGTCAGAGGATAAATCCAACAGTGCAGGGTCGGTTGTTCGGGCAGAGTAGCAATCAGGCAGCATAGAGAACGCCCCAAAACGTAACCTTTAGGACAGTACGAAGATTGGAAAGTTGACTATCGTACCACAATGACATCCAAGAGTCCTTTCATGCCTGCATAGTTGCGAGCAGAACTATACAAATAGTCTTCAGGTCTTGAAACGAACTCTTGCCTTACCGGGTTCTGATGTATGTATTCAAGTTTCTGCCGATAGAAGTCAACTGAATAGATTTGTTCCACATGATTGTCATCCTGCCAAAACTTGTGTCCTGTTATCTTCTTGTCATAAGCTGCACGGAATTCAAATCTGTCCAACAACCAACTCACCCTACTCTCTTGAGGATTCTCCAGAATGGCTTTGACAATGCCTTTGCTGGTGAACTTCTTGAAATCACGGAGCACATCAGCAACTGAATCTGTGCCTCTCACTCCGACAATCATGTGCAAATGATTGGTCATCAACACCCATGCATAAATATCAAGCCCTTTGTGCAGCTGACAATACTCTAAAGATTTAACCACGACTTGCTTGTACAGCGGACGAGTGAATACATCCATCCAGTCAACGACAGTGGACGTAGTGAAGTACAACTCGCGTGTCAACACAAATGACATAGTGGTGCGGCGTTATGTTATATTCAGTCAGTAGTTCAGGAAGTATTGCAGTACGCCCGCATAGAGCACAGGGATTTGCAATCTTGAAACATTTTTGTTGATTCAGCGCATTGCAAATGCTGACACTCAATGCTGGCGGATTACAAATCCGCCAGAACGGATGCTAATGGGGCACATTCAGAGGTCTAATCCGCCGTCATTGAGCATGTCGGCCAGGAGTACGAGGTCCTGTGCGTTGACCTTGCCGTCGCCGTTGAGGTCGGCTGCTTCGGGAACGAAGGCCTCGACGTTGCGTCCCACGATGTAGAGCTTGAGGGCTGCGTAGTCGGCTGCATCTACTGTGCCGTTGCCATCGATGTCACCCGGTATGGGCTTCGGGTAGCTGAAGAAGAAATCGTAGGGCTTGAAGTTCTCGGCTCCGAGCGTCGTGTCGTTCTCGCGACGGTCGAGGAGCATCCAGTCGCTGTGGTCGGGCTGTTCGCTACGCGTGTTGCTGGCATAGAGCGACCATGTGACGGGATTGCGTCCGGGGAAGGTCTGGGTGTCGGCAGCAGTGGTGAAGCGGTAGCCGGAGAGCATGACGGGCTGGCCTGCATCTATATATATATATAATGTAGTGCCTTCGTCGATGGTTCCGCAGTACTTGGTGGAGAGGTCGTCGTCGAAGAGGTCGGCCTGGTCATGGTCTTTGATGTACTCGCCGGTGCAGGCATAGAGGGTGAGCGGCCTTACTTCATTGCCGAACCTGTCAATGAGGTCGAACTCAGAGAGCTGTATGACATTGCCGCTTGCTATTGCATCGATGGCGAGCTGATAGTAGCGGTGCATGGGCAATTCCTTCACGACGACGACGGAGCACGTGTCGCGCAAGGTGCTGATGTTCGGTGCAGAGAGGATGATGTCGGCCTTTCCGAGTCCGACAGCCACGATGTGTCCCTGCTCATCGACCGTGGCGACGTTCTCGTCGGTAGAGGTCCATTGCAGCCGAAGGTCACGGAAGGAGAGTGGCAGATAGCTGGCCTGCAACTGCATCTCTTCGCCGGTGAGGAGCGTGAGAGCGTGCTTGTCGATGGTGAGCGACTTGAGGGAATGGGGGATGTAGAAGTCGTAGGGCACATAGCTGGTGGCTTGCAGGGTCATGTCGTCGCTTTGCTCGTCGATGAGCACCCAGCCGGCATCGTCCGCGTCATAGAGTTGCACGTTGCTGCCGTAAAGCTTCCACGAGCCGGGATTGCGTTCGGGATAGGTGCCGGTATCGTTGGCCGTATAGATGCGGTAGCCGTAGGCATCGACCTCAGCGCCAGCGTCGAAGAAGAAGGCTGACTTGCCTTGGAAGAGGCCGCAGTACTTCGTATAGACATCATTATCAGCGGCGCTACTCCAGTCCTCTATTTCGTTGTAACCGTTGGGACCAGCGTAAACGGACAGCGCCTGCACTTCGTTCAAGGTCTCGTCCAGTATGTCGAACTCGGCAAACTGCATGGCACCGGTTCTATGACTCTGCAGACCGGTGATGACAAGGCTGTAGTAGCGGAACTTAACCGACTCGGAGCTGATGTTGGTGTAACGGCCATCTCGCTCATAGACCATGCCTCCGTTCTTGCGAAGCACTGGCCAGAGGTCGTGTTCCCTGCCGTTGTCGATGTTCTGCCGCCACCTATCGTAGCCTGCGTTGAAGTTGAGCTGGTAGCAGAGATAGCCGTTGTCAACCTGAGAGGGCGTCATGTTGTTGGTCTGCAAGGAAGTGTAGTCCCAGCAGTTCTCCACGACGGTGCTCTTGTTGGCGAAGGCGAACTCCTTGCCTTCGACAGCACCCGTGACGTTGCCCGCATTGTAGCTGTTGGCCACGGAAACCTTTCCGGCCGAGGGGCCGACGAGGGCTGCGGCACCCGACTGAGCTGTGATGGAGCCGGTGTTGGAGCAATTGGTGACGTTCACGGTGCCCATTATACGGCCATAGCCTACGAGGGCTGCGGCAAATTCGCCTGTGGCTGTGACAGAACCATGGTTCTCTACGCCGGAAATAGTGACGTTTCCGTTGCGGAGATAGCCTGCAAGCATGCCGACATGTGTTACGCCTTCCACGTGACACGACTCGTCGAAGATGATATTGCTCAGTGTGCAAGTGCCTGGACATCCGATGAATCCTACGCCGTCCTCGCCGCTGATGCGGAGGTTGAAGATGGTGTGTCCCTTGCCGTCGATGTTGCCGGAGAAGGGCGTAGCCAGGGTTCCGATGGGACTGAACTCACTGTTGAACTCCTCCATGTCTATGTCGTTGACGAGCACGGCCTTGACGTTGGTCATGTTCCCTTCGTTGTACATCTGGCTGAAGACGCAGAGGTCCAGCGGAGAGCCTAACTGATAGACGCCGTTCACTTGCCGGATTGTGCCGTAGGAAAGCATTTGGTCCATCCATGCCACGCGGTCGCGGACGAAGTTGCGGACGCGGTCCACCTCGGCTTCCCACGAGCCGGGAACCTCGGGATTGAGCGAGAGCCACTGGTTGAGGTAAGGCCAGCGGATGAAGTTGAGGTTGGCCGAGGCACGCACTACTTCTCTGAGCGAATCGACGTCGGCTGCAAGGTCGTTAGGTTCGAAGTTGCCTTTCTTGCGGAGCTTAGCCCACATCATCTGCAGATTGGAGAAGACGGAGGGGTCGGAAAGGACGCGGCCGACGAACTGCGTCCAGTTGCCTGTGTCGCGCACCTTGTAGGTCCAGTCCATGCGCTCGTTGGCGGGATAGGTGGTCTGGTCGTTCTCCAAGGCGAGATCAGCATCCCAGATGGGGCCTGTGTAGAAGTGGTCGTCGCCTCGCTCCTTATAGTAGAACACTTGGCAGAGCATGTCGGTGTTGCCGTTGAACTCGCTGATGAGGAAGTGCCGGCAGAACGACTCGACGTCAAGCACCGAGGCGAGTCCCTTCTCCTTGTCGGTATAGTCGGAACTGAAGACGGTGCTCTCCATGTCGTTCCACGCATTGCGGATGTAGCTGAACTGTACGGGCTGCATGACATCCTCGTCGGGTTCGTGTACGCTGATAGGGTTGCCATAGGGGGAAGTGAACCAGTACGGCTCGCGGCTGGCGTTGTTATCGACCTCGACGAAGTAGCCGCCGGTGAGTTCTTCGCCTTCCGTGTCCCACTCCATCATCTCGGTGATGTCGATGCGGTTCCTATCGACGCTGACGGCATCGGCAAGCGTGTAGGTGCCCCAATAGCAGCCGTTGACGACGAGGTCCACTACTTGGCTCCACGGCGTCCACTCCTTTTCGCCCCGACGCGACATGGCCCAAGCCACGGGATTGCGCATCAGCGTCTTGTCGCGATAGCTGTTGATGAGCACCCACTTCTTGGCTTTGGCGGGAGCTTCGTTGGCCGAGCCGCGCATCATGTGGTGGCTCTTGCCGTCGTTGTACTTCATGCGGAAGGCCTTGTTCTCGTGGGTGGAAGAGTAGTTGCCACGGACGCGGAACAGGATGGGATAGTCCTGAATCATCGTGCCGCCTTCGTAGATGAGCAACGACTGCGACTCGAAGTCCACACCCCGCTCGGTGGGCAGGATGTTGTTCTGCACGTGGACGCTGAGCGTGGGCAGGTTTGTAATCTGATAGAACTGGCTGTCGTCGCCCTCGCCGGCGTGGCCGAAGAATTTCAGCTCAGCGACGTTGGCGTACGAGCCTGAATTGCCTACGTAGCGGACATAGCGGAAAGCACGGCTGACGTTGACGTCGGCGGTGGTATAGGCACTCCGGCCGGGTTCCGAACTGATGAGGTAGAGGGGTACGGCATCCATGAAGTCGGGGCTGTTGGCACCCTCGAAGAGGCTGAGCACCATGCGCTGACTGCCCTGATAACCAGGAGCTGGCGTATAGCCTACACGGGTGATGACGCAGGGTTCGCCGAGGTCGAGACCCACCCAACCGAAGGTATCGGAATTGGTACTGTAGTAGGTCTCGTTATCACCATCGAAGGCCAGGAGCGCCTTCGACTCCGCACCGGAGTATATCACCGTGCCTTCAAGAAGCCGGTCGGTACTTCCGTCGTATGCACGGAGCATATTGGCGACAACCACGAGAGAGAGCAGGAGAGAAAACCTGCGGAGTATTTGATGCTTCATCCTCTTTATACTTTAATTAAACTCTGCGCCCGCGCACACACAAGGCGCAAAAACGGGGCAAAGTTAGCATTTTTTTCATTAGTAAAGCACTTTCGTCGGACTTTTTTTTGGCTTGTCGCAAGAAAAAGGGCGAAAAGGCGGGAAAGCGGAATGCAGACGCGTCGGCGGAAAGTTCTTCGTTTGGCAACTTCCGCCAATCGCTTGCATATTCGAAAGGTCAACAAAGAGGAACGCCGTTACCGACTGCCTTGACGTGGTGTTTCCGAGTGAAAGCCAATGGATTAGGGCCAAAAGGAAGAGAAGAAACTTCCGGTGGACGGCAACATCTTCTGCGGTTGCCGAAGGCGGAAACTACGGAAGCCAACGCAACCTAAACACGACACTTTGGGAGAGCCTCTGAGGGGCAGGGAAAAATACTCCGTGGAGAGTGGGTCAATTCTCCGTGGAGTGTGAGCCGATTCTCCGTGGAGTGTGAGCCGATTCTCCACGGAGTGTAAGCCGATGCTCCGTGGAGCGTAAAACCGCCCTCCTCGGCGGAAGGGGAGACGAGGCTCGGCGAAAGAATCTAACTACCTGACAGACAGCTCAGAGAGACTTGCCTTCGCGGTACTGTTGAGGCGAGAGGCCTGTCTGTTGCCGGAAGAAGCGTCCGAAGTGAGACTGATTCTTGAAACCCATCAACGCGGCAATCTGCTTGATGCTCTTGCTGCTGTCGCGCAGGGAGATTTGCGACGAGCGGATGATTTCGTCGCTGATGAGCTGGTTGGCAGTCTTGCCGGTGAGCCGCTTGCAGACGCTCGAGAAGTACTTGGGCGTTATGTTGAAGAGGCTCGCATACTCGTTGACGTTGAGGTATGGCTGTGCCGGGTCGTGCAGATGCTGCATGAAGCGTCGGAGGATGTTCTCGCCCGAACTGTAGATCTGGTGCAGCAGCTCTTCGCCCTGCGGCTTGTTGAGGTCGCGCAGGTCGTAGGCCATCGAGGCAAAGAGAAGGCGCAGGCTCAGCTCTTTGTGCGGGGAGTCAGGGCTGGAGAGGTGGTTCTGCAACAGGCTGAAATAGAGCCGGTAGCGGTCCATCGCTATTTCATCGGCATGCAGAATCTTGTGCGAAGAGGAGAACATGGAGTGCGTCCATTCCATGCGCACCATCTGCGAGAGTTCCGCCACGTATTCGGGCGAAAGGAACAGGACAAGGGCGTTGAAGTCCATGCTCATCATGCTCTTCTCGAAGATGTTGCGAGGCTTGCAAGTGATGACGTCGCCCGCAGTCAGATGGTACGTTTTGTCATCGACCGAGAGCTGTGCTTGCCCATGCGTCACCACAGCAAAAAGGAAGCCTTCAATCAGGACATCCGAGATGTTGAGATTGCGCACTTCTTCAAAGTCGCTGAAGATGGCGATGTGGTCATTGCGGTGGAAGTTGAGCTTGCTGTCAACGATAGCCTGAAAATCGAGTTTCTCCATCTCTCATTTACTATTTAATCATTTACCATTTACCTTTTATTCCCCCTAAAGGGGATTAGGAGGTCTTTCTCCCCATAGAGGGGAAGCCAGAGGGGACCTTTATTTTTACCTCTGAATTGTCACTTTTATTCTTCACTCTTCGTCCTTCACTCTTAGTTCTCTGGTGCTGCAAAGGTACGAAATTACTCCGAACCACGAATGATTTTTTCCTTTTTTCTTCGATTTCTTGCAACAAATGTTGGAAAGTGGAGAAATAGGACAAGCTTTGCGCCATTTTGTTGCCCTCTATTCGAAAAAAAAGTTGTTACTTTGCACCCGCAAATTAAATAAGGTAAACTCCACCCATAGGAGCAAAGCGAAAAAACAAGGATTTAGACACCAAAAATAAGACATGAAAAATAGAAAAAGAACACAAGTTTCAATGAAAGTAAAGTCGATAGGGCTGTACCTCTCAGTCTCCTTCTTTCTCATCTCCCTGCTGACGGCCTGCAACAGGAACGAGAAGAAGTACGAAGTGGAAGCCTTGAGAGTCAACACCGAGACTGTCTATGCCGACACAGCCAATGCCGTCAAAAGCTACGTGGGCAAAGTGGAGGAAGACAGCAGCACGCCTCTCAGCTTCATCAGCATGGGCACCATCCTCAGAGTCTATGTGGAGGACGGGCAGTATGTCACTAAAGGACAAGCCATTGCAGAACTCGACCCCACACAGTTCCTGAATACTTATCAGGCCTCGAAAGCCATGCTCGACCAGGCAAACGACGCTTACGACCGCGTCAAGCCGCTGCATGAAACGAAAGCCATCTCCGACATCGACTGGGTGGACATCGAGACGAAAGTGCGCCAAGCCAGAGCACAGTACGAAGTGGCAAGGAAGGCCTTGAACGACTGCAAAATGGTGGCTCCCTGCAACGGCATCATA
This sequence comes from uncultured Bacteroidales bacterium, assembly GCA_902776455.1. Classification (GTDB taxonomy): domain Bacteria; phylum Bacteroidota; class Bacteroidia; order Bacteroidales; family Bacteroidaceae; genus Physcousia. Next base: position 23,088 of record CACYQI010000022.1, on the reverse strand, counting down.
GCCGGAAAGCTGATGGAAAGCGGCATGACCACCAGGCCCTCGCAGCCCGTCTGCTATGTCCTCGATATCACGAAAGTAAAGGTTAAGGTCTCCGTCCCCGAAAAAGAGATTGTATTCTTCAATCCCAACCAGACGGGCGACATCAACGCAACCATCACAGCCGAAGCCCTCGGAGGGAAGACCTTCCACAGCAACTCCTTCATTCGCAGCGTGCAAGGCGACCCCATGACCCACACCTACGATGTGCGCTTCATCCTCGCTAACCCCACGAGCGAATTATTGCCGGGGATGGTGGTGAACGTCTCAATGGAAACAGGCTGCGCCGGCAGCGGACAGAAGTCGTTCACCGTTCCTGTGCGCTCCGTGCAGCAGGGAGGCGACGGCCGACAATTCGTTTGGCTGGCCAAGGACGGCAAGGCTTCACGGCAGACCATTACAGTAGGACAGACACAAGGCAACCGCATCACCGTCCTCTCCGGCCTGAAGGAAGGCGACAAAGTCATCGTCGAAGGCTACCAGAAGGTGAGCGAAGGAAGTAAAATCAGTTTATAGTTCCAAGTCCCACGGCTCGTGCCTCGACGCCATGAGCCAAGCAACTTCAAGACACAGGATTAGCAACAACGTATTAGCAAACATTTATGAACGCTGAACTGAAAAAACATTGGGCTGTCTGGCCGCTCAAGTATTGGAGAATCACGGCATTCATCACCATCATACTGCTTGCCTTCGGATTCTACGGACTGGAACAGATGCCGAAGGACGAATTCCCGCCCTTCGAGATGCGAATGGGTGCCATCGTGGCCGTCATGCCAGGCGCCACATGCGAAGAGATAGAGGCGCAAGTGGCACGTCCCCTCGAGCGATACATCTTCACCTACAAGGAAGTGGACCGCGCCAAAACGACGACGCAGAGCAAGAACGGCATGTGCTTCATCCGCGTCTTCTTCAGCAACGACATGAGCGACCTTGCGCCCGTCTGGAACAAGATGAAGCATGGGGTCAAAGAATTCAAGATGCAATTGCCGCAAGGCGTGGTTGCTCTCCTCGTCATGGACGACTTCGGGCAGGCTTCGGCATTGCTCATCACCCTGGAAAGCAACGACCGTTCCTACAGGGAACTGCAGGAGTACAGCGACGAACTGGCAGACCGCCTGCGCCGCATCAAGAGTGTGAGCAACGTGCAGCAGTTCGGTAACAAGAAAGAACAGCTGAGCATCTACGTGAACCGCGAGCGTCTCACAGCCTACGGCCTCGGACAATCCACCCTCTTGAACGCGCTTTCCAACGAAGGCCTCACTACCCTGAGCGGCAGCGTCAGCACCGGCGTTACCAACATACCGCTGCACTTGGAGACCACGCGCCACTCGGAGCAGGAAATCATGGACTACATCATCTACTCCGACGCCAGCGGAAAGGTGGTCCGAGTGCGTGACATAGCCGAAGTCAAACGCGAATACGACACGAGCGACAGCTATATAGAATCGGGCGGAAAGCGTTGCGTACTGCTTTCGCTCGAGATGACCGAAGGCCACAACATCGTACACTACGGCAAGGAGGTGAACGAGGTAATCAACACCTTCTGCAATGAGTACCTGCCCGACGACGTTGAGGTGCTCCGCATCACCGACCAGCCGAAGGTTGTGGAGGCCAGCGTCAACGACTTCCTCATCAACCTGCTCGAGTCGATGGCAGTCATCATTCTGGTCATGATGATACTCTTCCCGCTGCGAAGCGCCATTGTAGCAGCCATCACCATCCCTATCTCCACGTTCATCAGCGTAGGCATCATGTACATGCTCGACATTCCGCTGAACATCGTGACGCTGGCTTCGCTCATCGTCGTGCTTGGCATGATAGTGGACAACAGCATTGTGGTCATCGACGGCTACTTAGAGTATCTTGGCAACGGCATGGACCGTCGCGACGCCGCCATCAAGTCGGTGAAGCAATACTTCATGCCCATGCTGCTTGCAACAGTCTGCATTTGTGCCATCTTCTACCCGGTGCTCTTCACTATGAGGGGCATAGCGCGCGACGTCATCACCTACTTCCCGGCCACCATCACCATCTGTCTGATGGTCAGCCTTGCCGTGGCCGCATGCATCATCCCTGCCTTGAACGTGCGCCTCATCAAGAAGGCTCCGAAGAAGAATCCCGACAAGCGAGGCATCACCGACTGGGTGCAGGACATCTACGAAGTGACGCTCCGTTGGACGTTCAAGCATCCGTGGATTACCATCTACGGCAGCATCGTGCTGGTCGTGCTGACGGCGCTGATATTCCCCACGCTTAAGATACGCCAGTTCCCCTTTGCCGACCGCAACCAGTTCGCTTGCGAAGTATTCCTGCCCGAAGGTGCCGGAATGGACGAGACACGTGCCATCACCGAGGCTCTGCGCGATTCGCTCTCGAAGGACGAGCGCGTCACGAGCGTCACCACCTTCATGGGTTGCAGCTCGCCGCGTTTCCAAGTGACGTATGAGCCGCAGCTGGGAGGCAAGAACTTTGCGCAGCTCATTGTCAACACGAAGAGCATTCAGGCCACTGCCGAAGTGCTCAACGAGTATGCTCCCCGCCTGAGCAACCTCTGGCCCGGTGCTTACGTCCGCTTCAAGCAGATGGACTACCTGCCCGTACCTACATACGAATACCGCTTCTACGGCACCGACTTGGACAGCATCCAGTTGGCTGCGGAGCGACTGATGGAGCGCATGCGCCAGATTCCCGAGTTGGAGTGGGTGCATACCGACTACGACCAGCCGTCGCCCATCGTTGATGTCACGCTCGACCCCGTCACAGCGGCACAGCTTGGCGTTACCCGCACGACAACCCAGCTACAGCTTACCATGCAGACAGGCAAGACGCCTATCGGTACCGTCTGGGAGGGGAACTACGAGGTGCCCATCGTTCTGCGCGACAGACAAGCTGAGCAAATGCAGGTGAGCGACATGGAGAATCTCTACATCACGCCTTTGTCGCAACCCCTCAGCAGCATTCCTCTCCGACAGGTGGCAAGCGTGGAGACGCGCTGGATGCCCAGCAAGATAATGCACCGTGGCGGCGAGCGTTGCGTGACGGTGACTGCCGAAGGCAAGCGCGGCGTACTGGCAGCCAAAGTGCAGAGCCAGATAAAGGACATTCTGGACAACGACTTCCCGTTGCCCTTCGGCGTGCGCACCCAGATTGGCGGCGAGCCGGAACAGAACCTGGAGACCGTGCCCGACGTCATTGCGGGCCTTGCCATTGCGCTGGTCATCATTTTCTTCTTCCTGCTCTTCAACTTCAGGCGCTTCGGTCTGACAGCCCTCTGCATGATAGCCATCCTGCTCAGTCTGCCGGGAGCCATGATAGGTCTGGGCATCGCCAACATTACCATCGGCCTGACCAGCATCTTCGGTTTCATCACGCTCATGGGTATCATCATGCGCAACGAGATTCTCATCTTCGAGCATGCCGACCAGAAGATACGTGAAGGCATGTCGGTTCACGACGCCGCCTTTGATGCCGGACGTCGTCGCATGGTGCCCATCTTCCTGACAACCGCCACCACGGCCGTCGGCGTCATACCCATGATACTCAGCCAGTCCTCGTTCTGGATGCCCGTAGGCATCATCATCCTGGCCGGCGGCATAGGCACCCTCATCCTCGTCGTAACGGTGCTGCCCGTAGTCTATTGGAAGCTGTCGCCCAGCACTCCGGAAGAGGAAGCAAAGAAGAAACAGCCGAAGCAACCAAAGCAGGCAGAGGTATCGGAATAATCGGAGTGCTCTGAGTATTCAGAGAACTCGGAGTAATCGGAGTTTTCAGAGTACTCAGAGCATTCAGAAGACTCAGATCATCGGGCTGCCCGGGGCTTTTCGGGAACCCTCCCCCCACAAGGGCGTTGGCTTTGACCAGCGCCCCTTTTTTTCGTCCCTGCTGAGGGAGGGGTTTACACAACGTGGAGCGTAGGCCGATGCTCCGTGGAGCGTAAGCCGATGCTCCGTGGAGCGTAGGCCGATGCAACGTGGAGCGTGAACCGATACCCTGTGCCATGTTTTTACGCCCTGGCAGTTTTCTGCGAAAAAGGCACGAATAATTTTGGCTTTTTGCTTGCTTATTCGTACCTTTGCAGAGCAAAACCATAAATCAGCTTTATTCAATGAAAAGATTGTTTACCTTGTTGCTCTGTCTGCTATCCCTGACGAGCAAGGCCCAAAGCCCCGAGTTCTTCATCCCAGTTCACGAGAATGCGCTGCGACTGCCTGCCGTGCCGCTCATCACCGTTGACCCGTACTTCTGCCTCTGGAGCAAGTACGACCACCTCTACGACGGCAGCGTCACGCATTGGAACGGCACAAAGAAACCCCTCAACGGCGCTATCTATGTCGATAACAAAGCCTACCGCTTCATGGGCGAAAGCTTGGAGGGACTCTACCCCTTGGCAGCCGAGAAGGACTGGACAGGCAAGTACGTCACCAGCAAGCCCTCAGGCTCCTGGACATCCGTTGACTACGACGACAGCAGCTGGCAGAGCGGCGAAGCCCCCTGGGGCGGCGGCGACGACGGCTACAACAAGACGGTGAAGACGCCGTGGTCGGGCGGCAACGTCGATATCTATGTGCGACGCTCGTTCAACCTCGACAAGGTGGAGCCGAATGCCATCTACTACATTATGTACAAGCACGACGACGTCTTCCAGCTCTACGTCAATGGCACACAGCTCGTCTCCACGGGCGAGACGTGGGACGTCTCGGGCACATCGCTCCGCATCGACAGCAGCCTGCTCCGCGAAGGCGAGAATGTGATAGCCTGCCACTGCCACAACACCACCGGCGGCGCTTACGTCGATATGGGCATCTACCTGAGTGTACTCGAGGAAGCGGAGCAGAAGTCGTGCTCCGTCACTGCCACCAGCACCTACTACACCTTCAAGTGCGGCGGCATAGACCTCGACCTGGTCTTCACCACTCCGCAGGTAATGAGCGACCTCGTGCTCTTCTCCACCCCCATTGCCTACATCTCCTATCAGGCAAGGCCCAACGACGGCAAGCTCCACACCGTGCGCATGTTCCTGCAGACGAGTGCCGAGATGGCCATACGCAGCACAAGCCAGACCACCACAACCCGACGTAAGACGGTCAACGGACACGAGTACTTCTGGGCCGGCAACAAGACGCAGAACGCCCTCTCCCAAACCAGCGACCTCATCGACTGGGGCTATATCTACGTCTTCAACGACAAGGCTCCGGGCCACAACCTCAAGCTCGGCAAGCACGACGACATGCTGCGCGAGTTTGCAAGCAAGGGCACCGTCACCAGCAGCATCAGCTCCAGGGAAAGCCCCGGCGGCACGTACTACAGCATCATCTACAACGATAGCCTCGGCATCGTGAACTCGAAGGGCAAACGCGCCTTCGCCATGTTCGGCTACGACGACACGTTCTCCATCCAGTACTTCAACAGCAACCGCAAAGGCTACTGGTCGAACAACGGCAGAACCTCCATCACCACGCGCTTCGACGACCTCTATGAGAACTACAACGACATCATGGAAAAGTGCCGCAACACAGACCGCATCATCTACATGGACGGCTACGAAGTGGGCGGAGCCAAGTACGGCGAGATTCTGGCAAGCGTCTATCGGCAAGTCAACGCCGCCCACAAGCTCTTCACCGACACGAAGGGCAACCTCATGTTTATGAGCCGCGAGAACAACTCCGGCGGCTTCATCAACACGCTCGACGTGACCTATCCCTCCCAGCCGCTCTATTGGATCTACTCCCCAGCATTGGCCAAAGCCATGATTACCCCGGTCTTCGAGTACAGCGCACTGGGCAAATGGAACTACGACTTCCCTAACCACGACCTGGGCCACTACCCGCAGGCCAACGGCAACCACTACGGCAATCCCGCCGACGGTAGCGGCAGCACCATGCCCGTAGAGCAGAGTGGCAACATGCTCACGCTCGCAGCCATCATCGCCACACAGGACGGCGACCTCGACTACCTGCGAAAGTACCTCCCCTACATGACGAAATGGGCCAACTACCTCGTAGAGAACGGCAAAGACCCCGCCAACCAGCTCTGCACCGACGACTTCATGGGCCACAGCGCACGCAACACCAACCTCGCTGCCAAAGCCATCATGGGCGTCATGAGCTACAGCGAAATCCTACGCATGCTGGGCGACAACGAAGGAGCCGATGCGTACAAGGCTAAGGCACAGGACATGGCATCCTTCTGGAAAAGGACGGCCCTCACCACCAGCGGCAGCCGGCACTACCTCCTCAACTTCGGAGCAGACGGCGGAACATGGAGCACAAAGTACAACCTCGTATGGGACAAGATATGGGGATGGGACATCATGAAGGACGTCAGAACCACAGAGATAGGCTTCTACACAGGCAACAAGATGCGTTCCTTCGGCCTTCCTCTCGACAGCCGCGGCGACCTCTGCAAGAGCGACTGGCAGATGTGGGTGATGGGCTTCGCCGACCTTGAGACGCAACGCGCCAAGCTCATCAACACGCTCTGGAAGTACATCAACGAGACTACATCGCGCGTCCCCGTCAGCGACAACCACTATTCCAGCAGCGGACGGCAGGCCATGTTCCAGGCACGAAGCGTGGTGGGAGGCTACTGGATGCGCGTCTTCGTCGAGCAGTTCCTCAATGCCAACCGCACCGCCATCAACCCCATCACCGTAACCCAAGAAGAGGGAGGAGTCTCTCCCCTCAGCGAAAAACTCAGAGGAGGCTGGTTCGACCTCAATGGGCGCAAGGCAGAAAAGCCCGTCGCTCCAGGCATTTACATCAACAACGGAAAGAAACATCTAATCAAATAAACAATCATGAGATTACACCATCTTACATTCGCCCTGCTGGCCTTAACCTTCATGCCCAGCACGGCACAGGCCGAAGAGGTCTATCGCGACAACAACGTCCGCTTCACCCTCATCGACGAGGGAACCATCCGTCTGGAGTATGCCCCCGACGGCAAGTTCGTTGACAACAAGAGCTTCGTGGCTGTCATCCGCGAGTACGGCGACGTGCCCCACAAAGCCTCGTTGGGCGGCAGCAAAGTCGTCATCACTACCAGCAAGTTCAAGCTCACCTACAAGAAGGACGGAGCACCCCTGAGTGCCAAGAACCTCAGCATCGTCTCCTCTAAGGCACTCAGCAAGCAATTCACCTGGACGCCTGGCACAGAGCAGAAAGGCAACCTGAAGGGAACGTACCGCACGCTCGACGGCTACGACGGAAGCACCTACCAGTACAGCAACCCCAAGCACGAGATGCCGCTGGAGGACGGCCTGCTGGCCACCGACGGCTGGACGCTCATCGACGACTCCAAGAACTACATCTTCGACGGCGCACAAGACTGGGACTGGGTGGCAGAACGCACGAGCGCCGAAGGTGCTCAGGACTGGTACTTCATGGCTTACGGCCACGACTACAAGGCTGCCTTGAAGAGCTTCACAAAGTTTGCCGGCAAGGTGCCTCTGCCTCCTCGCTACACCTTCGGCTACTGGTGGAGCCGCTACTGGACCTACAGCGACAAGGACCTGCATGACCTCGTTGAGAATTTCCACCGCTTGAACCTGCCCCTCGACGTGCTGGTCATCGACATGGACTGGCATCCCAATACCAAGGAAACCGGCGGCGGCTGGACAGGCTGGGACTGGAACGAATCCATCTTCCCCGACTACAAGAAGCTCCTCGCCTACCTCGACGAGCAAGGCGTTAAGACTACCATGAACCTGCACCCTGCCGACGGCGTGCGTCCCTACGAAAAGAAGTACAACGAGTTCATGCAACGCTTCGGCAAGAACGACGGCAAGACCTACGAATGGCTGGGCAGCGACAAGAAGTACGTCAAGGCTCTCTTCGACACCTATCTGCACCAGTATGTCGATGAAGGCGTTGACTTCTGGTGGCTCGACTGGCAGCAGTGGGAGAAGGACCGGAAACTGACGAACCTCGACAATGTCTTCTGGTGCAACTACATCTGGTTCTCGGACATGGAGAACAACGGCACGAAGCGTCCCCTCCTTTATCACCGTTGGGGCGGCCTCGGCAACCACCGCTATCAGATTGGCTTCTCGGGCGACTCCTACGCCACGTGGGAAAGCCTCAGCTTCCTGCCCTACTTCAACAGCACCGCCTCCAATGTGCTCTACGGCTACTGGAGTCACGACATCGGCGGACATCAGGTAAGGAGGTACGGCATGGGCGTTGAGCCTGAACTCTATACGCGTGCCATGCAGATGGGACAGTATCTGCCCATCCTCCGCAGCCACAGCGCGAAGGACCCCAGCCTCAACAAGGAGCCTTGGGCCTTCGACCAGATGACGCAACGTCGCCTCACGGCAGTCATCAACGGACGCTATGCCCTTATACCTTATATATATACTATGGCGCGCAAGGCCTATGAGACGGGCATCTCGCTCTGCCGTCCGATGTACTACGACTATCCCGAGGCAAACGAAGCCTACGAGATGAAGGAACAGTACATGTTCGGCGACAACATGCTGATTGCTCCTGTCACGAAGGAAGTGAACAAGGAGGACGGCTATGCAACCGTTAAGGTGTGGCTCCCCGAAGGCGAATGGTTGGAATACGAGACCGGCCAGATGCTTCAGGGCAACAAAGCTTATGAGCGTCGCTTCACGATGGACGAGTACCCTGTCTATGTCAAGGCAGGCAGCATCCTTCCCTACTACGGCAAGGTCAAGAACCTGAGCGGCACGGAGCAGCCCGTCATTGTTCGTGTCTTCCCGGGTGCCGACAAGGACGAGTTCACACTCTACGAAGACAACGGCGAGGACAAGAACTACGTCAACGAGTATGCCACCACTCCCCTCTCCTACCAGCGTAGCGGAGAGAAGCTCACCGTTACCATCGGCGCACGCAAAGGCAGCTACAAGGACATGCCGGCACGCCGCGACTACACCCTTGCCCTGCCCTGCCAGAAGGCACCCGTCAGCATTAAAATCGACGGCAAAGCACTACCCCAAAGGGGGAGCGGGGAGGGGGCTTTCACCTACGACGGCCTGAACCTCGAGGCAAGCATCGCCCTGGGCAGCATCGATTGCAGCAAGGGCGTCACCATCGAAGTGACATTCCCCTCGGCCGACTATGCTGTGGCAGAAGGCGAGAAAGGCAAGTTCCATCGCATACAGGATGCTGTGCAGGACTACAAGCGGCACGATGCCAACATGGTATATACAGAGGGCTTCGGCTACATCGAGGCCACACCGCTGCGCCTCTCCTATCATCCCGAGAAACAGCAGGAGACGCTCGACCGCTTCCACCAGTTCTACAAGAGGCTGCCTGTCGTACTGGTCGAACAGATGGGCAAGAACGAGAACTTCGACCGCTTCCTGCGTCAAGTGGGCGAGGACGGCAACATGCTTGTTGAAGTGCCTGCCGAAGCTTACTCCACAGCAGCAGGCACCGGCTTCGACCTCCGCTACTTCCTGGGCAAGAAGCTCGAAGGCGATGCAAAGGCTACGGGACACATGGAGAAGCTCGACTTCTTCATCAGCGGCAGCCCGACCAACGGCATCCCCGAGAACTATTGGAGCATGACGGCAGAAGCCACCTTTACGGCTCCCGAAACAGGCGACGTGATGTTCATCATGACAGGCGACGATGCCTACCGCTTCATCTTCGACGGCAAGGAGCTGTTCAGCGACTGGGGCGACCATGCTGAGACAAGCCGCAACGCCACCGTTTCTGTCGAGAAAGGCAAGCAGTACAACGTCCGCGTCGAATACTACGACAACGAGTACAACGCCATCCTTCGCATGCAGACGCTGCTGATAAAATAAACCCTCAAAACCGATAGGGCCGACGCTCCGTGGAGTGTGAGCCTACGCTCCACGGAGTGTAAGCCGATGCTCCACGGAGTGTAAGCCGATACTCCACGGAGTGTGAACCCATGCTCCGTAGAGGATAAGTTTATTGCCTCTATCGGCCTCATTAGCCCCATTAGCCTCATTAGCCCCATTAGCCCTATTAGCCTCATTATCCCCATGAAAAAGTTCCTCTCCCTTGCAGCTGTGCTGCTCCTCTTCTTCACTTCTGCCCATGGCGTGCTCAAGGAGAAAGACTTGGCACGCACCCTTGGCGTGCTCAAAGCCGAGCTGCAGACGAACTACGAGATGCAGCAAGCCCTCATGCAAAACTACGAACAACAAGGCATGCAGCAGCACAAGCAGCTGGTCTGGTACATGCACCAGTGCGAACAGATTGGGCTGATGCTCTACTCGCAGTCCACCGACAACACCTTCGACATGGCGTATGCTTGCCAGCAGGCCGCCAACCTTCGGCGCGACCTCGACAACCGCAACAGCAAGATGCGGCAGTACGACAAGTTCATCGTCCGCCTGAAGCAGGAGATAGAGCGCACCGACTACCTCATCCGCTCGCTCAAGCGCATGCCGCCCATCATCGATGCCGACAGCACACTCAGCAGCAGCGACAGCATCCTCTTCCAGGCCATCGACTCGCTGGCTGCCAAGAAGGACTCGCTCCTCGCCAGCCGACATTCGATGGACAAGGACGCAGTGGAGATGATTGAGAAGGCTACCGACAAGGTTCCCGAAGAAGAGGAGCTGGGCATGGAACCGCTCTTCCTGACCAGAGAGCAACAGCTGGACCGCAACGCCTGCCTGCTGTATGCCGACACGATACGCAGCAACATGCAGCACTTCCTGGAAGCCATCGAAGCGGAGAACGCCTACTACCAGAGCGTACGGGAGAAGGTGAAGGAACTCGACGAATACGCTCAGAGCCGCTACCGGCTGCTGCAGGAGAACATCTTCCGCAACGGCAGCGCCAACTACTTCCGCATCCTCGCCTCCCTGCCCATGCAGTTGATGATGGTGAAATCGACCATCGACATGAAATACAAGCCCTTCGAGGGACACGAGCGGCTCTATTCCGAATGGCGAGGAGCAACGGTCCTCTTCATCAGCATCTTCCTTGTCTTTTACCTTGCCCTCTCGCTCGGCATCAGCTATATCGTGTTGCGATGGCTCTTGCCCAAGAAGTGGCGCGGGCCGGACTTCAAGGAGAGGAGGATGATGCTCAACAACGTGGTGGGCATCGCCCTCTTTGCCATCATCGTGATGGTGGTAAGGGCGAGCGTCGAGCGCAACTTCATACAGATGGGCACGGGACTCATCATCAACATCGCCTGGCTGCTCGAAGCCATCTTCCTGAGCCTCTATGTCCGCCTCACAAGCGGTCAGATGCGGCACGCCGCCATCATCTACACGCCATTGATGATACTGGCCTTCATCGTCATACTGTTCCGCATCGTGCTCATACCCAACCAACTGGTCAACCTCATCTTCCCGCCCATCCTGCTCGTCTTTGCCATCTGGCAATACCTCGTCGTGAAGCATCACAAGAAGTATCTGCCGATGCTCGACAAAATCTATACGCACGTCACCACCATCGCCGTGTTCTTCTCCTGCCTGGCCGCTTGGGTGGGCTACACATTGCTGGCTGTGCAGGTGATGATATGGTGGACGTTCCAGCTCGCCGCCATTATGACCATCACCTTCATCTACGACCTCACGAAGAAGTACGAGGCACAGTATCTGCTGAAGCGTCTTGCACCCGACGTCTCCGACAAGAGCGAGCGCAAAGCCCTGCTCGTTCGCATGAAGCGGGGAGAGTTCATTGATCAGACTTGGATGTACGACCTCTTCTGCCGCACCATCGTGCCCATCCTGGCCGTGCTCTCCATCCTGGTGAGCATCTACTGGGCAGCCGAGGTGTTCGAGATGACGAGCCTCTGCAAGAAAATCTTCATGCGCGACATCGTCAACAAGACAAACATCATCCGCATCTCGCTCTCGCTGATATGCTTAGCGGCAGCACTCTTCTTCATCTTCCGCTACGTCAACTACGCCCTGCGAAGCTTCTACCTGCACTATCGCAAGCAGTATGCCGACGACAGCCAGGCCATCAACAAAACCTTGGCCCGCAACGTCTTCGGCATCGTCTGCTGGGGACTCTACGCCATCATCGTGCTCGTCATCTTCCAAGTGCCGAAGGACGGCATCAGCATCGTCGGCGCAGGCCTTGCCACAGGCCTCGGCTTTGCCATGCAAAGCATACTGGAAAACTTCTTCTACGGCATCAGCCTCATGACAGGACGCATCCACGTGGGCGACTACATCGAGTGCGACGGCATTGCAGGCAAGGTGGAGAGCATCACCTACCAGAGCACCCAGATCACCACGGCCGACGGCAGCGTCATCGCCTTCCTCAACAGCGCCCTCTTCAGCAAGAACTTCAAGAACATGACGCGCAACCATCGCTATGAACTGATCAAGGTGCCCGTGGGAGTCGCCTACGGCACCGACGTGGAGCAAGTGCGACAGCTGCTCATCGAGGCTATCACGCCCATCTGCCACGAACAGACGGCCGACGGACAGCCGCTCGCCGACACCAGCATCCCCGTCAGCGTCTCCTTTGCCGACTTCGGCGACAGCAGCGTGGACCTCTTCGTTGGCGTATGGATGCTCGTCGAACAAAAGATTCTCCTCACCGCACGCATCAAGGAAGCCATCTACAACACCTTGAACAAAAACAACATCGAGATACCCTTCCCCCAGCGCGACGTCCACCTCAGGCAATGCCCATAAGCCTTATAAGTCCTATATGACCCATAAGTCCTATAAGACCTATATGTCCTATAAGTCACATAAGTCCTATAAGACCTATAGGCCCCATAACTCTTAAAAAAAGCAAAAAATAATCCAAGAAACTTGCTTCTTTCCGAAATAAATAGTAGATTTGCACAAGAAAACCATAAAAACAACGCTTTATGAAACACATTACTCTTCTTTTAGTGGCTGCAGCCACCGTTTGCACCAGCGCCTTTGCACAGAACAGGGCGAAGAACATCTATACCAGTACCGCAAGCCTCAACCTCGAAGTGCTGCAGGAACAGGCACAGCCCGTAGTCCTCAACCGCACTCTCTTCGCAGGCTACAACACCATCTGCCTGCCCATGAGCCTGAGCGCTGAACAGCTCCAAGCTGCCGCAAAGGACGTACAGGTGGAACGACTCGAAACCATCCGTCAGGAAGGCAACACACTCAACATGTACTTCCTCGACTGCACCAACGAGGGCATCGAGGCAGGTGTTCCCTACCTCATCTTCTCTCCCACCTTCCAGACGCTCCATGCCAACACACAGCAGGCATCAGGCATCAACACTCAGCTCCGCAGCATCACCAAGAGCGACGACATGGGCAACACCGTCACCTTCGGCAGCTCATGGGAGATGCTCAAAGTGGAAGGACGCTATGGCATCCCCGCCCAGCAGGACACCTACATCCTGGAAAGCATCCTCATCCGCACAGAGGGCGACAAGGCATTCCTGCCCACACGCTGCGGCTTCACATGGGAACAGCAGAGCAGCGACGCCTCTGAGCTTGAAATCAAGCACGTCACTAGCCTCGAAGACATCGAGACAAGCATCGACAAGCTCCAGGCCACAGGTGCCACCGTTGATGTCTATAACGCACAGGGCACACTCGTAGCAGCGCACACCACCATCAGCGCAGCCAAGAACAACCTGCCTCAAGGCATCTACGTCGTCAAAGGACACAAGTTCGCGGTTAAGTAAGCGCGAAGAACAGGCATGAAGCTCATTCATGCCATTGCTTCGCCGAGCGCAAGCGCGAAGAACACAGAATACATATTCAAGCATACATAATGTTTCGTTCTCGTAATGAGAAAGCAGGAAGCCAACTCTGCGAAGAGGAGGCTTCCTTTTGTTTTATTATTGGTGTCCGGGGAAAAGCATGCGCACCTCAATTGATGCTCAAAAGAAGCCCCGACGGGGCGACAGAGTTCTTAATATGCTGTTTGCAAACCAATTGGACGTTCTGTCGCCCCTTCGGGGCTTTTGTTTTGTTGATGTTCCTGAACCGGGGGTTAGCACCCCCGTCTGTGTTCTTTCGCACCTTCGGTGCTTATTTACCGGAGAGCAATATTATTTTATATATATTGCTGTCCGCTTTTCTCCCTTGACTCCTTGGCTCCGTAGAATTATTACTGTCACCTCGTCACCTTCCCTCTTATTGTATTGTGATTCAGATGGATGCGAGGTGATGAGTGGGTGACGAGTGGGTGACGGTATCGTCACCCTGTTATTGACTCATTTTCACTCTGTTAGGGGCAAAGGTGACGAGTGACGAGTGTTTTTCATTTCAGCTGGATTCTGCGTTGAGAGTTGGGCGATACTGCACGTTGTGTCGGCTTATTCTCCGTGCTTTGTTCCGCCTCGCTGCGTGGAATGTCGAAAATGATGCCAGAGATGGCCTGCAAGGCCGTTTTTCGGAACTGCCGAGACTTCAACCAGTCCTGGCGGATTTGACCTCCGTGCTTTGCCGCCTGAGAGGGCAAAGGAAACAGCCTCTCGCCTCGAATTTCAGCTCTAAGTGCTCATTTCGTTCAGAGATTTATCATTTCGTTATGCACAAAAAGATCAATAATTGATGAAAAACATCAAAATAGTAAAATTTCGGTACAACTTAAAATTATACCGAAATTTGATTAAGAAACATTATTAATCTTTGCGAAATAAAACATAACTTTGTAGCGGCAAAACATGAAAAAAATATTAAAAAAAAAAAAAACTATGAAGAAGAAATTACTTCTGCTCTTCTGTCTGTTGGTAACGGCAGGGAGCGCAGCGTGGGCCGATATTACCGGCACATGCAAAAACGGTTCGTGGGTGATTGACGACAGCGGCAAGCTGACGGTCAACATCAACGGCGACATGGCCGACTACTCCAGTACTGACGATATTCCGTGGTACAAATATCGTAATCGGATTACTGCCATCCACATCGGTTCCGGCTGTACGAACATCGGCCGCTCTGCCTTCCATTTACTAGAAAACGTCACCTCTGTGACGGGCGGCGAGAACGTCGAGGCATGCGCCAAGTATTCTTTTGCCTACTGCGGCCGGGATGGCAAAGGCATTCCTCTCATCAGTTTCCCCAAGTGCGACTATGTGGGAGAAGGTGCTTTTGAGGATGCATCGGTCGTGAACATCTCTCTTCCGTTGGTGGAAACCTATCAATTTTGTTCCTTTAATACTAATCCTAATGTTTGCCGAATGGCAGACCTTGGTAGCAAGGTGAAGATGCTGAAGGCATGGTCGATGCACGGTCCAAAGTATATCTTCATACAAAACCCGACACCACCAGACTGGGAGCGTCTTTGGCACACTGATTTGTCTAATAGTGAAATGTATGACTATCCATTGAGACAAAACTCGATTGTCATTGTGCCTAATGAGTATCTTAATACCTACATCAACTACTATCCCAAAAAGCACCCTGAAGTAGAGAAGGGCTATATGTGTTGCTATTACCTTGATGATAGTGGTGGTAAAAATAGGGACAAAGGTCAGACTGGCCGTATCTATCCAGGCGGACCTATTTATGACGACGGCAAACTTGTCGGCGGCTGGTATGTAGATGAAGATAATTATCTGCGAGTGGTTCTGACTACTGACAAGATGCCTGCCTTCGAAAAGCCCATACCTGTGACTGATTCGTCACCTTTCTTGCACGTCTTGGGCGATGCCGCTCCATGGAAGTCTGTACTCGACTACGTGAATGACATGATAATAGAATACGTCGGTAATAAGTCTGACATAACGTTCACCATTCCCGATTACTGTTTCAACAGCGGACTCCTCCGTAACATATGTTCTATATATTTAAAGAATATAGATCGATTGGTTATTGGTAGAGAAGCATTCCTATCCTGTGAAGAGCTTGGGGCTATATATGACTGGGATGTATTTATGAATGGGGCGAATGAAAACATGAACGTTACAATAGGCGATAAAGCTTTCCTGGACTGTACAAACCTCAGCTTCCTCTTCGGAATGAATATAAACAGTCTTGGCTCCCATGCCTTCGAGAACTGTAGAAGTCTCACTCTTGATGATCAATTTGGTCACTTCAATGCAAATTACATTCCCGAAAGCGCCTTCGAAAACTGCCAGAATCTATTTGGCGATCTCGACTTCTCGTGGGTTAAAGTCATCGGCTCCAACGCTTTCAGGATGAGCGGCATACAGGAATTCGACCTCAGCAATGTAAAATCCGTCGGTGACTATGCCTTCGCCAGCAGTGACATCGTGAAACTGTCGTTCGGTGGCTCAACCATGAATTGCAATTTCGGCTCGCATTGCTTCGCCAGCTGCCCAGACCTGACCGACGTCTTCGTCTCGGAGCCAATCAAATACGGCTTCCCGTCCGACATCTTCAGCGACTACAGGCTCTCCGACGTCACGCTTCACTGTGAGGCTGAGCTATACAGACAGTACTACGAGAACCATCCCGTGTTCGGCAAGATGAAGGTGGACAAGGAGTTCACCTTCCCCGTGAACGGCAGCGTCGGGGACGGCACATGGACGCTCGCCTCTTCCGGCACGCTGAGCATCAACTGCTCGTCGATACCCGACTACAGCTACTACAGGGAACAGCCCTGGGATGCGTACCGCGAGCACATCAAGTACATCCATCTCAGAAATAGTCAAACGATAGGCAAGAACGCCTTCTCCGAGTTGCCTAATCTGGGCAACGTGAGCATTTCGTTGAACTGCAGGGAGATACACGACGAGGCCTTCAAGAACTGTCCCAAACTGATAGCAATCAACACCCCCGTCGTTGAGACACTCGGCAACAACGTCTTCGAGGGCTGCACAAACCTGGAAGTCATCCAGTTGGGCAAGAACCTGACCACTGTGGGCAACTACGTCTTCAAGAACTGCCAAAGCCTGAAAACCATCGAGAACCGTGCAAGCACGCCTGCCACGACGACCAGATACTCCTTCTCCAGCATCAAGAGCGACGGACAAGCCTCCATCGACCTGTCTGTAGCCGATGCCTACGTGACGAGGTACTTGATGGACCCGAGCTGGAACAAGTTCCACATCTCCTACGCCGACGGCCGCGGCACATGGACGAAGGCCGGCTACTTCGGCGACGGCAGCTGGATACTCTACGACGACGGCACGATGGTCATCTCTGCCGGGAGAAGCCTGACAGGCGCAGAAGCAGGAAAACTCGACTTCGGAATAGGCTACGACCAAATCCCCACCGACCCCTGCATGCTCACCAAGAGGATTGAATTCTCGGGCAACCTGGGCGAAGTGCCCGGGTACTGCTTCGAGGACTTCCCGAACCTGGAAAGCGTGAAGCTCTGCCCCTCGATAAAGAAGATAGGCAACCGCGCTTTCCGAGAATGCCCGAAGCTGAAGAGCATCAATATCGAGAACGTGGATACCATCGGAGAATACGCCTTCGAATATGCAGCCTTCGAGACGCTCGACCTTACCAACGCAGAGGACATTCAGAACGGAGCCTTCGCTCGATGCAAGAACCTGGTGGAAGCGAAGTTGGGTCCTGTCTGCAAGCTTGGCGGCGCTGCCTTCATCGCTTGCAGCAAACTGACGACAATCGACATAAGCAGTGCCGACATTGAAAATGCCGGCGGATGCTTCTCAGGATGCAGCAGCCTGAAATCTGTCACGGCCAACGCCACACGTCTGTCCAGCGGCTTCTTCCGCGGCTGCACGGCTCTTGAAACAGTAAGGCTGGGCAGCAAGCTGGAGAGCATCAACTACGATTCCTTCGAAGGCTGTACAGGCCTCAGGTACATCTACATCAACCGCGCTACACCTCCTGCCCTGCCCATGGACTACAGGGGTAAGAATGTCGGTGAAGTGGGTATGGAATGGGAGGAAGCCTGGCCATTCGACGACCTCACGCTCAGCAACATCCATCTCATCGTTCCGCCCGACTTCGTCGCTGCCTACAAGGCTGCCAACATCTGGAAGGACATGATTGTAGAGAGCAATAATGAAATCGTAGAGCCGGCTCTGCCCACCGGCGGCTCGATTGGCCAGAACGGCACATGGTATCTCGGCACGGACGGCACGCTCGTGGTTGACGTCAGCGGCGACATCCCGGCCACCGATTCAGAGGGCAAGCCCTGGTGCGAGACCTTCAATGCATGGGTCAGCCTCATCAAGGAAGTCATCTTCACGGACAACGTGAAGTCCATCCCCGACAACTTCTTCGGCGGCAAATACTTCGCCGACGCATCGGCAGGCGTGGAGACCGTCACGCTGGGACGCTTCCTCAAGTCCGTCGGCAAGAAGTCGCTCTCGTTGACCTCGATGCAGCCGCCAAGAACAATGCCACGCTGCATATTCTGAAGACCTCGGACGGCTACTACTATGCTGCCAACCCGGCAACGACCCGCTTCCACATCGCGGCCGACCTTGACGTAAACGAGATGATGAAGTGCGGCACGCTGGGCACACAGGGCTACTGGACGTTTGTCGATGGCGTGCTGACCGTGAACTACAACGGCGCAATGCCTACGCTGACGTCCAGGACCGACCATATCGACGACCCGGAAACAGCCTATCGCTTCAAGTGGATCGACTTCCTCAGCGAGATAGAGGAGATTGTCATCACAGGTAAGGACGTCGAGATACAGCCCTACTTCCTCTACTACGAAGGCGAAGGAACGTCGGACGGCCAGCATCCCGACGACCACATCAAGACGGTGACGCTCGGCTCAGGTGTGAAGAGCATCGGCCGCGCCTCATTATCACTCTACGAGTTGAAGCGCGTGAACTGCTACGGCAAAGATGCACCCATACTGCCCGCAACCATCAGTTCCAACTACAAGGCATTCTGGGCAAAGCGCATCACGGCCAACAGGGCCTTCCTTTGGACTGTGCCCAACGCCAGCACCGACTATGGCCTGATCAACAGCGAATGGGCAACCTTCAACCACTCCGCCCATAAACTCAACCCCTACGACATGCCCACTCAGGAAACGCTGGCCGACTTCGAGACAGGCAAGCTGAACCAAATTCCCTTCATCTCGGAAGGCGACTATCCGTGGGACATCACAGGCGAGGATGCCGAAAGCGGAAGCTTCAGCATGAGGAGCGGCAACAAGGGCGTGGCTAACTCCTCGTCCGCAATCTCGGCGATGTACCTCTTCGACACAAACGGCTATATCTACTTCATGGCGAAGTGCATGGGCGAAGGCTCTGGCAGCGGCTGGGACAAGTGCATCTTCTACATCGACGGCGAACAGCAGTTCAGCTACGGTACGCTCGGCGATGTATGGGGCAGCTACATCTTCCCCGTCAAGGCAGGCATGCACACCTTCAAGTGGGAATACACGAAGGACGGCAGCGTTGACGCCCCAGGCGACGGCTTCTTCGTGGACAACATCAACTTCCTGCAGGAAGGTCAGGACAACGACTTGATAACAGGCCTGGAAGACCTTAAGGACCTTAGGGACTCCAAGGACTTTAAGGACAGCTGGTTCGACCTCAGCGGCCGCAAGCTCACCGGCAAGCCCGTACAGCCCGGCCTCTACATCAATGGCGGAAGAAAGGTCGTGATTAAGTGAGAGTAAAGCAAGAGCTCGCTCATGCTTTACCGAGCGTGAACGAGCTCGAGCGCAGCTCAAGGTTGTGATTAAGTAACAGCTTCAAACTCCTAACCTCTCTTCCGTGAAGGAAAGGGGAAACTCGCTCGGGCGGACCAAATGGTTCGCCCGAACTTGTTTTAGCGACCCCGAACCTTTCAGACAGCAGCAGGCAGACCATCGAACCAAACTACACGGGCGTAGCAGGGCTTCTCTTCGTGAGCACGAGCGACATTAGCAAGCGAGTTTCCTTCCCCAGGCCAGAACAGACCTCCCTCATGGAGCGGACATCACGCCTCGGCGGAGTGCAGCCAGTACCACCGTGGTAGTACTGGAGTTTTCCCGTGGTAGTACTGGAGTTTCTCCACGGTAGTACTGGCCACGCTCCACAGAGGGCCGTTTGCCCCTGCTCAAGCTCCTGTTCGGGCGGATTTGCAATCCGACCGCAAGGAGTATAGGGATTTGTAATCCCAAAACACATGAAAAGATATTTCCTTTTATTGCAGTCCGGAGAAGAGTGCCGAAGGTGCTTATTTAGCGGACACCAATAATAATAAATAACGTGAATTCGATGAAAACTAAAGGACATATAATTTATGGTAATTCTTCGGCAAGCCTCAGGCGCAGGCGGAAGCTTTAGCTCGACGAAGTCAACATGGGGCATTTATGGTAATTCGCTTTTATCTTAAACATATAATTGCCATGTAATTGCCCATTAATTTCCAAATGTATTACACGCTCTTCAGCACTCCCGGGAGCTTCAATCCCCAGTCCTCCTGGACGGCCAACTCTGCGGATTACCTGACTTTGTTTTCCTTTATTAAATTGCTTATCTTGCGGTCGATTTCGCTCGCCAGGTTGCGGTTTTCTTCGTTCAGGCCCGGAATGGCCGGCAAGTTGCCTGCTGCGAGAGGAGCCAGCATGGGTTCGACGTTGCCCTCGTTGACTTGTTGGTACAAGTAGGTGAGCAGTTCGTGCATCTGACTGTCGCTGACCGAGTAGTCCCATTTCAGGGCATCCTCGATGCTTACCTGCTGCATGGGTTGATTGCCTTCAAACGTGACAGGGATGATTTCCACCGTGGGATAGGCCTTTTGCAGGCGCTCCAGCAGTCCGGCATTGTTGCGGAACGACTCCACGAGATAGTCGAGTGCCGTATAGCGCCAGATGTTTCTGCCGCGCTCCATGTTGTTCCTATAGCAGGTAAACACGTCGTTATAGACCATCACCACCTTCACCCGCTCCATGCCGGCAGCCATCGCTTTCGCCACAGCCTTTTCCAGTCGGTTGCCGTTGGTCAGCGTGGCGTCGAAGATGAGGCCCGACTTGCCCAGCTGCATTTGGTTGACGGCCGTCGTCTTGCCGCTGGCTGGCGGACCTGTCACGATGACCACATCGCGCTTGCCTAAGTTCAAAGCCTTCTGAAGCATCGCGTTGTAGATGGAATCGACCAGGAGTTCCTCCGCCTCGCGATAGTCGGCGACGTTGGGACCCGAGTAGCCAATGGGGCGGAACAGCATGCGCACATTGTCCGGGTCGAGCTTGTTGCCCGCGCTTCCCAAGTACTTGTCCACCAGCAAGGCCATCCTGGGACGCACCCATTCGGCGGCTCCTTTGCCATTCAGCTGTGGCTGAGGCGCTTCGATGGTGTAGCGCGAGGGATAGCGGTTCATACGGTTGTGCCGACGGATGTCCATGAGCTTCTCCTCGGCAGTATAGCTGTCGGAAGGCAGTTGGTAGCGTGCATTGCCTTGGGAATCAGTCTTGAAGAGCATCAGCGACTCCTCTCCTCGGTCAACGAAGGTCACCCAGCCGCACGGCGAGAGCGGGTACTCCGCGTCGCCGAGGACAGCCTGCACCAGACAATTGGTGTCCCACATACGCTGGCCTGTGTCGCAAGTGTAGTGTGTATAGACAGCCTTGATGGGGTTCAGTTCGGTGGAGGAGAGGTCGGAGAGCACTTCAGCAGGCAGATAGTCTATCTGGTCGCCTACGTTGCTGGGCGACATAATCAGGTCAACATTCTTTGGGAAACGGTCGTAGAAGACGGCCGACTGCCGGGAGGCGGCACGCATGTTGTAGCCGCTGAGGCTGTCGCCTATCTCGAAACGTCCCGACTGGATATAGACGGCTTTCACCTTTTGCCCGAACAAGTCGGTGCCTGCAAGAGGCGAGTACTCGTCGGCACCCGACTCAAAGAGCTGTGCCAACGAAGTGACGAAGCCGATGGCCACGACCACAATCGACTTGTCCTCTGCCTGGCTCAGCAGTTTGCGGTAGAGCTTATAGCCATCGGGGCAGCGGCTGGTGTCCTGCGTGCGCTTGAAGAGCGGCTTTCCCTGTGCGTCCTTCAGGTCGCAGATGCCGTTGTAGGGGATGAAGCAGCGTGGGTTCTTCACCCCGTTGCGCTCCAGCCCGATGGGTATGTCGGGATGGCCGTAGTAGGTGTTGAAGACATCCACAATGGCTGCGTTTTTCTCGCCTTCACGGTCCACGACAACGCCTTTCAGCTCTACCAGACCGTCGTCCATGTAGTGGTGGAGCATCATCAGGGCGAAGAGGTCGTCGGTAGAGCTGCCGAAGTCGGAGTCGAGAATCATCTTCATGGGTTCCTTCTTCAAGGCAGTCGAAGTGGCGAGAGTGTCAGCGGCGGATTGTGTCTTACAGCCATTTAGGCCTATGGTCAAGGCTATGGCAAGGGCGAAGGCAAAAGCCTGCTTCAGGATTTGGTTGACGTTGGTAGGTTTCATGTCTAATAATAGTTAGTTAATTGAATGGTGCAAAGATACGAAATATCATTGGGAAAAACAAGATTTAGCCCCATATTATATATGGTATGTACTAATAATTAATTATTGGAGACCGCTAAATAAGCGCCGAAGGTGCTTTTTCTCCTTTAGCTCCATAGGCTCCGTAGAATTATTACTGTAACCTCGTCACCTTCCCCCTTATTGTATTGTGATTCAATAGGATGCGAGGTGACGAGTGGGTGACGAGTGGGTGACAGTACCGTCACCCTGTTATTGACTCATTTTCAGTCTGTTAGGGGCAAAGGTGACGAGTGACGAGTGTTTTTCATTTCAGCTGGGTTCTGCGTTGAGAGTCGGGCGATACTGCACGTTATGTCGGCTTATTCTCCGTGCTTTGTTCCGCCTCGCTGCATGGAATGTCGGAAATGAAGCCAGAGACGGCTTGCCGACCGAACCGGAAGAGAAAATAAGGAAATGTAGAGAATTAGAAAAACTCGATGTGATGAAAAACTACTGGGCATATATCGACACACAGACACGAAAATCCCCCGCAACGCTCAGGGCAATGCAGGGGAATAAGTCGTCGGCTAACGGCAGAGACTCATTTGTCGTCGTAATGCCCGTATGCAGTAAGAACCAGCACGATGACCTCCGTGTCGTTGATAGCATAGACCAGACGATGCTTCTTCGAAATGCGACGACTCCACTACCCAGGGCGACTGCCTCTCAGTTGCTCGGGCTTGCCGGTGCCGGTGCGTGGATGGTCGTAAAGTTCTGCAATCAGAGCAAGTGCTTTCTTGTAGGTTTTAGGTTCGTCCTCCAACAAGCGGCGCAAGTCTGCCTGT
>CACYQI010000021.1 GCA_902776455.1 uncultured Bacteroidales bacterium | reverse complement strand
GCTGTAGAGATAAGTCTTTCCCTCGTGCGTGATGAAAGCAAACTCCCCCTTTGTCGCGCCGATGCTGGTCAGCACGGTACTCGTCATCTTGCCGTCCTTCGTGCCCATCTCGCCGCGCGGGGTTCTCATGCTGTACTTCTTGTTGTTCTGGGGCTTGAATGTGTTCCACTCGGGCAGAGGGTTCTTCACCTCAATGCTGTCGGCCTCAATGAGTTGTAGGAGGCTCTTAGCCCATATCTCGGCCAAGCGGGTGGCGCCTGTCTGGTTGGGATGCAGATAGAAATAGCCCCCGCATATACCTGCTCGTATTGAGCCACGAGTGCGTCGAGCACGGGATAGTAGCTGTGAAGGCGGTCGAGGCCTTCCTGCAGGTACTTCGCGCCGTTGTATGTGCTTGGGCTGTACCAGATTGGGTAGTTGAGGACAATCTTGCAGTCGGGTATCTGCTCGATGAGTTTGTTGATGATGGTCTTCATGTTTTCGGCATAGGTGTCGGGAGCGACGGGAGCGCCTTCTGTTCCTGTGCAGGCGCTGTCGTTTGTGCCAAGCATGATGGAGATATAGATGTGTCCGCCGTTTGCTTTCCTAAGTGCTTTGGCGTTGCTCAAGATGCGGTTAAAGTCGTCTCTGCCAGGCAGATAGCCGAAGGTGGTAATGCCGGAGTGTCCGCCGTTGTACACATTCGTCGTGACCCCCGTAGCCTGTTCCACCAAGGCACGGCACACGACTGGCGGCGCCTGCACAGATGGGTTGCTGAGCGTTGCTCCGTAGGTGATGCTGTTGCCGATGAAGAGCAGGTTGATGTTGGCTTTCGGGTCGATGGGTTCCTGCTCGCCCTCATACGCTTCGTATATTTGGAAGCGTCCCAGCGAGAGCAACAGACCGCCGGCCGACTGCCTGCGATTGGCGTAGGTCTTCTTGACGAGGAACTTCAGGTCGGTATATGCTGCTCCGAGGTCGATATGGGGCGACTCGTAGCGTTCGGGCGTGAAGGACGTGAAGTCGTCTTGCATGTTCGTGAGGTGCGCCACTTGTGTCCACGTGCCAGGCAGGTTGGCAGCCATGATGACGACTTCCGTCGGCGTGTCGTACGTAGCCTGCCAAGCCGAACCGATCATCGAGAAGATGATGTGCTGCTTAGCCTCGCCCAGGTGGAACTGCAGGAAGGGGTCTTCGTTTGCCCCAATCATGTTCGACCCCGTCCATGCCGAGTGGTAGATGTACTGGTTGGTGCCTACGCCGTCGCTCTCGGGGCGAATCAGGTTGGCAACAGAGAACTGCGAACTCTCTGGCGGGGTAGCGGTGATTTGAGAAGAACTGGTAATCAGTTCGTTGCCAGGCTTCCACACCAGCTCTGCGTGCAGCGATGCCGTCAGAGCACACAGGAGAATCAAAAGGAAAGTTGACTTTTTCATTGTTTTAGTTTTTGGTGAGATACGTTTCCGCTTGCAAAATTACGAAGTATTATTCAAAAAACGAAATGATTAAAACTATATTTGTCCGTAATGAGTGCAAGTGAGCTGCTTCCCATGTGTCGGGTTGCCAACCGCAAGAGCATGCCGAGCAAACTGAATCACGAAGCAACGCGACTTGTGGCTTCGGTTTCCCAATAACTACGAATAACTGTTCAATTACTACGAATAAACGTTAAAAAGCAGTTAATATCTAAACTTTCCAATATCTAAACATTGCGAGATTAAGTAAAATTCCCTTACTTTGCTCTCGGAAAACAAAATAATAGTCAACTTGTCAACTAAAAAAAGATATGAAACGCAACGACAACACATTGACTAAGGTAGAGTTCGAAGTGATGAACATCCTTTGGGACATCGACGGAGCGGCTTGTGCGTGGGACGTTCTTGAACACTACAAAGAGCCGAAGCCTGCCTACACTACCATCGCGACCTACCTGAAAGTGCTCTACGAGAAAGGTTATCTCGACTTCCACAAAGTAGATGGTCAGGGCAAGACGCACCGGTATGTGCCGCTCGTGACGCGGGCCGAATACACGCGTCGCACCATGCAGGAGGTGAAGCAGAACTTCTTTGGCGGCAGCGTCAAATCGATGCTCAACTACTTCGTCACCGAAGAGAACCTCTCGGCTGAAGAAGTGAAGGAACTGCTCTTATTAACGAAGAATTAAGAATGAAGAGTGAAGAATGTCGCCTTCGGCGAAGTGAAAGGTAGGCCTCTCCCCAACCCTCTCCCGTGGGAGAGAAAGTTGTTCCCCCTAAAGGGGGTTAGGGGGTCTGAAGGGGTCAGTAAATAGTTAAATTACTAAATAGTACATAAATAGTAAATTGTAAATAGTAAAATCGTAAATTAAATAGGATCGTAAATTATGATGTCCGCTGTCCTTTTATATTCCATCAAGTCCGCTATCGTGCTGACGATGCTCTACTTGCCGTACATACTGATGCTGAGGCGCGAGAGTTTCTTCCGCTTCAATCGCATGGTGCTCTTGAGCATCCTGTTGCTGTCGCTCGTCCTGCCGCTCTGCAACATTCCTTGGATGTCGCTCGACCACCAGCCCGTAGTGCAAGCGGCTCAGTTGCAGATGCTTGAGCTGGGCATTCCCGTCCATGTCTTGCCCGAGGTGCAGGTCATCGCCTCCCCTTTAAGGGGAGGTAGGGAGGGGTCCTTTTCCCTTTTTCACCTTTTCACCTTTATATATATAATAGGTATGGTGGCGCTTCTCGCGGCACGTCTTTGGCAGATTGCCCGCCTGCAGTTCGGTATGAGAAAGGGCGTGCTTTGGCATAGCGACGAGCAGGGCGTCCGCATCTACTGCCATTCGGATAACGTGGCGCCATTCAGCTGGATGCGGAACATCGTGATAGGGGAGAAGGACTACGACGAGGCAGGCCGCGAGATTATACTGCACGAGATGGGACACATACAGGGCCGCCACTCGTGGGACGTCGTGCTGCTCACCCTCGTACAGATGCTTCAGTGGTGGAATCCGCTCTGTTACGTGCTGGGCATCAGCCTGCGTGATGTTCACGAATACGAGGCCGACAACTTCGTCCTCGAGCAGGGCGTCTCGGCACAAGGCTATCAGTTGTTGCTCATAAGAAAAGCCGTTGGCTCCGGTGGGTACCCTTTCGCCAACAGCTTTAACCATAGTTTAACTAAAAAACGTATCACTATGATGAAGAAAATCAAGTCAAATCCGTGGATGAAGAGCAAGGCGCTCTACGTCATCCCGGTGGCTGCGTTGGCACTTTCGGCCTTCGCTACGCCTAAGTTCGTTGCTCCGATTGAGGAGACAGTATCCAAACTCGAGGGCAAAGGTACGGAGAATTCCGCAAACCTGCAAACTTCAGAGGAAAAAAGAAAGGTTGTGGAATTAAAGAATGTTTCAAAAGTTCTTGTCGATGGCAAAGAGATGACGCCTCAAGAGGCTATGGAGGCTGTGAAAGGCAAAGAGATTCAAAACAGTCTTATCACCCAGCCTGATGGCACGGAAGCACTTTCGATAAAGACGAGAGGGACTAAGGATGCACTGATTGTCCTCAACGGCAAAATCTACGAAAGCCCTAAGGATGCTGCGAAGGACATCAACTCCGAGGAACAGTTAACTAAACTGCTTAATATCGACCCTGAGGATGTTGAGAGCATTACCGTGCTTCAGAAAGATGCTGCCATCGCCAAGTGGGGCGACAAGGGTGCCAATGGTGCCATCGTAATTAATACCAAGAGCAAAGATGATGTCAAGGAACTCGTCAAGAAGCTGCCCGGAGCAGAGATGGATGGCGACGGCAATATTACAGTCAATGGCAAGAGCGTCGCCAAGATAATGCTCAATGATAAGGAAGTCTTAAACAATAACGACACCATCTATAATGTGGTGAAGGAGAGAGCAAAGTTCCCCGGCGGCGATGAGGAGTGCTTCAAGTTCATGTCCGAGAACATCCGTTATCCCAAGCTTTGCCATGAGTTCGGCGTGCAAGGACGTGTTATCGTAAGGTTCGTTATTGAGAAGGACGGCAGCATCAGCCACATAGAAAAGACTCGTGCTCCGAGCCAAGCGCTTACGGAAGTGGAAATTCAGACTTACAAGAAGGAGCATCCCGACAGCCAGGAAAAGCTTGAGCCGGGGCAGGACCTTGGCGACCTGCTATTCGAAGAAGCCAAGCGCGTGATGGAGCTGATGCCGAAATGGGAGCCAGGAAAGGACGAGGACGGCAATCCCGTTCGCAGTATCTTCAACCTGCCAGTCATGTTCCGTCTGCGCTGAATTTACTGAAGTTTCGGATGTTTTTAATCAAACACAAAGACACTAAGGCACTAAGATTCACCCAAGAGTTGAAGACACAAAAGACCCCCTCTAACTCCCCCTCCAGGGGGAGAACCGAAGGTCGACGAAGTCAACTGAAAGTCGACGAAGTCAACATCAGGCGAAGAAAGCCTCTCCATAGAGGGGGAGGTTTGGAGAGGGTCTGTGTCTTTGTGTTTGATTAAAACCTGACAAACTCTAAGTTGCCTACTTCCGAAACTTAAGTGAATTCATCCCCCTGCGGCATTTGTCGGCAATTTTGAGTAGATTAATATTGTTGTCTGGGGAGAAATAAAGAGATCTTCTACTTATGCTCCTATCCTTCGGCTTTCTTGACGAAAAGCAGTTCATTGGGGCTTGGCTAAAGTCTCGAAGAGACGAAAGACCACAGACGGGGGTGAAACCCCCGGTAGTAGTGCGACAGCAAAAGAAGCCCCGACGGGGCGACAGAGATAGATGCAAGTTGAAATTAAACAAGTTAGATATTCTGTCGCCCCTTCTGGGCTTTTGTTTTGTTGATGCTCCTTTACCGGGGGCTTGCGCCCCCGTCTGTGGTCTTTCAGGCCTTCGGCCTTTTTCCCCGGACAACATAAGTAGATTAAACGTCCGAAGTTGCACTTGACATTTTGCTGCCGAATTGGCTGGTTCGCTTTCTTTTTGACATTGTGAAGGCCGCTAAAAACCGCTTCAAACGGCTTCGGGCATGGTTTTGGTCGTTTTTTCAAAGAAATGCGCTTAAATCGAATGTACGCTGAAACACAATATGTTATAATTAAGAATTAAGAAATAAGAATTAAGAATTGTCACCTGTACCTTACAAAATCGGGCGATTTTTAGCGTTTTTCGGCACATTTTCGGCTGGAAAATCACCAAACACAACGTGCAGAAAAGGGAGATACTCCGTGGAGTGTAGGCCAATACTCCACGGAGCATCGGCCGACGTCCCATGCCACGATGCCAAATTCGACGTGTTTTGCCCGCTTTTTCTCTATTTTGAGCAATGACATATTGTAAGCGAAATTGCACTATTACCTATCAGATTGACAAAGCATCAGCAAGCTTAGGCACGCATCATTCCACGATGCTGGACCCAACAGAAACAGAACTTCATCGACACTCTATTTGTCGAATTGGTTTTTGAAGTTAAGAATCGACGCGTCACATTGCTCCTTCGTCGTGAGACGAGGGGGCTTTTCGGCTCTGTTTGATTGCTTCGTTCCGGTTGCAACAGAGCATCTGTGGAGCACTTGGAAGGCACATTCGCTCGGAATTAATGAAGAAAAACAAGCTTTCCCTTTGTGCTTTGCTCACTTATTCGTACCTTTGTAGCTGAAAAGAATGGATAGAAGAAGATAGAAGAAGACAGAAGGAGATAGAAGAAGATAAAGGACGTTAGTTTTGCCGCTCTAACTTTCAACTTTCAACTTTCAACTTTCAATTTTCAATTTACCTGTGGTATCGTCCTCTATCTTCCGCCGCTAAAAGCGGCTATCTTCTTTTATCTTCATTTATCTCCATCACAAGTGAAACTTAAATTAAAACTATACAACCATGAAAAAGGAAAGAATAAGTCTGCTTCTTCTGCTTGCTCTTGCTTTCACAAGCCTGCAGGCAGAGGTCAACATCAAAGTCAATGTGGCGCAAAAGGGCATCGAAATCAGTCCGACGCTCTACGGCATCTTCTACGAGGACATCAACTTCGCCAGCGATGGCGGCCTCTATGCCGAGCTGATAAGGAACCGCTCGTTTGAGTTCGACGCCGAGAAGCCTGCCCATTGGAAGGCAGAGGGAGCCAACATCAGCCTCGTAACCGAAGGCCTGCTCAACGAGAAGCAAGGCCACGCCTTGAAGGTAGAAGTCACGGAACCCGGTGGCGGCATCAGCAACGAAGGCTATTGGGGCATCAACGTAGTGGCAGGGACGCAGTACAGGCTGTCGTTCTGGATAGGCCCCCACCAAACCTCCCCGAGGGGAGGCTTTAAGGCCTCTCTTCGAAGCAGGGACGGCAAGGTGCTGGGCGAGACAAGACCCTCCTCCAAGAGACCCCCCTCCATCTCCCCCGAGGGGGAGAGTTTTCGCGGCAGGAAGCCTCCCCTCGGGGAGGTTTGGAAGGGGTCGAGCTCTCTCCCCCTCGGGGGAGATGGAGGGGGGTCTTTTTGGCAGAAAGTGGAAGCCAACATCGTTGCCACAGAGAGCGACCCGCAAGCCGTCTTCCACTTGGAGTTTGAGAACCCCTGCTCGGTGCTCCTCGACGTGGTGAGCCTCTTCCCGCCAACCTTCAAGGGCCGCGAGAACGGTTGCCGCATCGACTTGGCCGAGAAGCTTCAGGCCCTGCATCCAGCCTTCATGCGCTTCCCCGGTGGCTGCTACGTGGAGGGCAACATCAAACCGGAGAACGCCTACCATTGGGAACGAACCGTCGGCCCGATAGAGCGCAGGCCAGGCCACATGAACGCCAACTGGGGCTATCCCACTACCGACGGCCTCGGCTTCCACGAGTTCCTGCAGCTCTGCGAAGACCTCGGAGCCAAGCCCCTCTATGTGGTCAACATCGGCATTTGGCACGGCGGCTGTACCCCCTTGAACGAGCTTCAGCCGTGGATAGACGAGTGCCTCGGTGCCCTGGAGTACGCCAACGGCCCTGTCACGAGCCACTACGGCAAGATGAGAGCCGAGAACGGACATCCCGAACCCTTCAACATCGCCTATATAGAAATAGGTAACGAGAACTACAACTGGCACATGGACGACAACTCCGACCAGAGCGACCACTACCCCGAACGCTACCGCATGTTCTACGATGCCATCAAGGCCCGCTTCCCGGAGGTGCAATGCATCGGTAACGTCGAGTCGTGGGGCACGGACCATCCCCGCTGGCGCAACGAGCATCCCGTCGATATCGTCGATGAACACTACTATCGCAATCCCGCCTGGTTCGTCAGCCAGTACCATCGCTTCGACAACTACGACCGTCGCGGCCCCATCATCTATCCCGGCGAGTATGCTGTGACGGATGGCTACGGCACTACGGGCAACATGAACGCTGCTATGGGCGAAGCCGTCTTCATGCTCGGCATGGAGAACAATGCCGACATCGTCCGCATGAGCAGCTACGCACCCATCTTCGTCAACGAGAACCGCATCCAGTGGCGTCCCGACATGATTAGGTTCAACAGCAGCCAGTCCTTCGGCACACCGAGCTACTGGGTGCAGCAGCTCTTCCCGAACCACATCGGAAACAGGCTCGTGGAGAGCGAGTTGAAGTGGAGCATCCCTCGGAAGGAAGAGGAGACGGTGACGCCCTTCAGCATCGGCGTGGCAACATGGAAGACGCAAGCAACGTATCGCAATCCCGAACTCATCATCTATCTTCCCCCTGCTCCCAAAGGCTTCCTCGATGGCGGAGGACCACGAGACGTTGCCCTTTCCGACATGAAGGACTGGACGTCGGGCAACTCCAAGCCTGAGTATCAAGGCAACTGGGTGACGGAGGACGACGAGCTGTGCCAAACGTCCAATGCCGAAGAGTCGATGCGCATCTGTCCCGGTACGACCACAGCCAAACGCTATACCTATAAGGTGCAGGCAAGGAAGGACAGCGGCGCGGAAGGCTTTATGATAGTCTTCAACTACGTCGATGAGAAGAACTTCGATTGGCTCAACCTCGGCGGCTGGGGCAACACAAGGACGAGCGTCGAGACCACCTCGAATGGCAGTCGAGCTACCCTCGAAGGCACCCATGACGACCACTACGAGACTGGCCGCTGGTACGACATCCGGCTCGAAGTGGATGGCGAGGACATCGCGGCTTATGTCGATGGGAAACAAGTGTATAAAGGAAAGAAGAAGCCCTCGCAGCTTTATGGCGTCTATGCCAACTCGACCCTCGACGAGAAGACCGGCACGCTCTACACCAAGATAGTGAACCTTTGCGACACAGGCACATCGGGCAGCATCGAACTCTCGGGCGGCACGGCAGCAGAAGCAGAGATGGTAAGGCTGGCGGGCATGACAGGTGACGACGAGAACACCATGCAGTACCCCAACAACATCGTGCCGCGCCCCGCCAAAGTCACGACCTTGGACGAAGGCCGCCGCCTCACCTTCCACGTCGCACCCTTCAGCATCAACATCATCACCACAAAGCTGAAATAGTGCAGTTCCAAACCTCGAATTAAAACAAACAGGTCGAACGGTTGTCGCAGATATTCCCCGCGGACAGAACGAGGATTATCAAACAACAATAATGGCAATAAAACAATAGATTACACTCGCGGATTTCGCGGATTCAGTCTGTTTTGCAACTTGGCAAATGTGACTGACCCGCGAGAACCGTATAGTTCGTTGTTTTCATTTATTGCACCCTTCTTTGTTTTTCCCATTTATTGCTGTCCGCTAAAAACGTTCCAAAGGGGCAGAAAGATGTCAGCCCAGGGCATATTTCTGCCCTTTCGGGATGCTACAAGCCTGCGTGATTCGAGTCCATGGGTTGTTGTGAAATCCTTGTTGAAGCGTGCGAAAATTCTTAAAACGCAGCTTGCGTTTCAAGAATTGTGCAAAGCAACTGGAGGAATATAAAGCAGTGAGAGACTTATAGGACTATTGTCCTATATCTTTTCCCGCAGTAAGAAAATATCGTTAAACAATAATTTTTTCTTGCTTTTTTCTTGCAGGAAATGAAAAAACTCCTTACCTTTGCACCGAAATTATTTATCGTTTAACAATAAAACATTACTGTTATGAAGAAGAAACTTCGTTTGTATTGCGGGCTGCTGGCGGTGGTGCTGGTGGCTGCTATCGTGTGTGACCTTGTCCATGTCAACTATTCGAGTTCTACTGACAAGGAGCGTGAGGAACTTTACTTCGGCGAGGAGCCTGAGGATTTCTCGACGACAGAAGAGATTGAGGGCGGTGTGAGAAGAAAGAGCAAACCGACGATGTACATCGATGTCAATGTGCAGGCCCGCCATTATCCTAAGGATTTTGCTTTGCTCAGCGAAGTGGATGGTCAGGTGTGCCGAGTGGATATGAAGCAGGTGAGCCTTGCCATTCCTGCCGACCGCGTTACGCAGTCCAAGCCTTTCATCATTACATACTGCTCTGCTATACCCAATGTGCTGCTGCTTGGCTGGTTGGCTGTCATCGTCTTCCAAGTGTTGCGTTCCGTCGCCCGACGGGAAGTCTTCGTCGCCCGCATAGCGAAGAAGCTGGAACTTGCCGGCATCCTGCTCGTCGCCTATTGGGTGTGGGAATATATCCGCTCGTACATTGTGACGCAAATCCTCGTGCAATACGTCAACATGGCGTACTATGACGTCAAGTGGTTCACGCCGAATTTCATCTCCCTCATCATGGGTCTTGCGATGATGATAGTCTCGCAGATTATCCTGATGGGCAAGGAATTGCAGGAAGAACAGGAACTAACCATTTAATCTAAAGCCATGAGTATAATAGTGAATGTAGATGTGATGATGGCTCGGCGGAAGATGTCATCACAGGAACTTGCCGAGAAGATTGGCATCACGGCTGCCAACCTATCCATCCTCAAGACGGGCAAGGCGAAAGCCGTCAGGTTCTCCACGCTCGAAGCCATCTGCAAGGCTCTCGACTGCCAGCCGGGAGATGTGCTCGAGTACAGGGAAGATGACTAAGGACGCTTGCTTGGTCGATAACCCTTAATGAGAGGTCCTCGAAACAAGAAAAAGCATCTGTCGATATAGGCGTGAATGCTTTCCTCTTGCCTCATGCCCTTGCTCCTTGCTCCAAAAGGAAGCAAAGCCTTCGAAACTTAAGTTAATAAAGTTTTAAGTTAGTAATCAAGTGGAATTCCGACGGTTCCGGTGCGCTGGGAAGTGCGCCGGATTCTGCCGTTTATAGCGTTTTATTAGTGTCCGGGGGAAAGCACCGGAGGTGCGAAAGACCAAAGACGGGGGTGTTGACCCCCGGTACAGGAGTATTAACAAATCACAAGCCCTGGAAGGGCGACAGAACGTCCAATAGGTTAGTGAACAGTATATTAAGAATTCTGTCGCTCCTTCGGGGCTTCTTTCTTAGTTGCACTACAACCCGGGGCTTGCACCCCCGTCTGTGTTCTGTCGTCTCTTCGAGACTTTTGGTAAGCCCCTTAAACTGCTTGTCGTCAGGAAAGCCGAATAATAGGCGCATAAGTAGAGGTGCTCTTGATTTTCCTCAGATAACAATAATAACAATTAACACTTTGCTATGAAATTGCCTCATTTGCTTTCTTTTTGACTTTATGGGAGCCTCCAAAAACCGCTTCAAACGGCCTCGGGCATGGTTTTGGTCGTTTTTTCAAAGAAATGCGCTTAAATCGAATGTACGCTGAAATACAATATGTTATGATTAAGAATTAAGAAATAAGAATGAAGAAATGTCACCTGCACCTTACAAAAACAAGCGATTTTTAGCGTTTTTCGGCACATTTTCGGCTGAAAAATCACCAAACACAACGTGCCGAAAAGGGAAATACTCCGTGGAGTGTAGGCCGATACTGCATGGAGTGTTGGCCGATACCCCATGCTTCGCCGTCAAATTCGACGTGTTTTGCCCGCTTTTTCGCCACTTTGTGAAATGACATAATGCAAGCGGAATGACGTTTTGCCTATCAGATTGATAAAACATTGACCATTGATAATTGACCATTGACAATGGGGGCATTTGTTGCAAAATCGCATTATAAACAGAACTTTTTGCAGGCGGATAGTGCTTTCCTGCAAGATAATTCGTATCTTTGCAAAGCCAATATGTATCCGCAATCCTACATGTTTATGGTAAGAAAAATTGTTTTGTTCTGCTTGCTGGGGCT
Organism: uncultured Bacteroidales bacterium; assembly: GCA_902776455.1. GTDB lineage: Bacteria > Bacteroidota > Bacteroidia > Bacteroidales > Bacteroidaceae > Physcousia. The sequence continues at coordinate 26,734 of CACYQI010000021.1, read as the reverse complement.
GATCGTGTTTGCCTCTTGCAAGGAAAAGAAGGAGGAGAAGGCCGCTCAGGTCTATAAGACGATGAAGGTGGAACGCTCCAGTCGGACGGTCAGTACGCAGTACAGCGCCACTATGAGCGGCAAGGAGATAGTGGAGATACGGCCGCAAGTGAGCGGATTCATCACGAAGATTCTCACCGATGAAGGGGAGAATGTTCGCAAGGGACAGACGCTCTTCATCATCGACCAAGTGCCCTATCAGGCTGCGCTGGGTACGGCCGAAGCGGCTCTGAAAGCTGCCAAGGCGGCAGAGGCGACCGCTCAGCTCAACTACGACAGCAAGAAGCAACTGCGCGACGAGGATGTCATTAGCGACTTCGAGTTGAATACGGCTCGGCAAGCCCTGCTTTCGGCCGAAGCACAGGTGGCACAAGCTGAGGCACAGGTGACGAATGCCCGTAACAGTCTCAGCTATACGGTAGTGAAGAGTCCGCTCAGCGGCGTGGCAGGCATGATACCCTATCACGTCGGAGCTTTGGTGAGCAGCAACATCGCAGAGCCGCTGATTTCGGTTTGCGACGACAGCGAGATGTGGGTCTATTTCAGTCTGAGCGAGCGCGAAGTGACCGACCTCACCTTGCAGTACGGCAGTTTGGAAGCCTTCATGCAGCAGATGCCCGACGTGACTTTGCTTCTGGCTGGCGGCAAGGAGTATGGCGAGAAGGGTAGGGTGGATGCCGTAAGCGGCATCGTCGAAGCCAGCACGGGAGCGGTATCGCTGAGAGCCGTTTTCCCCAATCCTCAGCATCTGCTGCGTAGCGGCGGCACAGCGACGGTCGTTGTCTCGGCAGTCAAGGAGGGCGTCATCGTGATACCGCAGACGGCAACCTTCGAGCTGCAGAACAAAGTGTTCGTCTATCGCGTCGTCGATGGCAAGACAAAGCAGACGGAAATAGCGGTAGAGCCATTGGACGACGGCAAGACCTACATCGTGGAAAGCGGCTTGGAAGAAGGCGACATCATCATCGCAGAAGGGGCGGGGCTACTGCGCCAAGGCACAGTAGTAAATGAAGAATGAAGAGTGAAGAATGAAGAATTTGCTACCGCCATCAATTTTCAATGTTCAATCTTCGATATTTAATATTCAATTCAATCTTCAATGAAAAAGCTGCCTTGCTATGATTAATTACAGAAGAGAAGCATGGCCTCAGATTGCAGCGAACTTATAGCACTATTAGTGTCATCAATAAAAACGATAAAAAAGAACAATAATAAAGGAGAAACTGGGTGTTAGCAAATGCGGAAGCAAATTCTTCATTCTTCACTCTTCATTCTTCATTTAATAACATGTCTCCGAAAGTATTTATAGACCGCCCGATATTGTCGGGCGTGATCTCCGTCTTCATCGTGGTGCTGGGGACGATTGGCCTCTTGCATCTGCCCATCGAGCAGTTCCCCGAGATTGCTCCGCCTACGATTAGCGTACGTGCCAACTACACGGGCGCCAATGCCGAGACGGTGCAGAAGAGCGTCATCATCCCCTTGGAAGAGAGTCTGAATGGCGTGGAGAACATGATGTACATGACTTCTTCTGCCACCAATACGGGTTCGGGCAGCATCAGCATCTTCTTCAAGCAAGGCACGGATGCCGACATGGCGATGGTGAACGTGCAGAACCGCGTGGCCTCTACGCAAGGACAGCTCCCGGCCGACGTGACGCGAAGCGGCGTGACCGTCCGCAAACGGCAGACCAGCAACATCAAGAGCCTCTCGCTCTACAGTCCCACCGATGCCTACGACACCGACTTCCTGACCAACTACATGAAGATAAACATCGAGCCGCGCCTCTCGCGCGTGCCGGGAGTGGGCGAGGTGAACATCTGGGGAGCAAGCTACAGCATGCGCATCTGGCTCGACCCCCTCAAGATGGCTTCCTACGGCCTCATGCCCTCCGACATCGACGATGTGCTCAACGAGCAGAACATCGAGGCTCCGACCGGTACGCTGGGAGCCGACTCGGAGAACACCTTCCAGTATGTCCTGAAGTACAGAGGTCGCTACGAAGAGGAACGCGACTACGAGAACATGGTCATCAAGTCTCTGCCCGACGGTCAGGTGCTTCGCCTCCGCGACGTGGCTCGAGTGGAACTCGGCATCCAGAGCTACACCATTCAGAACAGCACCAACGGCCATCCCGGTGCCAACTGCATGATAGCGCAGACTCCAGGCTCGAATGCCAACGAAATCATCGAGCGCATCGACGAAACGGTACTCGAGATAAAGAAAGAGTTGCCGCCGGGCATGGAACTCGTCGATGTGATGAGCACCAAGGACTTCCTCGATGCAAGCATCCGAAGCGTGGTGCGTACCCTTCTGGAAGCCATTCTGCTCGTCGTGCTCGTGGTCTATGTCTTCCTGCAAGACCTCAAGAGCACGTTCATCCCCTCGCTTGCCATTGTGGTAAGCCTGATAGGCACCTTTGCCGTGCTCTCCCTGATAGGGTTCAGCCTTAACCTGCTGACGCTCTTCGCCCTTGTGCTCGTGATAGGTACCGTGGTCGATGATGCCATCGTCGTAGTGGAAGCCGTGCAGTCGAAGTTCGACGAAGGCTACAAGTCGTCCTACCTTGCTTCCGTCGATGCTATGAGCGGTCTGACCTCCGCCCTCATCACGACCACCATTGTCTTCATGAGCGTCTTCATCCCTGTCTGCTTCGTGGAAGGCACTACGGGCGTGTTCTACACCCAATTCGGAGTGACGATGGCCATCGCTGTCCTCATCTCTACCATCAACGCCATGACGCTCTCGCCCGCCCTTTGTGCCCTGATGCTACGGCCAAGGAGAGAAGGCGACCGGGGCTTCTCGGCACGTTTCCACGCAGCCTTCAACGTCAGCTTCCACCGCATCGTAGGCAAGTACCAGCGGGGTGTCCTGCGCATCTTCCGCCACAGATGGCTGCCGTGGGCGTCCGTCGTAGCAGTCTGCCTGCTCTTGGCCTACATGCTTTCGACCACGCGGACGGGCTTCGTGCCCAATGAGGACATGGGTTCCATCAACGTCAACGTCCAATGCGCCCCGGGTACAAGCATGGCCGTGACGGGACAGATAACGCGCGAAGTGGAACGTCGCATCAAGGACATTCCACAGCTGCGCCTCTACAACATGACCGTCGGCCGCGGCTCCACCTTCGACCAGTCCTCCTCGGCCGGCTCCTTCAACATACGGCTCAAGAACTGGGACGAGCGCAAGGCGAAAGGCGACGACATCAATTCCGTCATCGACGAGATATATCGTCGCACAGCCGACATCACACAAGCCCAGATACGCGTCAGCACGCGCCCCATGATTTCGGGCTACGGAGCCACCAGCGGCTTCGAGCTGCACGTGCAGGACCGCAAGGGCGGCAGCACGGAAGACCTGATGCGCATCACCCGCGTCCTCATCGACTCCCTCAACCGCGAACCCGCCATCTCGCGTGCCTTCACCACCTTCGACACCAAGTATCCGCAGTATCTCGTAGAAGTGGATGCAGCCCGCTGCAAGCGCGACGGCGTAGCCCCCAATGCCGTGCTGCGCGTCCTCTCCGGATACGTGGGCGGCACCTATAGCAGCAACCTCACGCGCTTCACCAAGCTCTATCGCGTCATCGTACAAGCTTCGCCCGAGTATCGGCTCAACCAGCAGGCACTCAGCCAAATGCGCGTCCGCAGCCAAAGCGGACAGATGGCGCCCATCACGCAGTACATCACCCTCTCGCGCGTCTATGGAAGCGAGAGTCTGAGCCGCTTCAACCTCTTCGGCAGCATCGCAGTCATGGGGCAAACAGCCGACGGCTACAGCAGCGGACAGACCATCGAGGCCATCCGTCGCACAGCAGCGAAAGTGTTGCCCGAAGGCTACGGCTACGAGTTCGGCGGCATGTCGCGGGAAGAAGCGTCTATTGGCAACACCACTGCCACTATCTTCATCATCTGCGTCCTCTTCATCTATCTGGTGTTGTGCGCCCTCTACGAAAGCCTCTTCATCCCCCTGGCCGTCATACTGAGCGTACCCTTCGGACTGTTGGGCAGCTTCCTCTTCTCGCGTCTGTGGGGGCTGGAGAACAACATCTACATGCAGACAGGACTCATCATGCTCATCGGTCTTTTGGCCAAGACGGCCATCCTGCTGACCGAATACGCCACATCGCGGCATCGCAGCGGCATGAGCATCCCCATGGCAGCCATGAGTGCCGCAAGGGTCCGACTGCGTCCCATACTGATGACCTCGCTCACCATGATAATCGGCATGCTGCCGCTCGTCTTCGCTCATGGCGTAGGCGCCAACGGTAACATATCGCTGGGCGTCGGACTGGCAGGCGGCATGCTCGTAGGCACAGCGGCTCTGCTCTTCGTCGTCCCTGTCCTCTACATGCCCTTCCAGTGGCTCCACAGCCGCTTCGGACATAAAGTAATTGAAAGTTGAAAATTGAAAGTTGAAAATTGAAAGTTGAAAATTGAAAGTTGAAAATTGAAAGAAGATAGAAGAAGATAAAAGACGATACAACCAGGTCCCGGAGCTATTGTCCTTTATCTTCGTGGCGAAGCCACATATCTTCTTCTATCTCCCTCTAACTCCTTCTATCTACATGGCAAGCTGAGCCTCAGCGAAAGTTGAATTATATAGAAGCGCGTTAGGGTGCGGGAGCATTCGCGAAACATGAAGAAGAAGGTTTTTTTTGATAGCGGGCTGTTGATGGTGGCGTGGCTGTTTGTCACGGTCTTTTCCTATACCACTTCCCCGCTGTTCCATGTGTGGGGCAACACGCCCGACTCTCCCATCTTCCAGATTATCGGCAAGTATTGGGCGGAAGGCTGTGTACCCTATAGGGATTTGTGGGACATGAAAGGCCCCTTCATCCTGTTTGTCAATGCCTTGGGCTATGGGTTGACAGGCACTAAGACGGGTGTGTATCTCATTCAGTGCCTCTCCCTTTTTCTAACTCTTGCCGTGGTTTTCAGGACCTTCCTTCTCCGTTTCTCGGAGAAGCGGTCGTTCCTGTTGACCATGTTGTCGTTGGCTGGATTGTCGTATGTCTATGAGGGCGGCAACATGACGGAAGAGTACATCCTGCTGCCGCTGTCGCTGTCGTTCTACTTCATTCTGAGGTGGATGGACGGTTACGACGCGAGCCGTGCAGTCCGACATCAGCCGCTCTGTGCCTTTCTCTATGGGGTTGTGCTTGGTTTGTGCCTGATGTCGCGCCTCACCAATGCTTTGGGGCTTTGCTCGGCCGTAGCTGTGGTGGCTGTAGTTCTCGTGTGTAGCAGGGAGTACAGAAACCTGCTGGCGAATGTCGGCATGTTCGTCCTCGGCTTCGGAGCGGCGACGCTTCCGTTTGTCGTTTATTTCTCTGCCTATGCGGCTTTGCAGGACATGTGGCAGGCAACCTTCCTGTTTGCTTTGCGGTATGCGGGCAATACGCAGATGCATCTGTCGGAAACGGGCATCCACTACTTCGTGCTGAGCTATCTGAACAGCATGCTGCTCATGGCAGTCGGGGTGTATGTAGGCTATAGGAGCAAGGCGGTGACGGTGAGGTCGTGCCTTTATTTCCTTTCCGGTGCGGTTCCTTTCCTATGGTTCTGCCAAGGGAACGGCTATGGGCACTACGGTATGATAGTCTATCCGATGTTTGCTTGGGCTATGATGGAAATAGTCAAGAGGAGACTATGGCTCTTTTGGGCTGTCGCGCTGGCGGTTGTCGTAGGAGCGGTCAGCAAGATTCGCTTCATGTACATCATGTATCATTGGGACAATACGGAAGTGGCGGCGTGCCGTCGGCTTCTCGACAAGGAGGCTTCGTTCGACAAGACATCGTTTGTAGCCTACGGATGCGACCCCAATCTCTATCTGGAGCTTGATGTGCAGCCAGCCGTTCCGGTGTTTTCCTTGCAGGAGATGGGCAGGGACAGAATACCCGAGTGGAAGGACTTCCTCTCGTCGATGTACCGCGAGAAGCAGCCCCGATGGATATTGGTCTGCCGCAATATGGGCGGCGACTCGCTGATGATAGAGCCAATGCTGTCGGAAAACTACCGCAAAGTGTCGGAGGACAAGGAGATGCAATTGGAACTGTATAGGAAATTGAAAGTTGAAAATTGAAAGTTGAAAGACCCCCTAACCCCCTTTAGGGGGAATAACTCCCTCTCCCGCGGGAGAGGGTTGGGGAGAGGCTTTGCCCCCTCAGCATCCCAAACTATCCTCTAACCACTAACCTCTAACCACTAACCACTAAGAAAATTCAAAATTCAAAGTTGAAAATTGAAAGAAGATAAAAGACTTTCCATTTTCAATTTTTTTTCTTTTTTTGTAATAAAACAATAAAATGCATACATGATACGTTATATTATTGTAAAAATATAGTAAAGAAGTTAAAAGGGCCTCTCCCCATCCCTCAGCCTCTCCTTAAAGGGAGCAAGGAGCAAGGGAATACCAACTGATAGAGCAATCCTCCTGCTCCTTGCCCCTTGCCCCCTCCCCTTAAATGGAGGGAGTTGGCTTTCCCTACGGTCGCCGACTTCCAGTTGACTTCGTCGACCTTCGGTTCTTCCACTTTAAGGGGGAGTTAGAGGGGGTCTGAGGAGGCTTTCAGGTCGAGCGAGGCCGTGAATGAAGCATGATAACAGCGTCGATAGTAACATATAACAATAACCTCTTGGACTTGGAAGGCATCCTTCGCAGCCTGCTCATATCGCCCGTCCAGAAAGTGTGGATCATAGACCACAGCGACGAGTTCATGGGGCTGGAGGACGAGCTGCTGGAGTACAAGCGCCGCGACGAGGAGTTCCTGCGGCACGAGGGCAGAGGCTTCAAGCTCGACTACATCAAGGAGGAAAACAAGGGCTATGGCAGCGGCCATAATGTGGCCCTTCGCAAAGCGATGGAGGAGGGGAGCCAGTACCACCTCGTCGTCAACCCGGATGTGTGGTTCGGCGCAGAAGTGATACCTGCGCTCTGGCGGTTGATGGAGGACGACTACAGCATAGCACAAGTGATGCCTAAAGTGCTCTTCCTCAACGGTTCGGTGCAGCGACTTGCCAAACTGCTGCCCACGCCTCTCGACCTCTTCTGCAGGTTCTTCGTGCCCGAGGGATTCTTTACCCGCAGGAACGACCGCTTCGAGTTGAGGCATTCGGGCTACGACAAGGAGATGAACGTGCCCTTCCTGTCCGGCTGCTTCATGTTCCTCAGAGTCAGCGCACTGAAGACCGAAGGCATCTTCGACGAACGCTTCTTCATGTACATGGAGGACGTGGACATCACCCGTCGGCTGCATGCCAAGTACAAGACGCTGTTCTACCCCTCGGTCAGCATCTACCACCGCTTCAGCCGACTCTCCTACCACAAGTGGCACTTGTCGCTCGTCCACATGGCCAGCGTCATCAAGTACTTCAACAAATGGGGCTGGATATACGACGGAAGCAGAAGACGCTTCAACAAAACAATCTTGAAAGAATTAAAGGAAACCATTGACGAATAACCTACTACCAATATCCGTTCTCACTCTCCTTCGAAGGAGGGTTGACTTTACCTCCGGTTGCCGCTTGTTGCTGGGGGGAGTGCTTCTTGTGTGCATGCTGCTCGTGCCCCTCGGAGCTTCGTCCCAAGCAAAACGTCTCATCGAGGACGTGCAGTATGGCGTTAGCCTTCGCGGCACAGGCAGCAGCGGCGACAACGCGCCCTTCTGGTTCACCAACAACCGCTACGGCTTGGGAGCTGTCCGCAACAACACCTTCCTGGCTCGCACATACATCAAGCGCGATGCCGAAGCCGATTCCCTGCGGAACTGGCGCATCGGTTACGGAGCCGATGTGGCTGCCGGATATGGCAATCAGAGCGAATTCTGCATCCAGCAGGCATACGTTGACTTCCAATGGAAGATGTTGAGGCTGTCGCTCGGACAGAAACAGAGAGCCTCGGAACTCAAGAGGGAGGAACTCTCCACCGGCGGCATGACCTTGGGCATCAATGCACGACCCTTGCCGCAAGTCCGACTCGAAATGCCCGACTTCTGGGACATTCCGGGCACAAAGGGCTGGCTGGGCTTCAAGGCACACATAGCTTACGGATGGTACACAGACAACAGGTGGCAGCGGAACTGGAATGCCGGTGGCCCCGAGCTTTATACGCAGAACAGCATGTTCCACTCCAAGTCGCTGCTCATCAAGATAGGCAACCCGCAGAAGTTCCCGCTGACGTTGAAGTGGGGAATAGAAATGGCCTGTCAGTTCGGCGGCAGCGGATACAACGAGACAGACCTTCGCGGCAATCCTATTCAGCAGAAAGTAAAATTGGGCACAAACTTGTGGAATGCCTTCATAGCAAGTGGCGGCGACGTGAACGACGATGTCTATAGGAACGCAGCCGGCAACCACGTCGGCTCATGGCATTGCCGCTTGGACTGGACAGGAAAAGGCTGGAGCGTCGGTGCCTACATGGACCACTTCTTCGAAGACCACAGCCAGCTCTCCATGCAGTACGGCTTCTGGAAGGACATGCTTCTGGGCGTCGAGGTGAACCTGCCGACGAACCGCTTCGTAAGCAGCCTCGTCTATGAGCACATCGGCACCATGAACCAAAGCGGCCCCATCTATCACGACGCCACGGCAGAGAACCCCCAGCAGATAAGCGCCAACGATGCGTACTACTGCAACCACATCTACGGCTCGTGGCAGCATGGAGGCTTCGTCATGGGCAACCCGCTTATTCCGTCGCCCCTGTACAACGAGTATCTGGGCAAAGGCAGAATGCTGCTCAACTACTTCAATCGGGTCAATGCCCACCATGTAGCGATGGAGGGAAGTCCCCTCAGCTGGCTTTCGTGGAGGGCTATGTACACATACGAGAAGAACTTGGGGTCGTATGACGTTCCCGTGAAAGACCCCCTCTACGGGCACTTCCTGCTCTTGGAGGCAACCTACAGACCGAAGAACATCAAAGGCCTGTCCATCACAGCAGCCTACGGACACAACCATGGCAGCCTGCTCGGAAAAGCCAACGGAGCCATGCTGACCGTATCGTGGGACGGCCGCTTTGAAAATTGAAAATTGAAAGTTGAAAATGGAAAAATCTCTCATTTACCATTTACCATTTACCATTTATTTCATTGACCATTGATCACCCGAAATTTGAAAGAAGAATGAAGCCTTTCCTTAACACAGCATACAGCAGGACTCTCCAGACCCCTCTCCAGCCTCTCCCCAAGCCTCTCCTAAAGGAGAGGGGGAAGTCCTCCCCTTTAGGGGAGGATTTAGGAGAGGCTGCGGGGAGAGGCTGTAGAGGCTTCCTTTTGCTCCTTTTCCTGCTGATAGCCTTCACGGGTTGCGAAAAGAAGTGGGACCAGAACGGCGACCTCGATGGCATGTGGCAGCTGGTGGAGTGGAAGGACAAAGACGGCAAAGTGAAAGCAACCAAAGAGGACATGATCTTCTACAGCTTTCAGCTACAGATGGCCAGTTTCCGCAAACAGAGCGAACCAATCTTCTTCATCCGCACTTCCATGAAGATGGAGACAGAACTGATTCGCATCTACGACCCCATCATATACAAAGGAAACAGGCACGACGAGATTCAGCCCATGTCGATACTCTCCGCGGTCGGCGTACCGGAAGACGGCATCATGCGGCTGCAGACCCTCACAGGCAGCAAACTCGTGCTCCGCGCAAACAACGAAGACATACTGACGTTCAGAAAATATTGAAAATTGAAGACCCGCAGCCTCTCCCCGACCCTCTCCTAAAGGAGAGGGAGAAGTCCTTCCCTTTAGGGGAGGATTTAGGAGAGGCCTCTAACCTCTAACCACTAACCCCTATAAAATTGTAATTTTCGAAGCCAATGACCGAACTTCTGATATATCCTCTCTTAGCATCCTTCCTTTCGGCAGTAGTCGTAACTCTCATCGGCTTGCCGTTTATCATCCGTCTGTGTCGCTACTTCGACTACTTCGACGTGCCCAACGAACGGAAAGTCCATCGCAAACCCGTGCCGCGACTCGGAGGTCTCATCTTCATGCCTGCAGCCGTGGTGGGACTCTTCGTAGCCTCGAGGACACAAGTCCTGCTGGGAGGCGAGGAGTTCGTCTTCGGCGTCTCAACGATAGCCATGACTTTCGGTGCCCTGATTATCTACTTCATTGGCTTCGTGGATGACCGAAAAGGCTTGAAGGCAATCCAGAAATTCGTCATTCAGACCTTTGCAGCACTCATCCTGCCCCTCTGCAACCTTGTCATCACCGACCTCAACGGCATCTTCGGACTCCACCAGATTCCCTTCTGGATAGGCTACGTGCTTACCGTCATCGTGATAATCACCATCGTGAACGCCATCAACCTCATAGACGGCATCGACGGCCTTTCGTCGGGACTCTGCATTCTCATCCTGCTGGCCTACATGGTGCTGTTCCGCGAGAACCCCGCCATCGCCTCGCTCGATGCAGCTATCGTAGGCTCGCTGATGGTCTTCTGGTGCTTCAACGTCTTCGGGAAAATCGGAGGGAGCAAGATATTCATGGGCGATGCTGGCAGCCTCTTCCTCGGCTACGTCTGCGCCTACATGAGCATCAAGAGCCTCATGCGCCCCATAGCCCCAGTGGATTGCGGCGACGAGCAGATGCTCATCTCCATCACGCTGCTGCTCATCCCCGTCCTCGACGTCATGCGGGTAGCCATACAGCGACGGCTCACAGGCCACGGCATCTTCGAGCCAGACAAGACCCACATCCACCACATCATGATGAACGCCGGACTCTCCATGCACGTCACGCTGGCCTGCATCCTCTCGCTCTTCCTCCTCATCTGCGGCATCAACTACGCCCTTTGGCAATGCCACTTCCTGCTGCCGCTCATCGTCCTGACAGACATAGCCATCTACGCCCTCATCTGCGGAGTACTCATGGCCGCGAAGGTTAATTATAGGGGTGAGAGGTGAGAGGATAGTTGGGGATGCTGAGGGGCCAATGGTATTCTCTAACCTCTTACCCCTAACCACCTTTCAATTTTCAATTTTCAACCCAACTTTGACGTTGTAATTTTGATTTTTCCTGCTAATCAGCGACTTGCACATTGTCTCTATGGTGACTGTGTTCTACAGATTTTTCGGAACGGCATTTTCCTGACTTCGTCGATTTGTTCATTACGAAAAATCTTCGCCTCATAATCAGATGCCTCCCTGCCTGCCGAAGAGGTCATCGGACAGTATCACGGTCTGTGGGTCGTAGAGCGTGCATTCCGAATCAGCAAGGGCAATTTGGAGATGCGTCCCATGTTCCACTTTACAGAGCGGCGGATAGAGGCGCACGTCTGCATCTGCTTCGTGGCATACGAAGTCTACAAGGAACTCGAGCGCATACTCCGTCTCACCGACATCGGGCTCAGCGCGGACAAGGTGATAGACATCGCCAAGACCATAATCACCATCGACATAAAGACAGACGGGATGGATGGGACAGAGCGACGGACTTTGTTCCTCACCGAAGAGCAGCAAACCATCAAGCCATTCTTCGACCTTAAGAAACTGCTAAGTCAATTTGGGTGACGCATCGACGAAGTCAGGAAATGTCGCCTTCGGCGAAGTGAAGAGTGAAGAATTTGCTAACGCCCTGTAAATAGCTAAATTACTAAGAGGTTTTCTTTATTTCTTACATATCTTACATTTCTTACACGGAAAAAAAAGACACAGACACTTTCAACTTTCTGTGCTCAATCCAAAGCTTCGTACTTCGACTGGCGGCTCTTGAACTCTGGCACGATTTCCTTCATGATTTTCACGATTGCCATATCGTCGTACGTGTAGCTTGCCTGCAGCAGCCGTTCTTCGTTCTGACAAGCCTGTTCGTAGTCGTACTCGCGCACCTTGGCGACCATGATTTTGGGATGGACGGTAGGCAGGGTGTGTTCGGCATCGTTGAGCACCTCTTCGTAGAGCTTCTCGCCGTCGCGCAAGCCGGTGAACTCCACCTTCACGTCCTGTGCGCCGCTCAGCGTTATCATGCGTTTTGCCAAGTCGGCGATGCGGACGGGTTTGCCCATGTCGAAGACAAAGATTTCTCCACCCTTGCCCATCGTGCCTGCTTCGAGCACAAGTTTGCAGGCTTCGGGGATGAGCATGAAGTATCGGATGATGTCGGGATGCGTAACCGTCACGGGGCCGCCTTTGGCTATCTGGTCTTTGAAGATGGGAATCACGCTGCCGTTGCTGCCCAGCACGTTGCCGAAGCGGGTGGTGACGAATTGCGTGCATGGCAGTTCACCGTTGGCCTGCAGGGGGCAACAAGGGGCAAGGGGCAAGGAGCAAGGGGCAGGAGGATTGCTCTGGCTGTTGGTATTCTCCCAGCCCTTGCCCCCTGCTCCTTGCTCCTTGCTCCTTGCCCCTTGCTCCCTGACCTTCTCGATGGCTCTGTTGAGCGACTGGCAGTATATCTCGCAGATGCGCTTCGAGCATCCCATCACGTTGGTGGGGTTGACGGCCTTGTCGGTGGAAATCATCACGAACTTCTTTGTTCCGTACTTGACGGCAAGGTCGGCGATGATGCGCGTGCCGTTGATGTTGTTCTGCACGGCCATGGCGGGATTGTCCTCCATCATGGGCACATGCTTGTAGGCCGCGGCATGGAAGACGTATTCGGGTCGGTAGCGGCGGAAGATGTCCTCCATGAACGTCTGGTTGGTGATGCTTGCCACGATGGTCTGACAGGGGATGCTGGGGTATTTGCTTGCCATGACGCGGCGCACGTCGTGCATGGGTGTCTCGGCTTGGTCGATGAGAATCATTTCCTTCGGCTCGAAGCGTGCCACCTGGTACACCATTTCGCTGCCGATGCTGCCAGCGGCTCCGGTGATGAGGACGCGGTTGGCATTCAGCTGACGGCCGATGGCTTGCATATCGACTTCTATCTTCTGCCGTGGCAGCAAGTCTTCGATATCGACCTCATGCAGCAGGCTGGAGCGCAACTCGCTCTTTCCGTCCCATTCCTCCTCCGTGTTGGGCATCATCATGATTTTGATGCCAGCGGCTATGAGGGCGTTGACGAGTGCCTCCTGCTCGCGGAAGTGAGCCGTCTGCACGGGGCTGACCATGAGGGTAGAGACGTGCGACTTCTTCATGATTTCCACGATGTCTTCGTCCTCGCCCCAAACGGGAACGCCCATCAGCCACTTTCCCTTCATGTCGGCATCGTGGCTGACGAAGCCTTTGATGGTGTATCTCTTGGAAGCTTCGTTGCGTATGCTCTTGGCGAGGCTGATGCCGCCGTGCTGTGTGCCGAAGATGAAGATGCGTTTGCCCGCGCCATTGTAGCGGTAGAGGTCGTAGATGGACTTGACCGTGATGCGTACGGCGCACATGAGCGTTGTGGCAAAAATGAGCAGGAGTATCAGGCGGGGATGGTGTTCGAGGAAGATATTGTTGTGTGCGGGAATCAGCAGGTAGGCGATGTAGGCGAAGAAGGAGCCAAGCAGCATGGCAAAGCAGATGCGTGCAAGGTCAACGAAACTGCTGTAGCGGAAGATGCCGCTGTAGGTGTGGCAAAGGCGGAAGGCCACTGTATAGGGGATGAGCAGGATGCAGAGGTCGTGGAAGATGGGCCAGAAATGTCTTGTGACTTGTTCGCCTCCGTTGAAGAGGTAGTAGGCGAGATAACCGCTGAAAATGATGATGGTATAGTCGATGAGCAGGATGCACCAATAGGGGAGCGCGTTCCGGCTAAAGTACCAATTGACGATTTTCGATAGGAATTTCATAAGTGTAGTTTGTCCTATAATAATTAGGCGCAAAGTTAAGAATAATTTGAAAATCAACCAAAAGAAATGCCATAAAAAGAGCAGAAAGCCTTATTTTTGTTATCTGTACATTGCAAAGCAAAGTGAAATAATGTTAAAATAGTACAAAGTAGTACAAAGGCAAACTCAGAACAAGGCTTTCCAAGTGGAAGCTATTACCCATCGGTTGGCCAGGAAGTGCGTGCCGAAAGTGTGGAGGTAGTCAAACGAGAAGCCTACGGTCTGGTTGTGGCTTTGCTGCATGTCGATGACGATGCCCGCTCCGCCTTCGGCGCGCAGTTGCGGCTTGATGTAGAGCAAGTTCTCGCCCATCTGCATCCCTTGTGCTACGCGGCGGAACATGACGCCTTCGTTGTAGCGCACCCCCCAAAGCGTCCGCGTGCCGAATCGCATGCTGCCTCCTTTCTTCTGCACCAAAGGCGGCAGGAACCAACCCAAGGCCACGTTGCCGTGGTAGATGTGAATCTGTTCGCCCCAAGCCGTTATGGAAGGTGAGGGAATCTCCAGCTTCGCTTGAGAGAGGGTGTAGCGGCCAATGGCAGAGAGGGAGATGCTGGGCGTGACAGCCCATTCCGCCTCGAAGCCCGAAGTGATGGATGCGCTGCTGCGAAGTTTCACGTCGGTCATGTCGAAGTCGGATGCAGTTTCGGCAAAGTCGGCAACGTCAAGTGTTCGGCCGTTTGTCTCTGTGCCTGAGACCAATCGGAAGCCGGAGCCAGACCCCTCTCCATCTCCCCCGAAGGGGAGAGTTTTTTCGCAGCAGAAAGCCTCCCCTCGGGGAGGTTTGGAGGGGGTCGCTATGCCCTTCCTTCCGAGGATTTTATCGGTGAGGTAGTAGGCGAGATGGGTGCTGACCACGCCGATGCCGGCACCGAGGAATATGTCGTTCATCCAGTGGCGATTGTGCCCGATGCGCAGCATCTGCGTCCCGGTGGCAGCAGCATAGCCGCCAATCGTTATCCAATGGCTGATGTGGCCGTACTCGCGACTGAGCACCGTGGCACCCATAAAGGCCAGCGATGCATGCATGGAGGGGAGACCGTGGGAGTCGGAATGGTCCGGACGTTCCTCCGTCACGCTCCATCTGAGCGTTTGCGACAGGCCGACGGTCAAGCCGAGGGCAAGTCCGTTGGCAGTAAGCATGCGTCGCGTCGTGCTGCGCGACTTCACGCCAAAGGCTTTCATCACCCACGTTGCGGCCAGCGGCGAGAGAGCCACCCCCCAGTCTTCGGGGTGCTTTTCCTTGTTGACGAAGGGACCGGGCAGCCGGTTGAAGCTGCGATGGGTAAAGGTTTGGATGATTCCGCGCAGGGGCATAAAGATGCCGTCGCGGTTGAAGCGCATCTCTTCCCGAGCAAGACTGTCCTCCAGAAGTGCCTGCTTTATAATGGCATACGTCAAGGAGTCCTGACTCATGCCCGCAGTAGCGAAGCAGGACAGCAGCAGGGACAGGATGAGTTTCTTCATGGATTGGTTTCTGGGGTGTGCAGGAGCGATTCCAGTCCTACCACGGGAGGACTGGAGTTTTCCCGTGGTAGGACTGCAGTCCTCCCATGGTGGGACTGACCGAGACCTGTGGAGTGTTCAGATGAGGTACTGCTTGGAGATGCTTTCGTTGTTCTCCACGCATTGTATCGTCTTGGCAATCAGCTCGGCAATAGACAGCTGCTTCACCTTTGGGCAGCGGTTGTCGTAGGGGATGCTGTCTGTGAAGACCATCTCTTCGATGGCAGAGGCTTCGACGCGCTCGTTGGCCGGTCCGCTCATCACGCCGTGGCTGGCGATAGCTCGCACGCTTCGGGCGCCGTTCTTCTTCATCAGGTCGGCGGCTTTCGTGATGGTGCCTGCCGTATCGACCATATCGTCAACGAGGACGACGTCGGCATCCGTCACGTCGCCGATGATGTCCATGCTTGCCACTTCGTTGGCTTTCTTGCGGGTCTTGTTGCAGAGCACCATTGGGCAGTTCAAGTACTTGCTGTAGGTGCTGGCACGTTTCGAGCCGCCCACATCGGGTGTAGCGATGACGAGGTTCTCGAGGTGGAGACTCTGAATGTAAGGCAACAGTACGCTGGATGCGTAGAGGTGGTCAACGGGAACATTGAAGAATCCCTGCTCCTGGTCGGCATGGAGGTCCATCGTGATGAGACGTGTGATGCCGGCTACACTCAGCATGTCGGCCACCAACTTGGCTGCGATGCTGACACGAGGCTTGCTCTTGCGGTCCTGTCGCGCCCAGCCGAAATAGGGGACTACGGCGTTGATGGTGCGTGCCGAAGCACGTTTGGCGGCATCAATCATCAGGAGCAGTTCCATCAAATTGTCGGCATTGGGGAAAGTGCTCTGCACGAGGAAGACGTCCACCCCTCGGATGGATTCCTCGAAGCAGACTTCAAACTCGCCGTCGGAGAAGTGTGTGATAGAAAGGTTGCCCAGCTCGCAACCTAAGTGTTGGCAGATTTTCTCTGCCAGATAAAGAGACTTGGTGCCCGAGAACACCTTGAATGACCTTTTTGCTTCCATAGCGTTATTAAGTATCTGATAGTTCTGAATGTTCTGAGTGTTCTGAGCGTTCCGAGTCGAGCTGCGTTCAGGCAGAGGCAGCTTTCCTCAGCTTGCGGAAGTGCGCGATGAGGCCTTTGTAGTCGCGCTGCGAGTGAATGTCGAAGTGGTTCCACAGGTCGCCCCTTATGGCCACGCCGCCGAAGCCCCATTCCCGCACTTGGCCGATGTTCTCGAGCGACACGCCTCCTTCGGCTATTACCTTGCGGTCGATGATGCCTTCGCGTGCTGCGGCCAGCAGTTCGTCGGTAGTGAAGGAGGCTTTGTTCTCGCTCTCCGAGATGCTGTCGAAGATGTTGCGCAGCAATACATACTCGCATTTGGGCTTTTGCTCCACTACGCTCTGCAGGTCGTAGCAGGTGCGGGTGATGGGGCCGCTATAGGAAGCCGGGGCTTCCGGATGCCGCTTGTTGAGGTGGATGCCCAGGAGTCCGAACTCGTCGCGCAGGTAGAAGTGGTCGTGTACTACTATCTTCTTGCGGTACTGCTCGGGCAGAAGGCTCAGGAGCCGCTCGCAATAGACTGGCTCGGAGTTAGGCTTGCGGAAATGAAGGATGTCCAACCCTTCCTCGAAAAGAGTGGTCAGTATCTTGTCTTCCTCTACGAAGAACTCGGGACAGGTGAGCAGAATAAGTTTCATTCCAGTACGCTGTGTCGATTTCTGCTGCAAAGGTACGTAATTTAATTCACAATTCATAATCCACGACCTATAATTATAGTTTATTTACACGAAAAAGGAAAAATCTCCAATCTCTTGCCCTGAATCTCCATTCTTTTTTGTATCTTTGCATGCAAAACTATGTATTTAGCTAAATAAGGTATGAAAAAGAGAACAGTATTTGCCGCCTTGCTTATGGCCTTCGTAGCAATGCCGGCCTTCGCACAGAAGAAGTATTCCAATCCCGTCTATGGCTCCGACTTCCCCGATCCCACGGTGCAGCGGGCGCTGGACGGCACGTTCTATGCCTATGCTACAGGCTGTAAGTGCAAGAAGAGCACGGACCTCGTCCATTGGACGGACGTCTCGGGCGTCATCAGCCGACCCACTTGGAACGACTCAACCTATGTGGGCGACGACGGCAAGCGCAAGACGGACTACTACAGCCTTTGGGCAGCCGACGTCAACTACGTGGACGGAAAATACGTCTGCTACTATGCTTCTGCCCTTTGGGGCAACGGCTCGCGCACCGGTATCGGCGTGGCTGTGGGCGACTCGCCGACCAAGTTCACCGATAAGGGCAAGCTCTTCCGCAGCACAGAGATAGGCGTGAAGAACAGCATCGACCCCTGCTACGTCGAAGAGTTCGACAAGAAGTACATCGTTTGGGGCAGCTTCAACGACATCTGCATCGCGGAGCTGACCGACGACGCCCTTGCCATCAAGAACTTCTCGCCCATCAACAACCCGCAGCCCAACGGCTCGTGGAAACGCCATGCAGGTGTGACGAAGCTGGCAGGCGGTGCCTTCGAGGGCGCCATGATATACAAGCGCGGAAAGTACTACTACCTTTTCGCCAGCGTCGGCTCGTGCTGCAACGGCGAGAACAGCACCTACAAGACGGTAGTGGGACGTTCCACAAAGCTCACAGGTCCGTACACCAACAAGCAAGGTGGGCAGATGGTAAGCGACAACTACACAACCATCATCTCCGGCAACGACCGCTGGAAAGGCCCCGGCCACAATAGCGAAATCATCACAGACGACGAGGGACAGGACTGGCTCCTCTATCATAGTTACGACAGGAACAATAACTTCAACGGCCGCCTCATGCTTCTGGACAAGATAACATGGGACAGAAACGACTGGCCCACCATAGGCGACGGACATCCCAGCAGCGACGAGATGGACGCTCCCGTCTTCTATACAGGCAACGGAGCCAACGTGACCTACAAGGTTGTCAATGCCGACTTGATGAAGAGCGAGTGGCGAGGATGGAATGTCATCGCCAGCGAAGACTGCCAAATAGCGAGCGGCAAAGGCACCGCCTTCATGCCGTGTGGCTACGCCAAGTACGGCGGCACGTTCGACATCTCGCAGACTGTCAGCACAAGCATTTCGGACGGTCTCTACGAAATGAAGGTGAACGGCTTCGACACGGAACACAGCGTGGAGTATTACGTCGGTAAGGTGGCCACTCCGGTGCTCTGTCCTGCCGACGATGGCACGACGGCTCCCAGCTCCGACGCCGTGGTTTCCAACAACTTCCTCAACGGCAAGTTCAGCCAAAGCGTGTATGGCCTCGTCATCGGCGGCAAGCTGACCTTCGGCATGCGCACCAAGCAGCCGCTCTCCGAAACAGAAAGGTTCCACGTGGCCAACGTGAACATCATCTATCGCGACAAGGCTTCCAATGCCGACCCGACAGCCCTTGCCTCCGTCCTCTCCAGCTACTATCAGATGGCAGACGACTTCGCCCAAAGCGGCAAACCCTACTACAACGGCTTCAACAGGACGATGGCTTCCTACAAGGAAACGGCTGAAGCCACCGACGACCCACAGACCCGCTACAACCAACTGCTGAAAATCAACAAGACAATCGACAGCATACAGACCAGCATCGATGCCTATGCCGGCCTCGTCGTCGAGGTGGAAGCGTTGCAGGAAAAGCTTGCTACGGCCGAAGCCGGCGGCTTCAGTACGCAGGAGGCCAAGGATGCCTTGGCTGAAGGGCAGCAAGTGCTGGCCGACTGCAACTTGAAGGACAGGGAGCTGAAGACGCTCATCGCCCGCTTGCAGGCAGCAGGCCACGACATGATGTACGCCTATCAGCAGGGCGACGGCACAAAGGAGAACCCCTACGTCATACTTCGTCCCGAGCAACTCGACCAGATGCACAACGTCCTCATCAAGGACTCAATGATTTATTTCGTGCTTGGCGCCGACGTTGACATGGAGGGAATTGCCTGGGAACAGCTCAATACGAGCACAAACAGCTTCCGCTACAGAATCAACTTCGACGGCCAGGGACACATCATCCGCAATCTTACGCCCGTCGGCACGAAGTACTATCCGAGCTTCTTCGGCACGATGTGCGGCGAGATACGCAACACGGGCTTCGTCGATGCAAAGGTGGAAGGCCTGAGCAACGCCAGCGGTGCGGCTGTCATAGGCGGCACGCTGGGCCACAGCACCTTCAAGGACGCGGAGGACAACGCCCTTCCTGTCATCATCGAGAACTGCTACGTGACGGGTTCCGTCACCAGCAAAGGCTACGTCGGAGCCATTGGCGGAACGCTCGGCAATTCGCCCATCATCATCCGCAACTGCTACAGCGCAGCCGCCATTACCGGCAACGGCACGTCGGCCAACTACAGCGGCGGCCTCGTAGGACGCATCCGTACGAGTCTGACCATGGAGAACTGTTACGCGGCAGCGCCTGTCTCTTCGCCCGTAGCTGGCGGCGTTGTGGCCGGAGAACAAAACAGTACGACGCCGGGAAGCATATATAATAATGTAATAGCATGGAACCCCAGCGTGGCGACCACTACGCCGACGGGTACGGCTCTGCCTTTCGGCGCAACGACCGACCTTGACAT
This sequence comes from uncultured Bacteroidales bacterium, assembly GCA_902776455.1. Lineage (GTDB taxonomy): Bacteria > Bacteroidota > Bacteroidia > Bacteroidales > Bacteroidaceae > Physcousia. The sequence goes on along the minus strand of CACYQI010000021.1, from coordinate 6,839 downwards.
CCTTACCAATGTCTATACCTTTGCCGACATGCTGGTAAACGATATGGAGGCTCCCGGTGTTGGCTTGAACCATCTGGACCTCTGCGACATCGCAGCCGGATGGGGTGCGCCGTGGTACAAGAACCCGACGGCCGGCAACGGCTACCCCATCCTCCAGTGGCAGTACGACCGTGGCGACTACCGCGAGCTTTGCGGCTTCGATGCCGACAACATCCCGACGGCCCTTAATGACCTTAAGGACTCTAAAGCCCTTAAAGACCTTAACCTCCCTGCCTTCAACCTCGCAGGCCAGCGCATCGCAAAGCCTGTGCAGAAGGGCATCTATATCGTGAATGGACGTAAGGTCCTCAAGTGAAACTGATTACCGATGCTTCCTTTATTGCGAAGCCTAACTTAACACGTGAATTATGAGACACCTTATTCTTTCCCTACTGCTGCTCGTCTGCTACTCATCCGCATGGGCACAGAAGCAGAACGTCAGCGGGACTGTCAAGGGTTCCGACGGGTCGGTGCCGCCCAAGGTGTCGGTCCGCGAGATTGACGCCGAGCACCGCGTGTTCAACCACACCACGACCGACCGCAACGGGCTGTTCTCCTTCCGGGTACGCGACGCACAGCATTCGCTGCAGTTCTATGCGCCCGGATATCGCACCCTGTCGCACAAGATGCTCGGACAGAAGTCGTTCACGGTGACGATGGACAGACGACGCACCTCTCCCTACGTCGCTTCGGCAAAAGTAGTCCTTAAGAGCGAGCACTTGATTTGCGGACACTATCTCGGCGAGGTCGTGCGGCGGCAGGCTTGGCTGGAGAAGATGAACGACACGCTCTATGCCATCATCCTGCCCGTAGAGATGGAGAAGGCCGTCGATGAATACCCGGCCGGACGCCAACTCATCGTCCTCGACGAACTCAGCAGGCAGGTGATGCAGCTCGAGAACGTGGTGGATGTCTATCCCATTGCAGGCGACCCCGACGACGTCGATCAGTCGTGCATCGCACAGTCCTATACGGGCACGGACCGCATCCCTGGCGGAAACGAGGACGAGTTCAGGTTCTTCGCCTATCCCCACTTCCAGATCTCCAAGGCACAGCTCGAGAAGCTCTGCCAGAACCCGAAGCTCCTGGGCCGTTTCGCCGTAGATACCTACAAGGCGGACAACTATTGGAACTTCTTCCCGACAGACAAGACAATCTCCCTCTTCCTCAAGGCAATGGAGAAGTAAAACGACGTCCGGGTTCACACTCCACGGAGAATCGCCTCACACTCCACGGAGAATCGTCTCACACTCCACGGAGAATCGCCTCACACTCCACGGAGAATCGGCCCACACTCCACGGAGCATCGGAGTGACAGGCGTTGAATGCTGTCCTCTTGCTCCTTGCCCTTTGCTCCTTGCCCCCAAAGGAAGCAACGTTTCCGAAATATAAATCATTAACATAAAAGCAATTATGAAAGTTCACTCCCTCCTCACCGGATTCCTCCTCGCTTGCACAAGTCTCGTGCAGGCGGAAGACGAAAAAACCTTCTTCCTCATCTCCAACAGCCACCTCGACACGCAGTGGAACTGGGACGTCAAGACGACCGTCTCCGATTATGTCAGGCATACGCTCGTCGATAACATGGCGCTCATGGACAAGTACCCCGACTTCCAATTCAACTACGAAGGGGCCATCAAGTACATGTGGATGAAGGAATACTATCCCGAGGACTTCGAGCGGCTGAAGGCCTACGTCAGCAGCGGCCAATGGCACGTGAGCGGAATGTCCGTCGATGCTAGCGACGTGATGATGTCGTCTGCCGAAAGCATCCTCCACAGCATGCTCTATGCCAACCGCTTCTACAAGAAGGAGTTCGGTGTGCGCGGCGGCTACGACGTCATGTTGCCCGACTGTTTCGGATTCTCCTACGCTCTGCCCTCCCTCATGCATCATGCCGGACAGCGAGGCTTCCATACGGCTAAGCTCGGATGGGGTTCGGCAGCCTACAACAAGCTACCGCATTTTGGCGTTTGGCAAGGCGTGGACGGCTCGAAGGTCTATGCCATCTACAAGCCCGGAGCATACGACACGCACGAGGACTGGAATAAGGATCTGACCAACGATGCCGACATCCTGGGCAAGATAGAGACCAACATCAAGGAGAGCGGTGTGCCGGTGGCTGTGAAGTACGTCGGCCCTCGCAGCGACCACGGCGGTGCCCTTCACGACGACCCCGATGACGACGGCGAGAACACCCCTTATTGGCTCAGCTACAACGTACAGAAAAAGGACGGAGCCGTCAAGGTGCGTCTAGTCTCGCCCGACGAGTTTTTCCAGTACATGCAGGACCACGACAAGGGGCAATATCAGGTGTGGAACAGCGAGTTGCCCATGCGGACCCATGGCGTGGGAGCCTATACTAGCTGGGGAGCCTTGAAGCTTTGGAACCGCAAGAACGAACTGCTGGCCGATGCTGCCGAGAAGGCCTCTGCGCTCGCTATGTGGCAAGGCGTCCGTTCCTACCCGTCGCAGCAACTTCAAGATGCCTGGATTCGTACCCTCTGGCAGCAGCATCACGACGGCATCACAGGCACGAGCATCCTCTCGGCCAACGACTATTCCTACAACGAGTACTACCTTGCCAACCGAGCCTTCGCGCAGGAACTCTCCACAAGCGCCGGAGCTGTCATTCAGCTGATGGACACTCAGACGGAAGGCACGCCCATCGTGGTCTATAATCCCCTTTCGCACGAGCGTATCGACATCGTCGAAGGTTCCGTCTATACAGGGCGTCGGCAGGAATTCGTGCGGGTTCTCGACCCCGATGGCAAGGAAGTTCTTTCCCAAGTCACTGGCTACGACGTCGCTACCCACCGCCTCCACTTCATCTTCGCCGCTACCGTTCCCTCGCTCGGCTTTGCCGTCTATGATGCAAGGGTAGGCGAGAAGTCAACCCTCACCTCCGACCTCTCCACCGAAGTCAGCAGCAACCTCAGGAGGTTTTCCAACGGACGCTACCGCATCAGCATCAACAGCAACGGCGACATCAGCAATCTCTACGACCTCGCGAACAGTCGCACCCTCATCGGCAGCGCAATCAGGCAGCAGCTCATCTACGACCACGAGGACACTTGGCCTGCTTGGGAAGTCAGCTACACAGATGTCTGTCGCACCCCCTCCTCCTTTGTCTCGAAGAACGTCGAGATGGAGCTTGTGGAGGACGGCCCGTTGCGTAAGTCGCTGAAGGTCACTCGTCGGCAGGAAGGCTCCACCTTCGTGCAGTACATCCGCATGAATGCCGTCAACGACCGCGTAGAGTGTGTCAACGAAGTGGACTGGCAGACCTCCGAGCGCATGCTGAAAGTCAACTTCCCCTTCCCCACCACGCTTCGCAACGCCAACAGCACTTACGACATCTCCCTCGGCACCATCTCGCGAGGCATCCGCACGGCAGACGAGTACGAAGTCTGTGCCAACCAATGGGCCGACCAAAGCAATTCCACCAATCGCTTCGGCATCTCCATCCTCACCGACTGCAAGTACGGTTGGGACAAGCCCTCCGACTCTTCGCTACGTCTCACGCTGCTGCGCACTCCTTCCTGCAAGAACTACAGCCATCAGGCCAACATGGACCTCGGCCCCAACAAGTTCTCTTACGCCCTGCTGCCGCATGAAGGCGGTTGGAGCGAGCTGACTCAGATGCAGGCAGGTGAGTTCAATCAGCCGCTCATCGCCTTCGTCTCACCCAAGCATCCGCGCCTCTTCCTTGATCGCCGCGTGGACTTTGTTTCGCTCAGCACTAATAAGGTAGCCATCAAGGTCTTGAAGAAGGCCGAGGACTCCAACGAGTTCATCGTCCGCGTCTATGAATGGACAGGCGAAGACCAACAGGACGTGCGCCTCTCCTTCCCCTTGCCAATCAGTTCGGCCCGCGAGGTGAACGGCATCGAAGAGGACATTCCTGGTGGCGAGTGCACGATAGTCGATGGCCAACTCTCATTCGACATCAAGCGCTATCAGCCCAAGACCTTTGCCATCCGCGTTCCCATGATGGGTATTCTCCACTATGGAGGAGAAGACGAAATCGACCATCCCGGTTACCCGCTTGAGCTTCCCTACAACATCGACCTGATGAGCTACGACAGTTCGCGCGGCAATGCTGCCAGCACCTACACATACGCCTATCCTGCCGAACTCATTCCCGACACGCTCCTCTGCGACAACATGGACTTCGTGATGGGGCCGCGAACCGACGGAGATAAGAACGTGCTTCGCCTTAATTCACCTCAAACCATCTCCCTCCCTTCATGGCTGAGCAAGAGAAAGTACAAGCTTTATCTACTCCTTGCCAGTCCCACAGAGGCAGGGGCAAAGGTGACGGTGACGGCAGGCGACGAGGAGACGGTGCTCAATGTTCCCTACTTCTCCGGTCGTGCCGCAGAGCCGCCTTCCTGCACCACGCTCACCGAGAACTACCGCAAGGAGAACATCGTCTTTGCCTCTTCTCATGCCCACAGAGTGTCCGACAAGAGCAATCAGGCCATGCAGATGCTTTATATATACAAATATGCTGTAGAGCTGCCCGAGGGCATCAGCGAAGTCACCGTCAAAGCCTCCGACTTCAAAACCTTCCTCTTTGCTGCCACAATCGCCCCCAATCATTGCGACGACATCGTGCCCTTCACGCCGCTCACCACCGAGATAGAAAGCTCAATGGTCAACACTCAGTGGTCAATGGACGGCCGTCTCGTGCCAAAGAGCGTCACGGCTTCTCATTACATCAACAACAACGAGGCTCCTCGCTTTGCCAACGACCTGGACCCCACGACCAAATGGTGCGTCGGAAGCTCTCAGAGTGAGACTCCCTGGCTGCAATACGTGCTGAAGGACACCGCCATCGTCGAAGGCTGGATGATGCTCGGAGCAGCTCGCGAGAGCGGCGGCTATGTGCCCAGGTCCTTCAAGCTGCAATATCAGGCAGAAGATGGGACGTGGGTCGATGCCGACATCGTGGAGGAAAACCAGATGAACAAGGTGGTTCGCACCCTCTCGCATCCCGTCACCACGACCCGCGTCCGCTTGCAGATGGTGCAAGGCGAACAGACCGAATACACCACCCGCATCTACGAGTTTGCCGTCTTCGGCTACCTCAAAGGCGATGACCCCACAGGCCTTGAAGACCTTAACGACTCTAAGGACCTTAAGGACTCTAACGACCTTATCTTCACCCTCTCCGGCCAGCGCGTCAGCAACACCGACCGTCGCGGAATCTACATACAGCAAGGCAAGAAAATCGTCAAGCCTTAGCTTTCCCTCCTCTTAAGCAAAGTCCCCACCCCTGCCCCCTCCCCTTCGATGGGAGGGGAAAGGCCGCTGTCCCTTTTCCTTTAGAAGGGTAGGGGAAAAGGTTTTGTTCCTTTCCTTTAGAGTGATAAGGGAAAAGGTCGTTGTCCCTTTTCTTTATATTGCTGTCCGGAGAAAGCACCGGACACTAATAATTAGAAACACCGATGGAAAGGAGCATCAATTGAGGTGTGTACGATTTTCTCAGGACAGCAATAATTCCTTTAGTTGAGTGAAGCATCGCCTTCCCTCCCCTCCCCTCGAAGGGGAGGGGTAGGGGGTGGGGTCTGTTTCTCTCTTCGATGATACGCTTACGAAAGGCTAGCATCCCCTGTTGTTCACTAACTTCCTGCCAGCAGCATCGACCTACACAGCACGCGGCATCGACCTACACAGCACGCGGCATCGACCTACACAGCACGCAGCATCGCTCAGCACAGCACGCAGCATCGCTCAACACAGCACGCGCCTCAACAATCGCCTAACCTCTAACCAACCGTTTCACTTTTCAGACCCACCCCAGCCCTCCCATAAGGGAGGGAGAAGTCCTTGACTTTCCCTTCGGCCGTCGACCGTTGGTTGACTTCGTCGACCTATCGGTTCCCTTTAGGGGAGGATTTAGGAGAGGCTGAAAGTTGAAAATTGAAAGCTGAAAGTTGAAAAGACCCCCTCTAACTCCCCCCAGCTTTCAATTTTCAATTTTCAACTTTCAATACAGATTTTACCGTCACTCGTCACTTTTTGCTCTAACATGGTGAAAATAAGCAGGGTAACAGGGTGACAGTACCGTCACCCTACTGTCACCCTCTCGTCACCTTGCATCCTGTTGAATTACAATACAATATGTGGAAGGGTGACGGAGTGACGGTAATTTTGCAACATTCACACACGCTCCTCCTCATTCGACAAAAGGAAGCACAGATGCAGGCTGCGCGTCACATTGCATAGAGGATGAAGGTCGTTCTTCGTAGCTACATAACCCGAATATAACTTAACCCAACTTTAACACTTTTAAAGCGTTAAAGTTGGGTTAAATTATATGAAAGACGGGTGTTGCCTTCGAGAAAGATTCGTTTTACATCATGACTGCGGGCATACTCGAGCAGTGCCTCGCCAAGTTTGCGCCCGATACCTTTGCCTTGTGCATCTGGTGATACTGCCATCTTTGCCAACTCGTGACAGTCAGATTCAAGATGTGGTTTCAGCGCACAGCACCCCACGACCTGTCCGCTTTCGTCTATAGCTAGAAATATCTGACCACCAAGTCCGATGATGTAATCATCAATATGCGCGAATGTGTCAATATCAGTCTGTTCCAGTCTGAACCATGTCTCTATCCACTGTTTGTTCAGTCGGATAAAATCCTGCATGTACCTTGTCTCATATGTGATGATTCTTGTCATTGAGAGGAATCAGATGGCATACTCAACAGTTTTCTCTGCCAACAGATGATCCATGAAATAGACTATCTGCTTGCGCCACCAAGCCCAGTCATGGGCCACGTCGTGACCCCA
>CACYQI010000020.1:37587-77201 GCA_902776455.1 uncultured Bacteroidales bacterium | reverse complement strand
GTCTTCTTTGCAGTAGGAGCCGACGCTTCCGAGCGTCGGTACGTTTCTTTGCCAGATACCGACGCTTGGAAGCGTCGGCTCCTATTAGGACGCTCACGGTTTGTGTTTTTCGATGTTGAAAAATTTCTGTGGTTTCTGTGTTTTCCGTGTGAAATAACTTTAGTTTTTGTCAGAACTTTTCGCAGTGGGGCGCGTTCTGACGGCGTTTTTTCGTTGTTGTGGCACTTTGGTCCACCGGAGGCGGGAAATGGGCTTAAATCGAATGGGCGGTGATAATCAAGGGGTTACAAAGGGTTGTTTTGGTGAGTGGAGTTAAGAAAGTGTCAGAACGGCATGGTATGCCGACAAAAGAAACAAAGAATGAAGTTGAAAATTGAAAGTTGAAAGGGGAAAGTTAACGTGGAGGAAAAGGCGATGCAACGTGGAGCATCGGCCGACACAACGTGGAGCGTCGGAAAGAAGGGCATGAAGCATCGGCCAAAGCTGCTGCATGGAGTGGATTTTCCTGTAAAGAATTTTCGCCGGTATCAGTAGGAGGAGGCCTCTCCCCAACCCTCCCCCCATCGCCTTCGGCGAAGTGAAAAGTGAAGAGTGAAGAGTGAAGAGTTTGCTACCGCCCTGTAAATAATTTAATTACTAAATCGTAAATAAATTGTAAATTGTAAATCGTTAAATTGTAAATTATTTAGGATTGTCAAATCGTAAATTATTCTTCACTTTTCACTTCGCCGAAGGCTACCTTTCTGCTTTCTGTATTTTCCGTGTGATAGACCCCACCCCTAACCCCTCCCCTTAAAAGGGAGGGGAACCGCGGCGAAGTTTTTCGTGTCTTTCGCATCATCGGATGTTCATTCCCATAGGTTCGTGTTTTTAGTGTTTTTCGATGTTGAAAAATTTCTGTGGTTTGACTTTCCCCCTTTGGGGCCGTCGACCTCAGTTCTGTGTTTTCCGTGTGATAGACCCCACCCCTAACCCCTCCCCTTGGAGGGGAGGGGAATGAGGGAACAACATTTTTTTTGCCTCAAGGGTTAAAAAATCGGGGTGTGCTGCGTATATATATAATATGAGAGGGAAATGAAAGAAAATAAAGTTCCGCCTGCGCTTGTTTTTTTGAATATAATTTCGTATCTTTGCAGCGTCCTAAGGAGCCGACGCTTCCGAGCGTCGGCACGGTGGGCTGTCAGATGCCGACGCCTGGAAGCGTCGGCTCCTATCGCGAAGAGGACAAATAACGTATAGTTATATAGAAGTGATGAACGCGCGTATGCAGAAACATATATATATTATATTTATTGCTTTGCTGGCTTCCCTGCAAGCCTTGGCGGGCACTTTCAACCCCTCTGCTGCCTTATCGGCGAAGCAGCAGGACTTTCAGTTGCATTGGGAATTGCCCACATCCCTTGCTAAGCTTCAACCCCAATTGGACATGATGGCCGATGTGGCGACTCCCGCCGAGATGCCCGTTTCCATCATGTGCCAGAAGCAGACAGGCAAGTGGTCGGTGGAACCACAAGCCGTCGATGTTGCCGGCGAGGAACGATACTGGACCGTGAAGCGCGACCTCACGCTCAGCAGCGTGCCCTATATTGCCCTGGGCATTGCCGCACATGCCATCAAGCGGGATGTGCGCAAGGTGAACAACGACATCAATTCGGGTTTCCACAACAAGGCCGACGACTACATACAGTACGCGCCGCTGGCTCTCACCTGGGGTCTGAAGGCTGCGGGCTACAAGGGACGCTCGCAATGGGGGCGACTGCTGGCAAGCAACGCCATGTCGGCCGCCATCATGGCCGGACTGGTCAACTGCCTCAAATATACCATAGCAGAGAAGAGGCCCGACGGCTCAACGTCCAACTCCTTTCCTTCCGGCCATACCGCCACGGCCTTCATGGCTGCCACCATTCTCCACAAAGAATACGGCCTGACGCGCAGCCTTTGGTTCAGCTTCGGCGGATATGCCGTAGCGACGGGCATCGGAGCCTTCCGCGTGATGAACAACCGCCATTGGGTGAGCGACGTGCTGACGGGAGCCGGCATCGGCATTCTCTCCACAGAGCTGGGCTATGCGCTCTCCGACCTCATCTTCAAGGACAAATACACGTTGCGTCGCGAGATGGAGAACCTGAACGACCTCATCGAGCATCCTTCGTTCTTCTCCTTGCAGGCAGGAGCGGGCTTCGCGCTGGGAAGCAGGGGCGTTCCTGCTGAGATACGGGCAGCAGGCGGTCCGGGCAGCATCAAGCACGGCACGAGTTCGGTGATAGGGGCTGAGGCGGCCTACTTCATCAATCCTTATCTGGGTTTCGGCGTAAGAGCACGCATCAACAGTACGGCTGTGACGCCTCGATGGAACGGCATCGACGACATCTGGACAAGCGGCATTCAGAAGTACAACCCGACGACCAACCAGTACGAGCGGCCGAGTACGACAGACCCTTCCTTCCGGCACGGCAACAGCACGAACAAGGACCAGCTGTCGGGCTTCGACGTCATGGGCGGCGTCTATGGCTCGCTGCCCCTGAACAAGCGGATGAGCCTCGGAACGAAACTGCTCTTCGGCCATCGGCAGTCGGGCGATATATGGTTCTGGGCCGACAAGTCGGGCAACGACGACGACATCGAGACGTTCTTCAAGGAATACCTGCAGGAAATGACCAAAGTGGACGAGCTGAAGGACATCAACACCTACGACCGCGTACAGGCCATCGACCTGGAGGGAAAGGGCAGCTTCATCTTCGGCACAGGCGTCAGCTTCTCCTATGCCCTGAAGCATAATGTCGTATGGCGCATCGGCCTTGACTACGACTTCACCCGCATCCGCTACGACTACCAATACTCGACCTTCAGCCTCGTGGACGAAGCCAATCACTATCTGCGCATGGGTGCAGAGAAGGAAGGTCTTGTTTCAGGTCAGGAGGCAGTAGGGAGCTTCCGTCGGAGCCTGCATCAGCTGACACCCTATTTCGGCATCTGCTTCAGCTTCTAATACGACTCCGCTTCGCTGGGGAAGCTGCAGGCCTTGACGTCGGTAATGTACTGTCCGACGGCATCGGTGATGATGGTGGCGAGGTCGGCATAGCGTCGCAGGAACTTAGGCGAGAAGCCGTTGTTCATGCCCAGCATGTCGTGTGCCACGAGCACCTGTCCGTCGGCCTGTCCGGCTCCGATGCCGATGACGGGCACCTTCACTTCCTGACAGACCTTCCTCGTCAAGGCTGCGGGTATCTTCTCCAAGACAATGGCGAAGCACCCCATTTCGCTCAGGAGCTTGGCATCGCTCACCAGCTTCTCCGCCTCAGCCTCTTCCCTGGCACGCACGGCATAAGTGCCGAACTTGTTGATGCTCTGTGGCGTTAGTCCGAGATGGCCCATGACGGGGATGCCTGCATCGAGGATGGCGCGTACCGTCTCCTGTATCTCCACACCCCCTTCGAGCTTGAGCGCATCGCAACCGCTTTCCTGCATGATGCGGATAGCGTTCTTCACGCCCTCCGTGGCGTTGACCTGATAGGTGCCGAAAGGCATGTCGCAGACGACGAGTGCCCGTCTGACGCCTCGTGTCACGCTGCGGGCGTGGTAAATCATCTGGTCGAGCGTGATGGGCAAAGTCGTCACGTTGCCGGCCATCACGTTGCTGGCGCTGTCGCCCACAAGAATGATGTCGATGCCAGCCTGGTCCACCAGCTGAGCCAGCGTATAGTCGTAGGAAGTGAGCATGGCTATCTGCTGCCCTTGCTCCTTCATCTCAATCAGACGATGAGTCGTCACCTTTCGCGTATCACTTACTAAATATCCTGCCATTGCATTTTGTTGTTTTTGAAGATTTACTTTTTTTACGTTTACTGTCACATGTTTTATGTCGCTTTTCAGTAACGGGATGCAAAAGTACAAAATAATCTTCATTCTTCGTCCTACATTCCTCTTTTTTTTGTATCTTTGCGGGCGAAAGGGAAGGAAAAGACTCTGAACATGGAACAATCTCTCACCATCTGCAAGGCTTCAGCAGGTTCGGGCAAGACATTCGCCCTGACCGTTGAGTACATCATGGAGCTGCTGCAGCCAAACGCCGAACACGAGTTCAAGCATACGTTGGCCGTCACGTTCACCAATAAGGCTACAGCCGAGATGAAGAGCCGCATTCTGGAGACGCTCTATGGTCTGAAGATGGGGCTGAAGGAGTCGGAGCCTTATTTGGAGGCAATACAGAAAAAAAGAAAAGCAGACCCTCTTCCCGACTCTTCTCCCTCTATAGGGAAAGGCTTTCTCCCCATAGAGGAGGCTTCCTTCATCCGCCAGCAGGCCGGCAAGGCGCTTACAGCCATCCTCCACGACTACTCGCACTTCCGCGTTGAGACCATCGATTCCTTCTTCCAGAGCATTCTGCGCAACATGGCCCGCGAGCTTGGACTTTCCGCCAACTTGCAGGTAGAGCTTTCGCACGACGAGATAATAGAAAGTGCCGTCGATAGCCTCATCGAGACGATGGACACGAAGCCGGAGGTGAGGCAATGGGTGCTCGACTACGTCCACGAGCAACTGAACTCGGGCGACAAGTGGGACATCGTCGGCCCGCTCAAGGCTTTTGCCGAAAACATCTTCCGCGAGGAATACCAGCGCCGCAGCGAAGAAGAGCTGAGGAGGTTAGGCGATGCAGAAGCCATCAAGGCCTTCAAGAGCAGAATGTATGCCATCAGAGAGAACGCCTTGAAGAAAGTGGAGGAAGCCGTGGACAACGTGATGAATCTGATAGAAGACTTCAGCCAGATAAGCTACGGCAAGAACCTCCAGTCGTTCCTCATAAAGGCGAGAGCGATGGAAAGCGACGGACCGGGGAAGTCTGTCTTAAATTCAAGGTTCAAGGTTCAGAGTTCAAGCACTTTCGACTTGCAGGCTCGTCTTGCCGAGTTCACCAGCCTCTACGAGAAATGCCGCAAAGAATACCTTTCCGCAACTTTGGCTTTGCGACACCTCGGACCGCTCCGCCTGCTCAACTACATCGATGAACGCGCCCGAGAGATTGAAGGCGATGCCGGACGTTTCACGCTCAGTTCTACGCCAGCCCTTCTCAGCAAGATGGTAGAGGGCAGCGATGCACCCTTCATCTTCGAGAAGATAGGCACCTTCATCAACAACGTGATGATCGACGAGTTTCAGGACACGAGCCGCATGCAATGGGAGAACTTCAAGAAGCTGCTCTTCGAGAAGCTCGCTTCGGGCGGCAAGGGACTGCTCGTGGGCGACATCAAGCAAAGCATCTACCGCTGGCGCAACGGCGACTGGAAAATCCTCTATGGCATCGAGAAAGAGAAGGACCTGCAACGCTTCCACATCACTCCCGACCCGCTCGACATCAACTACCGCAGCCATCAGGTGATAGTGGAGTTCAACAATAAGTTCTTCCTGGAGGCCGCTTCCTTGCTCGACAAGATAGCCTCTCCCGAAGGAAAGGACTCTAAGCCTCTCCCTTCAGAGCGAGGTTTGCAGGAGACTATCAAGCTGAGCCACATCTACGAGGATGTCGGGCAGAAGATAAAGAAGGACGACGGGAAGGGCTACGTCAGGGTTTCGCTGTTCAAGGAGACCGACGACTACGTGCAGGACACCATCGCCGACATGGCGGAACAAATCAACAACCTCCTTTCCGACGGACTCGACCTCAGCCAGATAGCCATCCTTGTCCGCACGAACAGAATGGCGCAGCAGCTCGTGGAAGGCTTCGGCCTGTATGCCCCCCACATCCGCCTCGTCAGCGACGAAGCCTTCCTGCTCGATGCCTCGATAAGCGTGCAGATGATTGTGGCGGCGATGCGCATACTCATCGACAAAAACCACACCGACGGCATCTCCGAGAAATACCTCATGCTCCACTATCAGTACGATGTCCTCGGGAAGACCGACATGGCCTTCCACAACCTCGTCCTTCAGGATGCGGCCGACGTCTTGCCGGAAGCCTTCACGGCACATCGCGACGAACTGCTCCAGCTGCCGCTCTATCTCCTTGCGGAAAGGCTGTGGAACATCTTTTCGCTGAGCAACATAAAGGGCGAAGACGTCTATGTGCAGACCTTCTTCGACGAGCTGCAGAACCACCTTCGAAGTGCCGGTACTCCCGACATAGAGACCTTCCTCAACGCTTGGGACCAGACGCTTCGCCAGCGCTCCATTCCCGCTTCGTCGGTGGCTGGAGTGCGCATCCTCACCATCCACAAGTCGAAGGGACTGGCTTTCCACACCGTCTTGTTGCCCTTCAGCCATTGGGACATCGAGAAGGACAGGCAGGGCGACGTCCTTTGGTGCTCGACGGACGAATCTTCCTTCGGCGAACTCGGCACGCTGCCCATCTCCATCCACTCGAAAGCCGTAAGGACATCGGTCTTCTCCTCCGACTACGAAGAAGAACATCTGGAGCGGCGAGTGGATGCGCTCAACACGCTCTACGTGGCCTTCACCCGTGCCAAGTGCAACCTCTACCTGTGGGGAAAGGTGAAGCTTGCCAACAACCGCAGGCGAGACGCCTGCGTACCAACGGGAGAGCAGAACGACAAAGACAAGAATAAGAACATAGCCACCGCCTCGGAACTCATCTACATGACGCTGCGGACCGACGAGAACGACACCGACCCGACGCGCTTCACCTACGAAGAGGGAACTCCTCTCACCGAAGTGGACAACAAGGAGAAGGAGATGAATCGCCTGCGCCTCGAACATGAGGCGGAGGATGCCATAGAGGTGAAAGTTGTCACAAGGCCTCCCGTGCTCTCCTTCCTTCAAAGCAATCAGGCACAGGAATACCTGCAGGAACTCGCCTCTGACTCAGAGACTTGGACTGTGTCTTCTCAGCGCGATATAGGCAAGCGGATGCACGAAGTCCTCAGCCGCGTGGGCGATGTCAGCCAGATAGACGAAGTGTTCTCCCAAGCCCGCGAAGAAGGAATCGTCGGCGAGGGCAAGGAATGGGATGGCATCATCCTTCGCATCAGGCAGGGACTCGAGAATCCGCTTGTGGCATCCTGGTTCAGCCAGAAGAACACAGCCGTATATAACGAGTGTAGCATAGCCAGCACAGACAAGGACGGCCTGCCTTGCGTGCTGCGCCCCGACCGCGTCGTAGTTAATGCAGGCATCATTACCGTCATCGACTACAAGTTCGGCCATCCGAGCAAACTTTACAGCGACCAGGTGCAAGCCTACATGAAGCTCCTGCGCCAAATGTACCCGAAACACACCGTGCAAGGCTACATCTGGTACGTCTTGGCGGGAGGACCGAGGAAAGTTGAAAATTGAAAGTTGAAATAATTTACAATTTGACGATTTACTATTTACTATTTATGTACTATTTAATAATTTGGCTATTTACAGAGCGGCTGGTAACTTTGATTCTTCACTCTTCACTCTTCACTCTTCACTCTTCACTTCGCCGAAGGCGGCCCCTCAGCATCCCAAACTATCCTCTTACCCCTAACCTCTTACCTCTAACCTCTAACCACAAAGGGGGGAGGCTCTTAAAAACGTAATCTAACGATTGAATGATATGATTGAGAAAAAGAAGAGAACAATATGCATGGCGGTTTGCCTGCTGATGTCGCTTGCGTCCTTTGCCCAGACGCAACAGGGTTACGTCAAGACGAAGGGGCGCATGGTGCGCGGGCAGTTGGTGCCGGGAAAAGGCATACAGAATGCTGTCGTTGCCCTCCACGGTCGCTCTACCGTGCTCAGCCAGTCAAACGGAAGCTTCTCCTTTTCCATGCCTGCTCAGACCTTTAAGTTGGACTCTGTCAGCAAGAAAGGATTCCAATTGGTGGATGCCGACGCGCTGACGAAACCCTACAAGTACTCCACCAATCCCATCTATCTGGTGATGGACACTCCCGAGCAGCAGCAGGCGGACCTTTTGGCCAAGGAGCGTAAGTTGCGCCGCGACCTGCAGCAGCGTTTGCAGGAGCGCGAGGACGAGGTGGAGGAGCTTAACGTTTCGTTGGAAGAGAAGAACCGCTTGCTCGAGGAGATAAACAAGGAAAGGGATGAAAACGAGAAAATCATCAAGGAGCTTTCCAAGTATTACGCCACGTTGGACTACGACCAGCTGGACGACTTTCAGCGTACCGTGACCGACCTCTTGGAGAACGGGCAGCTGGAGCGGGCCGACTCCCTGCTGCGTTCGCGTGGCGACATGCGGAGCCGTGTCCGGGAAATAATCAGGGAAAAGGAAGCCGAGGCAAAAGAAGAAGCCGAACTGCAGCAGCGGCAGCAAGACCTCGCAGCCAGCAAGCAAGGGACGCAGATGAAGGTGGAAGTGGCCGGTGCCGACTGTTACAACTTCTATCAGCGTTTCCTTCAGGTTCATCAGAACGACTCGGCAGCCCACTATTTGGAGTTGCGTGCGCAGATCGATACGACCAATCTGAAATGGCAAAGCGAAGCCGGTCAGTTCATCCGGGAGTATCTCGCAGACTATCCGCGGGCGATGTCCTATTTCCAAAGGGTTTTAAGCCTTTCGTCCCAACGCGACGGAGCAGAAAGCGAGTGGGCAGCTCAGGCTTACCACGATATGGGTTCTGTCTTCGACATACAGGGCGATTACCCTCAGTCATTGGAGTACTACGGCAAAGCCTTGGAGATGCGGAAGAAAGTGCTCGGAGAAGAGCATCTTGACGTAGCACAGACCTACAACAACATCGGTGTCGTTTACAGCAAGCAAGGCAAGTATTCCACCGCATCGGAGTATTTCAACAAGGCTTTGGCCATCCGCGAGAAGCTATGCGGAACGGAGAATCAAATGGTTGCCGCTTCCTGTCATAACTTAGGTAATGTGTCTTCCCGTTTGGGCGATTATGCCAAGGCTTTGGAGTACCTTGGCAAGGCTCTCGCCATTCGCGAGAAGTTGTTTGGGACGGAGCATCCCGACATCGCCTTGTCCTACAACAGCATCGGTGGCGTCTATTCCCATCTGGGGGACGATTCCAAGGCGTTGGAGTATCTTGTCAAGGCTTTGGCCATCAACGAGAAAGTGTATGGCGAGAAGCATCCCGTAGTTGCGGCATCCTACAACAACGTCGGCTACATCTATTCTCGCCGGAACGATTGCCTCAAGGCATTGGAGTATTACGACAAGGCTTTGGCTATCCGCAAGAAGCTGTTCGGGACGGAACATCCCGACGTGGCCATGTCCTACAACAACATCGGCATCATCTATCACAAGCAGGAAGACTTCCAGAAAGCCCGGGAATACTACGAGCAAGCGCGGGCCATCTGGGAGAAAGCCTATGGCGAGGAACACCCCTCCGTAGCCAAGTCCTACAACAACATAGGCACGTCGTACGACAGGCAGGGCGACTATTCCAAGGCGTTGGAGTGCTACGAGAAGGCTTTGACCATCTACGAGAAAGTCTATGGCAAGGAGCATCCCGAAGTCGCTTCGTCATTCAGCAACATCGGAGGCGTCTATTACGACCGAGGCGACTATCCCAAAGCGTTGGATTATCTCGGCAAGGCTTTGACCATCTACGAGAAAGCTCTCGGCCCGCAGCATCCCGCCACAGAATTTATCTCAGAAACAATCCTTACCGCCAAATACAAGCAGGCATTGTCGTCGGGCCGTCTGTCCGACTTCCTTTCGAGTCATGCGTTCACGGTCGTGGTCGGTGGCGGAGACACGCCAGCCGGGCAGCAAGCCGCGGAGGGAGAATGCTATCTGCTGGAGTTTGCCGACTGGAAGCAAGAGAGCGGGACATCGCTGTACGACAAGGCCGAAGAGATGAAAGGAAAACCGAAGGACATCCTTGTCCTGAAAGACGGAGTCGTCAGCCGTCACCACCTCGACGGCACAACAGATGTTCAGATTGGAATAAAGGAGATAAGTAAAGAAGAAAGGCAGCGCATCGACAAAAAGTACAAGTTGAAAATTGAAAGTTGAAAATTGAAAGTTGAAAATTGAAAGTTGAAAATTGAAAGTTGAAAAGTTGAAATTGTAGAATGAAAATTGAAAGTATGTGTCAAGGTAGGGGTTATGGTGAGTACATATCTCACTCTAACGGAAAACACAGAAAGGTCGCCTTCGGCGAAGTGAAAAGTGAAGAATAATTTACGATTTGACAATCCTATATAATTTACGATTTGACGATTTACAATTTACAATTTATTTACGATTTAGTAATTTAATTATTTACAGGGCGGTAGCAAACTCTACACTCTTCACTCTTCACTTTTCACTTCGCCGAAGGCGATGGGGGGAGGGCTGGGGAGAGGCTGTTCCGCCGCTTCCCCCTACTGATACCGGCGAAAATTCTTTACAGGAAAATCCACCTCCGGCAGTCGCTCGGAGAGAAGCTTCGTGTGCTTCTTTCCGACGCTCCACGTTGTGTCGGCCAATTCTCCACGTTGTGTCGCCTTTTCCTCCACGTTAACTTTCCCCTTTCAACTTTCAATTTTCCCCTTCATTCTTTGTTTCGTTTGTCAGCATGCCATGCCGACCTGACACTTTCTTATCTCCCCTCACCAAAACGCCCCTTTCCAACCACTTGATTCTCAGCGCCCATTCGATTTAAGCCCATTTCCCGCCTTCGGTGGACCAAAGTGCCACAACAACGAAAAAACGCCGCCAGAACGCGCCCCACTGCGAAAAGTTCTGACAAACACACCCTTCGCCTCCCTTCCCCTCCCCTCGCAGGGGAGGGGCTAGGGGTGGGGTGTCTCACAAGGAAAACACGGAAAACTATGAATGATGAATTGAATAATGACCACGGATTTAACGGATTTAACAGATGACTACCACACAAATAATTAATAATTATGAATTGATATAGGACCACGGATTTAACGGACCTACGAAATTTACAATTTGACAATTTACAATTTACGATTTATGTACAATTTAGCAATTTAAGCATTTACATCTCTATCTCGCGGCTTTCCCCCCTCTCCTTAAGGAGAGGGCTGGGGAGAGGGTTGGGGAGAGGCTGAAAATTGAAAGTATAAAGTTGAGAGTCAGTAGCGCTTCGCGCAAGTGTAGAGTTCAAACAGACTCAAAACACTCAACGCCAAACTAAAAACTCAAAACTAAAAAACTCTAAACCCCAAAACTCTAAACTTTCCAACTGACTCTAAACTCTAAACACTAAACTCTAAACTTTCCAACTGACTTTAAACTCTAAACACTAAACTCTAAACTTTCCAAACAGACTCTAAACTCTAAACTAACTATCATTTTCCCCTTTTAATTTCTTTATTTCTGTTTTTCTTTGTATCTTTGCGGTGCAAAAAGAAAAAAGACCCCATCTAAGGGAGTTCTGGGGAGGTTAGAGAAATACCTTTGACCCCTCAGCATCCCCAACAATCCTCTTTCCGCCTGCGCCTGAGCGAAGCGAAGAACCTCTACCCCCTACCCCCTACCCCCTAACCCCTAACCTCTAACCCCTAACCTCTCCTAAATATGGAACAACAATTCAAATACTTCGCTTTCATCAGCTATAGCTCCAAGGACACGGAATGGGGCAAGCGTTTGCAGCGGAAGCTGGAGCACTACAGGATGCCCGCTACGCTGTGCAACGAGCATGGATGGCAGCGTACACCGATAAAACCCGTTTTCTTTGCCCCTACCGACATTCAGCCAGGAGGATTGACCGAGGAACTGCAGGAAAGACTGAAGGCCAGCAAGAACCTTATCGTCATCTGCTCTCCCCATTCGGCAAAGTCGGAATGGGTAGGCAGGGAGATAGCATTCTTCCACAAGCTGGGACGCACGAAGCAGATACACTTTTTCATCGTTGACGGCCATCCTCATAGCGGGAATCCGGACACGGAATGCTTCAACCCTATCGTTGAGACGCTCGGATTGCCCGAAATCCTCGGGGCAAACATACACGAGAAGATTTACCGCTGGCCTTGGATAAACCGAGAGCGTGCTTACGTGCAGCTCATCTCCAAGTTGCTGGGCGTTGAATTTGATGCTATATGGCGACGTCACAGGCGGCTGCTTATTCAGAAGCTGACGGCATGGCTGGTGGGCGGCATTGTAGTACTGGCGGCTTTGGTCGGAGCTTGGGCCGTCAATCAGCCCGTTGACGTAGAAGTGAAGCTGGAGGAAGTCTCGCTTCACAATCCCGCCTTGCCGCCGCTGCAAGATGTTGTTGTAACTCTGACACTCGACAACGAGACAAAGACAGACACCATTCATTCGCTCGAATCCGCTTCTCTGTTTGCCAACATTCCTCATCGTTTCATCGGCGAGGAAGTACACATCACCACGACAATCATCGATACGAAACTCCAGCACAGCTTCTTGCCCGTCGATACGACCGTCGTGCTGTCGGAACTCATCGTCATCCCAGTCCACCGCGATGAGCGGGTCTATGGCGACGTGCATTTCCGTCTGTGGAATGCGGAAGCGGAAGAAACGGTTTCCGACGTCGAAATCGAGATAGCAGGACAGAGCGTTGTTTCGGATGCGGAAGGGCGGTACTCCGCATTTGTTCCGCTGGAGTCCCAGAAGACGGCATACCCAGTGAAGTCATCTGTCTCGTTGGAGAAAGATACGATATACATGCCCTGCGACGAAAACAATGTGATAGTGCTTCGCAAGTGAAGAGTGAAGAGTGAAAAGTGAAAAATCAAAGTTACTACGCTCCGCCGCCCTGTAAATAACTAAATTATTAAATAGTACATAAATAGTAAAGGAGCCTCTCCCCAACCCTCTCCTAAAGGAGAGGGGGAAAGTAAATGGTTAAATAACTAAATTGTAAATAAATAGTAAATTGTAAATCGTTAAATCGTAAATTATTCAAGATGTTTTGGTATCTCGTGAAAGACCGTCTGTTTGATTGGACATTTTTTGTCGGGGTTGTTATCGTCCTGATTGCAGTCTTTGTTGTCAGGAGCAAGGGTTATGGTCGGCTGACGAACTTCAAGCATTGGCCTGCTTCCTACAAGATGGGTGCTGTCCTTGCGTTTGCGGTGCTGATTTTCGGCTTTGGGAACATCCCGTTGGGGCAAGACTTCGGTATATGGTTTGCCCTGCCCGTAATGGCTCTCGTAGCCTCCACCTGCCTCGTCCTTGCTGATGTGTGGGGACGCATCAGGCTTTCGAAGAACCGGCAGCAAGTCGGCCCTCGTGTCCCCGAAACATACCGCCAGCAGCGCAATCTGCTGCTAATGGCTAAATTCATACTTTGGGTCTGGAGCTTCGGATGGGTCGTCTTCTTCATCGCAATTAGCGTGGACAACAAACCGCATGTCGGAGCAGATGTCATCATACGTTCCGGCATAGGCTCTCTCCGGCTTTTTGCATCCTATATAGATGGCAACGTCTTAGGTGGTGTGGAGTCGCATGAGGTTATAAAAGGCTTGTTGTCCAGCACCTGCTTTGTTGCCACGTTGTGTACGTTCATCCTGTTAATGAGCCTGGTATTGTCCCGTCTGTTAGCGTATTTGCACATTCGGAATCTGCAGATAGACGAGAAGCGGAATCACGTATATCTGTTTTTTGGCATGAACGATGCCTCCATGCTGTTGGCAGACGACATTTGTTCGAAGCATGGCGACCCGAACGGGGTGGTAGTCTATGTAGTGACGAATCTGGTGGGAGAAAAAGACAAGGAGGCCGACAAGCCTGATGGATGGAATAGCGTCATGAGTATGTTCACTCATCGGCGCAAGACGTTCCACGATGTTCCCGATGACGACCGGCATGCTTTGGCGATTGCCAATTGCAGTTTGCACAGCATGGACGAAGAGACAACCAATATATGGGACACCATCGGCTTGACGACAGTTCGGCAGATATTGGAGAAGCTGAGGACGGAAAGGGATGCCGAGCTGCATGTGTTCCTCATGTCGGAGGAGGAAGAAGTTAATGTGCGGTCGGTGCCTATACTGGCTAAAGACACTCTGATAGCCTGTCCGGACTACAGAACGACGATTTATTGCCATGCTCGCCGTAATGCGGTGAATAGGATTGTAGAGGATTTGGGGCTGGCTAACGAAACGCGGACAGAAGTCAAAATTATCGACTCCTCGCATCTGGCTATTGAGCAATTGAAGAGAGATGTCAGGAACCATCCCGTCGAATTCGTTACCGTAAACCCATTGGGCAGCCATAACCCCGCTACCGTATCCTCTCCTTTCGTCGGTCTGGTAATGGGATTCGGCGAGACAGGAGAGGAAGCCGTGAAGTTCCTCTACGAATACGGAGCTTTCGTCCACGAAGATGCAACGGCCACCGATTCCCATCGCAGTCCCTTCTGCTGCTATGTCGTAGATAGGGACATGAGGAACCTGGAAGGGCAGTTTGCCTCTGGAATACCTGGAGTTGACGTGGAGAAATGCGACGAGGAGAAGAGTCATGCCCTTATTCGGTTCTATCCCTTCGAATATCGTTCCAATGCCTTCCATACGCAAATCCTCGGGAAGATTGCAGAGACGTTGAACTATGTCGTTGTGGCGATAGGAGATGACGAAAAGAACATGACCATTGCCGTAGAGATACTTCGGTACATTCGCCGGAAACGTGCCAACCTCGACAACTTCCGCATCTATGTCCGTGCCTACGAAAAAGGCTCTTTCAAGCATCTGAAGGAGATAGCCCGCCACTATAACCTCATTTTAGGGAAAGACGAGAATGAGAAGTGCAGGACAATCGTGCTCTTCGGCCAAAGCGCCAACATCTATACCTACGAACTGGTAGTAAGGGACAAGTTCGAGCAAGAAGGGCAACAATACTATGAGGCTTATCGTAGCCTGCAGATTGATGCCGCTGGCGACGAAGGGACGTGGGAAGAACGGCATCGGAAGACGATGAAGCCCAATGGCTCAGCCACAAAGTGGGACCGCATGAGCAAGATAATTCGCAAAGAGAATCTCGACCGCACGAACGCTCTCCATGCACAGACGAAAATCAGGCTCCTGCAAAAAGCTGTCGGCGAAGCCAGCGCCAAAGACTTTGCTCAGAGAGCATTAGCCAGCCGCGAAGGAAAGAAGGACAGCATCCGCTATCCGCTCCTTTCTCCCGAAGAAAACAAGCTGATGCTGAATCTTGCCATGTGTGAGCATCTTCATTGGAATGCCGCCCACGAGATGATGGGATATGTCAACAATGAAACCGGACATCGCTGCGACGAGCGGACCAAACAGCATAATTGTCTGAAGCCTTGGCAGGAACTCGATAAGGAATCGGATGCCGTGGACTATATCGACGACTATAAAGTCTTCGACTACGGTGTCGTTGAAACAAGTTTCAAGTTGAACCTCAAGTCATAGACAAATTAATTTAGGTGGGTTCTATAAATTAGGTTTGAATTGCTGAGCTACGTTTCCAGGGATAGGAGGCAAAGATGCCGAAAAGAGACAAGAGCAAACAAAGATAATTCATAGAGAATTTATTAATTAATAGAACCCACCTTTAAGTTTTGGAAATTATAAATGAAGTTAGAAAGGAAGTTAAGCGCTGTCGCGCTGGAAGTAAAGCACTTTGTGCTGGACGATAGCTTTGGGGAGCCTCTCCCCATCCCTCCCCTAAAAGGAGAAGCCTACCCCCATCCCCTCACTGAAGGGAGGGGGAAGTCCTTCCCTTTAGGGGAGGATTTAGGAGAGGCTGGGGAGATTTAGAGGAGGCTCTTCCACTTTAACTTCAGGAATTTCAGTTAAACGAAGCCATGAAAGCAGAAGCATACATACCGAAACCAATCGATACCACAGGTATTGAGTTGCCCGATGAGTTGAAAATGTTGGTAGAACAAATGTCCGAGAATGTGCATGAAGTTTGGGCAGAGACACGTGTCAAGCAGGGATGGACGTACGGACCGGAACGTAGCGATAGGCTGAAAACCCATCCCTGCCTCATTCCCTATAGCGAACTCCCCGAGGCAGAAAAGGATTACGACCGCAATACCAGCATCAGCACGCTGAAACTGATCCTGAAGTTGGGATTCAAGATAAGCAAATAGCATTTCCGCCGGGGCATCTACTGGAGCGCATGGAGGTCGATTATTTCCAGCTCAGGATAAGAGTTTAGTTTGAAACATTCGTAACCCAACAATCATCCACAAAGATAGTAGTTCCGTAGTAACTATTGATTCCAAAGGCGAAATAATTGGCCGATGGGGGTACTTCTATCGTTTCGTCAAAGGTGAGCCATTTGTTTAACTCGTGAGGGAAATATGTCAGCCCATATCCTCCTCCTCGAATGATACGCAAAGTGTATGCGTCGTAGAAGTAGTTCAAGGCTTCTGAAGAAATGGTGGACGACTCGGCTGATCGTGTCCTGAAGTAACAATAAGTCCTAGCTCCTTTGTCTTTCCATTGCGTTATGGCATAATGGAAACGAATCCTTATTCTCCTATTAGGCGTAACTTGTATCTTCTGCTCAAGTCTTGCCGTCTTGCCCTTTTCAAGAGACTGCATCTTGGCACAACATTTTCCTTCAAAATGGGTAGAATAGTCTCGTTTTACATAGGTATTGGAAGGGATAGACCACTCTTTAGGCATTTCTGGTAACCAAAAACTTTCCCATTCCTCCAGTCCTCCGTTTACCAAGAGGTTTTGCCCTTCATCAATATTCTCGGTTTCTCCATCTGTGTATGATATGGTATTTGTTGGGTCTGGTTCTGGCTCAACAAAATCTTCATACTTCTGCTTCTCGCATCCTACAAGCAAGATTAGAAGACAAATTAGAGGACAAAGTTTCGTGATGGCCATTATTTGCTTGTTATTTATCACATTGCGAAATGTATGATTTTGTTAAAACCTTCTTTTACTTCTTCTATTCGTTTTTTATCTAAAGGAATACCTACGAGATATACATTCGCTTCAGAATGCGTCAATGGGCTATTGACAACCATTTTATGGGATGTGAAGTTATTAAACGGATAAACTAATAATGCCTGCTTTGATGGCATTGTATTCATCGAACAATAAGCAAGTATCTGATGAAAATCGTGACGGAATATATCTTTCAGTTCTTCACTTTCATCATTCCAGTTGAAAACGTGACTCTTATATTTTGCATCCACCACAACTTGCTCTTGATTCTTTTGAAGAATAAAGTCTGGTTCAAGGTAACGAAGTCCCCATTGTGGATGATTGCTGACCCTCACATTATAATGCGGATTATTTATTCCACGAGCGCCCTTTTTCTTGGCAACATCATCTAATAAGTATTGAACATACCTCTCAAAGAATTCGGCATAATCCATTCTCCAAGCAAGTTTCTCGTTAGTCTTGTTTTTAAGAATTATATTAGCGAGTTCTTTCAATTGCTTTATGATGAATGGGTCTGACATTCGTTTCTGTATATTCTCTGTAGGAAGAATTTCCTTTTCCCTAAGTTTTATCTTTAGTTGGGCAATACGATTTGAGTATATAGAACGTGTTCGAAGGGGGGCGTGCTGCGATTCTAGTTCCTTGATTGCAATCTTTAGCACATAATTTAACTGTGCCCATTCTGGGTGTTTGGTAGAAAGGAGATTCCGTTTGTTTTTGAAGGTCGAAAACTCTAATGGGTCTTGAGCAGTTCTTAATGCATACTCCCCCCATAGAGTCGAACCTTTGGGCTGATTCTCCTTCTTTATTTCGTTCGTAAATTTTAGCCACTTGAAGCGTTCAGCCTCTAGATATGTATCAATATATTTGCAGCACTCAATAAAAATTGGAGGAGTCATTTGCGAATCTTGCACTAAATGATACTCATCCGAATATTCAGGTTTTATGCTACTATCAAGAAGTGTAATAAGTTCTCCAGCATCTTCTCCAAATCGCCCGGTTACTATCAAATCGCCAACTGCCTTACCATTCATTGGAGAATAGACAGGAATTGCTCCAATATACTTGGAAGTTGTTAATTTTAAAGAAGGTTTACCATTGACAGTTTCAATGTTTGCTTTTATTCCTAAATAAGCTAAGTTCTTTTGATTGAGTTCAAGAAATCTCTGCATGACCGATTCCATTGAACGATCACGCCATTTCCAACTCTGTTTTAATTTATCGCCTGACCAGTAGGCCGATGAAAGAGTAGGTAATTTGCCGAAGAAATATGTAATCGCACTACTCATACATAAGTAATCCTGTTTCCTTTAAAAATAGGTCGCAGAATGAATCTTTTGCTTTCAATAAATAGCCTTCTGCAAGATATTCCTTAATTAATGGCATAAGCTCATAAACCATGCGCTCTTTTATCTCGTTATCTTTATCATCTTTATTCACAATAAAATACGATTGATCTGGCTGAAGATTTAGCTCGTCATCTGAGGCATATTCGAAGAATATATCAGAAAACTTATTGTAAATCTTTTTCATGAATACCAATCCTTGTTCTGGGTTAATTTCATGTGGTCTAAGGGTATACCAAGCGAATCGACGGCGGAGAGCAAAATCAACTACTGCCAAACTCCTATCTGCCGTATTCATTGTGGCAAGAACAAATAAGTTTTCAGGTAACTTTTCCAACTCCATATCCCCCACTTTCGTCTTTACAATTCTATCCCCAGAGTGGTACTCAAAGAGATAAAACACGGGACCTAAAACGTTTGAGAGGTTGGCTCTGTTTATCTCATCAATGATTAACAGAACCCTTTCTGATTTGTGCTCTTTTGCATACTTTATTGCCTGGTATAGAATACCTTCCTTGGCTCTAAAGCTTACTTTAGATTTATCTTCCAAGTTAGGTTCTAGACCGTAAACGAAATCGGAATAGCTCGTCTCTGCATGGAACTGCTCAAAAAAGACCTTTTGGTACTCTTTTGATATCTTTAAGGCTGTATATGTCTTACCTGTACCAGGTGCACCTTGTAATACAACATATTTTCGCTGATACAACAGGCCAGATATCTCTTTTTCTTCATTTGGAAGCTGTGGTGTAGGTGTTTCCTGTAATTGAGATTCAATTAGTTTTTTCTGGGGAGCAGTACCCCAGGAACGCATCTTTGCATATGTAGCAAGCCAAGTATATATAATATTCTCTGGGTTGGAGTCTTTCTCAAAATCTACTATTTTACTGGCCGGCAACACGGTTTTATAACTCTCAATAACTGTTTTAAGAGAGTTATAATTTTCTCTAATCTCTTTTACCAAATCAGAAGAAGCGCTTTCTATATCATCAAAAGATGTCTTGAAAAAAGAATTGTTTTGATAGTTCAGTTTTAAAAAAAGTCTTCGTATGCCTGGAGTGGACGCAAGTTGATAATCATTCCGGAAGCCGGACGAGCCAACTCCTAATGATACCACACAGGCCTGAACATTTTCTCTGTTATCTGGAAAAACCACAAATGAGAAATCCGAATAAGGTCCAGCCGTTTCTTCTTCGCTACTGAGAAATCCAAAATATGCAGACCCATCGCTAAATGATGCCGGAATCAGATTATTGCGGATTATTGAATTTCCTTTAGGCTCAATAATAGTGCGGCCATCGTTCTTTGCTACAAGACCATACTCTTTAGCCTTTTTTAATACAATGTCAAATAGTTCTTCTGCTGTCATATTCTCAGTCTTTTAAGATTGTGATTCTTGAAAGAGGGCGCAGAAGTTTGATTGATGATACCAAGGCATAGGACCGCCCGCATCAGACAACAACCATTTCTGTCCACGCCCCCGTTATAAGAGCGTAACATCCGTTGCCTTGCCTGACTGATGCGTATTCAGAGGTCCTATTTCTGGTATATCAGCCTAATCAAGGATTCTTAAGTCTAAATTAATTCTTGTATTCCCTTTATTTATTTTGTTTTGCTTTGCAAAATTACAAAAAAACCTTCATTCCCCAAAGTTTTTCGATTAAATCGTAGCTTTTTGTGCGGCGATATTTCCTTTTTCGGTTATTCTTAGTGTATTGTAAGAGGAATAATAGAACCAATTTATGGTGGGTTCTATTAATTAATAAATTCTCTATGAATTATCTTTGTTTGCTCTTGTCTCTTTTCGGCATCTTTGCCTCCAATCCCTTAACTGTGTTGACTTTTTGTCACGACTCGGCCATTCCATTGAAGAGCAAGCTCTTATGGCTCTCGCTGCTTCAAAAGTTGAAACGTAGCTCGCTACGCTTCGGCGGGCTTGAAGTCAAATCTGCTCGAAAATAGTCTAAGAGCAATTCAAACCTAATTTATAGAACACACCATATATAAGTTTGCCCATGTAATCTTGACTCCTGCCCAGTCATTCATATACCTTTCTTGTTTCTTTAATTCATAACGCAAAATAGTAGGTTAACGTGATTTCGACGAAAAATAATTATTGTAAATTAATGGGCAATCAGCCTCTCCCCAACCCTCTCCCCATCGCCTTCGCATCGCCTTCGGCGAAGTGAAAAGTGAAGAGTGAAGAGTGAAGAATTTGCTGCCGCCCTGTAAATAGCTAAATTATAAAATTGTAAATAAATAGTAAATAGTAAATCGTCAAATCGTAAATTAATTAGGATTGTAAATAAATAGTAAATTGTAAATCGTCAAATTGTTAATTTAATAGGCATGGCAATTATATGTTAAAGATAAAACACGCTCCGCCTGCGCCTAAGGCTTGTCGAAGAATTACCATAAATTATATGTCCTTTAGTTTTCATCGAATTCACGTTAATAAAAGAAAATTAAGAATAATAACTGAAGTTGTAACAGTTCAACGATTACCATATATCAGTAGAATCATACAAACGCTTACGAAGGTGAAGGCAGGTGGGCGTGCGGTCTCCGGGAGGGAACAGGAGGAGGAGAGTGTGTGGATGTTGTTTAATTACTGTCACCTCGTCACCTTTCCGCTTATTCCATTGTGATTCAATAGGATGCGAGGTGACGAGAGGGTGACGGTAGGGTGACAGTACTGTCACCCCGTACCCTGCTTATTTTCACTCTGTTAGGACAAAAAGTGACGGGTGACGGTAGAAATCTTCATGGAAAGTTGAAAGTTGAGAATGGAAAGTTGAAAATGGAAAGTGGAAACAGGTGGTTAAAGTTGAGGCGCGTGCTGTGTCGGGCGATGCTGCAGGCAGGGAGTTAGTGAAAGACCCACCCCAGCCCTCCCTTAAAGGGAGGGGGAACAGCCTCTCCCCAACCCTCCCCTAAAGGGAAGGGAGACAGCCTCTCCCCAACCCTCTCCCGTGGGAGAGGGAGACAGCGGCGAGTATCTCAGCTTCCTTTCCCCTCCTCTAAAGGGAAGGGAAACAGCCTCTCCCCAACCCTCTCCCGTGGGAGAGGGAGAAGTCTCTCCCTTTAGGGGGAGATTTAGAGGAGGCTCTAAATTGTACATAAATAGTAAATAGTAAATCGTCAAATTGTAAATTACTTAGGATTACTAAATCGTACATAAATTGTAAATAGTAAAATCGTAAATTATTAGTAACTTTGCCTTTTGCGTCAACTTATGAAAAAAAACATTAATAATTGGATTTTCATAGTAGAGTTTTGAAATAATTTTTGTACCTTTGCTCTGCAAAGACTGCAAATAACGTTAACATCAAACATAAAAGACTATGGCAACATCAATTCAGGACCTCGATCCGAGGGCAATTTGGAAGAATTTTTACCTATTGACACAAGTACCGCGCCCAAGCGGACACCTTGAGAAGGTGCAGCAGTTCCTGCTCGACTGGGCTAAGGAGCATGGCATAGAAGCCTTCAAGGATGGCGCTGAGAACATCGTGATGCGCAAGCCTGCCACTCCGGGCCGCGAAGGTGCCAAGTGCGCTGTGCTGCAAGCACACATGGACATGGTGCCGCAGAAGACGGACGAGAGCACGCACAACTTCGAGACAGACCCCATCGAGACCTTCATCGACGGCGACTGGGTGAAGGCGAAGGGCACGACGCTGGGCAGCGACGACGGCATGGGCGTGGCTGCCATCATGGCCGTCATGGAAAGTAAGGACATCAAGCACGGCCCGCTGGAAGCCCTCATTACGGCCGACGAAGAGACGTGCATGTACGGCGTGAACCACCTTTCGGCCGATACGCTGAAAGGCGACATCCTCTTGAACATCGACAACGAAACGATGGGCGAGTTTGTCATCGGTTCGGCTGGCGGCGTGAACATCACAGCTTCGATTCAGTACAAGCCCGTTGCTCTGGAGGAGGGTGACATCGCCGTGAAGGTGTCGCTCAAGGGCTTGCGTGGCGGTCACAGCGGCCTGGAAATCAACGCAGGACGTGCCAATGCCAACAAGCTGATGGCCCGCTTCGTGCGTCAGGCTATCGTCGATGATGCCGCACGTCTCTGCTCCTGGCAGGGTGGCAACATGCGCAACGCCATTCCCCGCACGGCAACCGTCGTGCTGACCATCCCGATGGAGAACCTCGACGACCTGAAGGAGCTGGCTCAGTACTGCCAGGATGTCTTCAACGAAGAGTTCCGAGGCGTGGAAGAGGGCATCGCCATGTCCGTCGAACTGACGGCAATGCCGGCTGGCCGCGTGCCGGAAGAGATTCAGGACAACCTTGTCGATGCGCTCATGGCGTGCCACGACGGTGTGCTGAGGAACATCCCGAGCATCCCGTCGGTAGTGGAGACGAGCAGCAATCTGGGCATTGTGGACATCAACGCCAGCGAGGCGAGCATCCTCATCCTGGCCCGCTCGAGCAACGAGACGATGATGGAGTACATCCAGGAGATGCAGGAGAGCTGCTTCTCGATGGCAGGCATGAAGGTGGAATACGGCGGTCAGTACGGTGCTTGGCAACCCAACTTCGACAGTCCCATCGTGGCCAAGATGGTGGAAGTGCATCGCAGTCTTTTCGGCGAGGAAGCCGTGGTGCAGGTGTGCCATGCAGGCTTGGAGTGCAGCATCATAGGGGGCGTCTATCCGAAGATGGACCTCGTGAGCTTCGGCCCCACATTGCGCAGCCCCCACACGCCCGACGAACGCTGCAACATCCCAAGCGTAGCGAAGTTCTGGCAGTTCCTCAGAGCACTTCTGGAAGCGCTCTGAAGTAGGGGGAAAAGGACCCCCTATCCCCCTTTAGGGAAGAACCCCCTATCCCCCTTTAGGGAAGAACCCCCTATCCCCCTTTAGGGAAGAACCCCCTAACCCCCTTTAGGGGGAAAAGGACCCCCTAACCCCCTTTAGGGGGAAAATGGTAAATGGTAAATGATTAAATGGTAAATGCAAGATGTTACAGTCAATCTCAACTAGTAATGCACCGGCGGCTATCGGGCCGTACAGCCAAGCAATAATGGCAGGCGGGTTCGTCTATGTAAGCGGACAACTGCCCATCGATCCGAGTACAGGCGTGTTTGCTGCAGGCGGCATCAAGGAACAGACGCGGCAGTCGCTCCTGAACGCGCAAGCCATACTCCGCGAGGCCGGTACAGACCTCAGCCACGTCGTCAAGACGACAGTGTTCCTGAGCGACATCGCTAACTTTGCGCCTATGAACGAGGTCTATGCCGAGTTCTTCGCTGCACCCTTCCCGGCCCGCAGCGCCGTAGCGGTACGCGACCTGCCCAAAAACGCCCTCGTGGAAATAGAGGTCGTGGCTGCCCTCTGAGGGAGAGACATGCCCCTTCCGCATCTTCTCTCGCGACATTCCAAACAAGAACAATTTATCCCAAAGACATGAAACATATCTTTGCCCTTATTGTTGTCTGCTTCTGCTGTCTCGGCAGCGTCTTTGCAGGCAAAAAGTCGGAACCAGTCGTAGTGGCTTACGTCACCTCGTGGACAAAGGTGATGCCCGACCCGACAGTAATGACCCACATCAATTATGCCTTCGGGCACGTCAACGACCAGTTCAACGGCGTCCGCATTGACAACGAGCAGCGGCTTCGCGACATCGTCAGCCTGAAGCGGAAGCAGCCTAAGCTGCGCGTCATGCTCAGCATAGGAGGGTGGGGTAGCGGCCGCTTCAGCGAGATGGCTGCCAGTGAGGAGAACCGCAAAGCCTTCTGCGCCGATTGTCGCAGAGTGTGCAAAGAGCTGGGGCTGGACGGCATCGACATCGACTGGGAGTATCCCACGCAGAATAGTGCCGGCATCAGCTCGTCGCCGCAGGACACGGAGAACTTCACCCTCCTGATGCGCGACCTCCGGCAGGCGCTGGGTAACAAACGATGGCTCACCCTTGCAAGCGTCGGCAACGCGAAGTACATCGACTTCGGCAGCTGCCAGCAGTATCTTGACATGGTGAACGTGATGGCCTACGACATGGCGAATGCGCCCAAGCACCACGCAGCCCTCTACCGCTCGCAGCGGGCTGGCTGGAGCACCGCCTCCGAGGCCGTCGAAGCTCATCGCAAAGCCGGTGTGCCCGACGAGAAGATTGTGTTGGGCATGCCTTTCTACGGCAGAGGCGAGACCGGCAAGTACATGAAGTATGCCGACCGCGCCGTGCAGACCACGAAAGAACGTTGGGACAACGAGGCAAAGGCATCCTATTTGGCCGACGAGAAAGGCGAGCTGGTCTTCGGCTTCGACAGTCCGCGCTCCATTGCCGCCAAGTGTGCCTATATCAGAAGGGAAGGTTTGCGGGGCGCCATGTATTGGGAGTATGCCGACGACAACGAGCAGGGCGACCTGCAACGTGCCGTCTGGCAAGGCGTCCTGCAGACCGAAAAGGCATCGCACAAGACTTGTCAGGCCGTTGCCAATCGGCTGATGCCGCTTCTGCTTGAAAACAAAAAGCGCGAGGACATTACGCCCGACAGCTTCTTCTACGATTGGCAACAGCTTAAGAAGGAGATGCTTGCCGAGAAAGACCCGACGTCGCAGGCCATCTACCGTGCCGCTTTGGCGCATCTGCTCGTCAACAACACGTGGCGCTCGCAGGGCTTCCGCCGCAACACGGAGAGCCATCCCGACAGCATCAAGGAATGGAGCCACGATGAATACCTTGCCCATGCAGCCGACCTCTATGCCCAGGCCTTGAGCGATGCCGATGCGCTCCACCGCTGCAAGGTGGCAGACGTGAAGAAACTGGCCATGCAAGGCAGGGACGACGCCATTTTCGGGAACGACCTGCTCAGCGTCATCTGGCGCACGGCCGTCAGGGACATCCCGTCCGACATGCGGCGAATTCATCTCGTGCCGGGCTACGATGACATCATCGACATCTATCGTCGCAGCGGTCTTCGCGAGGCGACGTTGCAGTTGCGCCTCGATTCGCTTTCCGACACCTACGACTCGAAGGAGACTCTCCTCCGCCTGCGCGACGAATATGCCGACCTTCCTGCCTGTGCACAAGTCTATCTGCGCCTGGCTTCCCAGGCAAGCTATAGCACCCACGAGCAGCAGGACTTCTTGGTAGAAGCGCTGGAGCGATATCCCAACAGCCGGCATTCGGGCGACCTCCTGAACCGCCTCGCCACGTTGCGCCAGCCTAATCTCTCTGTCAATTTCCTCAGGATGTACTATCCCAACTGCAAGTACAACATCCCCCTCGAAGCAAAGAACATGCAGACATGCAGTGTTTCAGTCTATCGCTTGCCCGCAGACTTCACGTTCAGTCGCCTAAAGGAAGACGGCTCCCACCTGCAACAAGTGCAAAACGCCGGCACGCTCGTAGAGACGTTGCCGTTCGCCGTGAAAGGCTCCGACCCGCTTGTCACAGAGAAGGATACGCTGCAGTGGCGCACTCCGGGATGCGGAAAGTATGCCTTCGTCGTGGAGGGTAGCACGAAAGAGAAGCTGGCGGAGGAACCGGAGCCTATAGTTACGCTGTTCCGCGTGTCGGCCCTCACCTTCATGTCCACCACGATGCCTGATGGCACGGAGCGCGTCATGGTGACAGATGCCCTGAGCGGTGAACCGCAACAGGACGTCAAAGTCAGCTTCTACAAGTCGGTGGAAGACAAATACATCATGTTCGATGAGAAGACAACCGACGGTCGAGGCATTGCCGAAATACCCTTCACGGACAAAATGTTCCTCTACATCCGGCTGTCGAGAGGCGAGGACAATGCCCACGAGATAGAGAGCCTGAGCTGGCGTTACCAACAGAAATACGACAACAGCCCAACGCGCTTTCTCAACATCTATACCGACCGAAGCATCTATCGTCCGGGCCAGACGGTCTATGTGGGCGGTATTTCTTACACTAAAGGCCACGAACAGGCCCCCACGGCAGAGTCGGGAGCCGACTTCGTCCTCACGCTCTTTGATGCCAACGGACAGAAGGTGACGAGCCACGAACTGCGGACCGACGACTTTGGCACCCTGCAGGACAGCCTCCAGCTCCCTAAGACCGGCTTGCCTGGACAATACAGCATACGGGTTGACGACACTTCGGTCACCTTCCGTGTCGAGGAGTATCGCCGTCCCACCTTCCAAGTTAAGATGGAAGAAGCGCCTGATGTTCCGTTGCCTGCCGACAGCGTCACCCTGACAGGCCGCGCCATGACCTACAGCCAGTGGCCCGTGGCAAATGCCCGCGTCACAGGCACTTATCGCTGGGAGTCCAGCTGGTGGTACAGAAGCTACTCTTCGAACAATTCGGTCAGCATTGACACTCTCTACACCGACGACGAGGGCCGTTTCAGCATCCGCATTCCCATACCCCGCTCGAGCGAACAGTTGCGTTGGGGACAAATGCTTAGTCTCTCCGTAGATGTGCTCAGTCTGGAGGGCGAGACGCAGCAGGGCAGCTGTTACATGTGGCTATGCAGCACGCCGCTCCGCCTGAGGGGCGATGTGCCCGAACAGCAGTGTCGCGATTTGCTCAAGCCGTGGTGCTTCGACCTCTATTCAAGCAATAACAAGAAGGTGCAGGGCAACGTCCTGTGCATGCTGACGCAAGACGGCAAGGAAGTCAAGAACTTCTACCTTCCTACCGGCAAGGACACCATCCCCGATATCCTTCACACCCTGCCGTCGGGCAAGTATGAGCTTAACGTCAAAGCAGGCGGAAAGTGGTCGAAGGTCGAGGGCGAATGGGCTGAGAGCGACACGGCCTCCTACAGTACTTCCTTCACCATCTTCTCCCTCTCCGACAAGCGTTTGCTGGGCAAGCACAACCTGTGGCTCTATACTCCCTGCGACACCATGTCTGCCGAGCGGCCTGCCCGCTTCCAGATAGGCACGTCGTTGCGCGATGCCTGGATTTATTGTGTGATGACAGGCGAGGACTGCGTGGTGCGCGACACGATACTGCATCTCTCCAACGAGGCCATGATGTTCGAAGTTCCCTACGAAGAGCGTTTCCGCCATCGCTTTGGTGTCTCGCTGATGCTCGTGAATGACGGCGAAAGCACCAGTGCCTCGAAGGAATTCAAGCTTGAGCTGCCCGACACCCGGCTTCGCATGCGTTGGGACACCTTCCGCGACCTCTTACATCCCGGCCAGCACGAGAAGTGGCAGCTCACTTTGACACGTCCCGACGGCACACCTGCTTCGGCAAACGTCATGGTGGGCATGTATGATGCATCGCTCGATGCACTGACGCACTACAGCATGTCCCTGTGGGTGAGCCGCGGTTGCGGACGCAAGGTGTCGCTTAGCATGAAAGGTTTCCACGACTTCAATTCAGACCGCTCCTACCGGCTCAGTCCGATCCTGTACTACTACGGAGGCGGGAGCTACAGCTTTGCCCATTGGAACGAAGAATACTTCTCGGGAATCCGCCTGGAAATAGTAAGGGAACCTATGCTTCTACGCGAAAGAGTCTATGACCACCGAGTTGAAGCTACCACGCGTGCTGTGAAGAAGAAAGCTGCGAATCAAGAAGATTCCAACTCTGCAGATGCCGATGCGGAAGGAAGTGAGGAAGAAGCCGATGTAACAGAGGACGTTCCCGTGCGCTCCAACCTCTCGGAGCTTGCCTTCTTCTATCCCCAGCTCCGCACCAACAGCAAGGGTCAGACCTCCATCGAGTTCACCTTGCCCGAAGGCCTTACCTCTTGGCACCTGCACGGCTTGGCGCACACACAGGACATGATGAAGACGGAATGGCAAGAGACCATAGTGGCGAAGAAAGACCTGATGGCTGAGTTGACCCTGCCGCGTTTCGTGCGAAGCAGCGACCTTGCGACCTTGACGGCCAGCATTCGCAACGCCTCCGAGACACGTCAGAAGGGTGAGGCCGTCCTCAAGGTTTTCGACCCCGAAACCAACAAGAGTATCAAGCAGATGAGAGTGAATTTCGATGTCGAACCGGGCAAGGAGGCCGTCTATAAGATGTCAATTACGACGACGCCCGACCATCCTGTCCTGGCCGTCCAGTGGGTAGCTAAAGCGAAAGGGAGCAGCGACGGCGAGGTGCGCTACCTGCCTGTTCTCTCCGACTTGCAGAACGTCACCGAGACCAAGACCTACATGCTCCGCGGCGACACGACGCTCACGATGGACCTCTCCAAGCTCTTTGCCGGCGGCAACCCGAAGGCTACGGGCCGGACGCTAACGGTGGAGCATGTGGCGCAACCCATCTACATCGCTCTTCAGGCTCTGCCTTCGCTGACGAAGCCCGTGCGCAACGATGCTCTTTCGCTGGCGACAGCCTTCTACGGCGGAAGCATTGCCTACCACATCGCCCATAAGTATCCGGAGATAGTGAAGGCCCTCACAGGCTCTGCTTCAAGCGGAGAAGATGGCGAAAATGAGGCGACTCCTATGAGGGACGGCTTGGAAGGAGCTTCGGCCCTGACCGACATCCTCATCAACGAGACGCCTTGGGTGGTTGAGGCTCAGCAGCAGAAGGCCAACAGGGAACGTCTGGCCTCGCTCTTCTCCGAGATGGAGCAGGAGCAGCGGCGCATGGCCATGCTCTCGGCCCTATCTGCCCGCCAGCACTCCGACGGCTCGTTTGGCTGGTTCCCCGGCATGTATGGCAGCGAATGGATAACCACCGAAGTGGCGATGTTGCTGGTGCGCCTTGGCGAAATGACAGGCGGACTGGCTGTGCCCGAGATTCAGATGCTCGACAAAGCTATGGGTTTCCTCGGAAAGATGAAGAGCGACGGAGTGGAATCGCTACGCAATAGTAAAAAACCCGTCTTGTCGTTCTCCCAACTCCGCTACTTATATATATATATAATGTATAAGAGCGTCATCGCCAAATCTGCTTCGAAGGGCGAGGAAAAGCAGTACAAGAAGGATGCCGAAACGCTTCTCTCGATTCTGAAGAAGCAGGCTGAGGGCCTCGACCGCGAGGATCGTTCTCTTGCCGCCATTGTGCTGAAGCGTGCGGGCGAAGAGAAGAAGGCGCAGGCTCTGATGCCTCGCATCCACGAACTGCTGCGCCATGCCGACGGCATGTACCTGGCCTATCCGGGCGGCAGCTTCGTGAGCATCGACCGGAAGGTAGAGACGCACGTCAACCTGATGGAAGCTGTGCAGACCGTAGAGCCGAAGGAGACCGAGCTGCTGGGACAGATGGCCGAATGGCTCATCCAGCAGAAGCGTACGCAGGAATGGGAGCAGCCCATCCAGTCGGCCGATGCTGTCTATGCCTTGACCTTCACGAACTCCCCCTTGAAGGGTGAGAAGTCGAGAACCTGGAGCGGCCTTGTCACCTACGGCACCCAGAAGCATTCGCTGTCGAGCGACGACGGGGCGGCTTATGTTCGCGAGCGGATAGAAATCCCCATGAAGGTAACGGGTTCGACCAAGCAACTCCGCATCGAGCAGAAAGCTA
Source organism: uncultured Bacteroidales bacterium (assembly GCA_902776455.1). Taxonomy (GTDB): domain Bacteria; phylum Bacteroidota; class Bacteroidia; order Bacteroidales; family Bacteroidaceae; genus Physcousia. The sequence continues at coordinate 47,676 of CACYQI010000020.1, read as the reverse complement.
CCCCGCAAAGCGGAAATGCGGCAGGTGCCGGCATCTCCTGGGGTGCAGTCTATGCGCAGTACCAGATGCCTGCTGCCGAGGCAGAGGCCAATCGCGAGGGCATGACCATACGCCGCGACGTGTCGCCCATCACGCTTCCGCAAGATAATGGTCAATGGTCGATGGCCGATGGTCAATGTAGTACGGGCGACCGCATCCATGTGCGCTACACCATCACGGCCGACCGCGACTACGAATACGTCTGCCTGCGTGCCCCGCGTCCTGCGGCTGCGGAACCTGTCCGACAGATTTCCGGATACCGCTACCAGAACGGACTTGGCTACTATCAGGCGATACACGATGCCAGCACGGAGTACTACATGGACAAGCTGCCACGCGGCACCTACGTCATCGAAGAGGACTGGCTCTTGAATCGCGACGGCAACTACGTCCTGCCGCCTGCCCGCCTCACCTGTCTCTATGCGCCGGAATATCAGTCGCAGACAGCAGGAGGGAAGTTCAAAGTGAAGTAACTACTGCAGAACACAACGTGCCGTGACGCGCCGGCCGAAGCGTTTCTGCTCCCCTCTGCATATCGCTTCGTCCAACACTCCGTGGAGGGTCGTCTCACACTCCACGGAGAATTGGCCTACACTCCACGGAGAATCGGCTCACACTCCACGGAGAATCGGCCGATGCTCCACGGAGTGTTGACCCATGCCCCTCGCCGAGTTTTCGACAGGGGCATTAACTTTTTGCCGAAATGCTTGCAAATTAGGTAAAATTGCACTACCTTTGTCCCCAAATATCATTAATTTAAACTCAATGTGTACTATTATGAGAGGTAAGAAGACATTTCTCGCGCTTGCTCTGCTGGCAGGCGCGATGACGGTAGGAGCACAGACGCAAGAGCGTTCCTTCTACATCGACTATGGTCAGAACAACGTGGCGGGCCAGGGCTTCAAGACCGAAGACGCCGATGCCAACGGCCACTACTGGAACAACATCCATGGCAAGGGGACGGGAGCACCCGACAAAGCCTATCCGCAGACCATCAACATGGTGACGTCGGCCGGCACGGCTACCGACTGTCGTCTGCAGCTCTCTTCGCGCTTCTCGACCAACGGCTACACCAATGGCGGCTTGCAGAGCCCGTCGGCTTCCCTGCTGGGCGACCTCGCCATCGAGAGTGCCACACAGGACTACATCTTCCTCGAAGCCAATCAGGACTACGCCATCATCCGCTTCATGGGCCTCGACCTCAACAAGGGCTACAAGTTCTTCAGTTTCGGCAGCCGCGTCGATACGGGTACACCAGGCCGCGAGGCGACGTTCCATTTCCGTGGCTTGAACCAATGGCAGGGCGACCATAAGATGGGCGGTGCCGGCATTGGCAATGGCGGATACAACGGCAACAACAACAACGTGCAGGAGTCCGGACTCATCTTCCCCGACGAGAACGGCTGTATCGAGATGACCATCATCAAGAAGACAAAAAGCGGCATGGTTCACCTCAACGCACAGAAGATTGTGGAGTACAGCGGCGTGACCCGTCCCGAACTGGGCTACACCCTGACGCGCAAGATGCTTTTCGACTTCGGCGAACGCGGCAAGGCAGGCTCACGTGGCGACATCACCAGCGGAGCCGACGCTAACGGCAACTACTGGAACAACATGGCTCCGCAGAGCGACGGCACCAGCAGCATCGCTGTCGGCACGTCGTGCGCCGTCGTCACCAGCGACAACCAAGCCACAGACATTACCCTCCACAGCCTCGTCGCCTGGAATGCCAACGGCTACAATAACGGCGGACTGAACGACCCCTCTGCCTACGCTGAGAACCTCGGCGAGATGGCTGTGGCAAGTGCTACGCAGGACTATATGTACACCGAGAACAACGGCAAGGCCATCCTCATTTTCCAACGCCTCGACCGCACTAAGAAGTACCGCTTCCACATCTTCGGAACACGTTTGGATAACAACAACTATCGCTCCACCATCCTGCACCTGAAGGGCAAGACCGACTGGGAATGGGTGCAATATACCAGCGGCCCTGGCCTCGGCGGTGACGGCATCAACCAGAACGTCCGCAACGTCACGGTCAGTGATTACATCTCGCCCGATGCCTCCGGCACCATCTTCTTCACCTTCCGGCAGAACACCAATCCATCCAGCTCCTTCGGACACGTCAGCACCATCAAGCTCGAAGAGTTCGACACCAACGGACAGGAGGATGAAATGCCTGCTGTGAGCGGCGACCAGACCTACTACATCGACTTCGGCGAGACAGACAACGACAGCCGCGGCCACCAGACGCTCGGCGCCGATGCCAACGGCCACTACTGGACCAATGCCTACGCCATGCCCACCGAACGCATGTACCCCAGGAGCTTCAACCTTACCAATTCGCAGGGACAGCTCACGGCTCGCACCATGACCATCGGCAACTACTTCCACACCAACGGCATGAGCGGCGGCGGCGGACTCGAGTCGCCTTCTGCTTCCCTGCTTGGCGACCTCGCCATCGCTACGGCAACGCAGGACTACATCCACATGGAAGGAGCACAGGACTACAGCGTCATCCACTTCGGCGGACTGGACCAGAGCAAGGGCTACCGCTTCTATCTCTTCGGCTCGCGGCAGGCAACCGACGACCGCGCAGGCTACTTCGAACTGACCGGCGAGAACTGCTGGAAGGGCGAAATGGCTATGTCGGGCAACGCCATCGGTTCCAATTACAACGGCAACAACAATAACATCCTGACCAGCGACGTCGTCTTCCCCGACCTTGGCGGCAACATCGACCTCACCCTCAGCAAGAAGTACAGCGGCGGCATGGTCTATCTCAACTGTATGAAGATAGAGGAAGTCTCCGGACAGACAAGGCCTAACCAGGAGCTGACGCTCACGCAGAAGATGTACTTCGACTTCGGCGAGACTGGCAACAACAGTCGTGGTCATGCAACCACAGGCACTGACGTCAACGGCAACCAGTGGAACAACATCAACTCCGGCTCAAGCAGTAGCAACGCCATTGCTGCCGACAAAACAATCTCCATTAGGAATAGTGAAGGCACTTCTACGGGTGCCAGGTTTACGATTGTCGATAAGACCTACACCAACGGCATCAATGCTGGCGGCAACAACAGCCCCTCGGCCAACGACCTGGGCGACCTCGCCATCCAGACAGCCACGGAGGACTATGTCTTCATCGACAATGGCGACGCTCGCTCCTTCAAGCTGACAAAGCTCAACACAGAGCATTGCTACCGCTTCTACATCTACGGCACACGCAACCACACGGACAACCGTTGCACGCAGTACACCATCAAGGGCCAGCGCACCTGGGTCGGCGGTCAGAGCACCTCTGGCTACGACGTTGGCGGCTACGGCTATCCCGGTAACCTCCGCAACATCTTGATGACCGACTACATCTATCCCGACCGCTCGGGCAACATCCTTATCACCTATCAGCGCATTGCCGGCATGGCCCACATCAGTGCTATGAGAATCGAGGAGTACGAGGGCGGCACACGTCCCGAAGAGCCTCTCGAGTTCAGTACGTTGGCACTTAGTGGCAACACAGAAGACGTGACCTTCAAGGCAGCTGGCGACAACAGCTACGAAGCCTTTGCCCGTCTCACGGCTGGCACGTTCACTCTCTCCGGCACCGACACAGATAACGAAGTTGTCACGCTCTACGACAATGGCGACGGCACCTTCAACCTCACCGGCGACGCTGCCTTCTCCGTTGCCTCCGACTGCGTGGCACGCATCACCGTCAACACAGCCGACAAAACCGTCACCGTCCTGCCCGTCACCATGAACGTCCGTGGCAACATCGGCGGAGGCAACCCTGCCATTCCCTATAAGGGCAATGGCGTCTTCGAGGGAGAAGTGACGCTGCCCGAGACAACCTCGCAGCAATGGGTGGATAAGACGATGTACTTCGCCCTCAACAACAATGACTCGTACGCCATCAAGCGTCTGCAAGGGGCTGCCACCCGCTACGTCCTCGGCGAGGTCGAGAAGGGGCAGAGCGTGGAGAACATCTATCAGAACGCCGGTACCTACACCATCACCGTCGATATGAAGAACATGGTCTATGACATCTCCGCTCCTATCGACGAGAACCGCATCTCCGTCTTCGGCTCATCCGTTGCCAACGGTCAGGGTGCAACAGACTATAAGGGCTACCGCTACCTCTATGGCCAGCAGCTCATTGCCCGTCACAACGAAGGCCGAAGCGACAACGCCTTCTACACGACCAACGTCTCCATCGGCGGCAACACCACCACGAATCTCCTGAACCGCTACGACGACCTCATTCGCGACTTCGGCCGCTACGTCATCTTCGGCCTTTCGCTGGGCAACGAAGGCATCCACGGAGCAAGCAACCAGCAAGCCGTCTTCAACCAGTGGCGCGACAATATGCTTACATTAATAAATAAGGTACGCGCGGATGGAAAGATTCCTATGGTGATGAACAACTATACGCGCAGCGACTACAACGACGACGATTACTACTACGTCAAGCAGCTCAACCTGCTCATCCACCAGTGGGATGTTCCCTCGACCAACGTGCTCGGCTCTATCGACAAGGGCAACGGACAGTGGGCCGACGGCTATGTTTCTGACACCTATCACCAGAACACGGCCGGTCATGCTGAGTTCATGTACGCCATGGTGCCTTCCCTCTTCGATGCCATTAAGGCAGGCAAGGCTCAGCCCGTCCGCAACCAGACGAAGAGCATGACCATTGAGGCTGGCAAGACCATCTACTTCGAACCCGAAGAGACGGTGCATCCCTTCACCGTTACCGTCCGCATCAAGGGCACGGAGGGACAAGTCGTTTGCCTGTCCCAGTCCTCCGGCACCCAGCAGGCCACGGTACGCGTCAATGCCAACGGCACTGTCACCTACACCGCTCCCACAGGCTCCACCATCACCTCCACTACGACCATCAACGACGACGCTTGGCACAACGTCTCCCTGACAAGCTACTATGCACAGCGCCGCACCATCCTTTATGTCGATAAGACGAAGGCTGGCGAGGTAGGCGAGCGCTTGGCCCGCATCGAGTCGGTCAGCCTTGGCGACGACACGAACAGCCGCGAAGTGAGCGAACTCTCCTTCTGGCGTTCCGGCATGACGCCCGAGGAAATCACAGCCGTCTGCGATGGCAAGATGCTCAAGTCGAGCCTCGAAATCTATGCACCCCTTGGAGGCAAGGACGACATGCAGAACCTCGCACAAAGCACCAACACCCTTTCTTATGGCAAGGCCGAGGCTAAGGAGTACGAGCGTGCAGCCGTCGATGTCTTCTTCACGCCCGATGAAGGCTCGGCAGGCTTCAGCTCCGGCGAGAACTACGACAAGATTGTCGATGGCAGCACTTCCACCAAGTGGTGCCTCAATGGCGGCGAAGGCAATTCCGTTTATGCCATCTTCCATGCCTCTCATCCCATTTATGTGACGGGTTACAAGATTTCGACTGCCAACGACAACGCTCAGTACACGGGCCGCAACCCTAAGTCCTGGACACTCTACGGCTCCACCACTGACAGCTACCCTGACAAGGACGATTCGTCTTGGGAAGTGATCGCTTCCGTCACCAACGACACGAAGCTTCAGGACGTGAACTTCACGACCTACACCTACACGCTTCCCAAAGAAACCAGCAAGGCCTATCAGAGCTTCAAGTGGGTTGTGACGGAACGCAAGGGCGGCGGCAACGGCGTCATCCAGGTGTCCGAGTTCCGTCCCACCTTCAAGGATGCACTGGTTGAAGTTGACCCTGTGGCACGTCCCCGCGTCACGATTACCGACCAGGCCGCGAAGGACGGCAAGTACTTCGGTACATACGTGGCCACGACCGACATTGACTTCACAGGCTCCGAGGTAACTGCATACGCCGGACAGCTTAGCCCTAACTATGTTCACCTCGAGCCTCTCACGCTTGCCCCCAAAGGAACTGCTCTCGTCGTGACTGCCGCTGCTCCCGACACATACTTCCTGACTAAGACCGCCGATGCTACCCTTCCCGTCAGTAATGATTTGCTTGGTAGCGACGGCACAGTAGAAGGTAACGGCAGCATCTATGCCTTGGCAAAAATAAATGACGTAGTTGGCTTCTTTCAGGTAATGGCAGGTACTTTTGTGTCCAAAGGCAAAGCCTATCTCGTCAGCAGTTCAGATGTCAAGGGATTCCTCTTCGACGACGACGCCACCGGCATCAACAAGGCCCAACTTTCAACTTTCAACTCTCAACTTTCAACTCCCACCGGTCCATGGTACAACGTGGCTGGTCAGCAAATCAGCCGTCCCGTAAAAGGCGTGAACATTAGCAAAGGCAAGAAAGTCCTGAAGTAGCATCGCTCACAATGCTGCGGGACAAAGCCCCGCAAATGAATGAATATGTACGAAATGTTCTCTCTTCCTGGCGAGCCTTCGGTAGTTACTGAGGCTCGCCAGCTCATTCTCGAAGCATTCTCCGACCTCGAGTTCTTCGACGAAGGACATCGCTACCTGTTGCAGGGAAAGGCGTTGCCCTCCGTCACGAATGTTGCCCACCGATTCGTCCGCGAGCCTTTCGACGAACAGCGGCAGGCGGCACGTTATGCAGAACGACACGGCCAGACCCCCGAGTACTGGATTCAGCAATGGAGGCAGAACGCCTTCCGTGCTGCTACCCTCGGCACCAAGACTCATGCCTACGGCGAGAGCCTCGGCTATCTCCGTGCCGGAATGCCCGAACGCATCTGCCCCTCCATCCTTCCGCAGTACATGCCCGAGTACCGGTTCCTTGCGCCCATCCATCCGAAGGAAGAAGCTGTACTTCGTTTCCTCAACGAGATGCCGCCCTCCATGCACCTCGTCCTCAACGAAGCAAGAGCGTACAGCGGCAAGAATCCATGCCCCGAACAAAACATCAGCGAGCAGATCGCCGGCACCTTCGACATGCTCTACTATGCCGACGGAAGCAATGGTAAGCCCGCAGGCTTCGTTATCCTCGACTACAAAACCAACGCCAGCCTCCAGAACGACTACAACCGCAAGTGCGGACGCATGTTGCTCCCTCCCTTCTCCCACCTCATCGAGGAAGACCTTTCCCTCTACGCCATCCAGCTCAGCCTCTATGCCCTCATGCTCCAGGACATCGGCCTGCCCATCATCGCCCGCTGCATCGTCTGGCTCAGCGACTGCAACTATCAGATCATCCCCGTGCCCGACCTCATCCCCAGCCTCCGCCAAGCCCTTTAGCCCCCATCCCCCCTTCAACTTTCAACTTTCAACTCTCAACTTTCAACTTTCCCCTCCTATGTCCTGTCTCTTTAGTTTCAAATTCCTGTTCTCCATCATCGGCTGGCGCATCGGCAGAGGGTGGGGACTCTTCTTTGGCTTCATCCTAGGCGCATTCCTCGACTCGGCCTTTCGCCGTCCCACCATCCACTTCACCTATCGCAGCACCGTCAACGATGGCTACCAGAGAGACGAACATACCTGGCAGCCCTACGTCGATGTCACCCTCCAGGAAGCCTACCGAACCCTCGGCATCGCCCAGACAGCCACAGACGACGAGGTGCGACAAGCCTACCGCAAGCTCGCGCTCCGCTATCATCCCGACCGCATGGCTTCGCAAGACAGCGCTGCCCGAGCACAAGCCGAGAAGAAATTCCGCGAAATAACCGAAGCACGCGATGTCATCCTTCGCGCCCGTGGCCAACATTAACCCCAAAACTCCATGATGCATTACAGCCTTCCCGCCTCCATGTTTCGCATCTCTCCCCGAAGACCTCATAAAAACCCCAATAACCCCCATATTTCATATTCAATAACCCTCTTCTCTTGCATTTTCCCCCACATTGCCCAACTTTTTTCGATAAAAGTGAAAAAAAAAAGTGAAAAAGTTTTGGCGGTTATGAAAAAAGCGCTAAATTTGCAGCAGGAAAGTACAAAACTATAAAACAACATTAATAACTAAAAACTACTTTTTATGAAAAAGAGGATTTTACTTTCAATGGTGTCATTCTTTGTAATGGCAACATCGTGGGCTTCTCTTCTTGAAGCTTACCAGATTTATGTGACTGGTGCTAACGCTAAGACTAACGGAACGGCTGAGTTAACACTGAACATGAAGAACCGTAATGCCATCAACATGTGGGAATGCACACTCGTTCTTCCTGAAGGCGTTACTTTCCAAAGTGCTACTCTTATCACTGCACGTATTCCCGACGGATTCAATGCTGAATTCTCAGCCGTTGACAATGGCGACGGAACTGTTTCCTTCACATGCGAAGGCGAAGTAGGTGTTGGCATTCCCGGAACTGATGGTGCTATCGCAACTGTTACTGTTGCCATCGGTGACATTACTCCTGGTGATGTTATCGTAACTGTTAAGGATACCAAGCTCACCGAGCCGAATGGTACTATCAACGAGGACAAGAAGGGCCAGCGTGAATTCACTTGGACTCTTGAGCAGGGCGAACAGCAGGGTATCGAAGGTGACCTCAATGGTGACGAAAAGGTCGATATCGCTGACGCAGTTGCAGTTCTTGACGTTATGGCAAGAGACGGTAACGATCCCGAGGCTGACCTTAATAAGGATGGCAAAGTTGATATTGCTGACTTCGTAGCTGTTCTTGAAATCATGGCTGCTCAATAAAAAAAAAACAAATAAAAATAACTTTATTATAAACCAATTAAGTACTTAAAAACAATGAAAAAGTTTTACATGACAATGGCTGCTATGCTGTGCGGTGTTGCAGCAATGGCACAGAACGCTCTCTATTCTGAAGACATTAAGGTTGATGCTGGTGAAGAATCTGCTGAAATTGAAATCTTCATGAAGAATGAAGTTGATGTAACAGCTTGTTCTTTCCGTCTCTATTTCCCTGATGGCGTTTACATGCCTTATGATGGTGAGGATTATGAAGATGAGGTATCAATTGATAAGACTCGTGCAAAGAAGCATCAGGCTATCATGCAGAAATCTGAAGACGGTGGTGATATGATTAGTATTTATCACTCTAAGAATGCTGTGATTAGTGGTAACGATGGAGTTCTTGTAACAGTTCCGTTTGTTATTTCACCTAATGTACAGGAAGGTACTTACACTATTCGTGTTACAAATTGCAGTATGGCAACTCCTGACAAGGTTTCTCTTGAGATTCCTACAGAGTTCGACGTTACGCTCCAGATTGGCGAAGGCACTGGCATCAACGGTATCAACGCTAACGACAGCAAGGCTCCTATCTACAACGTAGCTGGCCAGCGCGTAAGCAAGGCTCAGAAGGGTATCTTCATCCAGAACGGTAAGAAGGTTGCTGTAAAGTAATTTAACTTAAAGCAAACTGATAATTAAGCCTTCGGCATTTGCCGAGGGCTTTTTTCGTTTCTCTTTCGCGCCATACCTTCCATTTCTGTGAACGCAGGAAACTCGGCTTCCTTGATTCCCCTCCCATTTAAGGGGAGGGGCTTAGCTGCGAGGTCTTCCTTGACTATTATAGCGTCTTCGATTCCCCTCCCTTTTAAGGGGAGGGGTTAGGGGTGGGGTCTTCCTCTGCTATTATGGCATCATCGGTTCCCCTCCCTTTTAAGGGGAGGGGTTAGGGGTGGGGTGAAGTCTTCTCACCTTCTACTATACCTTCTATTATATATACGCATTACTCCCCGATTTTTTAACCCCTAAGGCAAGAAAAAGTGCTTATCTCGCGAAAAAAGGAAAAATCATGTAGTTTGGCACCAAATAGAGCACACGTAAATAAAGTGAACTTGCCCCACTCTAACATGAATATAAGTATATTAGACTTAATGGCCAATTACATGGAAATTATATGTTAAAGATATAAACAAAGGTTTAATTCTTAATTCATACAAAGAATGTGTCAAAGTTTCCTGCGTTGAGTTCCTTCGCTATTTTGCATCCTTGGTTCCCCTCCCATTTAAGGGGAGGGGTTAGGGGTGGGGTGAAGCCTTCCCTTCTTCGTTCTTAGCTACTTAGCAGGAACCCCTCCCCTTCGAGGGGAGGGGCTTTGCGGCGAGGTCTTCTTTTACTATTATGGCATCCTTGGTTCCCCTCCCTTTTAAGGGGAGGGGTTAGGGGTGGGG
>CACYQI010000020.1:0-37566 GCA_902776455.1 uncultured Bacteroidales bacterium | reverse complement strand
TTTTACTATTATGTCATCCTTGGTTCCCCTCCCTTTTAAGGGGAGGGGTTAGGGGTGGGGTGAAACCTTCCCTCCTTCTATCTTAGCTACTTAGCTGGAATCCCACCCCTTCCCCCTCCCCTTCGAGGGGAGGGGCTTTGCGGCGAGGTCTTCCTTATTTATTATTATTGTTGTCCTGGTGACAGCGCCGAAGGCGCGACAGATCACAGACGGGGGCGCAAGCCCCCGGTAACAGCGCAACAACACGAAAAGTCCCGAAGGGACGACAGAGACATAGGCAATTTGATATTAAATAACGTGAGTTTTTCGGCAAGGCTCAGGCGCAGGCGGAAGCTTCAGCTCGACGAAGTCAACATGGTAATTCTTGTTTTATCTTTAACATATAATTGCCATGTAATTGCCCATTAATTTTTTTTCGTTGAACTCACGTTAAGTAAGTTATGTATTCTGTCGCCCTTTGACTTCGTCGCCCTTTGGTTCAGGGCTTATTTTTTTAATGTACTTGTCCCGGGGGACGTAACCCCTCGTCTGTGTTCTGTCGTCTCTTCGAGACTTTTGGCAAGCCCCCCTTAAACTCCTTATCGTCAGGAAAGCCGAATAATATGTGCATAAGTAGATATGTTCCAGATTTCCCCCGGTCATCAATAAAAAAATCTTTACAGTAAATCCCCTCTCATGCAGGGCTTCGAATCGGTTCCACGTGGGGTGTTCTGCGATGCTCCACGTTGTGTTGGCCGACACTGCACGTTGCATCGACTAAAACTCCTTGGAGCGTTCACTATCGATTAACGTCGTTCTCAATCCTAAACTATGCGGTTTTTGCTCCCGATACGTATTCTGTTGACACCTTCTTTGCAGATTGTTGTAAAATTCTTCTTTCTAAGTTGTTGAAAATCACTGCTAATTCGATTTAAGCCTATTTTTTGCTACGAGCCTTCCCAAGTGCCAGCGAGCCCAAAATAAGCGCTTAGAACGCGTCCGATTGCGAATTGTTTTTACAAAAGTATGGTTTAATTCGTGATGAGGCAATGTGGTTGTTAGGTTACTTTCTATCGCATTTTCGTCCTCACATCTTTGTATTATTAAGAAAAAGTCGTAACTTTGCATCGGATTTAGCTACATTCAACGCGATGCCTGCTCTTACTTCAACTCATCAAACGATACTGCTTTCCCTGGAGGAAACAGCGTTATCAGTCGCAACGCACATCGGGGTGTTCCATAAGTTTGGTGGGTGAGTAAAGCGCAAACATTAATTATCGAGAACAGTTAAAACAGGAGGAAAACGCTATGACAGTCATCACAGGCAGACAGTTCAGAGCCAATCAGAGCAAGTACATCCGTATGGCACACAACGGGGAAAGAGTCATCCTTTCCTCCAGAGCAGGCTATGCCGAGCTTACACCCATTTCGGAAGAAGACAAGAAATTCGACGATTATGTGCAGTCGGAGTCCTTTCATCAGTTAGCAGAAAAGGCTGTGCGCGAGTTCTGCGAGGGTAAGTCGTTGAACTTCAGCAGTGCCGATGCTGCACAGAAATGGATGGATGAACTATGAGGTATAGCATTTCGTATTCTTCTGATGTTCAGAAGACGATTAAAAAGTGGAAGAAACAAATCCACGATTGTTCAAGAGACTGTATGATTTACTGCCGGAACTGGAGGCCCATCCTCGTTCCGGCACTGGTCATCCTGAGCCTTTGAAGGGCGGAAACGATGTCCGGTGGTCGCGTCGCCTCTCGGCAAGCGATAGGATTATCTACGACATCTATGACGATGTAGTGACGGTGCTTGTCATACAGGTCGGCGGCCACTACGAAGACAAATAGTTTATCATTCAATTTTCGAAGGTGTTATAAACCACAGATTTAGCAGATTTAACAGATTAAACATTTGCTCTTGTTCAAATTTAAGTCTTATTTATCAGATTACGGGCATTGCCCAATCCGTTAAATCCTTTCGAAATTTTCCCTTCGGTGACATTAATCTGCTTAATCTGCTTAATCTGTGGTTGATTACAAACATCCGAAACTTCAGTTTGTTATGTTCAGCCGGACAATACTTCGCTGTCCCATCCGTGGCCTATGCTATGCTTCTTCCCATTGCTTGCGGAGCAGTTCTACGGCGGCAGTCAGGACGGTGGCGCGGTCGCCTTCGCAGCCGCACTCGAAGCTGACGAACCTTTCGTAGCCAAGTTCCTTGAGGGCACGGAAGCCGTCGCGGTAGTCGTCCTTCTCGCCGTCTTCGCCGGGTGTCAGTCGTCGTCCTCGGCTTGCGATGTGGACGTGTTGCAGGTAGTCCTTGCCTGCAGCCATGAAGGCGGCATAGTCTGAGGTTTCTTCCTTCATGTGCCAGAAGTCACCCATGCACTTCACGCCCTTGCTGTCGGCATCGCGAGCGATGGCTGCTGCATCGGCAACGAGGCGCAGATAGAAGCATTCGCCGCGGTTCAGCGGCTCGAGTATGACGGTTGTGCCGCACTGGAGGGCGAACTCGCCCAGTTTGTGCAGTTCTTCGCAGAGGTAGTTGCGTGTGTCCATCGTATGTGGACGGCAAGGTGTCTGCCCGTTGAAGGCTGGCACCATGATGACGCCGCAGGAGCCAAGTTTGCCGGCGGCCTCGATGATTTCGCGCATGGTGCGGTCGAAGTCGTCCTTCTGTCCGTCCTCGGCCAGTATGAAGCCGTCGAAGCCGGCACAGATGGCGCCCAAGCGGATGTTGCGCCCTTTGAGTGCATTGTTCAGTTCGTCCACGCGGCCAGCTAAGCCGCGACCGCCTACCTCAAAGCCTGTCACGCCAAGGCTTTCGATGAAGTCGAGCTTCTCCTGGAGCGTATTGCCAGGGGTTACGCCTTCCTGAAAGCAGAGGTTAAGGGGAGTAGTGTTGGCGACCTTCTCAGGGGCACATGATGCCAGCAGCGAGGTGGGAGCCAGCGTTGCAGCAGCAGCGCCGGCCATAGAGGTTAAAAGGAAATTGCGTCTTTGCATAGTTTTTTATGGTTTTGGGAGTTAAAGAAGTTAAGGGAGTTAAAGAAGTTAAAGGACGATACCTTTGGAAGGTTGAGTCAAAGAGGTCGTATCCAAATACTATTGTCCTTTAACTTCTTTAACTCCCTTAACTCCCTTAACTCCCTTTATTATTTACTTCCCGGGCACGGGCACTGTCATTGCTGCCAGGTCGAGGGGGCCGAGTTCGAGTTTCTCAGGCAGGAAGTCCTGCTGCGACTGCGTCATCTCGTCCCAGGTGACGGTCTGGCCTGTGTAGGCTGCTTCGCGGCCCATGATGCCTGCCATGCAGGAGATGGCGTTGTCGGTAGCTTCTTCGTGAGCTGTTCCTTTGCGGATATGGTTCACCCAGTCAACGTGCTCCAGCGTGTAGGGGTCGTGCAGTTGGAACTCCTGCTTAGCCTTCTCCTCGTCGTACTTCCAGATGACGTTGCCTTCGAGGTCCTTTATCTCGTTCGTCTCGCTGTCCCAGCTACCCTTCGTGCCCTGGATGAACTCACTTACCTTGCTGCTGCAACCGTCAATCTGGCGGCACATCGAGTGCATGTGGATGCCGTTCTCCATGGTGAAGTCGGTGCTGAAGAAGTCATACTGGTCGCCTGTGACGCGACGCTGACGCGAGCCGAATGCCGTGGCGCTGACAGGCTTCAAGCCGCTCATCCAGAGGAAGACGTCGATGTTGTGGACGTGCTGCTCGATGATGTGGTCGCCAGAGAGCCACTTCCAGTTCACCCAGTCGCGGATGTTCCACTCCATGTCCGTCCAGCCCTCTTCGCGCTGACGATACCAGAGCATGCCCTGATTCCAATAGACGTTGCCGCCGGTAATCTCGCCGATGAGTCCTGCCTGAATCTGCTTGTTGGCCTCCACGTAGCGACGCTCGTGGTGACGCTGAGTGCCGACCACAACGCTCAAGCCCTTTGCCTGAGCCTGCTTGGCAGTTGCCATCACGGAGCGATAGCCCTTGGGATCGATGGCGATGGGCTTCTCGAGGAAAGAGTGAACGCCCTTCTCCGTGGCATACTTGAACTGTTCGGGACGGAAGACGGGCGGAGTGGTGAGGATGACCATGTCGATGCCTGCGTCGATGACCTGCTTGTAGGCATCGAAGCCGACAAAGCACTTGTCCTCAGGCACTTCCTGTCCGCGCTCGTTCTTCAGTCGCTCGCGCACCTCATTGAGGCGGTCGGCAAAGACATCGCCCAGTGCCACGACCTTGATGCCGTCGGCAGCATCGAGGAGGTTGATGATGGCACCGCTGCCGCGACCGCCGCAGCCTACGAGACCCACCTTCAGCTCTTTGCCTTCGATGGCCTTGTCGGGAAGTTCGGGTACATAGTATTCGCCCTCCTTCTTGAGGGGAGTGAGTTTGTTTGCGCCAGCGCCGGAGCAGCTGGCAAGCAGTGCCGGAGCAGCCACAGCGGCTGCACCAACGGTAGCAGCACCGGTCAAGAAGCGGCGCCTGCTCATTCCTTCTTTGTTCATAATTCTTTTAGGTTTTATGGTTGTTTCCTTTGGTTTATTTTCTAATCTATCTAGTCTTACTAGTCTTACTAGTTTTACTAGTTCTACTAGTTTCGCTGGTTCTTCCCGTTCTCTGCTTCGCAGACGATGCGGAAGCCGATGCCTTTGATGTCGCTCAGCCACCAGATGCTCTTCGGGTTCTGCGGGTCGGTCTTGAGCCAGGCTTCGTAGTCGCTGTGGCGACGGGCAGCACAACGCAGTTCGCTGGCGTCGTCGTTGTAGCAGCCTCCACGCACCACGTAGTCGGTGCCCGAGGCGGGGCCTTTCGGGTCAACGGCATTCGTGCCTGCCTTCTCGTAGGCATCCTCGGCGTACCAGTCCTGGCAGTACTCCATCACGTTGCCCAACATGTTGCGCAAGCCGTAGGGATTGGCTGCGACGCGCGACGGTTCCTGGGTGCGGTTCTTGCTGTTGAGGGCATAGACGGCATAGCGGTTGATGGTCGTCGTGTCGGTGCCGAAGATGCTGTTCCACAGGCCTTCGCTCGAATAGGCTGAGGGCTTTCCTTCGAAGAAATAAGGTGTGTCCGTGCCGCCTCGTGCCGCGTACTCCCATTCTGCTTCCGTCGGGAGACGGTAGTGTCGGCCAGTCTTCAGGCTGAGCCATTGGCAGAAGGTCTCGGCAGCATAGTGCGTCATGGTGATGGCCGGGCGGCTTCCCATGCCCCAGCCCTGGTCGGGCATGCCGAAGGGTGGGGTAGGACCGGAGACGGCATCGACGTCCGGGCGGCTGTTGTTGGCATAGATGGTCTCGGGCTTCGTGCGTCCTTCCGACATCGTCTCGACGTAGAAAGCCCAGTACTGGTCCCAGGTTATCTCCGTCTCAGCCATGAAGAAAGGCGAGACAGTGACTTCGTGGGCTGGATATTCGTCTGGACGGCTGAACTTGTCGCCCTCTTGGCTGCCCATCGTGAACTTGCCTCCCGGCACGGCAATCATGCTGATGGAGGCGCGAGTGCCGGGAATGGTCTCGATGAAGTTGGTGAACGACGTTACCGATGCAGGTTCAGTAAAGACGGGGCCTGTGGTATCGACGGGCGCGCTCGTCATCTTCTCGTGCATGTAGCCGGGGATGAAGTGTCCGGCATCCAAGTGGCAGCTCACGCATTGCAGCCCCAGCTTTTCCTCGTTCTCTTCGTAATAAAGGTGAGCCGCTACGCCGTCGTCCGTGATGCCTTGCGGGAAGAGGTTCGTGTGGCACTTCTTGCACGAGCTGTTATAGACGATGTTCGGAGCGTACTCCACGGTGCGTTTCGACTCGAAGTCGAGTTCTTCCTTGTCGTGCGTCAGGTACATCCAGACGTCGCGAAGGCCGGTTGTCGTCTTAGCCCAGTAGTAGCGGGGCGTTCCTTCCGGCGGCAGGTGGCAGGCGGCACAGTCAGTCTGCACGCCGCTCTCGTTGGCGAAGTGCGGGCTTTGCTTCCAACTTGTCTCGGCCTCGGGGTGTACATGGCAGGCAGCACACGACTCGTTGGTCGAGGTCACGTTGCTGGTATAGAGCGCTGCCAGTACCAGCACGATGCCGAACACGATGCCGCCAAGCACGGCGAGAAGGTAGTGGTTCCCTTTCTTCTTCTTCGAAGGGGAGTGAGTCTTATGGTATGTCATTAGTTTAGTTGTATTCTGTTGTAGGCAATCTTCTTCTTCATCTTCTTTTCAAGGGAGTCAGCGTGAAACTTTCTTCATAACAAATTCTGCAGGAATCTTCACGAGCTTCTTGCCCTGAGCGCGTTTCACGGCATTGTAGCCAAGGAACTTCAGCTGATAGGTGCTGTCGGAGGTCTGTGTCAGCGTCAGCTTCTGGTCCTCGCTGCCAAGGTCGTTGGCGATGGTGACGTTGGCATGGCTGTCGTCCTTGATGTCGAAGCTTACCACGTACCACACGCCATAGATGTTGCCGTCCATGTATCCGTTCATCGGTCCGAAAGCCTCCATCCCCGGCACCTCAATGCTTTCCTCGTAGAGGTCGAGGCGCAGGTTGATGCCCTCTTCGGGCTGTTGCAGATTGACCTTCCAGGGGCGTTGCCCGATGCTTGCTGTTGCGATGGCCAATGCAACAGCAAGCGTAGCCTTTTTCTTCATGCTGTGTAACCGTTTGCTGCCTGTTGTGTTGAAAAACTCCTACAAAGATATAGAAAAAAGCGGTACGTTGTAGCGAAAAGCGCCCACAATTATATATAAAATGTATAAAAGACTTCCTTTTTAACATAATTTGTCGTACCTTTGCCGCGCAAATTGAGGAAAAGCATCATTTAATGAGAGAAAAGAGATTAGTTCCAGACTTTATTTTTGAAAGCAGTTGGGAGGTCTGCAATAAGATGGGTGGCATCTATACCGTGCTGTCCACCCGTGCCAAGACATTGCAGGAGCAGTTTCCCGACAAGCTCGTGTTCGTAGGCCCCGATGTGTGGCAAGGCAAGGAGAATCCTCTCTTCACGGAGGACACCAAGATGTGGCGTCCGTGGGTGAAGAAGGCAACGGAAGACGGCCTCCGCATCCGGGTGGGACGTTGGAACATCCCTGGCAAGCCTTGTGTCGTTCTGGTGGACTTCCAGCCTTACTTCGAGAAGAAGAACGAACTCTACGGCAAGGCATGGGAGGATTTCCAGGTGGACAGCCTCCACGCCTATGGCGACTACGACGAGGCCAGCATGTTCAGCTATGCGGCAGCTCTCGTGGTAGAGAGCTTCTATCGCCACAAGTTCGGCAAGAAGAAGCAAGGCTCTCCAGCCAAAGTCGTCTATCAGGCTCACGAATGGATGACCGGCCTCGGCGCACTCTACATAAGGAAGCATGTGCCAGAGATAGCCACCATCTTCACCACCCATGCCACAAGCATCGGCCGCAGCATAGCAGGCAATGGAAAGCCCCTCTACGAGTACCTTTGGACATACAACGGTTCGCAGATGGCCGGCGAGTTGAACGTGGAGGCAAAGCATAGCGTTGAGCGTCAGACAGCGCACAACGTCGATTGCTTCACTACCGTGAGCGACGTAACAGGAAATGAGTGTGCCGAACTGCTTGACAAACGCCCCGACGCCATACTGCCCAACGGCTTCGAAGCAGACTTCGTGCCCGTGGGAGCAGCCTTCACAAAGCGTCGTCGCGAAGCCCGTGCCAAGATACTGCAAGTGGCAAACGCCTTGACGGGTGCCGACTTTGCCGACGACACTCTCATCGTGGCAACGAGCGGCCGTTACGAGTACCGCAACAAAGGCATCGACGTGTTCCTCGAATCCGCCTATCGCAGCCTCTATGACGCTGACCTTCAGCGGCAAGTGCTCATGCTCGTACAGGTTCCGGCATGGATGGAAAGCCCGCGTGCCGACCTTCAGGAACGTCTCAAGGCGGGCGGAACATACTGCGAGCCGCTTCCCGACCCCGTCGTCACCCACAACCTGCACGAGCCGTGGAACGACCCTGTGCTGGGCTTCCTGCGTTCTCACGGCATGAAGAACGACAAAGGCAGTCGCGTGAAGGTCATCTTCGTTCCCTGTTACCTCGACGGGAACGACGGCATCTTCCAAATGCCCTATTACGACCTGCTCATCGGCGATGACCTCGCAGCCTATCCTTCTTACTACGAGCCTTGGGGCTACACCCCGCTCGAGGCCGTAGCGTTCCAAGTGCCCTGCATCACTACCTCGCTCAGCGGCTTCGGTGTCTGGGCTTGCAGCAGCCTCGGGCACGACAGCAAGCTGGAGGACGGCGTGGAAGTCATCGGCCGCAACGACTACAACATGCAGGAAGTGTCGGAACGGCTCAGTGCCGTCATAGCCCGCTTCTCAGCATTCGACAAGAAAACTGCCGACAAGGTTCGCCGTAATGCTGCCAAACTGGCAGAGAAGGCTCTCTGGAAGCACTTCATCAAGTACTACCTCGAAGCCTACGACATCGCCTTGCAAAGAGCACAAGAGAGACAGAAAAACCTATAGGCTCATTGGCCTCATAAGCCCAATAGGCCTCATAAGCCCCATAAGCCCAAAATAATTAATTTAATAATATGAAGATTAAAGCAAGCAATGCAAACCAGCCGTGCTGGAGGCAGGTCATAGTCAAAAGTAACATGCCTGCCGAACTTAGCAAACTCGAAGAACTCGCCCGTAATATGTGGTGGGTGTGGAACTACGAAGCCCGCGACCTGTTTCGCGACATCGACCCCACTCTCTACCGCGAAGCGAAGCACAATCCCGTGCTGCTTCTGGAGCGTCTCTCCTTCACCCGCAAGGAGGAAATCATCAAGGACAGGAAACTCATGAGCCGCATCGACGAAGTCTATGCAAAGTTCCGTAACTATATGGACGTTGAGCCTGACCGCACCCGCCCGTCAGTGGCTTACTTCTGCATGGAATACGGCATCCACTCTGCCCTGAAGATATACAGCGGCGGCCTCGGCATGCTGGCCGGCGACTATGTGAAGGAAGCATCCGACTCCAACGTCGATATGTGCGCCGTCGGCTTCCTCTATCGTTATGGATACTTCACTCAGAGTCTGGCAATGGACGGTCAGCAGATAGCCAACTACGAGGCGCAGAACTTCAGTTCGCTGCCCGTAGAACAGCAGAAGAACGAGGACGGAACGCCGATGGTCATTGATGTTCCCTATCTGAACTATCATGTGCATGCCTATGTCTGGTGCGTCAACGTCGGTCGCGTAAAGCTCTATCTGCTGGATACCGATAACGAGATGAACTCTGAGTTCGATAAGCCCATTACCCACGCCCTCTACGGCGGCGACTGGGAGAACCGTCTGAAGCAGGAAATCTTGCTTGGCATCGGCGGCATGCTGCTGCTTAAGAAGCTCGGCATCAAGAAAGACATCTACCACTGCAACGAGGGTCATGCCGCACTCTGCAACTTGCAACGCCTGTGCGATTACATCGACGAAGGCCTGACGTTCAATCAGGCTTTGGAGATGGTGCGTGCCTCTTCGCTCTATACCGTTCACACGCCTGTTCCTGCAGGCCACGACTACTTCGAGGAAAGCCTCTTTGGCAAGTACATGGGCGGCTATCCCGAAAGGCTCGGCATCACTTGGGACGAGTTCATCGGCATGGGTCGCACGAACCCCGAAGACCACGGAGAGAAGTTCTGCATGAGTACTTTCGCCTGCAACACATGTCAGGAAGTCAATGGCGTGAGCTGGTTGCACGGCGAGGTCAGCAAGAAGATGTTCAACAACATCTGGTCGGGCTACTATCCCGAGGAAAGCCATGTGGGCTACGTCACCAACGGCGTTCACTTCCCCACCTGGTGTGCTACGGAGTGGCGAAAGATATATGCCAGGTATCTCGACGAGAATCACATGGCCGACCAGTCTAATGAGGAAATCTGGCACGGCATTTATAAGTGCCCCGACGAAGAGATATGGAGAGTGCGACAGATTATGAAGATGAAGCTCTTCAAGTACGTCGGAGAACAGTACACCGAGACTTGGCTGAAGAATCAGGGCGACCCGCAGCGCGTTGTAAAGCTCGTTGAGAACTTCAACCCCAATGCTTTGGTCATCGGCTTCTGCCGTCGCTTTGCCACCTACAAGCGTGCTCATCTGCTCTTCACCGACTTGGAGCGCCTCAGCAAGATTGTGAACAATCCCGACCGCCCGGTCATTTTCCTCTTCGCAGGCAAGGCGCATCCCGCCGACGGAGCTGGCCAGGGACTCATCAAGAAGATATACGAAATCTCACAGCGCTCTGAGTTCCAGGGCAAGATTATCTTCGTGGAGGACTACGACTTCCTGCTTGCCCGCCGTCTCGTGAGTGGTGTTGACATCTGGATGAACACCCCGACACGTCCCCTCGAAGCAAGTGGAACCTCTGGCGAGAAGGCTTTGATGAACGGCATCGTCAACCTCAGCGTGAAGGACGGCTGGTGGCTCGAAGGCTATCGCGAGGGTGCCGGATGGGCTCTCACAGAGAAGCGTACATACCAGAACCAGGAGTATCAGGACCGCCTCGATGCTGCTACCATCTACTCTCTGCTCGAGAACGAGATTGTTCCCCTGTACTACAACACGGGCAAGAATGGTATTTCGAAGGGATGGATTGAGGTCATCAGGAACTCCATCGCTCAGATTGCTCCTCACTACACCATGAAGCGTCAGCTCGACGACTACTACAGCAAGTTCTACAACAAGCTTCACGACCGTTTCGTCAAGCTGGAGGCCAACAACTATCGCTTGGCAAAGGATATTGCCCTGTGGAAGGAAGTCGTGGCAGAGCGCTGGGATGGCATCAAGGTGGTCAGCATCACCAAGAAGGAAGAGCACATCAATGGCATTATCGACGCAGGTTCGAAGTTCAACGTCGAGATTGTTGTCGATGAAGCTGGCTTGGACGATGCCATCGGAGTGGAGCTTGTGACGCTCACCACGGACAAGGATGGACAGGACCATATATATAATGTATATCCTTTCGAGCTGAAGGGTCGCGACGGTAACAAGTACACCTTCGCAGCTACTCACAGCATGGACGATGCCGGCAGCTACAAGATCTGCTACCGCATCTACCCGAAGAATGAGAACCTGCCTCATCGTCAGGACTTCTGCTACGTGAAGTGGTTCGCTTAAGGGCTTTTCACTATACTGACCTGTTGCGCATCGGCGTGCCAATCATGTTGGGGCAAATGAGCACCATCGTGATGGGGTTCGCCGATACGCTTATGGTGGGGCGTTATGGTACGGACGAGCTGGCGGCAGCCGGCTTCGTGAACAACATCCTCGGCCTGCTCATCGTGGGAGGCATGGGCTTCTCGTATGGCATTACGCCTATAGTGGGGGCCTTGCTTGGGGAGGGCAGGACGCACGCCATTGCCGGCAAGCTCAGGAACGGACTCTTTGCCTGTACTGCTGTCGGCCTGTTGCTGATGTTGCTTGCCACTCTGCTCTTGCTGTCGCTTCCCCTGCTTGGGCAGCCCGAAGAACTGTTGCCCCTGATGCGTTCCTACCTGTTCGTCCTCCTGCTGAGCCTGCTGCCGCAGATGGTGTTCAATGCCTACAAGCAGTTCAGCGACGGCATACAGGACACGGCCACGCCGATGTGGATCATGCTCATTGCCAACGTGCTCAACGTCGTGGGCAATTGGGCGCTTATCTTCGGCCATTTGGGTTTGCCGGAACTCGGTCTGCTCGGGGCAGGTATCTCCACGTTGCTGAGCCGGTTGGTGCAGCTGCTGCTGATGGCTGGAGTGTTCCATCTGTCGAAGCACTACGAGCTGTACCGACGCGACTTCCCGAAGTCATCTCTGGCGAAGGCCGACCTTCGGGAACTCTACCGCCTGGGCGTTCCTTTGGCCTTGCAGCTGGGCATGGAGGCTGCTTCGTTCAGCTTCAGCGTCCTCTATGTAGGGTGGCTCGGAGCGGCGGCGCTGGCGGCGCACCAGATTGTAATCATCATCAGCCAGTTCTTCTTCATGCTCTACTACGGCCTTTCGGCAGCAGTAGCCGTGCAGGTGAGCTACTTCCGAGGGAAGGGCGAACTGGAGGAGACGCGCGATGTGGCAGCAGCAGGCGTTCATCTGTGCTGGCTCATTGCTTTGTGCCAAGGGATTCCCCTGTTCCTGCTCCGTAGGGAAGTCGGCTACCTGTTCACGTCGAGCGCCGAAGTGTCGGCACTGGTGGCGTTGCTGATTATTCCCTTCCTCATCTTCCAAGTAGGCGACGCGCTGCAATGCACCTATGCCAATGCCCTCCGAGGCATGGCTCGGGTGAAGTCGATGGTGTGGATAGCGTTCTTAGCCTACGTAGTCATCTCGTTGCCACTGAGTTACGTCTGCGGCTTCGTCTGCGGCTGGGGGCTTGTAGGCATCTGGATGGCCTTCCCCTTCGGCCTGACCACAGCCGGCCTGCTGTACTATAGGGAATTCAGGAAGTAGCCTCCGAGAACTCCGAATGCTCTGAATACTCTGAGAACTCCGAATACTCTGAATCCTCCGAAAACTCTGAATCTTCCGAAACCTTCAACCTCCTATGCCCCATCTCCTCACTCCCATTGCTCACATACAGACTGACTTTCCCTCGAAGTTCGGCGTGCCTCGTCAGAGCGGCATCGTGGCCGGGCTGAAGGGCCGGATTGTCTTCGAACCGGAGTTCCGCAACGCTGAGGCCTTGCGGGGCTTGGAGGGCTTCAGCCACATCTGGCTCCTTTGGGACTTCAGCGAGGTGCCTTCCGAAGTCCGCTCTGCACCCTTCCGGCCCACGGTACGCCCGCCGCGCTTGGGCGGCAACAAGCGTATGGGCGTCTTTGCTACGCGCAGTCCCTTCCGTCCCAACCACATCGGACTCTCTTCGGTGCGCATTCTCTCCATCGACCTCCACACCCCCGAGGGGCCGGTCGTCGTGGTGGAGGGGGCCGACATGATGGACGGAACGCCTATCTTCGACATCAAGCCCTACCTCCCCTTTACGGACTGCCATCCCGATGCCGTCGGTGGTTTTGCCGAGGAGCAGAACCGTATGGTCGCTCCGCTACGGGTGCGTCTGTCCGACGACGCAGCAGCGGCCTTCGATGCCGAGCATCGGGAGGCCCTGTGCGCCATTCTCAGTGCCGACCCCCGGCCGCATTATCACGACGATGCCGACCGCGTCTATGCCCTCGAATATGCAGGCAAGGAGGTGAAGTTCCGTATCGTGGATGACGTGGTAGAGGCATGGGTTGCCCGATAGCTACTGCCTGTTGTTGTAAATTTTTTTTCTTCTCGACCGCTTTCTGGCGGCTTTTTTTTGCGTTGCGGCACTTCTGTCCGCCCGATGCAGAAAACGGCCTTATTTTTAATGCCTGCTGAAATCCAGTCGGTTACAAAGGCGCATTTTGCTGCGGACTGTTAAGAAAGTGTTCGGGCGAAAGGGTTCATCGTCAAACGAGGCAAATTTTTCTCCCAAAATCGACGTTTTGCGATGGTCAACACTACGTGCCTTTCGAGGCGATACTCCGTGCAGTGTAGGCCAACACAACGTGCAGTGTAGGATTTCCCTCTATGGCGTGTCAGTCCGTGCCTCTGTAGGCTCTTCCTCTTTCTGTAAAGTTTTTTCGACCGCGTTGTGTGCTTTTTTGCAATCTTTTTGCAACTTTTTCTTTCCGATATTTGCAGAATTGGAATAAAAAGTGTAATTTTGTCGGCTGAAAAGAGAATAATAACGAATCACAACCTTTATTTTAAATACCATAAAAAGACTATGACTGACAAAGCTATTACAGAGGTGTCCCCTTTGGGAGAGAAGGATTGCTTCCTGATGGTTGACAGAGACAAGGATTCGTTCACCTATCCTTTGCACAGGCATGAGGAGATGGAGTTGAACTTCGTAGAGCATTGCGATGGTGCCCGCCGCATCGTGGGCGACAGCATCGAGGTACTCGGCAAGTACGACCTCGTCCTTGTTGGCAGCGGCCTGGAGCACATGTGGGACCAGTACGACTGCCAGAGCCATTCCATCCACGAAATTACCATCCAGTTCCCCCCCGACTTGCTCGGCGAGCAGTTCCTACAGAAGAACCAGCTCTCCAGCTTGCGTAAACTCTTTGAGAACGCTAAGCGAGGAGTGGCATTCGAACTCCCTGCCATCATGGAACTCTACGGGAAGATAACCGGCATCACTTCGGCTCAGCCCGGATTCTATAGGATGCTGGCCTTACTCGAAATCCTCTACGAACTTTCCCTGCAGGAAAACTATCATCTGCTGGCCAGCCAGTCCTTCGCCAACGTCAAGAACAAGCCCGAAAGCCGACGCGTGCGTGCCGTAGAAGAGTACATCGACAAGAACTTCAAGAATGAGATACGCCTGAACACCCTTGCCGACATAGCAGGAATGACACCTGCGGCCTTCAGCCGATTCTTCCGCACACGGACAGGCAGAACCGTGTCAGACTACATCATCGAGACACGCCTCGGCTATGCCTCGCGCCAGCTCGTCGATACACACGTCAGCGTGGCTGAA
Source organism: uncultured Bacteroidales bacterium (assembly GCA_902776455.1). GTDB lineage: Bacteria > Bacteroidota > Bacteroidia > Bacteroidales > Bacteroidaceae > Physcousia. The sequence continues at coordinate 23,111 of CACYQI010000020.1, read as the reverse complement.
ATATGCTACGACTGCGGCTTCAACAATATCAGCAACTTCAACCGCATCTTCAAGAAGAAGAAAGGTTGCTCGCCCACTGCCTTCAGAAGCAACTACCACAAGAGCAAAATCATCATCTGACGCACTTGCTCCCCGGAGGCAACACGCCATAGCACGGCTGATACCGTAAGCCAGCGGATTAAACGGACTGCACGGATTTGAGTCATACTGGTAGCCAGCATACAAGATAATCCACCGAATTCGTCTAATCCGTTGTCGTTTTTGAAGCTCCCTCCCGGCAGGAAGCCTTCGGAAACCCATCGGGAAACGTCGTCGAAGCAGGCAGAAAGTCCGTCAACATCGGCAAGCTCGAGAGAAACATCCAGTAGAAAGAACAAAAAACAAAGTCCAAAGTTATGAGACGCTTTGCATACATCTTTATTGCAGTCGCTTTGGCAGGAATTTTCGCCTGCCAGAACGAGAAGACCGAAAACAGCCCTGAGTTCATCACAACACGCGGCGGACGCTTCTATCGCGGACAGACCGAGTACAAATTCATCGGCGCAAACTTCTGGTACGGCGCAGTTCTGGCCAGCGAAGGCCAAGGCGGCGACCGCGAACGCCTGCAGAAGGAACTCGACCTGATGCAGGAAGTGGGCATCACCAACGTGCGCGTCCTCGCTTCCGGCGAAGGCCCGGACACCGTCTCGTCCCACGTCGTTCCCGTCCTCCAGCCGCAGCCCGGCGTCTATAACGACACCATTCTTCAGGGCCTCGACTACTTGCTTGCCGAACTCGAAAAGCGCGGCATGACCGCCGTCCTCTTCCTCAACAACGCTTGGGAGTGGAGCGGAGGCTACGGCGCCTACCTCGAGTGGGCTGGTTGCGGCCCGGTGCCCGACTGGTCGGACTGGGGCATCGCCGAGCGCTATCACTGCCAGTTCGTCCAGAACGACAAGGCAAAGGAGATGGCGGCAAACCACGTCCGCTTCATGGTCTCTCGCACCAACACCGTCACCGGCAAGCCCTACAGCGAGTCGCCTGCCATCATGGCCTGGGAACTCGCCAACGAACCGCGTGCCTTCGCCCGCGACTCCGTGACGAAAGCCTGCTTCGCCGAGTGGGTCGAAGCACAGGCTAAGCTCATCAAGAGCCTCGACCCGAACCACCTCGTCACCACCGGAAGCGAAGGCCTCGAAGGCTGCGAAGAAGACCCCGAACTGTTCCATCAGGTTCATGCCTTCCCCGAGATTGACTACGTCTGCATCCACATCTGGCCCTACAACTGGCATTGGCTCGGCCCGGCCAGCGGACCGTTGGAGAATGGCTTGGCAAAGAACGGCGAAACCTCTGTCGTGGACAGCGTTTCCTATGCAGCTCGCATGACGCGTGCCTATATGGAACGTTGCTGGAACGTCGTGAAGGACTTGAATAAGCCCATGGTCTTAGAGGAGTTCGGCTATCCCCGCGACGGCTATCGCATCGAGCTGAGTTCTTCCACTCAAGGTCGGGACATCTATTATGAATATGCCTTTGGCCTGATGGACGAAGGCAAGTTGCAAGGCTGCTGCTTCTGGGCGTGGGGCGGATATGCTCAGCCCGGGCATGTTCGCTGGCAGCGTTGGGACGACTATGTGGGCGATCCTGCTCAAGAAGAACAAGGCCTCAACGCCGTCTTCGCCTCAGACACAACGACCCTCAACGTCATTCGTCAAGCCGCAGAAAAACTCAAGTAGTAAAGGTATCAAATAGTAAATTGTAAATCGTCAAATTGTAAATTCTATAAGGGTGTTATTCGATAAACAGACTTACATCGAGCGGCGTCGGCTGCTCAGGGAAAGGATAGGCTCCGGCATCATACTGCTCATGGGCAACAACGACTCGCCAGCCAACTATCCAAGCAACGTCTATCGCTTCCGCCAGGACAGCTCGTTCCTCTATTTCTTCGGGCTGCATCGCGAAGGACTTGCAGGCGTCATCGACGCAGACAGCAATCAGGAATACCTCGTCGGCGACGACATCGACATCGACGACATCGTTTGGTTCGGCTCCGTCGATAGCGTTACCGACATGGCCGCCGAGGCAGGTGTGGCCAAGACCATGCCGATGAAGAGCCTCTCCGACTTCTTGGGGAAGGCCAAAGCCAGCGGCCGTCGCATCCACTTCCTGCCGCCTTACCGCCACGACACCATGATTCAGCTCATGGACATGCTGGGCATCCATCCCTCGCAGCAGAGGGAGGCAGCCAGCGTGGAACTCATCAAAGCCGTCGTTGACCAACGGGCCGTGAAGAGTCAGGGCGAGGTGGAGGAGATAGAACGTGCCTGCGCCATCGGTTACGAAATGCACACCACGGCCATGAAGATGTGTCGCGAAGGCGTTACGGAACAGGAAATTGCAGGCCGCATCAGCGGTATTGCCAGCAGTCGGGGTTGCATGGTCAGTTTCCCAAGCATCGTCACGATGCACGGTGAAATAATGCATGGCTATCCCAGCCCAAGGCCTCTCGAGGCAGGACGACTCTTCCTTTGCGATGCCGGAGCGGAGACCAACGAGAACTATTGCAGCGACAACACCCGCACAACACCCGTCAGCGGACGATTCACCCAGCGGCAACGCGAGATTTACAGCATCGTGGAGGAGTGTCACGACTACGCTCTGACGCTTGCTGCACCGGGCGTGAAGTGGTGGGACGTGCACTTCGGTGTCTGCCGGCTTATGACGGACCGTCTTAAGGAACTTGGCCTGATGAAGGGCGACACGGAGGAAGCCGTTCGTGCCGGCGCTCATGCCATGTTCATGCCGCACGGACTTGGTCACATGATGGGCATGGACGTACACGACATGGAAGGCCTCGGACAGACATACGTCGGCTTCGATGATGAAGTACGGCCTAATCTCGAACAGTTCGGCACCAACTGTCTGCGCTGCGGTCGCCGCCTGCAGGAAGGCTTTGTTATGACCGATGAACCCGGCATCTACTTCATTCCCGCCCTCATCGACGAGTGGCGCTCGAAGGGACACTGTGCCGAGTTCCTCAACTTCGACTTGCTCGAGACCTACAAGGACTTTGGTGGCATCCGCATCGAGGACGACATCCTCATCACTGCCGATGGCTGCCGTTACCTCGGCAAGCAGCGTATTCCCTACCACATCAACGAGATACAGAATTGATTTACCTTTAATAATAATTGTAACATGAAGAAGTTTATCGCACTTGCTGCAGCCGCATTGCTCGTCATGCCTGTAGCCGGCAAGGACAAAGACAAGGAGAAGAAGGCAGACAAGGACAGCCTTATCTTCACCACCATTGTGGAAAACCCCGTCACCAGCATTAAGAACCAGAACAGTTCGGGCACCTGCTGGGCTTATTCCTCTCTGGCTTTCCTGGAGAGCGAGGCTATCAAGAAGAACCCCGCTCTGAAGGAAGACCTCGATCTCTGCGAGTCGTTCCTCGTCAGCAAGACTTATGTGGATCGTGCCGACAAGCACGTCCGCACCCATGGCGACGCAAGTTTCAGCCAGGGTGGAAGCTTCGAGGACGCCCTCTACTGCATGGAGCATTACGGCTTCATCCCTGAAGGCATCATGCCTTATCCTTTCACCGAATACGGCGACTCCCTGTTCAACTTCGGCCAACTCTTCCCCCCGATGACGGCTTACCTTGAGAGCATCAGCAAGAGCAGCGCAAAGAAGATCTACCCGAAGGCTTGGAAGTCGGCTCTCCAGAGCATGCTCGACGGCTACTTCGGCAAGTGTCCCACCGAGTTCGAGTACAAAGGCGTGCGCTACACACCACAGAGCTTCGTCAAGGACTACCTCAAGCTCGACCCCAATGACTACGTCAGCCTCACCAGCTACACGCACCATCCCTTCTACTCGTCCTTCATCCTCGAGATTGAAGACAACTGGCGCTGGGCAAGCAGCTACAATCTGCCGATGGACGAACTCATGCGTGTCATGTACGAATCGGTGAAGAACGGATGGACTTTCGCTTGGGGTGCCGACGTCAGCGAGGACGGTTTCAGCCGTCGCAGCGGCAAGAACAAGAGCGTGGCTATGGTGCCCGACACGAAGTTCAAGGCTGGTGTAGGCAGCGACCAAGCACGCTGGACAGGCGAGAAAGCCTCGGAGAAAGTTGAGATAGTAGAAGCCAATGCCGAGAAGGAAATCACGCAGGAGATGCGCCAAGAGGCTTACGACAACTGGGAAACGACTGACGATCATGGCATGCAAATCTATGGTATTGCCAAGGATCAGTACGGCAAAGAGTACTTCATGATGAAGAATTCTTGGGGCGAGAGCGGACCGTTCAAGGGCTTCTGGTACGTCAGCCAGGCCTACGCCGCCTACAAGACCATGAACATCGTCATCAACAAGAACGCCATCCCGCAGGACATCCGACAGAAGCTCGGCATCTGATTTATCCCTAAGCAGATAGGACGGCATGGTTCTCTATGTGAAGTCCTTCATGCTTACTATAGACAGAACACAGACGGGGATCTTCGACTATCGCTTCAGGCGTTGGCAGATGATACCCCGTCTGTGTTTTCTCGTATCTTGACTTTCGTTGACCTTTAGTTCGCGCTTTTTCCGGGGACAGCAATAAAAGACAATAAATTCTTCTTTTTCTTTGATTGAAAGGAATAAATCATTAACTTTGTAGCGCGAAAGGCTGAATGTGGTCACATGAACGAGGTTTAAGTCATACAAAACAAGATATATGAGATACGAGGTCAGCGCGTGATGCTCGACTTCGACTTAGCTATGCTGTATAGTGTGGAAACACGTGTACTGAATCAGGCAGTAAAACGTAATGCAGAGCGTTTCCCTACTGATTTTATGTTCCGACTCACGGCAGAAGAATGGTCTTTTATCTCATCACAATTTGTGATGACATCACGATTGAAACGACCTAAATCAGCCTTACCCTTTGCCTTCACAGAACATGGTGCACTCATGCTTGCAAGTGTGTTAAGAAGTGATGTTGCCATAGATATGAGTATTAAGATAACTCGTGCCTTTGTTGCAATGCGCAGTATGGTGGCCGTATTGTCTAATACAGTTGCAGATGTGGCCCAGTTACGCAAGGATTTCGAGGAGCTGAAGCTCGACATAGAAGACATACTTGCCGACCAGAACAACATCAACGAAGATACACGCATGCAGTTGGAACTCATCAACCAGTCTTTGGCAGCCTTGCAGGCACCACCCAAGAAACCGCATCGCCCCATCGGCTTCAAATAACTATTATCCTTTATCTATTAACTAATACAATTCGCCTATAGAATAAACAAAAGAAACTAATCATAATAGACAAAGAAGCGTCCACTTGAATCTTGTTTCAGAAAATCGGCAAATTTAATGAAGCAGCGAGAGTAAAGTTCTGGATGCTCACGTCGTTTGGCGTGGGCTTTTACTCGAATATGCTGCAATGGTGTTTGCCGATACCTCTGAAACGTAGACGAATGAAGTCCACGTTTTTTGTATATGTACCTTAACCAAACAAACATTATAACAATGAACACAAAGAAGTTTTTCATGCTGCTGGCAGCGGTGCTGCTGAGTAGCGCAAGTGCAATTGCACAGAGTGGTAACAACGAACCTTTGAAAGGCGATGTGAATGAAGATGGCACAGTTGATGTTGCAGACATCGCTGCCGTAATTGCTATAATAAAGAATAATGCAGCACCTCAAACAACTTATTATTATGGTGGTCAAAATTCAGGAGATACATACATTACAAGTAGTAACTATACAACAATTGCAACTCAATCTGCATTTACAACAAAACAAGTAGATATGACAATTAATAATTATTTATATGTAGTAGTTCCATCTACTAAGACTGTTGAAATTACAGATCCTGCTGGAAACTTTGTTACTATGAACTTCTATAATTCTTCAACAGGTGTTTACGCTAAAACACAAAATGTTGCAACAAATGGATATTATTTAATTAGAACTCGTATGTCTGCAGCTACAGCAGAAAAATGGACAATTAGAGTTAATTAATAAATAAAATAAATATATTTAAAATTTTATATATGGAATATACAAATAATGGTATAACATTTAATAATGTTAAAGATCTTGGTAAAACTGCAGGCATCCAATCATCTTTTAGATATTCTGCATCTGATTATAATTATGATAGTAATGATAATCCAACAGCACCTAAGTTTTTATTAAATGCTATTGATATTGATTGGAATGGTGCAAAACCTGGTATGGGTGAAGATTCAACTAATGGTATTACTACAACTGGTGAATTAACTAAAGAATTTTATTCGCCGATGTTTGCGAAGGCAGCATGATTCGCAAAAGTTGGCGAAGCAAAAGGAATCACTATGAACAAAAGAATACAAACAATCCTATTCGCACTTGCGGCAATTGTCGGTAGTGCGAACGCCCAGAACCTCTCGTTTGAGGTTAAGGCAAACGAGGCAACGATGAACATTTCAGGTGCAACAGGCATGACTGCCTTGCAGTTCTGCTTGCAGTTGCCAGCAGACGTGACTATCGACACAAGCAATGCCACGATGGGCGAAGCAACGGTCAGTCACACACTCTGCATGGAGACGCTTGATAATGGCGATCTGCTCTTCATCCTCTACAGCATGAACCTCAACAGATTCAAGGACGGCGAACTGCTCAGCATTCCTATCAATATCAACGGAGAAGGCACAGTGAGGCTCTACAACATACGCTTTGCAGATACGGATGCCGTAAGCTATGCAGGGGAAGAGACTGCGACAGGGATAAAGACCCTCTCTAACTCTCCCTTAAAGGGCGAGAACATCTACAATCTAAGCGGCCAACAAATGGTAAATGGTAAATCGTTAAATAGTAAATTACCTTGGGGTATCTATATCAAGGGCGGGAAAAAGATTCTTGCGAAGTAGTCCTCTCGAACTTCTTCACTCAAAAGCGTCCGCATTTACACCTACTCGTAAGTGCGGACGCTTTCGTTTCCCCTCGTCTTCTTGTCTGCGAAGTACATGCCTACAAGGATGAGGACTGTGCCGAGCAGGAACCAGACGGTGATCGTTTCGTTCAGGACAATCCAGGCACAGAGGATGGCAACGACGGGATTGAAATAGACGTAGTTCGTTGCCACGACGGCTCCGAGACCACGAATGACCCTTGCCCACAGATAGAAGCAAAGCGTGGAGGCGATGGCTCCGAGGAAGAGCAACTCCGCTATCGTCTGCGGCTCCAGAAGTGTCTGGAGCGGCGGCCACTCGGGATATATCATATAATAAGGTATCATCGTCACCAAGCCGTAGAAGAAGAGCTTGCGGGTGATGAACAACGTGTCGTACCGCTTCAGGGCGGGAATAATCATCAGACTATAGGCTGCCCAGCAGAGGCAGGCAGCAAAGGCGAGTGCGTCGCCTGTGGGCGAGAGATGTAGCACAAAACGGCCGTTCAGTTCGACGATGACTACGCCGACAACAGCCAACAGACTTCCCGCTATCTGTATGCCCCGCAGCCTTTGGTCGCGATAGAACAAGGAGATGAGCAGGGCAGCAAACAGCGGGCAGAGGCAGACGATGAGTGCCGTGTTGGTCGTCGTCGTGTAGTTCATGGCGGCATTTTCCGTCAGGAAGTAGAGCGAGCCGCCTGTCAGTCCGAGTCCGAGCATGATGAGTTCGTCCTTCCAGCTTTTGGCGAACCAACGGAACGGACGCCGAAAGGCAGCAAGGCCCAAGAGAAGCGCATAGGCGATGATGAACCTCAGCGTGAATATCATAGCTGGCGAGAGTCCCGCCAGCAACAGGAGTTTCGTGACGACAAACGTTGAACCCCAAATGGCAACGACCAGGAAGGCAATAAGATGATAAACGTATTTACTATTTACCATTTAAACATTTACCATTTATATCTCCCTTCCCTTTAGGGGAGGGCAGGGGAGAGGCTAATAGTTCTCAGCCTTTATTTGGAAGTAGCTCTGCGGGTGGTCGCAGACGGGGCACACTTCGGGAGCCTTCTTGCCGATGACGATGTGTCCGCAGTTGGCGCATTGCCAGATGACGTCGCCCTCGCGGGAGAAGACGATGCCGTCCTCGATGTTCTTCAGGAGCTTGCGGTAGCGCTCTTCGTGCTCCTTTTCGATGGCTGCCACTTGCTCAAACTTCTCGGCAATCTCTGCGAAGCCTTCCTCGCGAGCCTCCTTGGCCATGCGGGCGTACATGTCACTCCACTCGAAGTTCTCGCCGCTGGCTGCGTCGGCCAGGTTCGTGCGAGTGTCGCTCACGCTGCCGCCGTTGAGCAGCTTGTACCACATCTTGGCGTGTTCCTTCTCATTGGCAGCCGTCTCCTCGAAGATAGAGGCAATCTGCACGTAGCCGTCCTTCTTGGCCTTCGATGCAAAGTAGCTGTACTTGTTGCGAGCCATGCTCTCGCCGGCAAAAGCCTCCTTGAGGTTTTGCTCCGTCTTGGTTCCTTTAATCAATTCGTAATTCATAATTCAACGTCCATAGTTTTGACTATTATGTTGCAAATTTACGAAATTATTATGAATTATGAATCAAGAATTATGAATTATTTGTACCTTTGCATCAAATAAGCACAAATGGCTTCCTTTTTGAACACAGAGAACATTGCTCGAAGCCAGGGCGGCATTGAGTACCATCCCTTGCGGCCTTTTCTGCCGGTAGGGGCTAAGGTGCTGTTTCTGGGCAGCTTCCCGCCGCAGCGGAAGCGGTGGTGCATGGATTTCTATTATCCGAACTTCATCAACGACCACTGGCGCATCGAGGGCGAGGTGTTCTTCGGCGACCGGAACCACTTTGTCAATCAAGGCGAGAAGCGCTTCAAGCTGGACGAGATAGTGCGGCATTGCGAGGCGAGGGGCATTGCCTTCTTCGACACCTCCACGGCCGTCCGCCGCCTCAAGGACAATGCTTCCGACAAGTTCCTCGAGGTGGTGGAGCCGACCGACATCGGCGCTCTGACCAGCCAACTGCCGCAGCTTCGGGCCATTGTCACTACAGGCGAGAAGGCCACCGAGACCATCTGCACCTCCCTCGGCATCCCGGAAGTGCCGAAAGTCAATTCGTATGTGGCAATTCCAGCCTTCCCCTTCCCCTCCGATGGAGAGGTGAAGCAAAGCGCGACGAATATCCACGGCGCGGCGGACGATAGGTCTCCCTCTCCCACGGGAGAGGGTAGGGGTGAGGCTGTCCTTCTTTGGCGCCTCCCTTCCTCGTCCCGCGCCTATCCGCTCTCCTTTGAGAAGAAGGTCGAGGCATACAGGAAGATGTTCGATGCTGTGCTCCGCTGAAATCCTCTCAGGCAGAGCTTAGTGGTTTGCCTTACTGGTATATTTTGGCAAAGAAGTCTTTTCGCGTGATGCCAAGGTTGCGTAGCGTGTTCTTTACGATATGCTCTGGCACCGGACTTATATGGGTCTGCAGGATGATTGGACGTGTGAGGTCTGCCCTGTTCCACTTTTCGTGTCCTCCCCGACCTTTTGTGCGCGAGTACGTTTCTGTGCGGCTACATCCTTCTTCGAAGAGAAACCTCCGAAAGTCATCGAGAGCGATATTGGAGAGCTTGTAGGTGTTCATAGGGTTGCCATGGGAATAGCATACTTATGAAATTCGTCTTTGCGTAGAATGTTTCGTAGCGTAGAGCGGCGAAGAAGCGTCGATGGCGACGGTGCTGTGACTGCCTCTCCACGCTTTCTCCATCCGTGTTGCTTCAAGTCTTCCTCTAATGTGCCGCGAGAAATGGTGTCGTCGAAGTAGATGGCAAGCACTTCCGAGAGAGCCTGTCTTGCGTCTGTCTCGTCCTCGCCTGCAGCACTAATGTCAAGCTCCGGGCAATAGGCCACATAGTTTTCCCCGTCGGCGAATACGTATGCCGACAAGCATGCTTGTAGTATTGACTCTTTTCCCATGATAATGCCGTTCCTCTTGTTTTACTAATGCAAAGGTACGAAAAAAAACCGAACCGGCAAGCGATAAGGGAATTATTTAATGAAGAAAAGGATTCGTCTCTTTTAAGTCCGCTCGGATGCTATTCTCCGGAGACGACCTTCTCAGTCTTTTCGATAAGCTGCCGTGTCTGGATTCGGCTTTTTGGGCGTGGTGTCTTTTTCGATGTCGTGGTAGGAGCATGTTTCGTTGGCTTTGAGAAGAAGGTCGAAGCATACAGGAAGATGTTCGACGCCGTGCTTCGCTGAAACCTTCTCTCCGTGCTTTGTTGCTTGCTCCTACATGAAGGAGCAATCACTCCTACATGAAGGAGCAATCACTCCTACATGAAGGAGCAATCACTCCTACATGAAGGAGCAACGAACATGGTTTGGACTGTTGGCTGGTGCAACTGCCTCGAAGGGATGTTTATGTGTGCAAGGTCTTGTCTCTGCCCACGTAATGACGGGCCAGCCAGCGGTTGAGCAGGGCGAAGAAGGTGAGGCAGAAGAGCGTAGGCAGGGCGAGGAAGATGGCGTCGGGGCGTTTCGACATCTCGACCAGCGACTGCCAGATGGCCCGTCCGAACATACAGACTAGCCCGCCGATGCCCAGGACGACGACGCTTGCGACGATGAGGAAGGCCACCACCTGCTGCCTGCGTTGCTGCTCGCGCTGTTCTCGGCGGATGCGGCGCATAGTGGTATAGGCGAAGTTCGACGGCAGGCTCGGTCGCTCTCTTGCTGCGAGGGCTTGGCGCAAGGCTCGGCTTTCAATGTGTTGTTCCATGTCTTATCAATGAATGTCTAACGTTTGGGAAGTTATAAGATGAAGTTAAATAGGGAGTTAAGCCTGCTTTGCAGGCTGGAAGTTAAGCACAGCGTGCAGGACGATAGCTTTGGATGCTGACAACCTATATGGTATTGTCCATTTTAACTTCCACAAGCGTAGCGAGTTTACTCCCATTTTTACTTCCGTGAAATCATCGAATATAGTTTGCGACGGATGCGATGCAGACGCGTGGCAATGGTGGTCGTTCTGTCGGATTTGTAATCCGACAGCATTGGGTGTGAGCATTTATAATGCTTAGAATTAAGTATTTCGGGATTACAAATCCCTTTCCTCAGCCCGTGCGGATTGCAAATCCGCCCGAACAAAGCCCGATGCAAGGCAGGATTTTCAATCAGTTGTTCCATGTTTCATCAATGAATGTCTAATGTTTTGGGAGTTATATAATGGAGTTAAACACGAAGTTAAGCCAGCGTTGCTGGCTGGAAGTAAAGCACAGCGTGCAGGACGATACAACTTGGTTCCATGCTATTGTCCTGTGCGTAGCACATAACTTCCACAAGCGTAGCGAGTTTACTCCCATTTTCACTTCCATTTTTACTTCCGTGAAATCATCGAATAAAGTTTGCGACGGATGCGATGCAGGCGCGTGGCGATGGTGCCCGGCTCCACGTCGAGGATGTAGGCGATGTCGGCAAGCGGACGGCTCTCGAAGTAGTAAAGTTCCAGGAGCATCTGCTCGTCTGGCCTCAAGAGGGCAATGGCGTTTCGAAGTTCGTCGAGCCGGCTCTCGTCGTCCAGCACTTCGTCCACCTCGGCATCGCTGGCGTGAGGATGGTCGTCGATGTTGAGATAGCGGATGCGCTTCTTGCGAAGCCACGAGACAGCGACCGTGTAGGCGATGCGACAGACCCAGGTGGAGAACGAGGAGCGACCGATGAAGGAGTCGAGACGGCTGTAGGCGCGGACGAATGTGTCCTGCGTCAGCTCCTCGGCATCCTCGCGGTTCGGCACCAGACGCGACACGATGGCAAACACTTCGCCACCGTATCGCTCCAGGAAATAGCCGTAATCACTCTCGTGACCTTCGAGGATGCGGACTATCAGTCGCTGCTCGTCCATCAACATTGAAAGTTGAAAAATTAAAAAGTTGAAAGGTTAAAAAAAGAACTTTCGGAAGTAAAAGAGGAAGTAAAAATGGAAGTAAACTCGCTGACGCTCGTGGAAGTTATGTGCTACGCACAGGACGATAGCTTTGGCATCCCCGTTGTATCGTCCAGCACGCAGTGCTTTACTTCCTGCGCTGAAAGCGCATAAATTCCTATTTAACTCCATTTTATAACTTCCGAAACTTAAATTAAAAAGTTAAAGAGGAATGGATTTCCTCCTTTTTTACTTTTTTACTTTTTCCCCTTTTCACTTTTCTTTTTGCTGCTCGGCCTTGCGCTCGGCACGGTAAGACATGAGCAGTCCTATGCCTCCGCAAATGCAGACACTCGCCACATAGACGATGCCTCCGACGCGGTTACTATAACGGTACACGAAATCTTCATCGGCACGGAAAGAGTAGTCGCCATAGGTAGCCCACATATTGATGCAGAAGCCGAGCAGGAAGCCGCAGCCTACGCCAAGCAACAGCCAACCGATGCGGAGGGCCGTGTACTTGCCTCCGCTGCTGTAAAGGCTGATGCCTTTGAAGTCGATGTTCTTCAGCTCCGTGATTTTACTGATGAGCATCAGCCGCTCGCGCTTGTGGACGAAAAGCTCCACGACTTTGTAGATGCAGCCAAACACGATGGCGAAGTTCAGGGGAATCATAATCCAATCCATAGTCTTGATGTTTAGAGTTTATTAGTTCTGTATTTTGAGTTTGTTAATTTTGAGTTAACCTTGTCTCTACTTAGTTAGACGCGTCTTTTCGCAAAACATTACATAAAGACACAAAAAAAGTGAAGCGTCCTTCACTTAATTGTTTGCTTGACATTCGTCGAACTTCGCTTCCCAAAGGTGTCGGCTCATATCGACATGGCCGTTGGGCTTGAAGGTAACTCCTTCTTCTTCGAGGAGTTCGCGTTGCCGCTTCCAACCGGGAGCCGTGCGACCTTGGACGTTGACGACTCTGTGGCAAGGCAGCTCGGCGGCTTCCGGCGTGTAGCGAAGCGTTCGCCCCACCATTCGGGCATGGCTCGGCCAACCTGCCAAAGTGGCGATGAGGCCGTAAGTCATCACGTGGCCAGGCGGTATCTGCGCCACGATGCTCAGCACCGCATCACGAAACGCACGCGCCTCTTCAGCAGACATCTTATCGAAACAATCACGCATATAAAAGGTGAAAAAGTGAAAAATAAAAAGGTGAAAAAGAAAGGTTAAAGGGTGAAAGGTTAAAGGTGAATAATTAATAAGGTATAGGCAGAAGTTGCTTGGCTTTTTCACCTTTTCACCTTTTTACTTTTTCACCTATTATGTTCATCGTCTCACGGACAAGCTGGGAGAGATAGTCGCGGTCGTCCACGTCGGCGATGTAGAAGTAGTCCTTCGCTCCGGGATATGGCGGGCGCATCTCGACGGTTCTGAGCAAGGGACGAACCGCTTCGGTGGGCTTCAAATAGAAGCGGTCGTCGCAGATGAGGCCGAATATCTTGCCGTCGCAGTAGATGCCGTAGTCCCCAAACATCTTCCTCGTCGTTATCTCTCCTGCCCCGCCGCATTGTTCCGCGACGAAGAGCACAAAGTCTTTGTTGCTTGCCATCGCTGTTCTTCTATTTAAGTCCCTTTATCCACTCCGCTATGTCGCTGAGCACTTCGGGCGAGATGGTTTCCTCTATCTGGCGGTACTCCGTGGTGGCGCCTGTCGTGCAGTGCTGGAAGAGGTGGTTAAGCCCGGGGTATTCCTTGATGAGGTTCTTCTTCGACTTCGGCAGGAACTGCTCGATGGCGGGGAGGTTCAAGGAGGAGATAACTTGCCAGTCAAGGTCGCCGTTGAGGGCGAAGACTGGACATCTTGTCTTGCTGATGTTGTCCGACGGGTCGTAATCTACGAACCACCTGTACCAGGGAACCTTCTGAATCTTTTCTTCTTTACGAATGTCCTCGACGGTTTTGTTGCCAGGCAGCCCCATAAGTTCCATCGCGCGGTTCGCTTGCGACGCTGCGAGCGTGTCGCCCTTCACGCCGGGGCCTGCCATAGAGACGATGAAGTCGGTCTTTCTTTGTGCGCCGAGCATGAAGCCGATGAGTCCGCCTTCGCTGTGGCCAATCAAGCCGACCTTGGAGAAAGCCTTCCTGTCGCGAAGGTATTGAAGCCCTGCGTCAGCATCCCTTGCAAAGTCCTCGCTTGTCGCATCCTTCACATTGCCGCCGACGGATGCTCCTGTGGCGCGGTCGTCGTAGCGAAGAGAAGCGATGCCTTGGCGTGCGAGGTAGTCGGCGATGACGAGGAAGGGCTTGTGGTCGTATATCTCCTCGTCGCGGTTCTCCTGCCCGCTACCCGAGACGAACAGCACAACAACGGGCTTCCTCTTCGCTTTGGGATTGTAGCCGACAGGCCAGGTCAGCGTTCCTGCCAGCGTCGCACTGTCCTTCTCGTTGCGGAACGTCACTTCTTCCGTCTCGTAGGGATAGGGCTGCTGCGGGTTCTGTGGACGCTTTACCTCGTCCGTTCCCCTTGCCAGGACGAGCGGAGCCGAAAAGCCCATCTGCGTGAACGTGCCGTCGAGCTTGCCGTCCTTCAGTCGTGCCTGATACGCCAGGCCGAGTGTTTCCACCTTCACGGCCAGCGAGTCGTCGGTCAGACATTCCTTCTTGACGGGAATGCCCTTCACGCTCTGGTCGGGGCTGTCCATTGTGACGATCACATAGCCATCGGCTTGTTCAAGGTGAAACACCAGCGTCAGCGACATCTGACCTGCCTCGAGCTTGCCCGTCCACGAGCCTGTCAAAGCAGTGGTCGTCTGCACTTGCGCCTGTCCTGCCATCGTAATGAAGGCAAGCAAGATGAGAGAAAAGACCTTCTTGTTCATTGTGTTATCTTTTTATGTTTCTAATCTTCTTTTGCAGTTCCTTATTGTCCTCGAGGAGGTTCCAGATGCCGTCCTCGCTGAGCACGCCGCGCTTCAAGCTTGCAGGAAGGCGACCTGCCTCGTCGTCGGCGAAGTCCTGTTTCCAGTCCTCGCTGCCGTAATAGCCGCCGAGCGCAGCAATGCTCTCCTGTGCCTCCTCGTATTTGTCGAGGGCAGCCGAGAGCCGCTTTATGGCAGCCGAAGCCCGGTTGAGGTGCCGCTCCATCTGTCGGATGCGCTGAGTCTGCTTCTTGTCGTCGGTATGTTTCATTTGATTGCGACCTTTTTACCTTCGGCAATGTAAATGCCCTTTTTGAATGAAGAACGTAGAGTGAGGGATGACGTGTTTGCTTCCGTGCTGACTTGCCGCCCTTGAATGTCATAGACGCGTCTCTCCCCCTCGGGGGAGAAGGAGGGGGGCAGTACCTTTGTAGCCGTGATGTTGGCCTCGAACTCGATGCTTTGCTGCGGCAGGATGCAGTCGCTGACTATCTTCACGTTGCTGCCGCTGGCGTTGGGGACGGCGGGAATCTCCACCCATCGCTCTTCGTCAGGCAGCAAGCCGCGAAGGGAGGTTGCGGAGCGGACGTCGCCGATGGCAAACCAGGCATCGCGGTAGAGCGGGGCAACGCCCTCGTTGGTGACGAGCAGGCGGGTGGACGTGCCGTCCGTCTCGCATCCTTTCACCACGAACCTGTAGCCCGTAGCCATAGAACCCTTGCGGAAACGTGTCGCCGTGGCAACGCCGCCTCGGGGAGCATCGTTGGCTATCATAAAAGTAATGTGGTACTTCGCGGCCTGTTCCTCCCAGGTGTGACCGTAGATGCCGTTGGGGCTGAGGAAGTTCTTCTGGTCGTTGGAGGAGTAATAGCTTATCTCTCCGCCGCAGACACCCGTTTGCCATCGCGTACCTCGGCCAATGGCGTTCCAGCACTTCTCGTTGAATCCGTCGCCGCTCCCTATTTCGTGTGTCTTGTGCATGAACGAGTCGTCGAACAGCCCGAAGTGCATCGCCATCAGGTTGCTGTTGCCTACAACGGGCGAATAGGTTTGGTCTCCGGCATCGATGGACACGGCCCAAGGGATGTCGGTCAACGTCGTGTCGAGGTGCTCGAAGAACTGCCTTTGGAAAAGCTTCGCGGGGAAGTTCTTGCCGAGCTGTAGCTTAGTGCCGTAGATGTGGTATTCCGACCAATGTCCGAACCCTACTTCGAGGAAGGCGAGGCGCGGGTCGTGGCTGTAGCGCTTGGCGAAGTCGGTGTAGAACTGCAGGGTAAAGCGTCGAAGCTCCTTGTTGCTCCAGTCGGCATAGTACGTCGGTCCGTCGCCGCCCGGGTTTTCTGCGAAAGTCTCTTGGTAGTCGTCGCGGGCCTTGATGTAGGCGGGAACGGCCGTCGTTCCCTTGTTGCCATCGACGTCGCGGCTCGACGGGTATTCGTAGCGGAAGCGGGCGATGAGCTGATGTCCGCGGCTGCTGACGTCGTTCAGTATGGCATCGAACCAGCTCCAGTCGTAGAGGATGGTTCCGTCCTGCTGGCATCCCGTCACTACCTTGCATGGCAGGCAGTAGGAGAACTCCAGTTGGATGGTCTTTCCGTAAGTGGTGTTTCGGTTGCGAGCCTCTTCGGGCCATAGCACGAGGCCCGTCATGGGCTGCGGATGGGTGATGTTTCGCTTGAGTTCCACCTGTTGCCATTCCTGAGCGCGGCACGCCGTAGCTGCTGCCATCGCTGCCATTATTGCCAAAAGCCTTGTTCTTGTCATGTTGTCAAGGTGTTGAAAAATGGTTCATGTCTATAAAATGAAAGCGCGACACCCCTGCCGGGCATCGCGCTTCTTGGTTGGACTACCTGGGTTCGAACCAAGACTAAGAGAACCAAAACCTCTTGTGCTACCATTACACCATAGCCCAATCCCAATCCAAACGTTTAGCGTTTGCGGCTGCAAAGGTAAGACAAATAATTCAAAATTCAAAATCCATAATTAAAAATTATTTGCTTTCCTTCACTTTTTTACATTAAACACAGCATTTGCAACCTCCAGACTACCCCCTGCCTGAGCCTCTCACCTCACCATAATCTTCCTCGTCGTACCATTAGCGTAGCGGAGGATGTTTATTCCTCTTTGAGGTTTGTCGAGCTTCTTGCCATCGAGCGAGTACCAAACTCCCTCATTCTTCATTCTTTCATTCTCACATTTATCATTTTTGAAAGCTATTTCACCAGCACCTTGATTGACTTCTTGCCTATCTTCACAATTGCAATAGTACCAGGACGAAGAGAGGTGGCGATAGTGGTGCAGTCCTTTTCGCTGATAGCAGAGCCGTATTGCTTTCCGTCAATGTCGTAGATGGCAATTGGCGTGCCTTCGGCTACACCCTGAATAGTGATTGTGCCGCCATTGCTCTGTATCAAAACAGGCAGAGCCTTCACTTCATTCACTTCTGTTGCATCATCCTTGATAATGATGCCCTCTGTAGCTGGCTTAACATCAATCCAGCAAAGCGTGCCTGTAGCAACTTCGCTGTCATTGTAATCTTCCTTTGTAGCATAGACGCTAATATGGTAAGTGACAGAGAGTTGTACCACGTTTCTGATGCCACTCTTAACGTTATCATCTTCAATGTCTATGTTATAATGGAAGGTAACACCTTCTGTCTCGCTATTGAATTTCAGTTCACCATTTGCGTAACTGATTGTAGGAGTAGCACATGTTCCTAAGATGTCTTTAGTAAACGTACCCGTTATTGTCACATTATGAGCAGGCATAGTGGCAGGAATCGTGCTCCAGCCACTGAAAGTGTAGCCTTCTTTCGTAGGCTCAGGCTCGGGGTGATAGCTGAGCCATATTCAACAGTATAGGTTTTATATACTTGACCATCAACCTTGTATGTTAAGGTATAGCTATTAATGCTGAACGTGCCCATCACAACAACATCCGTTGCAGGCATAGTAGCAGGTATATAGCTCCAGCCGCTAAAGGAATAACCCTCCTTTGTAGGTGCTGGTTCTGGAGTTATAGTAGAACCTTCTTCTACCTCATACGTCTTATATACTTTGCCATCGACATAATAAGTAAGGGCGTAGGTTGCGTTTATTGCCTCTATCGTGCCAAACTTGCTCCAAGGAGATATTGCTTTATATGCATCAACAGAACCTGCAGGAACATGAAGTGTTGCAGATGCAATAGGTGAAGAATCAAATGCATTACTAGTTGTGCTTGGAACATTTTCCGCATAGCAATAGACATCTTTCAGGCTGCTGCACCAAGAGAAGGCATAGTCGCCGATGCTGGTCACGCTGTTGGGGATGGTGACGGAGGTCAGACTGCTGCAATAATAGAAGGCATATTTGCCGATGCTGGTTACGCCGCTACTGATAGTGAGGGAGGTCAGGCCGCTGCAACCACGGAAGGCATAGTCGCCGATGCTGGTCACGCTGTTAGGGATGACTGTGTTCTTACAACCTGTTATCAGAGTGTTTGTTGTTGTTTCTATAATGGCATTGCAATTGTTGCGGGAATCATATTTGCTGTTCCCTGATTCCACTTTAATAGAGGTCAGGCCGCTGCAACCAGAGAAGGCTGAGCTGCCGATGCTGGTCACGTTGCCCGGGATGGTGATGGAGGACAGGCCGCTGCAACCATAGAAGGCATAATCGCCGATGCTGGTCACGCTGTTGCCGATGGTGACGGAGGTCAGGCTGCTGCAACCCTCGAAGGTACTGCCACCGATGCTGGTCACGCCTTCTGGGATGGTGACGGAGGTCAGGCTGCTGCAACCACGGAAGGCTTCATCACCAATGCTAGTCACGCTGTTGCCGATGGTGACGGAGGTCAGGCCGCTGCAACCATAGAAGGCATAATTGCCGATGCTGGTCACGCTGTAAGTCTTTCCATTATAAGTGACAGTTGAAGGAATGACGACTGTGCCTGAATAGGAATTGTAGTTGTAGTTGGCATAAGTCACCGTTGCATTGTCGCCCGAGAGGTCGTAATAGATGCCGTCAATCTTGGCATCATAGGCACTGGCCAGCAGGGGCAGCAGGGCCACATAAAGAAGGGTAAAAACCTTTTTCATATTAAATAAATTAAAGAATGATGTCGCAAAGATACATAATTCCCATGAGACATGGTACATTTCTGCTGTGTTTCTTACATCAATGCTTGAAATTTTGTCAGAATTGTGGTTTTTGTCTCTGTGACACAAGTCTTTGGCACAATGTTTGTAGCAAAAAAGTAAAGTGTTTTTTACGTCTAATTTCTTTTGACTAAAACTGGAAACTATTAAATAAGGATAGCGATGTTGTACTCTACTATCGTGCAGAGGGACGAGACAGGTCTTAACGAGATTTACGAGGCTGCACGCGAATTTGAAACGGATAATGTGATGGAGGCTCTTCTTACCTGTAAGTTCGACAGGAAGAAGGTTGTGAAGACGTTGTACCTTGTGCGTAAGTACCAAGCGCAACTAAACATTGAGTCGATGGACTTAGTAGAGTTCTCCGAGAACTTCATCGAGCAGTATGCCACCGACCATAACGAGTGCTTCCGCGTTGCCGAAAAGCTGATAAAGAAGATTCGCACCACTATCACCGGCAGCATGAAGGTGTTCCGCAGCTTCTGTCCCAGAGTCCATAGCAAGCGTGACGGCGAAGGCAACATCGTCCCTGCGCTTGACTTTACCCGGCTTCGTCACCGTTATTATCATGGTCAGTTCTTCGGCGCAGAAGTATATGACGAGTGTACACAGAATTTGATTCGGGAACTGGTGAGTTTCTTCTTTCATCTTATGACGACGCTGAAAGTCTGCAAGGACATGATTCAAAAGGAGGAAAAGGTAAGGGGCGACTTCAAGCAGTTGAAGGTAATCTTTGAAAAAAGCTGCGAGGAGGTGCTCAAGAGCTTCCGTGAAGTGTTCGACACCTTCGGGCAGGTGAAACTGATATCCGACGAGGAGCTTGCCGAGAGACGCAAGGATGCACGTCCCATGAAGGAATGGCTTGCAAAAGACTACCACGCCCACGACAGGAAGTGGATGAAGAAAGAGGCCTATATCTACAGGCTTACCTCTGGAGGTCAGTACAATCTTGACGAGAAGGCATCCGTCCTTTGGACGAACAACCCCGAATGGGGAAGGACGGTTTGCGACCTCATACCTAAACTCGACACACTTAATATCCCCTTCAAGCATAGCAAGAAAGCCGAGGTACAGGGCAAGAAGGGCACCTTCGATGCCCGCGAGATGGTTTATCTCGTCAAGTGGAGCGGCGTTAGCAGGATGGGCAAAGATGGGAAGACTGTTTTGGACGAGGCCAACGAGAGGCAGTTCTACCTGTACATGCAGGAGAAATACGAGGGAGAGTTCCTGTTCCCTACCTGGCAGGCTGTATGTCGGGAACGGAAGTTCTTGTATGACCAGGGCGTGACAATGCAATGGATGGCAAGCCAGTTCGCTGCCCACATTCTTGCAAAAGAGGATGCTGCCTAAGTCTTTGTTTTGACAAACAGCAAAAAAAACAGCCTTTTCTTTTTACGGCTTTTAGCCTTTTGTGTAAAAACATTCTCTTTAAGTTTTTACGGCAATCTCTGTTTCTGTAAAAACTCCACACATCATATCGTCATATAGTCTGCCCCATCCGTAAAAAGTGTTTTACAGGATGGAGTAATTGTCTGTGTTTGAGAGATTTTTCTGTAAACCCATATTTGTGATGTTTCTCGACGCATAGCAGGAAATGTCGTACCTTTGTGCCGCAATCAGGACTCAACTGTTTGTGGTGTCTTTCAGCCCAGCCGGCTGAAAAGGGTTGAAGGCACCGAGACGTCTCAACAATGTATAACTTCCAAAAAAATTTAGAAAAATGGAGTATAACAAAATTGAGACGCAGGTAAACAGCCTGCAAAACGTTCAGCAGACGGGAGGTCTGACTGGACATGTAAACAGCCAAGTTCAGACGATAAACGACATTGTGAGCGAGGCTGTAAACCAACCGACTGCCGAGGAGAAGGCTCGTAAGGAGCGTCTGTCGTTGCTTGAGGCTTCGCGCATCACGACTGCGACAGAGGTGAAGTCTGAAGCGTATGCGCTGTCGATTGACGGCGTGGGCTTCTTTGCTCTGAACGACCTTCATGCCCTGAAAGGCAAGCAGAAAAGCGGCAAAAGTGCCGTGCTGAAGGTCTGTACGGCGGCGTTGCTGAATGGGCAGCAGTTCCGCTTGAAGTCGGAGCTGGAGGAGCCTGTGGTGCTCTTCATCGACACGGAGCAGCAGACGGCTGACGTAAAGCTCATCATCGACGGGGTGAAGCACATGACAGGGTGCGAGGACGACTACATCGACAAGCACCTCTTGCTCTACTCGCTGCGCCGATTGAGCTACGACACGTTGCTCTCCGACACGCGTCTGCTCATCGAGAAGCACCGTCCGCAGGTGGTATTCGTCGACGGCCTGGTGGATTACGTGGCAAGCTTCAACGACGAGGTGATGTCGCGGCAACTCATCCACGACCTGTTGCTGCTTTGCGAGGAAAACGAGTGTGCCATCGTCAACGTCCTGCATGAGAACAAGGCAGCCGACGACGAGAATATGCGCGGCCACCTGGGAACCGTCCTCTCGCAGAAGGCTGGCAGCGTGCTGCAATGTCGAAGGACGAAGTCGGGCATCATCGGCGTGACCTGTCCCGATGCCCGTCACGGCACCATGCCCGCCTGGAACATCCGTTTCGACGTGGAAGGCCACATCCTGGATGCCGACGCAGAGCACCTGCAGGAGGTGAAGGCTGCCAAGGATATGCGCGATGCACAACGCCAGGCTGAGAGGGATTTGATTGTCAAGGGGCGGCTGGACACTGCCTTGAGCATCATCCGCATGCATAATGGCAGCGTCCTTCGCAGCGAACTGACCTCTATCCTCGTGGAACGGCTGAAACTCTCGCGCCCTGTCATTTCGAGCTTCATCTCTCAGATGCTGAAAGACGGCAAGCTGTTCGAATCCAACAAGAACATCATGGATTCCCAGAACATCGTCCTTCCGCTCTAAGACAGAGCACATGTTTTTGTTTGTTTGTTTTTCCCCCCTTATATAGAGGGGGAAAACGAACAAACGTAAATGCACAGACAGAAACAAGAAAAAAATCTTTCGATTATGGTTACAACAGATTATCGCTACATGCTTGAGACGCCTCGCCTGACGGGACGCCGTCAGCAGAAGTTCCAGTGTCCGCAATGCGGCAGGCCAAAGTGCTTCGTGCGCTATGTGGACACCTACAATAATTATAATTATGTGGCCGATGAAGTCGGCAAGTGCGACCATGAGCATTCCTGCGGCTACCACTACAAGCCGTCGGAGTACCATCGCGACCACGCCTGGATGCAGCAAGGAAAGAGTAAGTTTTTGCTCTCAACTCCAAACCATCAACTAAAGAGAAGCGTTCCGCCGCCACCGCCACCATTGCAGCCGCTGTCGATGGACTATGTGGCGACCTTCCACTCGCCACGAAGCACCTTCTGGCAGTGGTTCGAAGAGACGTGTGCCGCAAAGCTGAAGCTCGCCCCCGAACGCATACTGCAAGTCTATAAGGACTACCGCATCGGATGCGCCAATGGACGCGATGTCATCTTCTGGCAGATAGACCGGCATTTCCGTCTGAGGACAGGAAAAATCATGAGCTACGGAACAGACGGACACCGCACCGGCATCCCCAAGTGGTTTCACAGCAATCTCATCAGAGTGAAGCTTCTGAACCCAGAATGGCCGCTCTACCAGTGCCTCTTCGGAGAGCATCTGCTCGCGAGCTATCCCGATAAGGAAGTCTGCCTCGTGGAGAGCGAGAAGACAGCCTGCATCATGGCTGCCATCTCTCCGAAGCAACTCTGGCTCGCAACAGGCGGCTCCTGCGGACTGACACCCGAAAAGGTGGAATGCCTGCGAGGGAGATGGGTGACGATCTTCCCCGACAGCGGCTCCTACCAGAAGTGGCAGAAAGTGATGGGAAGCACCCAAGGCCTCAGCTACACCATCTCCGCCCGTCTCGAACAGTACCCAGCCAACACCGACCTCGCAGACGTGCTCTTGGAAGAGGTAAAACCCCCTCCATAGCACACCCAGAAAAAACTTCCTTTTCGAGTGAAAATAATTGCCGATTTACTTGCGCAATTCAAGATTTTTTCGTACCTTTGTAACGTGAAAGAAGAGAACTTCGCGTGCATGAACGGCCGACTTCACGTGGATAGTCCGACAACTTCACACAGAGAATTATAACACTATTAAAAAACACTTTTGCACCCGCTATCCTCTCCGCGGAATACAAAACTCCTCCCCATAGAGAGGGAGGTCGGGAGAGGGCTTTTATGATTAACTACAGCATC
>CACYQI010000019.1 GCA_902776455.1 uncultured Bacteroidales bacterium | reverse complement strand
GATGCTGTAGTTAATCATAAAAGCCCTCTCCCGACCTCCCTCTCTATGGGGAGGAGTTTTGTATTCCGCGGAGAGGATAGCGGGTGCAAAAGTGTTTTTAAATAGTGTTATAATTCTCTGTGTGAAGTTGTCGGATTGTCCACGTGAAGTCGGCCGTTCATCCACGCGAAGTTCTCTTCTTTCACGTTACAAAGGTACGAAAAAATCTTGAATTGCGCAAGTAAATCGGCAATTATTTTCACACGAAAAAAAGGATTTCTTTTAGTAAGTGGGGAGGTGGAGATAATTCGATAGAAGTAATGAAACAAATGCCTTTTCTACCTTGCAGAAAAAAAGAGTATATTAGGGATTTTTTTTTCATGTCTCCTAAGAACCTTCTTCACCTTCTTCCACTTCGTTTAGTAAATTGCTACTCTATAATGGCATCGTTTTGTCGTTCTGTTTGTTGTCGGACGGGGTCGGCCAAAACGACAAGGTATTTGTTGTAGCCATTGATTCTACGCGGCTCAAAACCGAGCGATTTCATGGCTTTGCCTATGTTGACGCTGTTGAATCCTCTGCCTTGGAAACCTTGGTAATTGAGTTCCCTCAAGAGGTCGCCCGCGGTGTAGGCTTCTGACCTTTCGCCTTCTTTTGGACGGCGGACGAAGGTGAGGAGGGCTTCCTCACAATCGTTGGGCGAGAGGAATTGGCGATTGTACTGGCTGATTAACTGACTTTCCTCGTAGGTCGGCTTAGGTTCGTAGCCGTGTTCCAGTAGATAAACGGCTTGAGAATAAGCGCCTTCGTAGTTGAGTGGATGGGTGTAGATGTTCTTTGTTCCTACGAGGTCGATTCCGATGTAGCGGCGGTTGCCTTCCGTTTCGCGTATGAACTGATGGTAGTTCGTTGTCGCGATGACCGAAGCCATTCGCGGACGTGACTTACGATAATGTCCGTATGCGTCACGAAGGTTGATTTGTCCTGACGTTAAGAGGAACTTCATTGTGTTACTCTTCGAGTCGCTGTTGATGGCTATCTCATCGAAGATTACCAACAGGACTTCTGAAAGTGTTAACATCGTGTCCTTGTTTATGGGGTCGTTTGGGCTAACGGCCGTCTGATAGGCTTGTAAGCAAGGAGGTAATAAGTGTGAAGCGAGAAATGATTTACCTATTTGTTGCGAACCACAGAAAGTGGGCATAATAGGGTTGGCATCGATTTCTCCACGCCACAAAGCCACGACGGCTACGAGCCATCGATGGAAGACAAGGTCGTAGAGTTCGAGGTCGGCCATCGGTCCGAACTCCATGTGACCGAAGAAGAAGTCGTGGATGTAATCGGGGTCACTTTCGGGATTCCACGTTGGGAGCGACTTGAGCCACTCAAGGTGTGGCGCGTAGTCGGGTGCGAAGTCTTCGCTGTTGACAAGTGAACGCAGGACGTTGTCCTTAACGGGAAGCCCTTGTTCACGAAGCCTCGTAAGGATGGTGTCGATGAAGCGGTCATCAACTTCTTTCCAACCGCCTCCGTTCTCGCTGTACTCGACTTTTCCCGTCAGCGTGTTGTGACGCCAACTGCGGTTCTTCCGCAAATAGTCTTTCACCTCGTTCATCACGCTGGCGTGTTCCGCCTTGCGCTTTTCTTCGCTCAACGGGCGTCGCCCTCGCGGCAGCGAAACGTCAATACCATGCTCCTTTGCAATTTGCATAAAGGTGGCGATTGTAATGTCACCTCGTCCTGTTTGAAGACAGTTGTCGAACTTCTCATCGCATTCTTTCCTGGTGTACTTTGGAAAGAAACTACAGATGGTGTGATAACTATCACGGGCCGCCTCGCCGAGCGAAGCACATGCAAAGGTTATTCTCATCCAATCATTGAATTTACTTGTGATGTCGATACCAGCCTCGCTGATTCGACCAGCCACGAGCTGTAAATGCTCAAGGTCTGTAAAAGAATTTGAATAAATCATAATTAAAGTTTTTTGATAAGTTCATTATATTTACTGTTAATAAAACACTCATTATCCCACGGAAGGAAGCACGCACGGCTGACATCCTTACACGCGGGGTCGGCTACGAGGCCGTAGTTGAAGGCAAGGTGGTTGCGCATTTCATACCATTGGTCGCGGAAAGGCATGTTCCTTACAGCCTCCGGCAAGTTGACCACCCACTTCACGCCATTACCCGATGGCGAGACGAAACACAACTCCGTCTCCACATACTTGTCGGCACTCAACGCATGTTGTACGTCACGCGCCTCGTCCCCCGAACCCAAGCCGTCGATGTCGAGACAGATGTAGGACGAACGCGCCCCCAAATGTTTTACATCACGATAGGTGAAGACACCCGAGAACGTAGCATACTCGAAATTGAGCACCTTGAAGTTGTCCCTTTGCGCTTTCGTAGCCGTAGGTATCATCGCCCGCAGCTCCTCCGTCGGCTTACGCGCGCGTTCCGATATTATATACTCATAGACCCAATCGATGGTCTGTGTCTGCTGTGGCCGCTGCTGCGGACAAGCCTCCTGCTTCGCTTCGTTCCACCATCCGCAGGGAAAGATGCTGAAACGTTCATTTACATTACATTGTACCATAACTTTATTACATTTAAAAAACTTTGATGGCGCAAAGTAAAGCATTTGTTCGCAATCTAAAAAGCCATACTTTGTTAAGTATTTAGCAATTTTCATAGCCAATTAAGAATCAAGACGCTACACTGCCATTTTTACCTACAAAAAAGAATTCTTTTTATTTTTTGCACATCTAACCAACTATAAATAAGATGTTTGTGAGAGTCTTTTATTCAAAAACACACCATTTTCTTGTTCCAATGACTAATTCTTTCACTCAGAAAGAGTCGGGAAACGACAAAAAAAAGCCCCGCAAGTACAACAATTACTTGCGGAGCCTTCGACATATAAGTCGTTATATATCTTTCACTTAGTCATAAAAGGCAATAACACAGGGATGCCTGAATCTTTTCATGTGTGTTCGCAAAGTTAGAAGAAAAATCCCCTCAATTCTGCAAGAAGTAGAGGGGATGATGAAATGAGAAGAAGTGTATTAGGGACATGCCTTTGCCCATCGGCTCTATTGATTCTTATCGTAATACAGAAATTTCATCTTAGTTGAAAGGGTATTAGTTCCATCTTTATGGAACAAGGTTGCAGTCATTGACACTTTAGGAATCACTGTCTCGATGACTAGAAAATATGATAAGGGATTATCCGAACTATCATAGAACTGCACTTTATTGTTCTCTAAAGAATAATATAACAACTTAGGGAGACCATCACTAATCATTCGATACAGGCCCGTATACCTCTCATTGTTAATCTTCCCCTTTCCTTCTGTAAAGGCAAAACTAATGACATTTTCACTTGGAATTAAGTCATACTCATCATTTAATTCATTATACATTAAACTCGAAACCCAAATACCCTTAATGTCATTTACGCAATATTTGTCCTGCGCAAATGCACTTATACTCTTACATAAGAAAAGACAAATAGTCAGTATTGACAATAAATGTAACCTTTTCATTTCCATGTTAAATATCAGAACTTACGGATACTTTGAAATCATCTTTTGCATTTGTATAATACTTCACTTCAACTCCGTCCTCATATTCATCATCATCAAAATACCAATTTACCTCACAATAGTTAATTTTGATCTGCCCATATGTCCTCTCATATCGAGTCCTTCTTATTGGATGTCCTTCATATTCTTCTTTTATCTTTATCAGTGCTTCACCTAAATCACTTTCATTGCCATATTTATCTTTAAATTGTTTAGTCAAATTTTCAAATATAGCTTTGTCTTTTGCAATCGATTCATGCGGAAATTCTATAGTAACTTTGAGAATGGAATCATTACCGATATTAAATTTCACCTCCATTCTACAATTAGAATAGCCAGCATATTTCACTTTGTATTCATAAAGACCTTCCGCAGTTTGTGTCGGCCTAACCCCCTTTTTAGATAATGCTAAATTAAATTCCTTCATTGTTGTATTGGGATTAATACCTAAAACCGACAATGGAGTTTGAGCAGAACAAATGCCAGTAAAGAACAGGACACACAAAACAATTATTGTTTTTTTCATATATTATATGGGCGATGATATGCCGTTGCCCTTCGGCTCTATAGTTAAACTAAAATAATACTTCCTATTTAGCCTACGCACGATTCAAAAAGAAAAGGCGCAGGACTCTTGCCATACGCCTAAGAGGTTCACCACAAACCCACGTACAATACGGTAAAGCCTACGCCTATGCGTTGGCTCTATTTGTACGTGAAGTTGCTCTCTTTTCTTAGAGTGGTGATTTCTTAGGCAATCGAGCAAATATGTTTACATCTATGACGATGCGAATGCAAATATATTACTTTTTGTTTATACAACGCAAATAATTATAAAGTTTTCTTGTCTTTTGTTCCATTTTTGTAATTACCCTTTTCAAAACCTACGATGTAGGTGCGGTTCATTACCATTATCACTCGTTAGGAGGATACCTGTCACTCTTCGCGGGGCATGAAGCTGTCGGACGAACTTCCGTCGGCGGTGACGAGGTAGGCTTCGTAGCTGAGCAGGGCGGTGATGGCGTTGCCACGGGTGAGGCAGACGGCTATGTTGCGCAAGGCGTGAATTCAGCACGAAACCATCAGGAAAACAAGCGCAAAGGAGAATTAACGCAACAAGCCCCGAGGGACGATTGCTCTCGGGGCTTGCTGTATCAATGATGGATGTGCTTATTCCTTTACCTCGACGAGCTTCCAAAGGCATGCTGCTACGAGGGCACCTACGAAGGGACCTACGATGAAGATCCAAAGGTTGACGAGGGCATCGCCGCCTGCGAAGATGGCGGGACCGATGGAACGGGCGGGGTTGACGCTCGTGCCGGTGAAGTGGATGCCTACGAGGTGGATGAGAATCAGCGAGAGACCGATGGCGAGGCCTGCGAAGTTGTTGGTGGCACCATTCGTCTTGTGGGTGGCACCCAGCACTACGAGCACGAAGAGGGCTGTGAGGATGATCTCTGCGACGAGTGCGATGCTCGCACTTCCGGCACAACCTGCTCCGATGCCGTTGGCTCCCAGACCGGAACCGGGATAGAGATAGAGTAGGGCAGCGCCTGCGATGATGGCTCCGACGACTTGTCCGCAGATGTAGCCGATGGTGTCCTTGACGCCAATGCGACCTGTGACGAGACAGCCCAGCGTGATGGCGGGATTGATGTGGCAGCCCGATACGCCGCCGATGGTGTAGGCCATGGCTACTACGGAAAGACCGAAGGCAATGGCTGTTCCAACTACTGAAGCAGTATCTGCTCCACAACTCAGACTGACGGCTGCTCCGCAACCGAGGAATGTCAGTACGAATGTACCGATGCATTCAGCAATGTACTTTTTCATAGATTTGTTAATTTAATGGTTAAAACACCCTAATTAATTTACGATTTACTATTTACTATTTATGTATTATTTAGAGCCTCCTCTAAATCTCCCCCTAAAGGGAGAGACTTCTCCCTCTCCCGCGGGAGAGGGCTGGGGAGAGGCTCCTTTTCACTTCACCGGAGGCGACGCCGCAGGCGAAATTCATTCTTAATTCTTCATTTAACATGGGTGGGTCGGGGCCGAGGTATTCGGCTTGGACTGTCTCGCGGAAGACATCGACGCGGATGTGGTAGTAGCCTTCCTCGCGTATGCTCCATTTGTTGTCGCCGCTGCCGCCCGTGAGCAGTTGGGTGCTGGAGAGGACGTCTTCGTCCTGCGAGAAGGGATGGAGGGCTTTCGGCTCCCAGGCGTTCTGTCCGAGGAACTTGAAGCGGCGTGGTTCGCCATACTCTTGCCGCTCGCGCAGAAGGCCTGTCCAGTCCCAAGCGCAGACCTCGTCTTCGTCGCGGGTGAAGGGCAGGAAGGTGTATGTCACCCATCCGCATTCGGTGGCTCCACCAACGATGAAGAGTTCGTTCCAGGGACGGAAGAGTTCGCCGGTGAGCTTCTTGGCGCTGAGGTCGATGGTGATGCGATAGACGTCTTCGGTGAGGGGGACGATCCATGTGCTGGAGGCTGAGTCGAGGGCGAGGGTGAAGGGCATGGGGTTTGTCACGGCATAGGCATCTTCGTAGGTGGGTTTGATGTAGCGCAAGCCGGTGCCTTTACCTGCTTCGATGTTGCGGAAGGTGAGCGACCCGCCTTCGATGAGGCGGCCGGTGTATTTGAACTGCTTGTTGGGGAAGGGTGTCAGTTCCTGTATGCCACCGGGCACGGCTGTGCCTACTGCCCAGAGGCGCGACATGTCCTGAGCATAGAGAAAGTTGAAAGTGGAAAGCTGAAAGTTGAAAGTTGAAAATGGAAAGGTGAAAAGAAGTATGAGCAGGAGGCGTTTCATGGCTTGTAGGGGATTATGATTTTCTTGCTACCGACTATGTAAAAGCCCTTTGGCATTTGACCATTGACCATTGACCATTGACCATTGACCATTTCGCGGCCGCTTAAATCAAAACATTTACTATTTGACGATTTACTATTTACGATTTGACCTTCATTTTGAATTCCTTCTTCATTTTCAATTTTCCATTTTCCACTTTCAATTCCCCTGATTCCTGTCTCTTTGTCTCTGTAGTTGACGATGATGGTCTCGGTGCAGGGATGCGAGGGGACGTTGACGGTGAGGCGGTGGAGCTGTCCGTCGTAAATCCAATCGTGGGTTCTTTCGCCGTTGATGCTGACGACATCCGGCTCTTCGGCCGCAAAGAACACGACTTGCCATGCGCGCTCGCTGAGCATGCCTTCGTAGCTGCCTTGGCGGGGATGGATGGTGAGTGTGGTGCCAGAGGAGGTATGGCTTTGGGAGAAGCGGGTGGTGGCGTACTCGCCGTCTTTGTAGGCTTCGCTGTCGCCCTGGTCTTCGTAGAGGGTGCCTTCGCCATCGTCTCCGGGTATGACCCAAAGGACGAGGGAGGCGGGTTCTTCCTTCATGTGCGAGAGGGGAGGGTTGCAGGGAATGATGCTGCCGAGGCGAAGGAAGAAGGGTATCTCGTCTAAGCCGTATTCGTCGGTGATGGTGCGTCCGCCGCTGAGCATGCGGGAGCGGCAGATGTCGTACCAATAGCCTTTGGGCAACCATGTGGAGCGTTGGCTTGTGCCGTTGCTGCGGGAAGGGGTGGAGATGGGCGAGACGAGGATGTCGTCGCCGAAGAGGTATTCGTCTTCTACGGAGTAGGCTTTGTTTTCTTCGGGCCATTCGTAGTAGAGCGGTCGGCAGATGGAGACGCCGGTGTCGTAGGCGCAGCGGGCTGCTGTATATATATAAGGTATAAGGGTGTAGCGGAGTTGGAAGGCTTCGTTCTGGAGGTCGAAGTTGCTGAACTTCCAGATGCGTCGCTCGCAACCGCTTTGGCTTGAGCCGTGTGTGCGGAAGATGGGTTGGAAGACGCAGAACTGCATCCATCGGAGCACGAGTTCGGGGTCGGTGCTGATGTTGTTGGGTTGGAGGTAGCCTCCACCGTCGTGCCCCCAATAGCCGAAGCAGACGTTAGCAGCCGTGGCAGTGACGTAGCTTTCGAACTGAAGTGTGCCGTATGTTGCAAAGGTGTCGCCGGAGAAGCCGATGGGGTAGCGGTGGCTTCCCATGCCTCCCCAGCGATGGAAGATGACGGGACGGCGGTCGGTGCGGTGGAGCCGCATGTCGTTATAGAAGACATGGTTGAGCCAGAATGTCTGCCCAAGGCCCGGGATGTATTTGCTTGTGAGGTCTTGCTGCCAGTCGAGCCACCAGAAATCGACGCCCTGCCTTTCGCGGACGCGCATGATGTTCTTGAAGAAGGTGCGATAGAAAGTGGAGTCCTCCAGTTGCCACGGCACCGTGGTGACGCTTGCGTCGAGGCCCATGTCGTTGCGTATCTTGGCGAAGTTGTCGTCGCTGGAGCCGATGCCGTCGGCGGGATGGAGGTTGAGGGCGGACTTGGTGTGGTGGGTGTGCATCCAGCCGAGAAGGGTGGCGGGATTGGGAAAGAGCGATTTGTTCCACGTCCAGCCGGTCCATGAGTTCTGATGCCAATCGCAATCTATCATCAGCACGTCATGGGGGATGTTCCGGTTCTCCATGTCGCGGATGAGTTGCTGGACGTCGCTTTGCGAGTAGGCTTGATACTTGCTGTACCAATAGCCGAACATGTATTTAGGCGGCAGGGGTTGCCGTCCGGCTATGCGGACGTAGTCGCCGAGCGCGTCCTCGTAGTGGTGGCCGTAGCCGAAGAAGTACCAGTCGATTGCGTTGGCGTCGAGGGGTTTCCCTATCCAAGGAATGCCATCGACGTTTCCTTCGAAGGGGAAGCTGCGGCTGCCGTCGCCCCGCTGAGTGGCCGGCGACTCGTCGAGGATGGCCCAGCCGTCGCGCGAAAGGAGTCCTTTTTCGAGGGAGACGCGATGGGTGTCGCCGATGTTGCCGTCGAGTGTGCGCTGAGTGCCAAGCAGGTTGAGGGCGTCGTCCTTGCCGGGGTACCAAAGTATCTGTCGGCCGTTCATCTGGAAGGTGATGCCCAGCACGTTGCTGTTCTTGGCTTGCTTGAGGATTCTCGCCCCTATCTTGTAGCGCAGGGTCAGCGAGTCGGTGCGAATGACGAGGTAGCCGTCCTCTTCGTTGCAGGTGAAAGCTGGGACGGGGAGCAGACGGTTGACGACAGCAAAGGTGGCGCGGTCCTCGAAGGCATCGGCTGTGCTGTACTGTATGCGGATGAGTCGGGGCGTAAGGATAGTGAAGCGGGCGTTGCCACTTGTCACGATGGCTTCTTCTTGTGCCAAGGGGTTCCAATCCTCTTCTGCGCTGGCAGGCAGTCTGCCGACAAAGAGGAAGAGAAGGAGGAGGGAGAAGAGTTTCGCGATGTCCATGGTCAAGTCATATAGAATGTCGCCTTCGGCGAAGTGAAGAGTGAAGAGTGAAGAGTGAAGAATTTGCTACCGCCCTAACTTTTTTCTTGTGGTTAGTGGTTAGTGGTTAGAGGATAGTTTGGGATGCTGAGGGGGCAAAGGTGTCCTCTTACCTCTTACCTCTTACCTCTAACCTCTTTTCAATTTTCAATTTTCAATTTTCAACTTTGTTTCACTCCATAGTTCCTTCGATGGTGAGCCGCACGACCTCGTTGACTGCATTGGAGCGGATGGTGATGGTCTTCATGAAGTGGCCGGGGAACTTGTCTGTGCCGTCATAGGTGACGTCGATGACGCCCTTTTCGCCCGGCTTGATGGGTTCTTTGGTGTAGGTGGGCACGGTGCATCCGCAGCTGGCAAAGGCTTGATGGATGATGAGCGGAGCCGTTCCGGTGTTCTTGAAGGGGAATGCGCAACGCACCAGCGGTTCGTTCTTCGAGAACTTGCCGAAGTCGTGGCGAAGCGTATCGAATGTGATTTCTGCGTAGTTCTCTGCTTTTGTTGTAGCGACTGCTTGAACCTCGCTGACATTCACTTTCTGTTTCTGCGTCTGTGCTGAAGCCGTTGACCATTTACCATTGACCATAGAAAAGACTGCAATGGCAATAAAGAGTATCCTTTTCATCTTTTTGTTTGTGTTGTTATGCTCTGTTTACTAATGTTTTATGTTCTGTTCGATAATTGTGTACTTCAACAGTCGTCTGCTGCCTTGAAGGCCGCTTGTCCGTGAGGCATCCGAAGTGACCCAGAGGAGGGGAAGCTCACACTCCACGGAGAATCGGCTTACACTCCACGGAGAATCGGCCTACTCTCCACGGAGCATCGGGCTACGCTCCACGTTGCATTTTTCGATGCCCTTAGCGGAAGGTTTCGTCGGCCTGTTCCGAAGGCGATGAGGCCGCTGTCGTCGCGAAGAATGCTCGCTCGTGGCGTCACGAAGTCCTCTTTGCTTTGCAAAGGTACGAAATAATTCATAATTCGTGGTTCATTATTAATAATTTCTTAGCACTTTTGAGTGTTTTTTACAATTATTTTGTACTTTTGCAGTCAAAAAAAGATATGGAGCGCATTATTCTTGGCATAGACCCGGGCACGAGCATCATGGGCTACGGCGTACTTCGCGTTCAGGACAAGAAGGCGGAGATGCTTGCTTTGGGCGTCATCGACCTACGCAAGTTTGGCGACCCTTACCTCAAGCTCGGTCACATCCACGAGCGTGTCTGCAGCATCATCGAAGGCTATCTGCCCGACTGCATGGCCATCGAAGCCCCATTCTTCGGCAAGAACATACAGAGCATGCTGAAGCTGGGACGTGCCCAAGGAGTAGCCATTGCCGCAGCCATTCAGCGACAAGTGCCCATCACGGAGTATGCTCCGGCGAAGATAAAGATGGCCATCACGGGTAACGGCAATGCCAGCAAGGAACAAGTGGCCGACATGCTCCGCCGCATGCTGCACGTAGAGAAGGAGGAGATGGGACGCTTCCTCGATGCCACCGATGCTCTGGGAGCCGCCTATTGCCACTTCCTGCAGATGGGCAAGCCCGAAACCGACCACAAGTATCGCAGCTGGGCCGACTTCGCAAAGAAGAATAAGGAAAGAGTTAAATAAATGAAAGCCTCCTAAATAATGTACTGTAATGTACAATTTGACAATTTACAATTTACAATTTATGTACAATTTAGCGATTTAACCATTTACAGCCCCCCTTTAGGGGGAGGGGAGACTTTTTCGCGGCAGAAAGCCTCCCCTCGGGTGGTTTGGAGGGGGTCGGAGAGAGGCTCCTCCGCCGCGACTCCCCTCCCTTCTAAGGGGAGGGGTAAGGGGGTGGGGTGGAACGTATCTCATAAAAAACTGGCGAAAGAATTAGAGCCGGAATACGGAAGTAGATTTGGAGAACGTCAACTTAAGTTTTGCCGCCAGTTTTACAGGACTTACCCAATTGGGAACACGCTGCGTTCATAATTGAATTGGAGCCAATATCGAATGCTCATTCAAATACCAGATCCACAGAAACTAGAATATATAACATACAATGATTAAGATAGAGAACGGTGTGCCTCGTCATCCTTTGTGGCGAATGGCAGAACCAATCAACCTTGAGATAAACAATGGCGAGCAGATTGCTATCGTAGGCGACAATGCTGCCGGGAAGTCGCGACTCGTGGAAGTCCTCACCGGACATTATCCGCTGCTACTCAACGAGGTGCATTACGACTTCCCGTCCACCTGTTCGCGTCTCGTCAGCGACAACTTGAAGTACATCTCCTTCCGCGACTCCTATGGAGAGCAGGACGGCACGTACTACTATCAGCAGCGCTGGAACCAGCACGACATAGCCGACGACATGCCGACAGTAGGAGAACTACTGAAGAAAGAGTTTAGAGTTAAGAGTTTAGAGTTCTTGCGCTCCGTGGGTGCTCTGGCGACAAGTCGGAAGAGAGTTCTTGCGCTCCGTGGGTGCTCAGGCGACAAGTCGGAAGAGAGTTTAGAGTTGAGAGATAGTGCGGCAGCAAATTCTTCACTCTTCACTCTTCACTCTTCTCTCTTCTCGCTTAGTTCTTCACTCTCAAAGCGAATCATCTCCCTCAGCAGCGGCGAGCTTCGCAAGTTCCAAATGGCTAAAGCGCTTGCCACGAGTCCTCGTGTACTCATCCTCGACAACCCTTTCATCGGGCTTGACGCACAGGCACGAAGCGACTTCCGAAGCCTGCTGGATACGATGACGCGAGAGACGGAAATCCTCGTCATCCTTGTCCTGAGCAAACGCGACGACATCCCCGACTTCATCACCCACGTCCTTCCCGTAGAAGGTTTGCGCTTGCTGCCGAAGCTGACGCTTGCTGAATACAGGAAGCAATATGCTGCTGTGCCGCGTCCGCTGTTGGCCGAAGAGATAAAGCAATGGATAGCCGACTTGCCTCCCCGCAACCTCTCTGCTTCCGACTTCTATCCGGCCGATGGCGGCGAGATACTTCGCTTCCGAAATGTCAGCATCCGCTATGGCGACCGAACCATTCTCCAACCTCTCGACTGGACTGTCCACGAGGGCGAGCGATGGGCTTTGAGCGGACCAAACGGCTCGGGCAAGAGCACGCTTCTCAGCCTTGTCTGTGCCGACAATCCGCAAGCATACGCCTGCAACATCGAACTCTTCGGCCATCGTCGTGGAACGGGTGAGAGCATCTGGCAGATAAAGAAACACATAGGGTACGTAAGCCCCGAAATGCACCGAGCCTACATGAAGGACATACCGGCCATCGATGTGGTGGCAAGTGGATTGAGCGACTCTGTCGGACTTTATGTCCGTCCACGCCCGGAGCAGAAGCAGACGTGCCTCGACTGGATGCATGTGTTCGGAGTGGAAGCATTGGCCGACCGCTCGTTCCTGCAGCTCAGTAGCGGCGAGCAACGGCTCTGCCTGTTGGCCCGTGCCTTCGTGAAAGACCCCGAGCTGCTTATCCTCGACGAGCCTCTCCACGGCCTCGACGACCGCAACCGAGAGCTTGTGCGACAGATAATCAAGTGCTTCTGCCAACGGCCGCACAAGACGCTCGTCATGGTGACGCACTACGAGGAAGAGCTTCCCGACTGCATCACCCACAGGCTTTGTCTCACCGCTTCTGCCAAACCCTAACGTAGTCAACCTCCATGGTAAGCGGAAGTGCCGACTCATCGACGCCAGCATAGCCGCCCCAATCGCCGCCCCAAGCCACGTTGAGGATGGGGTAGAAGGCTTTGTTGAAGGGCCAAGTGTCGTTGTTGCCCTGCTTGTCGTTCTCGAAGTAGAGTTGTTCCGTGCCGTCAACGAAGGTGCGGATGTAGTCTTCCGTCCATTCGAGGGCATAGACGTGGAAGCCGTCTTCCGCTCCCACACACGTCATGGCATGAGTCTTTTGGGTGTTCGTCGGATGGTTGTAGGCTTGGCAATGAATGCTGCTCGACACGATGTTGGCATCCACGCCCACTTCCTCCATGATGTCAATCTCGCCGCAACCGGGCCAACTGCCTCCGCTGACGGGCATCATCCACCATGCCGGCCATGTGCCTTTGCCTTTAGGTAGTTTGATGCGAGCCTCGATGTAGCCGTACTTGAAGCCCTGCGACTTGCTTCCATAGAGGCGGGCGCTGTAGATCTTGTCGCCTTCCTTGAACGTGTGTATCTTCAGGGTTCCGTCCGAACTCTCTGCCACCTTCTTTCCCTTGGGACTTTTCGCGTTGACGTAGGTTTGCAGTTCGTGGTTCACCCATCCGGCATCGGCTGTCTGATAGGTCCAGCGGACTGTGCTGATGATGCGAGATGTGAACTCGTCGTGCCAGACAAGCTTGTAGTCGGGTAGGGGACAAGAGTTCGTGTCCTGCGAAGAGTCGTATGCCTTTTCGGTGAACAGGATGTTGCTCACCTTGATGATGGTGCCCGCTCTGTTGCCGCCGAAGTCGAGGACGAGGCAGACCTTGCTCATGTCGAGACCCGCCATGTCGTTCCGCTCGAAGATGCAGTCCTCGTCGGCACTCAGGGGAACGCGCTCCTCGAAGTAATAGAGGTTGTCGTTGCCGTCCTGATAGAGTTTGACGGTTGCCGTGACGGCCTTGTTGGAACGGAGCTTGATGCGGAACCCGTAGTTGTTGTGGGCATCGGAGGTGAGGTCGGTGATGAAGTGCATCTGTGCCTGCCATTGGGCTGTGGTGGCTTTGTTGAGCGTTATGGAATAGGTGCCGTGGTTCTCCGTATAAGCAGGGTCGGCAGTTTGGTTCCAACCGGGTGCATAGTAGAAACGGAGGCTCGTGTTACCTCTCTGCCAAAGGTTTGGGGTGGCGTCGAATGTTATGCTGTCCACTTCGTTCAGGCTGAAGTACAACTGTTCTCCGCCTTGGTGTACGCTCATGCTCTGAGCAACGACCGACAGGGAGCATGTCAGCATGCAGAGTATGCATTTGATGTAGTTCATGTTGTTGATTGTGTTTCTGTTGTGGGTTTATGTTAACTCTTCACTCCAACTATCTGAGTGGGCGGAAGCTGTGCTCGCCGCTTGTCGGTTTCTGTGACGACGCGAGCAGCCAACTGCATGAAAGCTTGCCCCGTGATGCTGGCAGGGTCGGTGGCAGCAGGAGTGCCATTGTCGCCGCTCTCGCAGATGTCCTGCACTACGGGAATTTGTGCCAAGAGCGGCACGTTCATCTCTTCTGCCAAAGCCTTGACGCCTTCTTTGCCGAAGAGGTAGTAACGCTCGTCGGGGTGCTGAACTGGTGTGAACCAAGCCATGTTCTCCACGAGGCCAAGGATGGGCACGTTGACTTTCTCGTTCCGATACATGTCGATGCCTTTGCGGGCGTCTGCCAAAGCCACCTGTTGAGGCGTGCTCACGATAACAGCTCCCGTGATTGGAATGGTCTGTACGAGCGTCAAGTGGATGTCGGACGTTCCGGGAGGCGTGTCGAGGATGAAGTAGTCGAGGTCGCCCCAGTTGGCGTCGCCGATGAGTTGCTTCAGGGCATTGCTTGCCATTCCGCCGCGCCACATGATGCCTTGTTCGGGATTGACGAAGAAACCGATGCTGAGCACCTTTATGCCAAGCTTTTCTTCGGGCACGATGAGGTCGCGTCCGTTGATGTTCTCGCTGTAGGGACGGGCATCTTCCATTCGTAGCATCTTGGGCACAGAGGGACCGAAGATGTCGCAGTCGAGCAAGCCGACCTTCATGCCCATCCTTGCCAGGGCGACGGCCAGATTGACGGCCACCGTGCTCTTGCCTACGCCACCTTTGCCGCTCGAGACGGCGATGATGTTCCTGACACCCGGCAAGAGGTCGGGCAGGTCGGGACGGGGAGCTTGCAAGGCACGAGTCTTGATGTCCACTTCAGCATCCTTGCTGGCGTAGGCATGAATGGCAGCTTCGGCTGCTTTCACCACGCTTTTCATAAAGGGGTCGGTGGGTTTGTCGAAGATGAGAGTGAAGGAGACGCTGAGGCCGGCGATGCGCATGTCGTCATCGACCATCTTCATCTCCACGATGTTCTTGCCCGTTCCCGGATAGCGAACGGTGGAAAGGGCGTCGAGGATAAGTTGGGGATAGAGGTTCATAGCGTTGATGAGTCTTATTGGTGTTTAGCCATAATAGGCTTCGTGTCATGTAATAGTTCTGCAAAATTACGTAAAAAGAGAAAACTATGCAAGCAAAAGCATGAATTTTCACTTTTCCTTCTCATTTTTTCAACTTTTCAACTTTTCTTCGTACCTTTGCACTCGAAATGCTAAACAACAGATAAGTTATGGACAAGAAAACGAAGATTATACTGAGCATCGTGACCCTCCTTGTAGCTGCCGTGGTCGGCTTCCTTATTTATACTCTGCGCGAGAAGATGCTCGAAAGCCAACAAATGCTTGAACTTGCCGAAATGGACAAGCGCGAGATGGAGAACGAGTACGAACAGTTCGCCATGCAGTACAACGAGATGATGACGCAAATCAACAACGACTCGTTGGTTCAGCAGCTCGAAATAGAGCAGAAGCGTACCGAGGAACTCCTCGAGGAGTTGCGACGCGTCAAGAGTAGCGATGCGGCCGAAATCATGCGTTTGAAGAAAGAGCTTGCCACCTTGCGCGAAGTCTTGCGAAGCTATGTCTTGCAGATTGATTCGCTCAATCGCATGAACGAGGCGTTGACGCAGGAAAACACCAACCTCAAGACACAGAATGAGCAGGCACGACAGCACATCTCCAACCTCTCGAGCCAAAACGAATCGCTCTCCGACAAGGTGGCAATTGCCAGCCAGCTTGATGCAACGGGCATCTATGCCGAAGGACGCAACAAGAAGGGCAAGGCTGCCAAGAAGATAAAGGATGTCAAGAAGTTTGTCATCGGCTTCAACATAGCCCGCAACGTCACCACAGCCACAGGCATCCGCAGCCTCTATGTTCGCATCACCACTCCCACAGGCGACGTTCTCTCCAAGGGCGGTACTTTTGCCTACGAGAACCGACAGCTCGAATACAGCATCCGCAAGGACATCGAATACACGGGCGAAGAGCAGAGCGTAGTGGTATATTGGGATGTGGCAGAGGCACTTAGTGCTGGCAACTATCGTGTGGACATCTTCGCCGACGGCCACAACATAGGCACCACACATTTCAACTTCGATAAGTAAAGCAGCCTATCCAGCCTCTCCCCATCCCTCTTCCGCGGGAGAGGGAGAAAGACCCACCCCACCCCTCCCTAAGGGAGGGAAAACAGCCTCTCCCCAACCCTCTCCCGTGGGAGAGGGGGAAGGGAGGAAGGGAGAAAGTAAATGGCTAAATTACTAAATTGTACATAAATTGTAAATTGTAAATAGTAAAATTGTAAATTGTCTTTATGTCAAAAGGAAAGCTTGCGAAGTTTGCAGAGATGGCTGAGAATCCTCTCGTTGTAGAATGCCCTATGGCAGCTGTGATGGAAGAGGAGTTCC
The DNA here is from genome assembly GCA_902776455.1 of uncultured Bacteroidales bacterium. Lineage (GTDB taxonomy): Bacteria > Bacteroidota > Bacteroidia > Bacteroidales > Bacteroidaceae > Physcousia. The sequence goes on along the minus strand of CACYQI010000019.1, from coordinate 21,513 downwards.
CGCTTCGTGGTCGTTGGCACGAGGACTTCTTCCACAACCAGAACCCTATCGTCCTCGAACTCGGATGCGGCAGGGGAGAATATACTGTTGGCCTTGGGAAAAAGATGCCCGAGAAGAACTTCATCGGCGTTGACATCAAAGGCGCACGAATGTGGACGGGAGCCAAAGAAGCTTTGCAAAGCGGCATGAAGAACGTTGGTTTTCTGCGTACCAACATCGAGTTCATCCAGCGTTTCTTTGCCCCCGGAGAGGTAAGCGAGATATGGCTCACTTTCTCCGACCCACAGATGAAGAAGGTGACTAAACGTCTCAGCAGTACCTACTTCCTGAACCGATACCGCATGTTCCTTTGCGACGGCGGACTTATCCATCTCAAGACCGATTCCAACTTCCTCTTCACCTATACCGAGGCGCTCCTCGAAGTCAACGGCATCGTGCCAGAAGTGAAAACCCGCAACCTCTACGGAACAGAAGTCGGCGGAGAGGAAGTCAGCCTCGCCACCTCCATACAAACCTACTACGAAAGCATGTGGCGCGCTCGAGGTATCGACATCAAGTACCTGTGTTTCCATCTTAGTCAAGAGGGGAAGCTTGTAGAACCGGACATTGAGATACCGCTCGACGAATACCGCTCCTATGGGCGCGAGAAGCGAAGCGGAAGTAATTGAAATAAGAAAGAGAGAGTTTGACTCTAAACCTTAAACAAAAAAAACTTTCAACTCTACACTTCCCAACTGACTCTAAACTCTAAACTCTAAACTCTCAACTCTAAGACGGACAGAATGAAAAAAGTAATAGTCATTTCAACGAGCCTTCGTCGCGGGTCGAACAGCGACATGTTGGCCGACAAGTTTGCTGAGGGCGCACGCTCTGCAGGAAACGATGTGGAGAAAATCTCCCTCATAGACAAGAACATACAGTTCTGCAAAGGATGCCTAAGTTGCCAGAAGTTAGGACGTTGCGTCATTAGCGACGACGTGAACGACATCATGGCCAAAGTCCTGAAAGCCGACGTTGTGGCTTGGGCAACACCCATCTACTACTACGAAATGAGCGGACAGATGAAGACGCTCATCGACCGCATGAATGCCATGTACGAACTCGACTATCAGTTCCGCGATGTCTATCTGCTCTCTACGGCAGCCGAGAACGAGGCCGAGACGCCGAAGCGTGCCGAGACCGGGTTGACGGGATGGACAGACTGCTACCCCAAGAGCCACTTGGCTGGTACACTCTTCTGTGGCGGTGTGAACGATGCCCGTGAGATTGAGGGCAACCCTAAACTGCAGGAAGCCTTCGAAATGGGAAAGAACATTTAAGCTCCCGCGGACTTACTCCTCAGACAAACCAACGCGGAGAGTAGGCCGAAGCAATGTGGAGCGTGAGTCGTGCTGTAACAATTCATAAGAATGTGTTGCTTTCCGTGTGAGATATAAAACAACGGATTAAACGGATTCGACGGATTTCCCTCATGCTGACTGTCAGCGAGGCTTTTTATCCGTAAAATCCGTGTAATCCGTTGTAGTTGCTAATTATGACGCAGCCTCAAAAGTATGGGGCTTTCTACTTGCGGTTCCAAGTCTGGGTCTCGTAGAGGAACCCGATGTAGCCTCTGACTTTCAGTTGTTTGCCTTCGAGCCAGATGTTGCACTTGTAGGTCTTGCCGTTCTTGGGATTGTAGATTTTTCCGTCCTCCCACTTATCTTCCTTCTTCTTCAGTCCGCTCAGGATGTTGACTCCCATGAGCTTTCGTTCGCGCAGCTTTGCGTCGCTGTTGTGTTCGTCCTTCGTCTCAGGCCCCTTCTTCAGCCACACGATTTTACCGTTTATCTTGTCGCCGGCCTGATAGATTTCCACTTGAGCGTCGCCGGCTTCAGTAAGCCACTTGCCCATGATGTCCTGTGCGTAGCCACATCCTGCCACCAGCAGAAGAGCCATACTTAAAAAGAATTTTCTCATACTTATCGATTGTTTTGGTTATCGGTTTCTTTTGTCTGTATCTTTACTATAACGTAAAACGCCCTCCTTTTATTGTATAACGTCCGCTAAAAAGCCCCTCCCATCCCCCCCCCTCTGGGGGAGGGGCAAGGAGTGAGGTATCAATCTCACACGGAAAACACAGAAAGCAGAAAGATTTTTTCCACATCTAAAACCACGAAAAACACATAATAATATATCCACGGATTTATCGGATATCATCTAACATCTATAACCACAAATTTTCTACATCTAAAAGCACAGAAAAAGCCTCTCCCATTTTCTCTCCCGTGGGAGAGGGTGTTATGAGGAGTTAGATGTACACTTTTCGATTATTAGGGGTGGTACACTTTTGGATTACCATATACAACTTTTGGCAAGTGCCTTTGAGTGTTTCTATCTTTAACATATAATTGCCATGTAATTGCCCATGAAGTTCTTTTAGTTGTTTGCTGTTATTTTTCGTCGATTTCAAGCATGTTTACGAAATCTACGTGCCAATTTTGCCAATTTAACGTGCCAAGTTCACCAAGTAAACGTGCTAAATTCGAGAAGCCATCGCGCCAAGTCCACCAAGTATGCCAAGCCAACGTACCGATATTAAGCGGTTAGCGTGCTAAGAGAGTGGTCCGTGTGCCATGTGCGAGTGAGAATACTGTGAAGGGTCGTACTTAGTGATATAACCAAGCACAAAGACACAGACCCTCTCCCCCTTTACGGGGGAGTTAGAGGGGGTCTTTTGTGTCTTCTTCAGCGGGGGTATTACTTTGTGACTTTGAGTCTTTGTGTTTGATTATCACATGACAGATTGTATGCCAGCCTACATGCGAAAGTTGAATATAATAGCAAATAGCAAAGAGGGAGAGGACAAAGACTGAGGGCGTTTTGTAACATTTGTAACATTTGTAACATTTGTAACACGGGATTTTGAGACACAGAAACAAAGTTGAAAAGCCTCTCCCCAACCCTCTCCCGTGGGAGAGGGAGTTCTCCCCCTTTATGGGGGAGTTAGAGGGGGTCTGAGGGGTCTGAAGGGGCTGAAGTCTCTCCCTTTAGGGGGAGATTTAGAGGAGGCTTTTCAACATTTCGTCGATGTACCCCAGCACTTCGTCGCGACCTTGGCGTGTCTCGCTGCTGGTGATGAAGTAGGGGGGCAGTTTTTCCCACTGCTTCGAGAGTTCGTCGAGGTAGTGCTTGATGTTTGCTGCAAGCCTTCCTTTCGAGAGTTTGTCGGCTTTGGTGAAGACGATGCTGAAGGGTATGCCGTTCTCTCCGAGCCACTGGATGAACTCCATGTCGATTCGTTGCGGTTCGTGGCGTGCGTCGATAAGAAGAAATAGGTTCATCATCTGTTCGCGACGAAGGATGTAGCCCGAAATCATGCGTTGCAGTTCGTCTCTTTGCCGCTGTCCTCGCTTGGCAAAGCCATATCCGGGGAGGTCAACGAAGTAGAAGGCATCTTTAGGGGCGAGGGGCAAGGGGCAAGGGGCAGGAGGATTGTTTTTAGGGGCAAGGGGCAAGGGGCAAGGTGCAGGAGGATTGCTTTGGGGAGCAAGGGGCAAGGGGCAAGGTGCAGGAGGATTGCTTTGGTTTTTGTTGGTATTCTCTTGCCCCTTGCCCCTTGCTCCTTGCCCCTTTATTAAGAAGTAGTTAATCAGCACCGTCTTGCCAGGTGTGGCAGACGTTTTGGCCAGTCCAGCCCTGCCTGTCAGCATGTTGATGAGGCTGGACTTGCCTACATTGCTTCGCCCTATAAAAGCGAACTCCGGCAAGTCTCCCCGCGGACATTGGTCCACACGGGCACTGCTGATAAGGTATTCGGCTGATTTGATGAGCATGGTCGAAACAGGTAATTGCCTCAGAAATTATAGGTCAGTCCCAAGCTGAGCAGTTCCTTGAACATCAAGTAGGTGCCGTCGTGTTCCTTTCCGGAGCGGTAGTTCTTATTACTATTATCGAAGCGAGGATAGAGGTGGAGGTTTGCGGTGATGAGTTTGGTAATGGTGAAGTTGATGTTGTTCTCCCATTCCCAAATGTTATAGTCGAAGTTGCAGAACCAGTACATGCGGTTGTTCCAAGTGACTTGCTTGCAAATCTTCCACGTTGTATTGAGGGTGATGTTGGGACCGAACGTGGTCTTCTGGTGCTTCCCCTCGTCGATGCCGAAGTTCTTGACGAGGTCATCGTCGTGGACATACACAATCTTCATGGCAAGGGGGGCAATGTTGAGCTGTCCCGTGAACTGCTGCTTCTTGCCCCATTTTATTTCGTACTTCATGTTGGGGGCAATCGTTATTTCCAACGGAGACAGAATCTTCGATGTAATCTTGTCGGTGTTCCTCTGATAGTTGGGCGCAATCTGTGTCTGCAGGATGACCAAGAGGGAGTAGTACCAGTTCTTCCAAGCCTTGTAGCCGGCATTGCCGGTGTAGCGAAGCAGGTTGTGGCTCGGTCGGAAAGTGCGCTTTTCGTCGGTCTCTGTGGTTTGGAATCCCAGTTGGGCATCGAGTGTGTTCTCCCAGGTTATCTTGCGCTGGTCGTTGTAGTTGGCATGCAATGTGAGGTCGAAATTGCCAATCCAGTTGGTTTCGCCGCCTTTATACCAGTTGTCCGAGATATAGTTCTGAGCAAATTGCAGCGAGGTGGTTCCCGAGAACTTCCAGAAGTTGGGACGTCGGGTGATGACCTCCACGTTTCCGTCCACTTCGGGTGCCAGCGTAGCAGCGGCCACCTTGTCGGCCAGTTTGTCGGATGCCTGGAGCTTATCGTTCACGTCGCTGCGGATGGCTGCCTGTGCCTTGATGTCGTCTTCTGTCTGCGTCACCAGCTGCGGAGCTTGTGTGTAGAGCGACGAGAGCATCTTGCGGACGGAATAGAGGCGCTGGATTTGCGGGTCGTTGCTGCTGGTGTCGGACTGCCTCAGCATCTGTTCGAGCGACGAGCTGTAGAGCGCCGGACTGGTAAGGAGCTGGTAGTAGTAGGGGTTGGGCACTGGTGTAGCGGCAACAGCATTCAGAGAGTCGCGTTCTTTAGCCAGCGCGTCGAGGGCTTTCATGTAGTTTGTCAGCAAGCTGACAGAGTCGGCCGCTACGGCTCGTTTATCGGCTTTCGCCTTGACGGCTGAGTTTCCTTCGAGTGCCATCAGGCAGATGCAGAAAAGTAATGCAATACGCTTCATTTGTTCAAATTTTGTGCAAAGATATAAAATAATTCATAATTCATAATTCAATCTTCATAATTTTCTTCTTAAAGCCAATAATTCTTCAATCTTCTTTCTTAATTCTTAATTTAATCGTATCTTTGCGCCCAAAATTAATAAAAATATGGATAAGAACACAATTACAGGTTTCATACTCATTGCTCTCGTCGTAATCGGTTTCAGTTGGTACAGCCAGCCCAGCAAGGAAGAACTTGCGGCTATGGCGGAAAGGGACAGCATAGCAGCCGTAGAAAAGGAAAAGACCCTCTCTAACTCTCCCTTAAAGGGAGAGGACTCAGGGCAGGAAGTCTCCCCTTTAAGGGGAGATTTAGAGGGGTCTCCCGACAGCTCTTCCCTCTTCTTCTCGCAGCTGAGTGGCGAAGGACAGCGCATCACGCTTCAGAACAATAAGGTCAAAGTGAACCTCAACAGCAAGGGTGCCGTAGTGGAAGACGCTGAAATCATCGGCTACAAGAGCCGTCGCAGAGAAGGCGATGTCGTGATTCTCGGCAAAGAAGAGGCTTCGATGAAGCTGACCTTGCCTCTCAAGCAGGAGAACCTCTGCCTGACCGACCTCACGTTCAACGTCACCGAGCAGACCGACAACAGCGTCACCTTCGCCGTCAACCAGGAAGGCAAGCAGTTGCAGGTGCGCTACTCGCTTCGTCCCGATGCCTACATGCTCGACATGGACATCACGTCGCAGGGCTTGGAAGGCATGACGATGCCTGGACAGTCTGCCTTGCTCCTCGACTGGAAGGCCACCGTCCTGCAGCAGGAGAAGGGTGCCGACTTCGAGAACCGCTACAGCTCCCTCACCTACAAGCGTCAGGACAAGAGCGTGAAGCACCTTGCCGAGACGAGCAACGAAACCAAGGACATCGAGGAACCTCTCGAGTGGATTGCCTTCAAGAACCAGTTCTTCAGCGCCGTCCTCATTGCCGAGAAGCCTATGACGAAGGCCACGCTCTCCACAACACAGCCCAGTGGCGATAACGCTGCTGGTCTCTTGAAAGAGTACGAGGCCGCAGCACAGATTGACTTTGATGCCAACAAGCCGACGAAGCTACAGCTGTACCTCGGCCCGAACGACTTCCACATCCTCAAGGACCACAGCAAGATGACAGCTTACGGCTCGGATGCCGACCTCGACGAACTCGTTTACTTAGGCTGGTGGATATTCCGTTTCATCAACCGCTGGTCTATCCTCTACATCTTCGACTGGCTCAAACATGCCGGTCTGCCAATGGGACTTGTCCTCTTCCTGCTGACGGTAATCGTCAAGGTGGCAGTCTGGCCGACACAGAAGAAGAGCTACATGAGCAGTGCCAAGATGCGTGTGCTCAAGCCGAAGCTCGACGAACTCTCCAAGCAATATCCCAATCCCGACCAGGCGATGCAGAAGCAGCAGGCCATGATGCAACTCTACAGCCAGTACGGTGTCAGCCCAATGGGTGGCTGTCTGCCGATGCTCATACAGGCGCCTATCTGGATTGCATTGTTCAACTTCATTCCCAACGCCATCGACCTTCGCGGAGAGAGCTTCCTCTGGGCCGACGACCTCTCTGCTTATGACGACCTTATCCGCTGGAGCACCGACCTGCCCCTCATCGGCAACCACTTGAGCATCTTCTGCGTCCTCTTTAGTGCGACGAACCTCATCAACACCTGGATTTCGATGCGCCAGCAGCAGAACCAGTTCACAGGCGAACAGGCGCAGCAGATGAAGATGATGCAATGGATGATGTACCTCATGCCGTTGATGTTCTTCTTCATGTTCAACGGCTACAGCAGCGGCTTGAGCTACTACTACTTCGTGTCGGGCCTCATCAGCATCCTCACGATGTGGTATCTGCGTTGGTCAACCGACGACAAGAAGCTCCTTGCCGGCCTTGAGGCATACCACGAGCAGCACAAGAACGACCCCAAGAAGGTGTCGGGCTTGCAGGCACGCCTCGAAGCCCTGCAGAAGATGCAGCAGGAACAGGCGAAACGAAGATAATTGATTAAAGATTAAAGATTAAGGATTAAAGATGATACGCAATAACCATTCATTCTTTCATTTTTTCATTCTTTCATTATTACTCATGTCTTGCGGTACACAAAAGGAAAGCGACAAAGTGAACATAGAGAAGCAAACCGTACAGCTCGAGAGCGACTTGATGACGCCTGAGGCTCTTTGGGCGATGAGCCGCATCGGTGGCTATCAGGCATCGCCCGACGGCAAGCACATCGCCTTCCAGATGGGCTATTACAGCGTGGGGGAGAACAAGAGCCACCAAGTCCTTTGGATGATGAACGCCGACGGCAGCGAGCAACGACAACTGACAACCGATGCCGAGAACGAGACCGACGTGCAATGGCTGGACAACGAGACCATCGCTTTCCTCCGTGAGGGTGAGGTTTGGAAGATGGGCTTTGACGGCAACGGCCGCAAGCAAATGAGCGAGACCGAAGGCAAGGTCGAGGGCTTCCTCTTCGCTCCTGATGGCAAGAAGGCTATCCTCTTGAAGAGCATCGACTTCAATGAAATCATCCAGAAGAACCCCGAAGACCTGCCCAAAGCGACCGGTCGCGTGGTGAACGACCTGATGTATCGCCATTGGGACCACTATGTGGAGAGCATCCAGCATCCCTTCCTATGTTCAGTAAGTGGCGATGCCATCGCCACAGAGCAGACCGACATCCTCGACGGCTATCCCTACGAGTGCCCGATGGAACCGTTCGGCGGCATCGAACAACTGGCTTGGAGTCCTGACTCGAAGTTCATCGCCTTCACTTGCCGCTGCAAGACCGGCCTGGATTACAGCATTTCGACCGACTCCGATATCTTTCTTTATGACGCGGAGAGCAAGGACATGAGCAAGACAAAGAACCTCTGCAAGAACTGCGGCGAGTTCGACGTCGTGCCCGATGGAGGCTTTGTTGACAGTCCCGACCACATCTGCAATCCCACCAAGACACTCAAGGACCAGTTCATCAACACGAACTTGAAAGACAGCAACGTCGGCTATGACCTCAATCCGAAATTCTCTCCCGACGGACGCTACGTGGCTTGGCTCTCAATGGAGCGCGACGGATACGAGAGCGACCGCCAGCGCCTCTGCATCTACGACCTGAAGGAAGGCACCAAGACCTACGTCACAGAGAGCCTCGACTCCAGCGTCGATGACTTCTGCTGGGCACCTGATTCCTATACATTATATTTTATAGCAGTATGGCACGCCACGGAGAACCTCTACAGGACGAACTTGGAAGGTGTCGTAGAGCAACTCTCCAACGACTGGGCCGACTTTGGTTCTCTCCAAATGCTTGGCGAAAAGCAGATTCTTGCTGAACGTCATAGCTTTACGGCTCCTGCTGACCTCTATGCCGTAACACCAGGGGACAGCCCCCTCCCAACCTCCCCCGAGGGGGAGGAGACAGACAGTCTCGACGCTCCCACTTTCAAAGAAAACGTAGGGGGGCTACAGATAAAGCAGCTGACCGAAGTGAACAAGGACATTCTGGACCAGCTTGCAAAACCCAGCGTCGAACAGCGTTGGGTGAAGACCACCGACGGAAAGGAGATGCTGACCTGGGTGATTCTGCCTCCTCATTTTGACGCTTCGAAGAAATATCCCACGTTGCTCTTCTGCGAAGGCGGTCCGCAAAGTGCTGTCAGTCAGTTCTGGAGCTACCGTTGGAACTTTATGATCATGGCTTCGCAGGGTTATGTAGTGATTGCTCCGAACCGTCGCGGCGTGCCGGGCTTCGGGCAGGAATGGCTCGAGGAAATCAGCGGAGACTGGACAGGACAATGCATGAAGGACTACCTCTCCGCGATAGATGATGCCGTGGAGAACCTTCCGTACGTCGATAAGGACCGCCTCGGAGCCGTCGGCGCCTCGTTTGGTGGCTTCTCGGTCTATTATCTGGCAGGTCATCACGAAGGCCGCTTCAAGTGCTTCATTGCGCATGACGGCGCCTTCAACCTCGAGGCAATGTACACCGAGACAGAGGAAAACTGGTTCTCCAACTGGGAATACGACGATGCCTACTGGAACAAAGACCAGACGGAACGCGCCCGCCGCACCTACGAGAACAGCCCGCATCGCTTTGTCGATAAGTGGGATACGCCCATCCTCTGTATCCATGGTGAGAAGGACTACCGCATCAACGCCACCCAAGGCATGTCGGCCTTCAATGCAGCCCGCATGCGAGGCATCGAAGCCCAGCTGCTCATCTTCCCCGACGAGAACCATTGGGTGCTCAAACCCCAAAACGGAATCCTTTGGCAAAGGACTTACTTCGCATGGCTCGACCGCTGGCTGAAACAATTTAATTGAACCTAGGAAATCCTAGAAATCCTAGGAAATCCTAGAAATGCCTAGGAAATCCTAGAAATTCCTAGGACATCCTAGGAAAACCATAATAAAGAAAAACAAACTATGACCCAAGCAATTCAAAAGACTCTCCGCGACAGCGCCGGTATGCGCTGGACGGCGTTGCTGCTCTTGGCGCTTGCCATGTTCTGCAGCTACATCTTCATGGACATCCTTTCCCCCATTAAGGACTTGATGCAAGAGACAAGGGGATGGGACTCCACGGCCTTCGGCACGATGCAAGGCTCCGAGGTCTTCCTCAACGTCTTTGCCTTCTTCCTCATCTTCGCAGGCATCATTCTCGACAAGATGGGCGTGCGCTTCACGATGCTTCTCTCTACGGCCGTCATGCTCATCGGTGCCGTCATCAAGTGGTATGCCGTGAGCGAAAGCTTCTATGGAAGCAGCCTTGAGACATGGTTCACCAACAATCTGAACTACATTCCCGTGTTCGACGAGCTGGGCGTGTCGCCCTTCTATGCAGGGATGCCCGCCTCTGCCAAGTTCGCCGCCTGCGGTTTCATGATATTTGGCTGTGGCTGCGAGATGGCCGGCATTACCGTCAGCCGAGGCATCGTCAAGTGGTTCAAGGGCCGCGAGATGGCTTTGGCAATGGGCAGCGAGATGGCTTTGGCCCGTCTCGGCGTGGCAACGTGCATGATTTTCTCGCCCTTCTTCGCCCGCTTGGGCGGCCAGGTCAGCGTCAGCCGCTCGGTTGCCTTCGGCGTAGTGCTGATGTGCATCGCCCTCATTATGAGCGTTGTCTATTTCTTCATGGATAGCAAACTCGACGCACAGACTGGTGAAGCCGAGGAGAAAGACGACCCCTTCAAGATCAGCGACTTGGGACAAATCCTCACCTCGAGCGGCTTCTGGCTTGTGGCCCTGCTTTGTGTGCTCTACTACAGCGCCATCTTCCCCTTCCAGAAGTACGCCGTCAACATGCTCCAATGCAACCTCACGCTCGTGGCCCCCGATGCTGATTCCTTCTGGGCCAGCGAAAGCGTCACTATCATTCAGTACGTCATCATGCTGTTCGTAGCGGCAACTGGTTTCGCAAGCAACTTCCAGAAGAAGTCAGGCGCTAAGTACGGCTTGCTTTGCCTCAGCATCATCGCCCTCGTGACCTATTGCTACATGGGCTTCATGCGGCAGTCGGCCGAGAGTATCTTCGCGGTGTTCCCGCTGCTGGCCGTGCTCATCACGCCCATCCTGGGCAGCTATGTTGACCACAAGGGCAAGGCTGCCACGATGCTCATCCTCGGTTCGCTGCTGCTCATCTTCTGCCATCTGACCTTTGCCTTCGTGCTGCCTCTGTTCAAGGACTCGGCCGTAGGCGGCGTTGCCATTGCCTACATCACCATTCTGGTGCTGGGAAGCAGCTTCTCGCTCGTGCCTGCATCGCTGTGGCCCAGCGTGCCCAAGCTGGTGGATGCCAAGGTGATAGGTTCGGCCTACGCACTCATCTTCTGGATTCAGAACATAGGTCTGTGGCTCTTCCCGCTGCTCATCGGCAAGGTGCTCGACGCCACAAACCCCGGAGTGACCGACCCGACCAAGTTCAACTACACAGCTCCGCTCATCATGCTGGCTTGCCTCGGCGTAGCAGCCCTCCTGCTCGGATTTGTCCTGAAGGTCGTCGACAAGAAGAAAGGTCTTGGCCTCGAGGCTCCGAACATAAAGTAAAGTGTGTTCTTCTGCAACGTGTCTGTCCGGTTCGCCGAGCAGACACGTTGTCGTTTATTTTGCCCATTTGCTTTCATATTGTCAGTTTTTGCACACTTCGAAAAGTGGAGCGAAAACCGACTCAAAACGCCGTTTTGGCCGATGCTCCGTGCCGGGTTGTCCGATGCAACGTGGAGTGTAGGCCAACACTCCACGGAGTGTTTGAAAAGATGGCGTGGCTTTTCCGTGAAAACGTTGCGCTAAAAAGTGTGCAAAAACGCAGGGAAAAGCCTCGTTTTGCCATGTGGAGATTTCAATTCTCCGTTTCGTTCTGTCGGAAGCTTTTTGTAACCCCTTCTGTTTCAACGTGCATTCGATTTGAGCGCATTTTCCCGTTCAGTGGTCCAAAGGGTGGGTAAAGACGATTACAGGCGCAAATTGGAGGTCTGTCCAAAATGCGCCTGTAAGCAAAATCGGTAAAAAGATGACAATTTGTCAAATGGTTCAGAAGTAGTAGGCTGCCGAGACGGTCCACGACTTCTGCTTGGGTGTGTCGCGAATCTCATCGGTGGTCATGTCCTTCACCTCGCCCGTCCTGCCAATGCCGAGGTTGTAGGTGGCACCGAGTTCAAAGTGATTTGCGATGATGATGCCTGCACCGATGTTCCACGAGAACTGCGACTTCCTGATTTGGAAGTGGTTCTTGATGGAAGAGAAGCTATCCAAGTCAACTTCTTTCTTGCCCACGTTGAAGCCGAACTGCGGGCCGGTTGCCACGTAGATGCCAAAGACTTTGACGATGTCGAAGTTGGCGCGCACGTTAATCGGAAGGACGATGCTCTGCTGCTTGATGGTTGACTCGACGCCATCAATCTCAGTCTTGGCTCGACGCATATCGTAGAACACGGCTGCGTCTGCTCCAATGCCCAGATTGCCGATAGGGATGAGGGCCTTAATCGTAGGGCCGGCAAACCATCCGTAGCTGCCTTTGTTCTTGAGATTCTCGTAGTTAATCTTCATGTTCGAGTTGTTCAGACCGCCCTTTACGCCAAACTTAACTTGTGCGCCTACAGGCATTACTGCGATTGCAGCAAGCAAAACCATTGATGTGAGGAACTTTTTCATAATTGTTGGTTTATTGAATGATACATTATCCTAAATGATACATAATTGTTCACAAAGATATGGATTTTGTTTTATTCCTGCCAAATCTGAGGCAAAAAAAATGTTGTTACGCACAAAGAAACGCACTTTGCCCCCTCTTCATCTTCCCCGAGGGGGAGAGTTTTCGCGGCAATAAGTCTCCCTTCGGGGAGTTTTAGAGGGGATTTTGTTCGATGAGCACGGTTGCGTAGGCCGATATGCCTTCCTCGCGGCCCGTGAAGCCAAGCTTCTCGGTCGTCGTGGCCTTGATGGAAACGGCATCCACATCGATGCCCATCACGTCGGCCAAGCATTGCTGCATCTCAGGAATGCGGGCCTTCAGCTTCGGACGCTCGGCACAAACCGTAGCATCGATGTTGCCAACGGTGTAGCCCTTGGTGGCTATGAGTTCCACCGTCTTGCGAAGCAGAATCTTGCTGTCGATGTTGTGGAACTCGTCGCTTTTGTCGGGGAAGTGATAGCCTATGTCGCGCATGTTTGCAGCGCCAAGCAAGGCATCGCAAATGGCGTGGATAAGCACGTCGGCATCGCTGTGTCCGAGCAGGCCCTTCGAGTGCTCGAAGCGTATGCCGCCCAGCCATAAGTCGCGTCCCTCTACAAGCTGATGGACGTCGAAACCAAAACCAACCCTTATCATTTTATTTACGATTTCACGATTTACGATTTACTATTTATTGACTTTTTAGTGATTTAGTTATTGCTTCCTATAAATAACTCAATAGTTCAATCGTAAATAAATCGTAAATCGTAAATAGTTAAATAGTAAATGTCTTTATCTGCGTCTCATCTTGCCGAAGAGGTCGCGCATGCCGTCCAAGTCGAAGCCCAGCGAGAAGCGCATGGTCTGGTCGAGAGGATTGCTCTGTGCGGTAGAGAAGACATAGGCGGCATCGACTGTGAAGACGCTCATGTGGAAGCCTGCACCAACGGTGAAGTACTTACGATTACCCTTGTTTGCAGCTTCGTGGTGATAGCCGGCACGGAGCATGAAGCGGTCGTTGTAGGTGTATTCGGCACCGATGCTCCACTGAATCTCCTCCATCTCCTCCTTGAAGCCGTTGGGCGCGTCGCCGAAGCTCTTGAAGATGCCGGCAATAGACGACACATCGTAGTAGTCCTTCTGCACGCGTTCCTCGTAGTCCTCGTCAGCCTCGTCCTCCTTCTTCATGGGGTAGGTGGGGACAAGCAACTTGTTGATATCCATGCCGAGACTGAACTTGTTGTACTCGTTGAAAGGCACGGTGAAGTTGAAACCAATACGCAAGTTCGTCGGGATGAACTCGGAGTTGTCGCTTCCGCCGTAGGAAATCTTCGAACCGATGTTGCTGATGTTGACACCCCAGCCAAAGCTGCATTCGCGGTTGGCCATCATGAAGTAGCCCAAGCGATAGAGGGCGATGTCGGCAGCAAAAGCCTTGCCTGCACTACTCTCGGCGGTGTAGTCGTACTTGATGTCGGAGAGAATGAAGCGCAGGTTGACGGCCATAGAGAACGTCTCACTGAGCATGCGGCTGTAGCCTGCATCGATAGCCATCTCGTAGGGACGGATGGTCATGTCGTCCATATCGGCCAGATAGACGTCGCCAAGGCTGAAGTAGCGCAACGAAGCGTGTACGGCGCTGTAATTGCCTATGCGGTAGAAACCGGTCAGGTTAGCAAGGTTGATGTCGTTCACCAGTTTGCGCAACCACGGCGTATAGCTGATGCCGACGCCGGCACGTGCTACGTTGAAGGGATATTTGGCTGGATTCCAGTACTGCGAATAGATGTCTGCCTCGGTGCCTGCGCCGATGTCGCCCATTGAACCTGCACGGGCATCGGGGGCAATGGCCAGAGATGTCACACTGGTGTTCACGGGGTTGAACATATTCTGCTTGTCCTGAGCAAGGACAGCTCCACTGCCACATACGATGAGCAGCAGCATGATTCGGATGATTCTACGTGCTTTCATACTCTATAATAACTGAGTAGAGGGCTTATTTATTGTTCCGCACCATGATTTTTTGTGTCTTTGAGGTCCATTTGCTCTGTCCGCACCTTATTCTGCAACGATAAAGATAGATGCCGGTATCTACTTTCTTTCCAGCTCCGTTAGTAAGATTCCAAGTGACGGTGTATATGCCGCCTTCGCCCGACGTGCTGTCCTCGTGCATCCATATGCGACGGCCCGAGAAGTCGAACACCTCGATGACAAAGTCGCAAGCGCTGCCGGGCAGGTCGTAGCTTACCATGAAGTTGGTGTAGTTTATGGCAGGGTTCTGGCTTGCCATGAGGCGTACGATGTTGGTTGCCATGCCGTCGTCCACCACGAAGTCAAGGCTTGTCTGGTTCGTGTTGTTCAGCACGTCCCAGGCACGGAAGGTAAGTCTGTGCGGACCGTTCTCGAGTTGCGGAATGTTGTAGGCAACTGTGCCGCGAGTGAAGTCGCCGAACTCATGCGTATAGAACTCGTTGATGTTGTATGTGAGGTCGCTCTTTCCGTCGATGCAGAGCGAGAGGTCGTGCCCGATGCCGTTGCCGCTGGTGCTGATGCCGCTGGCGTCGGTGAGTTGTGCCACGAAGAGCGGAGTGGCGTTGACTGTGCCGCCGTTCTGGAACTCCTCGTCGTTGAGGTAGGCATATATCTCGGGACCGTCCTTGTCGAAGTCGGTGTTCTCGATTATGCCGCCCAGCGGAATGTCCTCGTTGTAACCGTTGGCCTCAAAGCCATTGGCAGCGTCTATCGCATAGAAGACAAGGCGGCCGGCCTGATTGCTGAAGTTGATGTCAACGGGGATGATAAACTCTTCGCTGAAGACGCCGTTGCGCACGCTGTCCTGCGACTCGTAGAGCATCGCGTTGCGGTCGGTGAAGGTGAACGGCTCTGTGGCTCCCGCATTGTTGAGGCAAACGATGGTTTCCTTGTTGTCGAAGAGCCTTGTATATACGATGCCGTTGAAGTCAGTCATCGTTGTGCCGTCGGCTTTCTTCACATGCCCTGTGAGCTTGACACGCTCGCCTGCCTTGAGGGGAATGTCCGAGCCATCGACTTCCTTGTCGTTGATCTTATCTACCACGATGTGCTGCAAGGGGTTACCCATTATCAAAGCAGGGTCGCCGAGCAAAGCATACTGGAGCTTGTTCTCCAGATAGCCGGCTTCGCGTCCGTCGCTGATGATGCTGTTCTTCGCCATTCGAATGGCATCGCCGATGCGGTTACGCTTTCCGGTTGTGGCATTATTGGCAAAGAGGTACTGCATGAAGTAGCGGTTCATGTTGTAGTTCTGGCTTGCAAAGACGGTACGTGTAGTGCCGTAGAAGGCCAAGGCACCGCCCGTCGGGTTGAGCACCGCTGTCTCGCCGATGTTGCCGACATGTGAGTCGAAAGGCATGACGTCGCATGCACAAGTCACCCATAAGGGCAGCTTTGTGCTTTTGGTGGTCTCGAAGTCTTCTCGCAGCAGCACGAACTCGTGGCTGAAGCCGTAGGCGGCGGCGTGACCGGTGTAGTTCATCACCAGCGCACCTTCGTTCATTTGCCTCTTTATCTGCTTGGCTGCCTCGGGATAGGTGTTGCTGTTCGTCGTGCTGACACGTGTGTAGGCATCCCACATAATCTTATGTACTTCTATCTCGGGGAACTTGGAGATGATGTTCTCTGCCACGTTGTTGGCATACCTCATGTGTTCGTTCTCGTCTCCGTCATCGCCCAGTATATAGACAAGGTTCTTCCAGGGACCTGCGTTCTGGTTGCTCATGTAGGCAATAGCCTTGTCCACCATGATCTTGGCTGCTGTTGCCTGTCTGACAGGGAAGCGTCCGATGCCGATGTCGCTCTTCTCGCGAATGGGGTTGTATCCCTCGCCGTCGTCGAGCAGCCCGAAGTAGTCTTCCATGACATAGCTTTTCGTGTCGCTGAAGCTGTTCTCGCTTTCGTAGCAGAGAAGGAAGTCGTCGGGGTTGCTGGTGCGCCATGTAGAGGAGTACATACGGTTGTCCCAAGCGCAGTCGCCGAAGAGCAGGAGGTACTTCGGAGCATAGCTTTTGTCGTTGACCTTGTCGTAGAGCATCTTCATAAAGAGGCGGTAAGCCGTCGGGTCTGGTGTGCCGCTGGAGAATTCGTTGTACACCTGGTCGGCCCGTACGATGCCGATTCGCATTCCGTCGTATTGCATGTGGGCATCGGCCAGACGTTGTGCCTCGGAACGAAGCTTGCCGCTGGTGGGAATGATGATTACCATGTCGAGGCTGTCGAGGCTGTGAAGGTTTTGGTTCTCAACGTTTCCAACGAGTTCGGGTTCAGGGAAGTTGAGGGCTGTGTTGAAGGCCACAAAGTGCTGTAAGCCGTTGTTTACTCGGATGCGATACGTGTCGCCCTCTTGTGTGCCTTCAACCAAGGCGTCCTTCACGTCGATGCTGCCTGTGCGGATGACCTTTGTGTTGGGTCCTGTTATGTTGAATGCTGCGGCGCCTCTGGTGTCGGATGTGAAGTCAACGAATCCCTTTGCCGTCGTGCTTAGCTTGCGGTCGTAGCTGTAGGCAAGATAGTCCAGACGTGCTTTCTTGCCGGCTTCCGAGCGAAGGTTAACCTTGAGCGCGGCAGGCGTTTCTATGCCGCTCAGGTCGAAGTTGCGTGTGGTGGCTGTGGCAAAGATGTAGTCTCCGGGCGGCTGTATGCTGAAGGCGCCGCTGGTAGTCCCGTTGATGCTGACGCTTACCGTGTTGGTGGAGTTTTCCGAGCCTGTGAAGACAATGGTCAGTTTCCCTCTTCCTGCCGGGTCGATGGCGTTGAGGTTGTAGGTGTGCGAGTTGTTGTTGGCATAGTTCTCTCCGTCGAAGAGATGCCGTCCGATGGGGTGCCATGCGAACTCGTCCTTTTCGTAGAGGGTGTGTGCCCTTGTTGTTGTGTAGGTGTTGGAAGGCTCGGAGGAGAGGGACGCAATGGTCTCGATGACAGAAGGGCTATCCTCTTGTGTCAAGAAGTAGCAGGCTTGGCGAGCAAAGACGTTGGATATGCGTGTGTCTTCTGTCCAATGGACAAGGCCGTTGCCCCAGAAGATCCAGCTGTCGGTAGTGCTGTTATAGTAGAGAGGCACTTCGACGAGGTCGTCGTGGTGTGTGCCTTCGCGGATAAGTTCGGGCAGCAAGTGTCCGCCATAGCCGTAGAGATGGATGTTTTCGGGATTGCTGAAGCCCATCTTCTTCAGCGTGTTGCGGGAGAGTTGATAGAGTCCGTCTTCCTGGATGCTCACTTTTATCCACTTTCCGCTTGCCAGCTTGGAGTTTGCCGCATAGCGTGACTCGCCTGCAGCTTCTCCTGCTTTGCGCATGCTGTGCCTTTGGCTTGGGTTGGCATTGATGACGATTTGTGCGCTGATGAGTTTCTCGTACCGGCCTCCGCAACGGCGGACGGGGATGAAGGAAATGTCGAGCAGTCCCTTTCCGCGTTCTACGCCTACGAATGTCTCAACGTCGATTGTCTCGCTCAGGAGGCTGTCGAAACGTTCTGCCACTGCTGCCTCCCTGCTGCTGAGTGCTTCGTATTCGGGGTAGAGGAGCGAGACGGTGTAGGAGTGTGTGCGATAGTCGGTCTCCAGCGGCACGACTTCGGTATAGACGGGCAGCACAGAGTCTATCTGCATCTCGTTCCAGTCGAGGCTGGTGAATGTAAGCCCTTGCTGTTGGGCGTTGATGGTTTGCATCACTAACGCAAGCATCAGTATGGTGAAAAGCCTATTCATTTACGATTTGACTATATTTGTGTTTATGTTTTCTTCTTTCTTCCTTCTTGGGCGAGGGTAGGGTAGAGGGCTGTCACTTCACGTTGAACTCCAGTACCTTTTCTCCTTCGAGGTAGCCTTCCAGGTGGTCGTCGATGCTGACAGGGCCGATGCCTGCTGGTGTGCCGGTGAAGATGATGTCGCCCGTCTTGAGTGTGAAGAACTGGCTGATGAAGCTCACCAGCCTGTCAACCCCGAAGAGCATGTCGGCCGTGCATCCTGTCTGCACCTGCTTGCCGTTCTGGAGCAGGTGGAAGTGCAGCTCCTGTATGCCTTTGCCGTAGTGTGCGAGCGGCATCCACTTGCCTATGGCAGCGCTGCCGTCGAAGCCTTTGCAGAGGTCCCAGGGCAGACCTTCCTGCCGCAGCTGCTCCTGAAGGTCGCGAGCTGTGAAGTCGATGCCCACCGTCACTTCGTCGTAGTAGCGGTGTGCAAAGCGCTCTGGGATGCTTCGACCCAGATGGTTGATGCGTACGCAAAGCTCCGTCTCGTAGTCACACCGCTGGGTGTAAGCGGGTATGAAGAACGGTTTGCCTTCGGTCAGCAGGGCAGAGTCTGCTTTCGTGAAGACAACAGGCTGGCTCTGCAGGCTGCTTTTGCAGGCAGAACCTTGAGCAGATGCGTCCCTCTTATATAATAACGGATTTTGCAGCTCTTTATTGTGTGCTGCATAATTCATTCCTATTCCAAATATCTTCATTGCGGGTGTAAAGGTACGAAAAATAGTTCATAGTTCAAGGTTCAAGGTTCATAAATTTCTCTTAAAAGCCAATAATTCTTCATTCTTCATCCTTCATTGTTCTTTTTTTCGTACCTTTGCAGCCGGAAAACTGCAAAGCAACATAGCAAACAAGTAAGTTTATCACATGAAATATGCTTTAGTTACAGGCGGTTCGCGCGGTCTTGGACGTGCTGTCTGCCTCAAATTGGCTGCCCAAGGGCTGCCCGTTGTCATTAACTATCAGAGCAATGCTGCTGCTGCCGAGGCCGTGAAGGCTGAGATAGAGGCTGCCGGAGGAATGGCTGAACTGATGCCATTCAACGTGGCCGACGAGCAGGAGGTGGACCGTGCCTTCGAGGCATGGACGGAGGCTCATCCCGACGACTACATCGCCTACCTCGTGAACAATGCCGGCATCCGCAGAGACGGCATGATGTTCATGATGCCGACGGAGGACTGGAAGTCTGTCATTCAGACGTCGCTCGACGGTTTCTACTACGTCACTCGTCGTTGCCTGCCTGCCATGCTTCGCAAGAAACACGGGGGCCGCATCGTGAACATGACTTCTCTCTCCGGCCTCAAGGGCTTGCCCGGACAGACGAACTACAGTGCTGCGAAGGCTGCCCTCATCGGTGCTACAAAAGCCCTTGCGCTCGAAGCTGCAGCCCGCGACGTGACGGTCAACGCCGTTGCCCCTGGCTTCATCGAGACCGACATGACGAAGGACCTGCCCGTCGATGAGTTGAAGCAGCAGATTCCGATGGGTCGCTTCGGCCGTCCGGAAGAGGTGGCAGAGCTGGTCAGCTTCCTGCTCTCCGATGCTGCTGCCTACATCACAGGCGAAGTCATATCCATTAACGGCGGACTATACACATAAAGGAGCAAGGAGCAAGAGAAGACCCCCTCTAACTCCCCCTTAAGGGGTGAGGACATCAGGCGAGGAAAGCCTCCCTTTAGAGGGGGAGGTTTGGAGAGGGTTCCCCCATGCCCATCGCCCCTTGCCCCACTAAAAAAGACGACTCATGTTCACAAACATCAATCTATTGGAACTTCTGCCTCAGCGGCCGCCATTCGTCATGGTGGACTGCCTGACGGACTACAACGAGACGCAGAGCAGCTGCTCGCTGACCGTACGGCCCGACAACGTGTTCTGCGACGACGGCAGGCTTGCATCGGCAGGCCTCATAGAACACATCGCACAGACTTGTGCCGCACGGCTCGGCTATTATAATAAATATGTAGTGAAGACGGGCATCCGCCTTGGCTTTATCGGTGAGGTGAAGGATCTCGACATCGTCCGCCTTCCTCGAGAAGGCGAAACGATAGAAACGACTGTCACCGTCGTGCAGGAAATCTTCGATGTCACTCTGGTTAAGGCTGTTGTACGCGTAGGCGAGGAAACCATAGCCACGACCAACCTGAAGATAGCACAAGGGGAAGAAGCCAAGGAAGGGTAGGCTGATACACGGATAGAGCGGATGGATGATGTCTATGGTAATAAAACTTAATCTGTGAAATCTGTGTCATCCGCTGTTAGAAATATAATAATATGGTAGTTAAAGACAAGCAGGAAAAGGAATTACGTTACTCGCGGGAATTTGAGGTCCGTTTTAGCGAAGTGGACATCATGGGTGTAGTCTGGCATGGCTCCTACCCGCTCTATCTGGAAGATGCACGCGAGGCTTGGGGCCACCACTACGGCCTTTGCTACGACGACTACCTCAAGAACGATGTCTTCGCGCCTATCGTCGATATGGACATTCGCTATCATCGCCCCATCTTCTACTCAACCAAACCCCGCATCGACATCGCCTATCAGTTCTCGCCCGCCGCAAAGATAATCTTCGACTACGAGATACACGACACAGCCGACAATGCCCTGCTTACCTCGGCACGCACTATTCAGGCTTTCACCGACAAGAACTACGAGCTTATCCTCGAGAATCCCGACTTCTATCTTCGCTGGAAGCGTTCAATGTTTAATATAGAATGAAACTGCAAGACAATCTTTTTACCATCATATCGCAAGAGCATCAGGAAGGTCTCTCTGCCTTTCGCGTGAAGATACATCCCGAGTGGCCCATCTACAAGGCACACTTTCCGGGGCATCCCATTACGCCCGGCGTCTGCATCGTGCAGATGGCGCAGGAACTGCTGCAGCTCTTGCTTCAGCGCGAACTTGTTCTCCGCTATGCAAAGAACATAAAGTATGTTGCCATCGTTTCGCCCGAAGAGGTGGCAGAACTGACCGTCTCTTTTGCCAAGATAGAGCAGTTGCCCGACGGAAACCTTAAGGTTCAGGTTATGGTAGCCGACGGCGACATGCTCTACACCAAAATGTCCCTGACCTTTGCTTAGCCTCCCTTCCCCTTCCCATCGCGAGGGGAGAGGTTAGGAGTGGCGGCTCAAAGTCCTTCCCTTTACGGGAGGATTTAGCAGAGTTTGTGGTGGGGTGAACTAATTACCTGCGGTTCGCCCCTATTTGTACTCCGCTCGTATAGAGTATTATTGCTGTCCGCTAAATAAGCACCGGAGGTGCGAAAGAACACAGCCAGGGGTGAAAATCCCCGGGACAAGCGCATTAACAAAACTAAGCCCCGAAAGGGCGACAGAACATGTAACGTGTTTAATAACAACATGCTTAGGTCTCTGTCGCCCCTTCGG
>CACYQI010000018.1 GCA_902776455.1 uncultured Bacteroidales bacterium | reverse complement strand
GCTGATCCCCAGCATTGTTCCTGTTGATGGTCCTGTTGATGTCGGTCGGATCAACTTGGCTATTATGACCATCTGTATAACAGAAGGTGTTCCATTCCAGTCCCTTCGACGGGTCGGCGTCGTCCACCCAGCGCTTGGGCTGTACCTTCAGACCGGCGAAGTTGAGGATGAGACAGTCCTTGATGCTGTGGTCGACGGGGTTCTCCATGCCGCCGGGGGCCTGTTCAGCTTCCGTACCTATCATGCCGCCGAGGTAGCGTGCGTTGTAGGTGGTTGCGGCTATGTTGGCATTGTTGCATCCGCCCACGAACTTGTCGTAGATGATGACCTTCTTGTTGAAATCGATGGTGTTGGTGCCGGGCCATGTCATGCTGCCTCTGTTGCCGCCGCAGTAGAAGGAGCCTATCTGGCTGGAATAATTGATATAATTGTCGGGGTCGCCGTACTCTGTGTTCTCGAAGACGACGCTGGGGTGGATGGACATGGCACAACCTTGCATGTACTTGGCAAAGCGCGTTGCGTTCGTTAGGTCCATCGAACTGTATTTATTGTCGGCAGTACCCGATTCTTCGGTTGCACCGGTTGCCACATTTACGTATTTGGCATACTTGTGCAGGATATCCTCGGTCACCATGTTGGCACCGTTATTGCCCAGGAACACCTTGTCGATGATGGCGTGGGAGCCTATCTTCAGTTCCACTTTCGGGTCTATGCCAGTAGGGAGCGTGGTGTTCTCTGTCTTCAGGCTGGCGCTGTTGCCGCCGAGATAGACGGAACCCTTGATGACGGTGGGATGAGCGGCATCGGTTCCCTTGACGAGGATGGAGACCTGTTCGGCGTTGGGGCGGAAGATGTTCAGCGCCTCAACGGACTTGTAGGTCGGGTTCAGCGTGAAAGTATTGTCGCCGCTGTACAGCCTTTCCTTTTCCTGTACTTCATCGGGGTTGTAGTAGAAGTCGGCATAGCCTGGAATTGCTCCCAGGACGGGGTTGTCGGTGTAGGAGTAGGAGCCGTTGCCGCCGCCATAGACGTCGCCATAGATCGTGGTGTAGATACCCACGGCGTTGCCGCCGAAGACGCGGCCCGAAATGTCGTTACCGCCATAGACGTTGGTGATTTTTCCACTACGGATGATGGTACGTGCTGGCAGGCCGGCAGGGAACTTATAGCCCAACTCTGTGGGGAGCTGGATGGAGGCAGTAGCTGGATAGGTGATGCCGTCGGCGTTGGTGGGTCGCACGTCGGCTCTTCGGCAGCCGCCATAGACGTTGACGATGGACAGGTAGTCGCTGTTGGCCGCTGTCGGCATGATGTCGAGTATGAGTCCCTCGGGGTGCGTCATGTTGCCTTCGTTGCCGCCGGAATAGACGTCACGAAGCTTGCCCCTCTGCAGGTTCCAGACGGGGCGTATCTTCATCTCGGCCTTGTTGTTGCCGCCAAACACACGCGACGACGTATAGTCGAGGCTCGAGTAGTCGCCCTGGAAGGTGGGGATGCCCGTGAAGGACGACAGGACATTCAGCATGTACAGGAGCGTTGCTCTATAGGCTTCCGGAGTGCCGTATATACTCGGGTCGTAGGCAGGAATCAGCGACTGCAAGCCCTTACTGGGGTTGTTCATGCTGATAGTGGTGTTCGTCGTCACCGTGGCGTTGTTGCCGCCGCCATAGACTTGCGACAGACAGCCGCCGTTGATTTCGAGATAGGCCTTGGGGAGCACGGGCAAGGTGAAGGCTTCGCTGCCATGCGCTATGAGGGAGCCTGTGGTCTTGTCGCGCACTTCGTATTCCGTGGCGATGATGTCGTTGTTCCCCGCGTCTTTACCGGTCACGTTGCCGGGCTTGAAGTAGTTGTACTCGCCGTTGCCGCCGCCATAGACACTACCGACGAGGATACAACTGCCATCGGTGGCCGAATTCAGATACTCCGTACTTCTGGGGCTTGTGCGGACGCAGGCGCTCCAGGTGTTGTTGATGGCGTTCTTGGCGGGATGCGTCTCCTTTGTCTCGCCGCTCTGAAGGACGTCGGTCAGTTCTGTCGGAAGCTTGTCCACTCCGGTATCGCTGGCGCTGAGCGACTTACCGACGGCGCCGGAGATGTCGTTGCCGCCATAGACCGATGCGATGACTATCATGCCCGAACCATGTTCGCCGTCGAGGTTGACGAATGCCCTGCCGCCGACGTCGGCCATACGGGCACCACCGAAGACATTCTTGATCTGGCCAGTGCGGATGGTCACGTTGGTGTTGCCTCCCGTGTCGCCTTCGTTGCCGCCGCCATAGACATTGCCGCCTATGCTTATCTGGGCATGAAGCAGTGGCGCTGCAAGCATGAAAAGCAGGAACGCAAGGAGGAGGTTCTGCGCCGCGTGGAGCGTCGGCCGATGCTCCGTGGAGCGTGAGCCTTCGCTCCGTGGAGCGTAGGCCGATGCAACGTGGAGCGTGCGGAGGGTATCTGTCGTATGGTCTGAATATCGGTGTTCCATAGTCATCGTAAAGCGTCAATTATTAATTAACCACGATGGTGGGATTGTCAAGATCAGGATCGGAGAGCTGGTGCAGATAGGTCGGCTTGATGAGCAAGTTGACCGTGAACAGCTGTCCGGCATGCAGCTCGGGGAATTCCGAGATTAGGTTCGAATTGATTTTGTTCTCGGCAACACAGTCCTTGCGGATGAGGTTTCCCTCGGGATGGGCGGGAGTGACGTTGCGGTCATAGACGTCGTAGGTGGTGCGGAGGATGAAGTTGTCGGTGGAGCCGGGAACCAGACAGCCGAGGAAGTCGTTGTAGTCGTCGGTAGGCACCTCCACGCCGAGGTCGTCGGCTGCGTCCGTCTTCTCGTAGAGCGTAATCGTCTTGTTGGTCGTGACAGAAGTGGCCGGAGTGTATTGGACGTTTGTCATCGGGTCCGTCCCCGTACTGTTGGCGGTGAGCGTTACCGTGAGGTCGATCTTCTCCTTGATGCCGACGGCCGTGAGTTCCACCTTCGTAATGCGGATGTTGCGCAGGCGGGCATAGGTCTCATCCAGCTTCGTAGCGAAGTGCATGCCGGCATAGACATGCTTCAGCAGGACGAAGAGGCGGTTGTTGCCCGACTCCATGCCCTTGTAGGCGAAATGGCCCAGGGGGACGTCGGAACCGTCGACGGCGATGCCGTTGATCTTCTCGTCCTCCGAAGCCCAGCGAAGGCCCACGATGACAGAGACGTCGGCCGTGGTCAAGGCATCATAGTTGGTGATGCTGATGACGGCTCCGTTGGCATAGTCCTCGTCGCCCAGACCGTTCAGGGAGGAGATGGTGGCCGACTCGGCACCGATGCGAGGCATGAAGCCGTAGATGTAGTACTGCTTGTCCTTCTCCACGACGATGGTGGACTTCCAGACGCTGACGCCGCCCTCGAAGCCCTGATAGATGAAGTCGCCGGCAGGATTCACCTCGCCGGGCGTCATGAAGACGCCGATGTTGCTGTCGGAAGTGGAAGCATGGGGGTGAAGTGTCTCGTAGGTCTTATAGTCATTGGGAAGATGATTCGACTGGTAGCCCGTCGGGAAATGGAACCCCTCGGGGTCGGCACGCGTAATCCACGGCGTAGTCTCGAGGAAGGACGTCGAGAAAGACAACAGCTCCATCGAACTCCGAGGACGGTTGTCCTCAGGCTCCACCGCGTCGTTCTGGCAGCCCCACACAACAAGGCACACCGCCAAAACAGCCATAAGCCTCATCGGCCCCATCGGCCCCATTATCCTTATATATCTCTCTTTTCCCATAACATCTTACCAATTATACACCGAGTGTCCGGCGGTTTTCCTGTTGCCCCAGTCGTTGATAGCCACCTGAACGATGTC
Source organism: uncultured Bacteroidales bacterium (assembly GCA_902776455.1). Classification (GTDB taxonomy): domain Bacteria; phylum Bacteroidota; class Bacteroidia; order Bacteroidales; family Bacteroidaceae; genus Physcousia. Next base: position 34,614 of record CACYQI010000018.1, on the reverse strand, counting down.
GATGACGATACCGCCCGACTCGTTGATTTTGAAGTTGTAGGTATATTCGAAGCCCGGCTTCCAAGTCATAAACTCGGCAGGCACGACAGCCGTCTTCACTTCGTCGCTTACCACGGCCACCTCGAGCGTGTAGCTGCCTTGGGAGGATGTGGGGAGGACGTAGTACCAGTGCTCCGGACTGTTGGGATAGACCTCAGGCTGAGTGGGGTCGGGCGTTTCGGTGGTCTCGTACCAGTCGATGGTGAAGGCTTGAAGGCCCGTCGTGCCGGAGGTGGTCCACGTCTCGTTGGTGCCGGTGCCCTTCAGGGGATAGTGGACCGTGACCGTGCCGGCATTGGCTATGATGCGGTCGTTGGCGGGATCCCCGTCAGCGTTAACCGTCGGCCAGAACTTAATCTTCGAGAGTGCCTCCCGTCCGAATGTAAGCCCATCGATAAACATGAACCGGAAACGTACACGGGCAAAGGGCTTGAGGAAATTCATCGTCACCACTTTGCCATAGTCGTTGGCAGCATCGTTGCTGAACCACAGTTCCGAGAAATATGGGGCAGCATCGATAGCGGCCTGAGTGGAAGTACCCACCGTGGAAGTGAAGGTGTACTCGGTGGCCGTCGATGCACTGGTCACGGCATTAGGTACGGCAGGAGCCGTGGCTGTGCCCAGCGTATATCCGAAGAAGCGATAGGCCTTGGAACTCCAGTCCCAATACTTGATGGTCTGGTCTGTCCCCTGCCCCTCATACTCCCAGTCGTGGGTGTTCGACGTAGTGGTCTGGGCCGTACCGTCCACCCAGTTGACTGTATATCCCGGGAACACTGTCTGAGCATCATCGTAGGCGCCTGTGCTACCGTTGTAGCTCATGTTCTTGTAGCCCCACACCTTGAAGGTAGTAATGCCTACGCTCTCCAGCGGCGTAGAGCGGGTAAACGCCTGCTGTTCGGGCAAGACGGTAGAGAAAGCTATGCTCTTTGTCTTCGTCTCGGGGACGTCGCGTCCCGCCCCTTCAGGCTCCTCTACTATCTTCTGCGAACAGCTGCCAAGCAGCAGCAAGCCAACAAGTCCTATTATGGTCTTACGCTTTATCACGTTCTGCCTTATTCTCTTTTTTTTTTATTACGTTGCGACGTCCTGACGTCCTTCTACCTTGTCTCAATCTTTTCGCTTTCTACAGCCTTTCGTGTTTCCTGAGGCACCGGCCTCGCACATGCGTACCTTTTATAAATTCTCCACGCTTAGTTGGCGATTTCTCCATGAAGATTTTACAATTTATCCACGGCAGCACTTGAAACATCTGCTGCAGCTGTTGGTAGCTATGTGGGGAGTCGAACCCCACATAGCTTATTAGAGAGAGGTTATGCCTTAATGCGAATAAGCTTCACACCATATACGTTTCCTTTGTCAAGATAAGTCTTCTTGTAGTACACGCCAGCAGCAAATGTTGAAGGAGCTGCGGTTGTGCAATCCTTATTTGTGAAATAAAGACTGGTACTCCAGTCTGAAGGTTCTGTTGTGTATGTATTGGCAATGCCAACAGCCTTCTGAGTGCCTGTAGAAACGGTGTAAACGTAAGCATATACCTTACCTGCGGTACCTGCGGTGGGAGTAAACTCAGCAGCAGTGTTAGCAGCTACGGTGATGTTGTTGCCATCAGCACCAGGGATAACGGTGGGGTAGGTAACGCCTGAAACCGCCGTGAGTGTCCAACCATTCCTCGGAGTTGTTCCGTCAGTTTCAACAACATTCAGGGCATCCATAACCTCAGCTTCTGAAACAACACCATCCTTGTCCTTGGCATTAGTAGCAGCAACTTCATAGAGCGCACCCTTTGTGTTGAGGTCAGTCTTGAGAACAGCAGGACTTACACTATTGTCCATAACCTGAACATAAATCTTACCCTTGGTTGCATCGTATTCGTTGTCGGTGTACACATGACCCTTCTGATAGGTAGTGATGCTGGGAGTAGCCACTGTGGTGATGGTGCTCTGAGTGTAGTCCTGAGTTTCCATAACCACTGCATCGAAGGTGATGGGATAGAGACCTGCGGGGTCCGTTGTGTTCGTGGCTGCATCAGCCTTGTTTGTCCAACCGTTGGTGTTGTCCGAAATCTTGAAGATGTAGGTGTAAGCGTAGTTAGACTTCCAAGCAGCATAGATAGCAGGCACGAAGGCGGTTGCGCCATAGACCTTGATTTCCTCACCAGAGCCATCGATAGACTCCAGAGTGTAGTCGATGCGAAGCTCGAGAACTGTACCTTCCTCGTTAGGCATAGCAATCTGGTAGTAGTTGTTGGCTGCAAGACCAGCGAAAGAAGCGGTTGCAGAACTACGGCCAAGCCAAATGTTACCCGCAGTCTTCTCAGTGGATTCCTTAGCAACATAATTCAGCGTAGAGAAGTCCTTCGTGGTTTCCTTTCCTCCTGTAGTTTCAGGAGTAAAGGCAACGTGAGCCTTGTTGTAGTCAGATTTGCTGATATTGTCTTTACCGATGGTGGGGAACCAAACCGTATATTGACCTGCTGTATAGAAGTTGTCCTTATTAGCAGTACCTGTGGTGAACAGGGTAGCCTTTGTCTCGGTAGCTGTACCCAGGTTAGCGGTAGCATCGGTGTAGAACTTCACATCCTTTACAGAATATCCGGGAACAGTCTCATAGAGGGCAACACGAACCTTAGAAGCCAAAGCACGGAACTTGAACTGAATTACATCCTGGTACTGGGGCTGAACAGGAGTCATGGCTTCCTTGTAAGCAGTCACCATATCAGCGATGTAGCACTTCTCAAGGTCAGCAGCGGCACCCCTGAGGGTATAAGCACCGGCTGTCTTACCTGCATTAGCAGCATCAATGGCCTTAACAACCAACACTTCGCCAGTTCCAGGATCACCTGATGTGATTACCGTAGCATTGCCTGTAGAGTAAGCAATGAAGTCATACTGGTCTGTTGAGTAATCCCAGTACTTGACAGACTGTTTATTGTCCGCAATGCCAGAAGGAGCCACAGCTGTATAACCCACGTACTCCCAGTCGGAAGAGTTGGATTGAGTGGTACCAGCAGTATTACCTATCCATTTTACCTGGTAGTTGTCGAACACCAAGCCAGTAGCAGGAACACCATTCGTGGTGATGGCACCATCAGTATCATATACTGTAGATGTTCCATAAGCACCCTTGAAGCCGCTAACAATGAATTTGTTGTTCAGCAGGGTTGCAGCATCTTTGCCATAGTGGTCGGCACGGGTCATGCCATTGGAGGATGAAGTGAAGCGGATGATTCCGTCACTCTTCAATTCCTTGTCCTGGGCATTGGGATCCACATCACCCACATACTCTGTGTTTGTGCAGCTTGCGAGGGTCATGCCCACGGTGGCTGCGAGAATCAAATAAACTTTTTTCATAATTCTAACATTAATAATTATTATTACTTTATGATTATTTTCACTTCTTTCTTCTTTAGATTACAGCACCTTGATTACCTTGGTGTAGTAAACACCATTGTTCTGAGTGTACTTGTCGAAGTAGGTCATACCCTTGACTGCAACGTTTGTGGTGCCGCAAGCAACCTTGGCTGCTGTCTCGTTGGCAACGAAGAGACCTGTGGTCTGCTGAGGCAGAATCACGCAATAGATGTACTTGCTGCCGTCGTAGTAGTAGTAGGCACGGCCGTCAACAGGCTTCGTGTCTGTCTTAGGAGCATAAGTTGCACCATCGAAGGTGTAGAGGACAGTTGAAGCGAAGCTGGCATAAGTCACATTGTGAGCTGCGGTGTAGGTCTGGCCGTGGTCGATGGTGTAGTAGTAAGTAGTACCTGTTTCAGCATAGCCCTTGGCGGGTGTGTACTCTGTACCGCTGAGGAGGTAGAGGTTGCTGACGCCCTGTCCGAGGAAAGCGGTGATGGCATCGGCAGAAGCATCGGCATTGGGGAAGTATGTAACGCCCTTCTGCACGTCGCCCGGTGTGGCAGCTACCAGTGCATAGCGATAGAGACCCTTAACAGAAGTGCCTACGGTCTTAGTGACAGGCTGGAACAGCTCGTTGGTTGCGGTAGGAGCCTTCTTCGTGTAAACGAAGGCATAAGTACCTGCAGAAGGAGTGAACTGAGCAACCTTCTTCTTGGTGCCGTCAACAGGAATCTGGATGGTGTTGCCGTCAACGCCATACTCAATGGTGTTGGTCAGCGTGAGAGGCTTCTGGGTCAGTACCAGTCCGTTGCGACCCTTGATGGTACCTGTAGCGGCATCGTCGTCGGGCATCTGAACGGCATCAACCACGTCAGCTTCGGTGTAGTTGCTGCCAGGCAGGGTGTAGAGGGCTGCCTTGCCTACGAGGTCCTGAAGAGCGCCATGAACCAGGTCGGGAGTGCTTTCGGTGTTGCCGTCGTTCACGGTAACGAAGATGTCACCCGTAGAGGCGAGGTACTCGCTGTTGTCAATTACGCTGGAACCCTTCTGATAGGTAGTGATGCTGGGTGCAGAAACGGTGGTGATGGTCTCCTGAGTCTGATCGTTGTCCTCTTCGTTCACTACGAGAGCATCGAAGGTGATGGGATAGAGACCTGCAGGGTCGCTGTTGATGGTTGTGTCGTCGGGATGGAGAGGATCGTACTGACCGGTGTGGCCATTGGTCTTGTCGGAAATCTTGAAGAGGTAGGTGTAGGCGTAACCGGCCTTCCACTGTGTGTAGATGCTGGGCACCTGAGCTGTAGCACCCTTCACTTCGATGAGGTCGCCGCCGCCATCGATTGACTCCAATGTGAAGTTGACACGCAGGTTGAGGTTCGTACCAGCCTCGTTGGGCAGATAGGCAGTGTAGTAGTTGCCTTCAGCCTCACCAGCATAGGATGCACCGTCGCTTGAACGTCCGATGAACACGCTGCCGGGAGTGCGTTCACCCTCTTCTGCGATAGTCAGGTTCAGCGGACCGAACTCAACCAGGTTCGACTGTGTGCCTGTACCTGCGAAAGAAACGTGTGCAGCGTTGTTGTCGGGATTGGAGGGATTGTCCACAACAGGATAAGTGATGGTGTAGGTACCATTCGTGAAGATGTTGTTGGCCATTGTGGTGAAGAGGCGCGGAGTGTTGTCCGATGCGGTTCCTGTGAGTGCTGTGTTAGCTGCTGTGTAGAACTTCACATCCTTTACGCTGTAGCCGGGGATGGTTTCGTAAATACCGATACGAACCTTGGAACCCAGGCTGCGGAACTTCATCAGAACGGGTTCGTTCTTGTAGTTGGCCTTCTTCACTGTAGTAACATCGGAGATGTAGCAGTCCTGCAGGTCGGCAGCTGAACCCTTGAACACTACAGCTTCTGTTGCAGTGGCATTGGGATTGATGGCAGAAACATAGACCTGACCAGGAGTGGGAGCTGTGCCGGGATCGGTGTAGATAGCAGTCTTCGAACCGGTTGACCAGGCAATGAAGTCATACTGAGGAGCAGAGAAGTCCCAGTACCTTATGTGCTGGCTGGTGATGCCATGATCGATAGCATGCTTAATCAGACCCTTGCCATCGTACTCCCAGTTGCTGGAATTGGACTGAGTAGTACCGGCAGTGTTCTCTTGATAGACAACCAGATAGTTGTCGAACGTAATAGGACTTGACGTGGAGGCAGTGGTAGCGCCTTTCTTGCCGGACACAACGAACTTGTAGCCCAGCTTCTCAGCTGCTTCCTTGCCCACAAAGTCGGCACGAGTTATGCCCTTGTTCAGAGAACCGAACAGGATGGCAATCGAATCTTGGGTAATCTCAGCCTCTGGCTGATTGACTACCAGAACATCGTCACTGGTGCAGCCTGCAAAGAAGACAGCTGCAACAGATGCGAGAATGAAAGAATAGAACTTTTTCATAATGATAATTTAATTGGTTATTGAATTGTTTTTTGTTTTACTTTTTTTTGTTAGTTTTGTTTAATGATTAGTTAGTTCTGTTTGATGATTAGTTAATGAGATGATTTATGAGTTATTAAATGATGTTATGTTATTAATGTATGTATTCCTTACATGGGGAACTCCCAGGTTCCTCCGTCTTCATAGTCCTTCACGACAGCATTGAATCCCGAACCGCCTTTACGTCTGGGGATGGGGATGGTGTCCAAGTCCATTTCTATGGTTATCACACCGCCCTTATAGCGTTTGCGCACCTGGTCGGTGACGTCGAAGACGAAGGTCGAGTCCATTCCGTTGTAGAACTGCATCTGCACATCAATGTAGTGTCGCTCCTTGTCGAAACTCTCTTCCGCACGAGATATACGGTTGGCATTCTGTCCGCAGATGCCGAAGGTCATCAGTCGGCCGCCGATGATATCCACCATCTCTCCAGTCTTCCATTCTATGTCGTTCTTCAATCGCATGTTGAAACTTACTGCAATGGCATCCGTACCGGCAACGCCAGTGTTGACATTCGTGCTGCGTGCCATACCCGAAAGGTTGGACGAACTGGGCACCGATACTACATTTCCGTTGTTATGGTGCAGGATAATCTGCGGCAGATATATATATGTAATAGGCTCGAGCAGCATTCTCAACGTTTTAATCCATATGTTTTCCACCGGGTCGAATTCGAACCCTCTGAGGTCTTTGTTTATCTCTACACCTTCTTCGCATGCCGAAACGAGTTGTTCGGGCTGCCAGAAGGAGTGTAGGAATTTAGGCGCATGATAGCGTACCGGGTACATGGTCTGGTTGGTAAATGCTATTACAGGCTTGTCTATTGAGTCAGGCTCTTGGAAGTGCAGGCTCTGTACGCCATCGATTGTCTCCACATCGTTCCATGCCAGGAAGTCCCAATATCCCCAGTCATATTCGCTGCGGAATACCTTTCCTATGACGTATGCCTCTCTCTTATAGATGCGCGAACCGTAAGGCACATCGCCAGTGTAGTAGCGCCGCAGGAAGAATCTGTTAGGAACTACATATTCAAGTTCTCCGAAGATACGCCTGTCTTCTTCGTCCCATCCGTAGTACCACTCGGAACGCCAGTCATAGTCGATGCCGAGGTTATTCTCATAATTCCAATATATATCAAGCCGTAACTCAACCATTGGGAACTGAAGGCCCCAGTCGTAGAGGTGCAGCGGCGGCTCACGATAGCAACTGGTGAGGCTGACAATTCCGACGAGAATCAAGGAAATTGTGCGAACCTTGAAGTTGCGAAGGAATGTTCCGTTCTTCATAGGCCACCTCCTTTCTCGTAGGGTACCAGCGGGTTGTAGCGCTTGGTGGGTTCTGTATCTCTGGGGTCATACCAGCCCTCTTTCTTGTTGCGTGCCTTGCGGTAGAGAAGGTCGTAGCTGAGGGTAACGCCTATTCTGGTAGGACCTAACCATAGAGTCTGATATTGACGCTTCTTGAAGAGTTCGGGTTTCTGAGTCCACTTGTAGTAGTACAGGTCGTCAGGCTCGCGATTGAAGGGGTTCAGGTACTGATAGGGGTCATACTTGCAGAAGAACAAACCGACCTGCAACTGGAAGTCCAGACGCCAGTGTCCCTTCTTGGACAGCGGCATGACATAGCCAACACCGAGACCGCCGCCGCCGCCTTCGCCTACCCAGCCTCTGTCCTGGTCGAAACAGATGCCGAAGAGTGTGGCATTGCCGTATGCCTGCAGATATAGGCCTTTGAAGGCTGCGCCCTTGCCTTCAGGTCGCCGCTCGATGTCGCCCCGGCGGAAGTAATAACGTGCCTCCAATTGATAGTTACGTACTTGGAAATACTTATGTCCGGAATAGTTCTGCCACCAGGGGCAGTCGAAGCTGGCGCCGAAGGTGAAGTGACCGCGGAGGGGATAGTACTCGATGGCGATGTTGGGAATTGGGCACCAACGGTTGTAGCCGGGCATATAGACGCCGTAGAAGAGGAGGTTGGTCTTCACGGAGAGAAGCTCGCGGCGGGGATAGCGCAGCAGGGTGTCTCCCTCTTCGGGAACGAAGGGCAGTATGTACTGCGGGAACTCCATGAGCGTGTATTCCACGGGGATGCCGGGGAGCACTTCGGCTTCAGGCATGAAGGGAGACCTCGGCACGAGCGACTTGAACTGGGCGAGGGGTGCGAGCGGGACGATGATTTCCTCCGGCTCCACGACTTCCGGCACTACTGGCTCTGGTTCCTTTATTTCGGGCTTCTCCTCAACGGGCACTACGACGGGAGGCACTACCACGGGAGGCACAACCACTTCTGGCTCTACTGGCTTCGGTTCTTCCACCTCGGGCTTGATGATTTCGGGCTTCACCACCTCTGGCACAATGACTTGTGGCTGCTTGTTGGAGCGTGGTGCATGGAAGAAGAAGATGATGCGGGCAGCACGCAGACGGGGGAAGTACTCGCGGAAGAGGCGGAGCCAGAGGGTTCCCTGACGGGCTGCACGCAGGGTTGCTTTCAGCTTGGCCGGGTTCTTCGGGAGGTACTGGTCGCACATGGCCTGCACGTAGCCGTAGTCCTTATCGCCCATGCGGCGCATCATCAGGCAGAGTGTGCGGTAGTCCTCGATGTCGATCTCCATGTCGAGGTTCTCTGGCACGCGGATGTTCTGCTTGATGAAGTTGAGAATCGTCTCGGCACGCTTCTCGCCCAGGAACTTGTTGAAGCGTGTGGGGCCTTCGGGCGAAGCTGCGCCGCGAAGTATCATGTAGGCAAGTTCGAGCGAGTCGCGGTTGATGAGGGGGAACACTTCGGTCTCCAGCTTCATGAGGAGCGAGTCGTTCTTGGGCAGGTCGTACTTGTTGATGGGGAAGATGACCTTGCCGGCCAGGTCGTAGAACTCTTCGTCGGAAATCTTTATGGAGTCGGCATTCCTGTCGATGAAGCGGATGAAGGGATAGTTGCGGTAGGCAGCGGTATCGACTCTGGAGGGAGCGGCAAAGAGCGGGGAGTGCGTGCGGGTGCCTGTAGGTTCTGCCCAAAGCGAAATGCCGAAGACAAACAGAACTACAACTACGAAAACAATTGCTTTCGCAGAAGTATGTGTTCCCACATTACCAGACTTGATATTTCTCTCTACTCTTGCCATACTTCTCTTCCTTAATCCTCACTCGGCTTTATCGTCGCGCACGTATATTAATTGTATTCTTTAATTTATATATCGCATATACTCGCACGGAGTTGCGACTGCAAAGGTACAACTTTTTTTTTAATTACAAGGTTTTTTCGACTATTCTGTTTTTTTTTTTTTACAAACTTTAACATTACAAGGCCTTTCTGTCTCCTTTTTTGCTCTTTCCAGGCTTTTTTGCGAGCGAGAAAAGGACTGAAGCCAGTTTGGAGGCAGCCTTTGGGGTTAACCGAGGGAAAGGGGCTTGTTATCTTTTTGCAATTATGTACACATTTTTTGTGTTAATTTTTGTTTCGTTTGAGGTCAGTTCCGATAGTCGGGAAAGCTGGCCAGAGGTTCAGTTATTTAGTCAGGCATGAGCCATCGGAGCTTACCCGTATGGCCGTAGCTAAGCAAAGTATCATTTTGCGCCGCAAAGGTATGGCAAAAATTCACCTCGCACAATAGCAAAGACAAGATTAAAAGGCGTTTATGACAAGATTGAAAGAAAATGAAGACAAGATTGAAAGGATTGCCCTGCGAGAATGCAGGAAAATCTATGCTTTCAGGGAGAAAAAAGTTCTCCTGCTTTTAGGCATTTGGGGGTCAGAATTTAGCTCGAAGGGCACCAAAAGCGAGGAAGAGCACGGACGGAAGTGTGCGCCATCGGATGAAGCTCATCAACATCACTAAGACCTAAAAGAGCGAATGACTTTGTAAAATTATTTCCTGTTTTGAAAGAAGGCGAATTTCGGTCTTTCCGGTATTCATCAAACACAAAGAAACAAAGTCACGAAGGACTCCGCCGCCGCCGAAAAGACACAAAGGTTTTGGTTAGCCACGGCCGCGAACGGGCAACCGAACACCAATCCTTCCATAAGAATAGGAACACAGCGGCGGTTCCCCCTCCCCTCGCAGGGGAGGGGTTAGAGGTGGGGTCTCTCACACGGAAAGCACAGAAAGCACAGAAAAACTTCTACTTGAGCAGGAGAAGTATTCCCTGGCCCGCGGCCCCCCTCCCCTCGCAGGGGAGGGGTTAGGGGTGGGGTCTCTCACACGGAAAGCACAGAAAGCACAGAAAAACTTCTACTTGAGCGAGAGAAGTCTTTCCTGGCCCGCGGTCCCCCTCCCCTCACAGGGGAGGCTTTAGGGGTGGGTTCTCTCACACGGAAAGCACAGAAAGCACAGAAAAACTTCTACTTGAGCAGGAGAAGTATTCCCAGACCCGCGGTCCCCCTCCCCTCGAAGGGGAGGGGTTAGGGGTGGGGTCTGTCATGCTTTCCACAAAAGTCGAAGGCTATGCGCCCGAAAATTCACGACACAATTTTCTTCCTCTCCATAGGGAAATCACGTCCCCTGCATGGCATGTTCTTCGATGCTCCACGTTGTGTAAGCCAATTCTCCACGGAGTGTCGTCTTTTCCTCCACGTTAACTTTCAATTCTCAATTTTCAATTTTCAACTTAAATCTTTGTTCTGTTTGTCGGCTCTTTGTGCCGACCTAACACTTTCTTAACTTTCCTCACGAAAACGCCCCTTTCCAACCTGTTGATTATCACCGCCCATTCGATTTAAGCCTATTTGCGGCCTTTGGTGGCCCCAAGTGCCACAGAAGCAAAAAGAACGCGCCAGAACGCGTCTCATTGCGAAAATTTCTGACAAAAGACAAAGAAGTCTCACACGGAAATCACAGAAATCACAGAAAAACTTCTACTTGAGCGAGAGAAGTCTTTCCTGGCCCGCGGTCCCCCTCCCCTCGCAGGGGAGGGGTTAGGGGTGGGGTCTCTCACACGGAAAACACAGAAAGCACAGAAAAGCCACGCCAGCGGTTCCCCTCCCCTTGGGGAGGACGGGAGGGGGCTTTTCCCTTTGGGGAGGATTTAGGAGAGGCTTTGAGGGGGGTAGGGGTGGGGGCTCTGTCACCTCCGGTTCGAGCGGATTTGAAATCCGCTCGTATGGAGTTTAGGGATTTATAATCCCAACATTTGTTTATAGCATTACAAATGCTTACTCTCTGTCCTGTCGGATTACAAATCCGCCAGAACGGATGCTAACAGCCCCTCACCCTTGGGGGAGGATGAGAGAGGGCTGTGAAGGAGTTAGGGACGGGGCAAACAAACTCATATCCTTTATTTTATATCAGTCCCCACCCCTACCCCTCCCCTTCGAGGGGAGGGGAGAAGAAGTTACTAACCTTCACATGCAGCCTTACTCCCACTTTCCACAAAAAGTCCTTCCCTTTAGGGGAGGATTTAGGAGAGGCTATACCTTCACTCGATGGTGTTTTCCTTTTGCGTCGTGGCATCGTGGCGATAGTCGGAGGGACTCAGGCCGAAATGCTGGCGGAAGCGGCTGCTGAAATAGGCGCAGCTGTTGAATCCGCTGTCGGCTGCCACCTGCACGATGCTTGCATCGGGCTGCTCTACCAGCAGACGGGCAGCATACTCCAGACGAAGATACTGGATGTAGTTCGTCAGCTTGGCGAAGTTGCTGCCTCTGGAGAAGACGGTGCCTACGCGCTCCTTCGAGAGCTGGAAGCGATCCATAATGGTCTGTCGCTCGAACCTCGGGTCGAGGAAAAGCTTTTCGCGCACAACGATATCATTGATGTACTGGAAGAGTTGCTCGTCGGTGGCTGTTTCGTTGTCGGGAGCTACAGGAGGCTGCTGCAAACGCATCTCCTCGATGTACTTCTTTTTGAAGTTAGCTGCATCGGCTATCTTCTTGGCCAGCAGGAGATTCTGCCTTCTTATTTCCCGGTTCTTGACTACAACGACAGCGGCAACTGCTATGCAGAACAGGGCGAAGATGCCAATGCAGACGGCTGCCAGAACGGATTTGTTAAGCGTGGCATGCAGCCGCTCAGCCTCTATCTGCTGCTGCAGGGCATTGTAGCGGGCCAAGTGTTCGCGGGCTGTCACCTCGCGCACGCCTTTCTCTATCTTTTCGAAGGCTTCGAGCATGTTCCCTTCTTCGCCCAACGACGCATAGGCGGCGGTGATAAAGTTCTGTGCCTGACTGCGATAGAAGCTTATGTAGTCGGCACGTTTCTGGTCGGTAGTCGGCTCGCGATAGGAGCCGTCGTGGTAGGCAGCAGGGTGCTGTTCGTAGTCGTCCAGGTGCTCGATGATGCTACGGGCCAAGGGCATCGTCTCGGCATACCTGTCGTGGGAGCCGAGCACGACTATTTTGCGTTTCAACGCGACAATCAGGGCATCGAGTTCTGCAAAAGCTCCCGGACGGTCTTCCCTACTGAAGGAGGCTTCCAGCTGATTGATAGCGCTGTCGAGCTTGGCCATGCCTTGTTCATGCTGACCCAAGCTGTGTAATGCCGCTCCTATCTCGGCTTCAGCTCGAAGGGCGTTGACATCCTCTTCGGGTCCCACTTCGTGACAGACATCGACGAACTGGCGCGAGTACTGCATCCAGCCGGTTGTGTCGTTCAGCATACGGGCGCTGTAGGACATCATCTCCAGCACATCGAACTTGTTCTTCAGGTTCTTCTGGATGGAATCGCTGGCGAGCAGACGTTTGCCGACAGCGAGTGCCGAGTCCAGCCGCACGTCCTTCGGTCCGCCGAGCAACGAGTCGAGCTGGTCGTGCATCTGGGTGAAAGAGAGGATTCTCATTCTGATGATGTCGGCGCGTACAGCGCTAACGTTGCCTACGACGACAGCCGAGTCGATGATCTGCAGCGCTTTGATGGGCTGATAGGCGTAGATGTTCATCGCCGCCTGCTGCGTATAGAGCGTGTCGGAGGGTTGTGGGATGCGACCTCGTCCAAGGGTTCTGTCATGGTTTTTCCCTTCTTCGGTGCAACAAACTGCAAGGACTGAAAAAAGAAGGGAAAGGAGGGTCAGGTGTTTCGTCTTGCTGTAATGCATGGTTTTATCTCTCTTAGTTGCTCTAAGTGGTTCAGTTTCTGTATTGTCTCTCCAGCCTTCGCCCGCTGCGGCAACCGAAGTCCCGCCCGTAGCTCGGCTGGAGCACAAAGCGCATCTCCACTTCGCTTCATAACGGCCGAAACGCTATTCCGCGTTTCCGCTACAATGGGAAGCTGGCTTACCTTTATTTATATTATCTAATACCTTTTGCTTGCAAAGTTACGTCAAAATTTAGTAACTGCCAACATTTTTGTACGTTTTTATCCGTTTTTCTGTATTTTTTATTCTTTCCCTCCTGACAACTCAGGGAAAAGCGAAGGGGGTGCCGGTTCAGAAAGCTCGGAAGGAGGCACATCGAAGCAAATCTTCCCAAAAACTGCTTACGGATACACGCAAAGGGGAAGGGTATTTGATGTTTTTCTGCATAGTGTGAAATTTTTTAAGGGAAAAAGTTCAACGATAGAAAATTATTCACTATCTTTGCCGCAAATTTGGAAAAGAAGGACTAAAACAAAAGTAAATCTGTAAATGAAAAGGACTCTCATTTCGTTCATAGTCACAGTGGCAGCACTTTTTGCCGCTACGCAATACGCCGTTGCCTACGATTGCGAGGTGGACGGCATCTACTATAGCCGCATCTCGGCCACTGAGGTGGAAGTGACCAATAAAGTATTCTCCGACCAGAACCACGCAGCCTACACCGGCGCCATAACCATACCTGCCACAGTAACTTACAATGGCAAGACGTTCACAGTGGTGTCGATTGGCGACTATGCTTTCCGCGACTGCACGTCCATCACCTCGATCTCCATCCCCAACACCATCACGGCCATCAAGAGCTTCGCCTTCTTCAACTGCAGCTCCATGACGAATGTCGTCGTGCCGGCCAGCGTACAGGAAATCGGCATGGGAGCCTTCGAGGGCTGCTCGTCGCTTACGCAAATGGTGCTCCCCAAGGGTCTGCTGGTCGTTGAGAACGAGACTTTCTTCGGATGCAAATCGCTGAAGGGAGTCGTTATCCCAGCAAGCGTGACGAACATAGGCGAAGAAGCCTTCTCGCGTTGCACATCGCTCATCTCCATCTACTGCCTGGCAAAAATCGCTCCCGAATGCGAGCCTAACGCTTTCTCGAAGGTGGACCGCACGTGGTGTACCGTCTATGTTCCCACAAGCATTAAGTCCTACACCGACAATGCCATGTGGCGCGAATTCTTCATCGAAGAATACACCGAAAAGACCGACGACATCAACTTGAACTCCACAACGTCGCCCAACTGATTTCTGAGTCTGCCAACAGCCACGTCCGCACTTGTCCGCGGATGTCCCGCCAGCAGGAATTACCTCTTACTTCACATCTCCTTGAACTCCCCCTAAGCCTCAAAGGGCGGAGTGCTTTCGTCGTACATTTTCACACTCCACGGAGAATCGCCTCACACTCCACGGAGAATCGGGCTACACTCCACGGAGCATCGGGCTACACTCCACGGAGCTTCGGCGAGACGGGTAAGGATATAGCGGAAGGGATGCACCCTTCCTCTCCCCTCCCCTTGAAGGGGAGGGGGTGGGAGTGGGGTAGCTAAGTCGAGTGGAGTCGTTGAGTCACAGACCCCACCCCTAACCCCTCCCCTTGGAGGGGAGGGGAACCGCGGCTCATACTCCACGGAGCTTCGGCGAAACGGGTACGGATATGAGCGGAAGGATGCACCCTTCCTCTCCCCTCCCCTCGTAGGGGAGGGGTAGGGGGTGGGGTAGCTAAGTCGAGTGGAGTCGTTGAGTCACAGACCCCACCCCTAACCCCTCCCCTTGGAGGGGAGGGAAACCGCGGCTCACACTCCACGGAGAATCGCCTCACACTCCACGGAGAATCGGGCTACGCTCCACGGAGCATCGGGCTACGCTCCACGGAGCGTGAAACCGCCCCCTTTGAAGGGACTGTCTTAGCACCCTACTTCAAGGCCACATCAACCACAGGACAAAACTGCAAAAAACGCCCATTCCATCGGCAAATATCGTATTCTCAGCCCTGAAGATTCAGGGGGAATTCTTCCATTATATGGCAGCTTCCTAATTATTGTTGTACGGGGATAATTCAAAGCACCTCTACTCATGCGCCTATTATTCGGCTTTCCTGACGAAAAGCAGCCCAGGGGGCTTACTCTAAAGTCCCAAAGGGACGAAAGACCACAGACGGGGGTGACTCCGCCTGTGTTCTTTCGCACCTCCGGTGCTTTTCCCCCGGACAACAATATCTCCCAATAGGAGCCGACGCTTCCCAATGTCGGAATCTTGCAGCCCACCGCTCCGACGCTTGGAAGCGTCGGCTCCTACTGCTAAGCGGACAAACTCCTCCGACTACCGGCCGAAACCCGCACTTCACGACGCAAAAGGCAACACAAAACGCGCCTTTTGGGCTAAGCCCAAATTTAATTGTGCGAATGCTTGCAAATGTGGAAAAAAAATTGTACCTTTGCAAGCAAATAAAACCCTAAACATCAAAAATGGAAGAAACAGAAAAGACCACACAGGCGTACAGTGCCTCGAACATTCAGGTGCTGGAAGGCCTGGAAGCCGTGCGCAAGCGCCCCGCCATGTACATCGGCGACATCAGCGAAAAAGGACTCCATCACCTCGTCTATGAAACCGTAGATAACTCCATCGACGAAGCACTCGCCGGCTACTGCACACACATCGAAGTAACCATCAACGAGGACAACAGCATCACCGTGCAGGACAACGGTCGAGGCATCCCCGTAGATATGCACGAGAAGGAGCACAAGAGCGCCCTCGAAGTCGTGATGACCGTGCTGCACGCCGGCGGTAAGTTCGACAAAGGCTCCTACAAGGTGTCCGGTGGTCTCCACGGCGTAGGCGTCAGCTGCGTCAACGCCCTTTCGTCGAAGATGGTGAGCCAGGTCTTCCGCGACGGCAAAATCTACCAGCAGGAGTACAGCATCGGCAAGCCCGTGACGGGCGTCGATGTCATCGGCACCACAGAGCTGCGCGGCACACGCCAGCAGTTCTGGCCCGACAAGACTATCTTCACGACAACTACATACAAGTACGACATCCTCGCCAACCGCATGCGTGAGCTGGCTTACCTCAACGCCGGCATCACCATCACGCTGACCGACCTCCGCCCCGACGACGAGGGAAACACGAAGACGGAAACCTTCCATAGCGAAGGCGGACTGCGCGACTTCGTCCGCTACATCGACAGCAGCCGCACACACCTCTTCGACGATGTCATCTACCTCAACACCGAAAAGCAGGGCACACCCATCGAGGTGGCCATCATGTACAATACGGCCTACACCGAAAACCTGCACTCCTACGTCAACAACATCAATACCATCGAAGGCGGCACGCACCTCCAAGGCTTCCGCATGGCACTGACTCGCGTCCTGAAGAAGTATGCTGAGGAGAAGTTCGACAAGGAACTGGAGAAACTCGCCAAGAACAGCGTCGAGATAAGCGGCGAAGACTTCCGCGAAGGCCTCACAGCCGTCATCTCCATCAAGGTGGCAGAACCGCAGTTCGAAGGGCAGACGAAGACCAAGCTCGGCAACAGCGAAGTGGCCGGAGCCGTACAGCAGGCCGTGGGCGAAGCCTTGACGAACTACCTCGAAGAACATCCGCGCGAGGCCAAACTCATAGTAGATAAGGTGTTGCTGGCAGCACAGGCCCGTGTGGCAGCACGTAAGGCTCGCGAAAACGTGCAGCGCAAAAGCCCCATGAGCGGCGGCGGTCTGCCCGGCAAACTGGCCGACTGCTCCGACAAAGACCCGGCAAACGCTGAACTCTTCATCGTCGAGGGTGACTCCGCAGGCGGTTCGGCTAAGCAAGGCAGAAACCGTCATTTCCAGGCCATCCTGCCCATACGAGGCAAGATATTCAACGTGGAACGCGTCATGTGGAACAAGGCTTTCGAGCACGAAGAAGTGAACAACATCATCCAAGCCTTGGGTGTGAAGTTCGGCCTCAACCCCGATGACTACAAAGAAGCCAACTACGACAAACTGCGCTACTACAAGACCATCATCATGACCGATGCCGACGTCGATGGCTCGCACATCGACACGCTCCTCATGACCCTCTTCTTCCGCTACATGCCGCAGCTCATCAAGGACGGACGCCTCTACATCGCCACGCCCCCACTCTATCGCTGCAGCTACGGAAAGGTAGAGGAATACTGCTACGACGAAGAGGCCCGCATCCGCTTCATACAGACCTATGCCAGCGGAGATGCTGACGATACGAAGCTTCACACACAGCGCTACAAAGGTCTCGGCGAGATGAATCCCAAGCAGCTCTGGGAAACAACGATGGACCCCGAACAGCGAAGGCTCAAGCAAGTCACTATCGACGACGCCGCAGCCGCTGACTATGTCTTCTCCATGCTCATGGGCGAAGACGTAGGTCCCCGCAGGGAGTTCATCGAAAAGAACGCCACCTTCGCCAACATCGACGCTTAAAAGCCTTCCCAGCCCCTTCTCCCCGCAGAGGAGAAAAGCAAGGGAAAAGCAAGGAAAGCAGGGCTTTCCCGGGCTTTCTGAGTGTTAGCTGGCAAGTTTCCTAGTTCTAACTAGCGCGTTTCCTAGTTTAAACTAGTTTGTTCCCTAGTTCTAACTAGTTATTTCTCTAGTTTAAACTAGTTTGAACTAGTTATAACTAGTGGCTCTGGCTCCTGCCAGGAACCCTCTTCAATCCCCGTCAGCCACACAAAAAAGGCAGCCCGTTTGAGCTGCCTTTATCCGTTATAGCAAAAAGGTATGGCTGTTTAGCCAAGCTTCTGGATGTATTTTGCCAACTTAGACTTCAGGTTGGAAGCCTTGTTCTTGTGAATGACGTTGATCTTTGCGAGCTTATCGAGAGCTTTCTGAACACTGGGATACATCTCTGTAGCTGCGGCCTTGTCGGTCGTAGCACGAAGCTTGCGCACTGCGTTACGCATGGTCTTTGCGTAATACCTGTTGTGGAGTCTTCTCTTTTCCTCCTGACGGATGCGCTTTAATGAAGATTTGTGATTTGCCATTTTATTATTTTATTACCTTGTTTTTATATTCCTTAGTCGTTCGCTTTTAATCTTAATCGCAAGTGCCAGCACTTGCGATTGTAGTCCCTAGGAGAGTCGAACTCCTCTTTAGAGAATGAAAATCTCTCGTCCTAACCGATAGACGAAGGGACCTTACCTTCGGCTTGGTCTTTCTTTTCTCTTGCCGCCGCTGCTAACAAGGAATCTTGCATCTGCTCCTGCAGGCTGTAGGAAAAGTCTGACCTTTACCAGTGCTTTTGAGTTAGGTGGCTCAATTGCGGGTGCAAAGGTACGACATTTTCTTTGACTGGCAAAATAATTTCGAGGAAAAATGTTGCTTTTGTTGCATTTTTCCTCATTTTTGCCCGAGAAGTGCCATATTTTGCGTAACTTTACAACATGCTTGAGACGATACAAGGCATCGTGCTCCGTTACAATCGCTACAACGACGACAGTGCGATTGTGGACATCTTTACGCTCTCGCGCGGCAGCGTATCTTTTCTGGTTCGCGACCGCAGGCAGAAGCGTGGAGGCGGCTTGCGTGCCACGTTGTTGCGGCCGCTCAACATTGTGGAACTGGTGTTCGACTACCGTCCGTCGCTTTCGCTGCAACGCATACAGGAGCTGCACATCGGCCACTGCTACACGTCGTTGCCATACGACCCCATCAAAGAGACCGTGGCACTCTTTCTGTCTGAGTTTCTGCACAGTGCCTTGCGCAACGAGGTGCAGAACGCCGACCTTTACCATTATATATTATATAGTCTGCTGTGGCTCGATGCGGCTCGCGACGGCATAGCGAATTTCCACATCGCCTTCCTGATTCGCATGACGCAATACCTGGGTTTTTGGCCCAACATACAACAAAGGAACAGGATGTCCCTACCCTATTTCGACTTGCGCGACAGTGCTGAAGCTGACTCGCCACCGATGCATGGGTTCTTCCTCATGGGAGAGGAAGCTGCCAGTGTGCCTTTGCTGCTGCGGATGAACCTGCGGAACATGCACAGTTTCCGCTTGACGCGGCAGCAGCGGGCACGTATCCTGGACGTGCTGACGACGTACTACAAGCTGCATGTGCCCGAGTTCCGCGACCCTCGCTCGCTCGCCGTGCTGCGCGAAGTGCTGGCATGAGGAAGCCGCTACCCCACCCCTAACCCCTCCCCTCAAAGGGGAGGGGAAAGGGAGATTGAACGCGGCTCGGATGCTATAGGAGGGAAGAATTGGCCGCTACCCCACCCCTAACCCCTCCCCTCAAAGGGGAGGGGAAGGGGAGATTGAACGCGGCTCGGACACTATCGAAGGGAGGGATTATTGGCTCTCTTATGGGGTGTTCAAAAACGCTCCGTGGAGGAAAGCCCGATGCTCCGTGGAGGAAAGGCCGACGCTCCACGGAGCGTGAAACGATACTCCACGGAGCATGAACTGACACCCCACCCCTGAGCATTACACTCAAAGGGGAGGGGAAAGGAAGATGAAACGAGGATTAGATACTATAGGAAGGAATTATTGGCCGCTACCCCACCCCTAACCCCTCCCCTCAAAGGGGAGGGGAAAGGAAGGGTAGTGGGGTTACAGGTTGAAGGCGACGCCCAATGTGGGGGTCTCGGACTCCTGTACGGGGTTGCTCTTCTCCTTGATTTTGCTTACGTCTTCTTTCGTGCGGTTGTATGCGGGACGGGCATCGACCATCGAGATGATGTCGTCGTTGTCGAGGTCCTCGTCGGTGAAGATGTAGGTATTGTGGCGTCGGCGACGCACGGGCGAGCCTGTCGAGGAGCCGTAGTAGATGCTTGCGCGCTCTTCGTTGTAGTCTTCGCGCTCCTGGTCGGCAGCCGTCTTCTCCTGTTCCTTCTGCTCTACGATGCTGCGAATGCCGGGAACATTCTGAAGGCCGAAGCCTGTGGCGAGCAGCGTAATCTTCACTTTGTCGCCGAGCGAGCTGTCGGTGGCCAGGCCCCACTTCGTTTCGACGTCCCTGCGGAAGCGGCTCATGAAGTCGTTCACCTCGTTCATCTCCTCCATCATGAGGTTGCCAGTTTCGTTCTCGCTGCAGAAGTTGATGTTGAGCAGCACTTTGCGCGAGTTGAAGATGTCGTTGTTGTTGAGCAACGGGCTGTTGAGGGCCTCCTCGATGGCCTTGGTGACGCGGTTCTCGCCCTCGCCGTAGCCGGTGCTCATGATGGCCACTCCACCGTCCTTCAGCACGGTGGTAACGTCCTGGAAGTCAAGGTTGATGGTTCCGTGCATAGTGATAATCTCAGCGATGCTCTTGGCTGCTACGCTGAGGGTGTCGTCGGCTTTGGCAAAGGCATTGATGACGGTCAGCTCGGGATATATCTCGCGCAGACGCTCGTTGTTGATGACGAGGAGGGCATCGACGTGCTTTGCAATCTCCTCCACGCCGTCGAGTGCCTGGTTGATCTTCTTGTTTCCCTCGAACTTAAAAGGTATGGTGACGATGCCTACGGTGAGGATGCCGGCGTCCTTCGCACACTGTGCGATGACGGGAGCTGCGCCGGTGCCGGTGCCGCCGCCCATGCCTGCGGTGATGAACACCATGCGTGTGCCGTCGTTGAGCATAGCTTTGATGTCCTCGATGCTTTCCTCTGCCCGCTGTTTGCCTACGACGGGGTTGTTTCCGGCGCCGAGGCCGTCCTTTCCGAGCTGCAGGTGGTTGGGCACGGGCGAGTCGCTGAGTGCCTTCTTGTCGGTGTTGCAGACGACGTAGGTCACTTCGTGTATGCCTTCGCGGTACATGTGGTTGATGGCGTTACCGCCGCCGCCGCCTACGCCCACCACTTTGATGATGCAGGGATTCTCCGTCTGCCGGAGGTTGAATTGTATGCCGCCCAGGGGCTGTATGTTCTTTTCTTCTGCCATAGTAAGTATGTTTTAGGGTGATGTCATTCGTTCTGCTTCATTGCCTGCTACACTTCGTCGTTGAGCGAATCGGTCAGCATCTTCCAGAGTTTCTTGAAGGTCGAGCCTTTCTTCTCCTCGTCTGTTTTGGTTTCTTCCGTTGTCGGTTCCGGCTCTTCGGGCTTCGGTTCCTCTTCGGGCTTCGGTTCGAAGTCGAGCGTTCCCTGTGCGGGAGTGACTGCCGCTTCGCCCACGCAGTTCTCTTTGCCTGCGAGGAGGAGTGCGTAGAGGTTGTTTAGGCGGTCGGGGTCGCCCACCTGTAGGCCGAAGGAGACGGTGACGTTCTCGGGCAGTCCCTTGACGATGCGGATGTTGATGTCGTTGCCTGCCTGGCGTGTGAATGCCCTTTGGAGGTCGGGGATGCGTGCGGCTCCGCCGGTGATGACGATGCCGGAGAGCATCTTGTCCTTGTAGGCCGAGATGTGGTGGCAGACGTTGGCGATGATTTCCTCGTAGCGTGCCTCGACGATTTCCTGCAGTTTCTCCTCGTCCTCGGTACGGTCGAAGCTCAGGCTGACCTTCTGCCCGGTCTTGTCCTCGTTGTCGGAGCGGTAGGCGGTGCCGTATTTCTTCTTGAGTTCCTCAGCTTCTTCGGCTTCCACCTTGAGGCTGGTGATGTCGCTGGTCACGTTGGAACCTCCGAGCGGAATGACGCAGAGGTGGCGCAGGATGTTGTTGACATAGACGCTGACGGTGGTGGTGTCGGCTCCCATATCGACGAGTGCGCATCCGGAGCGCTTCTCGTTGGCCGAGAGGAGGGCGTTGGCTTCGCAGATAGGCGAGATGAGCACCTCCTGCACCTCCAGTCCGGCGGCGGTCACGCACTTGCGTATGTTGTCCTCCAGGGTGTTGCGGGCTATGATGTTGACGAAGTTGGCTTCGATCATCTCAGCCTGCATGCCTACGGGATCGACCACGCTGCGGCTGCCGATGGTGAACTCCTGTGGCACCACTTCCTTTATCTCTGCATTGGGATAGACGACGCCGCTGTTCGTGTCGCGCATCTTGTCGATGGTCTTGTGCGAAAGCAGCTCCAGGCCGTCGAACTGGAGGAGCACCCGGTTGCGCACCGAGTGCAGCGACTGTCCGCCAAGGCCGATGTAGATGCTCTTCACTTTGACGCCCAGCTTGTCGTTGAGTTTGCCCACGACGTGCGTCAGCGCCTGGGTCGTCTTGTCGATGTTGTCGATGATGCCCTTGCGGATGGTGTTGGACGATTCTTCCTGGGCAAAGGCAAGTACCTGCATGCTGCCGTCGGGTTCCCGCTTGCCTGCGATGGCGCGTACAGCTGTCGATGCCAGCTCTACGGCGATGATAATGTCTTTTTCTGCTCCCATGTTATTCAGTGTTTATATGTTGATGCTTTTCTTTGTTCACCAGCCTTTTCCGAGGCTTTCGGCCAGCCCTTCCCAGAGAGGCGGAAGGGAGGGGGGTCTCACGCTCCGTGGAGCATCGGCTTACGCTCCGTGGAGCATCGGCCTGCGCTCCACGGGGCATCGGCCTACGCTCCACGGAGTGTAGAACCGCATGCCTGCCGCCCTCTGTCGGCGAGGGCTTGGATGGGCGTCGGAAAGGCGGGTGTCGCTCATTTCTTCTCTTTTGCTTTGGTACATACTATCTGGCCGTCGTAGGCCAGGCTGATGGTGCTGTATTTGTTCCAGCCTACGCGCTCCAGCCCTTTGCGGTAGAAGATGCGCAGGCGGTCAAGCTTCTCCTGGAAGCCGTCGATGCTGCCAAGCTCGATGACGTGCTGCCCTACGCGCGGGTACAGCTCTATCCTTTCGGGGCTGAGAACATGTATCTGTTCTATCTGTTCGCGCCAGAAGAGGTTGTCGTGAATGAACAGGGCCATCTCCAGCAGCCGCTCGGAGGCGAACTGCTTCGATATGCGTCCGGTGGCTACGCACAGGTTCACGTTGAAGCTGGCCGTGGGCATGGTCAGACCGGTGCTCGAGAGGTAGTAGTCGTCGCCGTTCTGGCTGATGACGTGAAGCACGGGCCGCTGGGGCACCACCTTGATGCAGAGCGCTCCGGCAGCGTTGTAGAAGCAGTTGGCACTCTCGATGTGCGACTCGCCGAGCATCAGCTCCTCTATCTGCTCCAAGTTGATTTCGCTCATCTTCATCCCTTCGGGCGAGATGTTGTTGCGCGTCAGGAGGGAACGGATATAGCTCTCGGTGATGAAGCCGTCCGCGATGCTGTCGAGTATCTCCACGTTCACACCCTCGCAGATCCTGTCCTCCGCCTGGCTTGCAAACTTCCAGACAGCGACTACGAGGTAGCCCGCGATGGCCAGAAGCAAGAATATCTTAAAGGCTGTCTTCATGTCTGGGGTTTCAGTATTTCTTTGAGTTTCGGTAGTTATAGGATGAAGTTAAACAGGGAGTTCTTCGGCTGTCGCCTCAGGCGCAGGCGGTTCTACGCTTCGTGCAGGAAGTTAAGCCAACGAGCCAAGGCTGGACGATAGCCTTGGTTGCTGTCTGCCTATATGGTATTGTCCTTTTATAACTTCCATGAACCGATAGGTCGACGAAGTCAACGTAGCGAGTTTACTTCCAATTTTACTTCCAATTTTACTTCTGAGACTTCAGTATCTCGGTTATCTGTGGCACATAGTTCTCGAGGTCGCCTGCCCCGAGGGTGACGAGGACGTCGAAGCCGCCCTGTCGCACCACGTCGGGCACCTCTTCCTTGCGGCACATCTGCCGCTTGATGCCGGGGCGCAGGTTGTCGTAGATGAGGGCGCTCGTCACACCGGGTATCGGCTCCTCGCGGGCCGGGTAGATGTCCACGACGCAGACGTCGTCCACGAGCGACAGGGCATCGGCAAAGTCGCGGTAGAAGTCGCGCGTCCGGGTGTAGAGGTGCGGCTGGAAGATGGCCTTGATGCGACGGCCCCGATAGAGTTCCCGAAGGCTCTCCAGGCAACGGCGTATCTCCTCGGGATGGTGCGCGTAGTCGCTCAGATAGACCATGCGGTCGGTGCGTACATGGAAATCGAACCGACGGTCCACCCCGCTGAACGAAGCCATGCCGCTGCGTATCTCCTCGGCCGTAGCACCCGCTATCTGCGCCAAAGCCATAGCGGCAATGCCGTTCTCGATGTTCACGCTGACAGGCACACCCAGGTCGATGTCCGCGATGTTCCCGAAGGGCGAAACGAGGTCGAACACGATGCGGCCGTCGCCGATGCGCACATTCTCGGCATGGAAGTCGCCCTCCTCGCGGCTGTAGGTATAGACGGTGACGCCCTCCTGCACGTCCGGCCTCATCTTCAGCCCGGTGTGCACGACGAGGAAGCCGTCCTTGCGTATCAGACTCGTGTAGATGCTGAAGCTCTCCAGGTAGGCTGCCTCCGTGCCGTAGATGTCGAGGTGGTCGGCATCGGTAGCGGTGATGACGCTGGCATACGGCGTGAGCCAGTGGAAAGAACGGTCGAACTCGTCCGCCTCTATCACGACGTAAGGACTCTCACGGTTGAGGATGTAGTTCGTTCCGTAGTTCTTCGTGATGCCGCCCAGGAAGGCGTTGCAGCCCACATGGCTCTGGTTGAGCATGTGTGCCGCCATGCTCGAAGTGGTCGTCTTGCCGTGTGTGCCGGCCACACAGAGACCCTTCAGCGAGCGCGTCAGCGTGCCGAGCACCTGGGCACGCTTCTGTATGTCGAAGCCATGTTCGCGGAAGAACATCAGCTCCCCGTGTTCGTGCGGAATGGCAGGCGTATAGACCACGAGCGTCGTCTCCTTCTCGCGGAAGGGTGCAGGGATGAGGTTCGCGTCGTCCACATAGTGGATAGTCGCACCCTCCTTGCACAGCTCCTCCGTAAGCTCGCTGGGAGTCCTGTCGTAACCGCCCACGGCAACGCCGCAATGCAAGAAGTAGCGGGCAATAGCACTCATGCCAATGCCCCCGATGCCTATGAAATATACAGCCTTGATGTCCATTCTCTTGTTTCTTTTTCTTTATGTACTTTTATTATTTATTGCGTTCAGAAAACTTCGTTAACCCGTTATGACGTTATTTCGTTATTACGTTATTACGCCCCCTTCCCCAGTCTCCAAAACACTCAGCCTTAATCTTTAATCTTTAATCCTTAATCCCCAAAAACCTTAATCTTTAATCCTTAATCTTTAATCCTTCAAGGCTTGCCCTGCAAGCTTTATCACCTCCTCGGCGATGATGCGTGCCGAGTCGGGCAGAGCCATCGCAGAGGCATTGGCGCTGAGCTGTTGGAGCTTTTCGGTATCGGCCACGGTCTCCAGGGCAAGCGGGATGAGCTGTTCGCGGGCATCGGCATCGCGAACAAGCAGAGCCGCCTTCTTGTTCACGAGAGCCATCGCGTTGTGCGTCTGATGGTCTTCAGCCACATTCGGGCTTGGCACCAGGATGCTCGGCTTGCCCAGCAGGCAGAGTTCGCTGATGCTCCCTGCTCCGGCACGGCTGATGACGAGGTCGGCAAGGAAGTACGCCTGGTCCATGCGGCTGATGAAGTCAGTGACGACGATGTTGGCAGGCTTCCCCTTCACGTCGATCGTCTGGTCGATTTCCCGTTTGTAGTAGCTGCCAGTCTGCCAGATGAACTGCACAGACGAGGCCGCAATGCGGGAGAGATTCCGGATGACGCTCTCGTTCAAGGTGCGTGCCCCGAGGCTTCCGCCCATGAGCAGTATGGTGGGTTTAGCCGGATTCAAGCCGAAAGCGGCCGCACACTCCTGCCGCGTCAGCTTATCGTTCAGCAGGTTCTGGCGAACAGGGTTGCCCGTGAGCAGGATGCGGTCCTTGGGGAAGAAGCGCTCCATGCCTTCGTAGGCCACACATATCTTGCTCGCCTTCTTGGCCAACGTCTTGTTTGTCAGGCCCGCATAGCTGTTTTGTTCCTGGATGAGACAAGGGATTCCCAGCTCGTAGGCCGCGTTGAGCGTGGCCGAGCTGGCATAGCCGCCCACCCCGACAGCCACGTGGGGCTGGAAGTCGCGCAACGTCTGTTTCACCATCCGCTTGCTCTTGAGGAAGTCCTTCAGGATGCTGATGTTGCCGAGCCTCCACAGGGGTCGGAGCAGTCCGCGCACCGGCAGTCCTATTATCTCATAGCCGGCAGCAGGCACACGCTGCATCTCCATCCTGCCTTCCGCACCCACAAAGAGGATTTTCGTCTCGGGGTTCAGCTCCCGCAAGGCTCCCGCAATGCTTACTGCAGGGAAGATGTGGCCTCCCGTTCCGCCGCCGCTTATTATTACTCTCAGTTCGTTCATGTTCTTTAATTATAATGGGCCTTATTGGGCCTATAGGGCTTATGAGTTTTCGTATTCAGGTTTGCGCTTCGCCGTATGACTTACGCTGAGTATCATGCCTATGTAGGTACAGGTGATGAAGAGGCTTGTGCCGCCTCGGCTGACGAGGGGCAGGGGCTGTCCCGTCACGGGGAAGGCTCCCACGGCTACTGCCATGTTCATCATGGCCTGCACCACTATCATCAAGGCCAGCCCCATGACCAGATAGGAAGGGAAGAGGGCTTTGCACTTCTGAGCGATGCGCATGGAGCGATACATCAGCACGAGATAGAGTCCGAGCACTATGAAGGCGCCGAGGAAACCCAGCTCTTCGATGATGATGGCATAGATGAAGTCGGAGAAGGCCTGCGGGATGAAGTCGCGCTGCCGGCTGTTTCCGGGGCCTCGCCCTATGATGTTGCTTGTGGCGATGGCTACCTTGGCGTAGGCCTTCTGCGGGTTCTCCTGCGGCCTGTACTGTCGAGGGTCGGCCGGCCGCTCCTGCTTGTCGGTGATGCGGTGTACCCAGGTCGGCACGCGATGCAACACTGTCAAGTTCGACTCTGTCATCTTCACGAGCGCCGACTCCGGTATGGAATGGGCTATGGCAAAGACGCTTCCGATGCCGAGCATGCCGATGAGGAGGGCGCTGACGAGTATCTTCCGCCGCACTTGAGCGAAGAAGCAGATGCCGAACATAACGATGGTGATGATGAAGGCCGTAGAGGCGTTCTCGGTGAAGATGAGCAGTATCGTCATGAAGGCCGCGAGGGCCACTATCTTGAGGCCTATCATGCTGGCTCCCTTCTCGTCGCGCAGGGAGGAGAGGATGAAGCAGCTGAAGCCTACGAGGCTGAGTTTGGCTATCTCGCTGGGCTGGAAGCGTATGAATCCTATCGAGATCCATCGGCCTGCGTCGTTGGTTTTCTGCCCGATGACGAGCACGGCTATGAGCAGGAAGAGCGAGAGGAACATGCCGATGGTGCAGAAGAGCTTGAAGTAGTTGCAAGGGATGAAGTGCACGAGCCACGCGATGAAGACGCCCATGAGCATGAAGGCTCCGTGCTGCATGATAGGCTGCCAATAGGCTTCAGAGCCGAAGGTCATGCGCGAACTGGCACTATATACCTCGATGAGCGAAATGGTGCAGAGCAGGATGAACACTGCCCAGACGCCCAGGTCGCCCTGTATGAGGTTCTTGTCCTTTAGGTTGTCTAGTTTCATGTGGCTTGCGATTATAGGGACTAGTGTGACTAGTGAGACTAGTTTTACTAGAGGTTGTTTGCTTGGATGCTATAGGTTGTTCACTTGCTGGCAGAACTGTTCTCCGCGGTCCTCCATGTTCTTGAAGAGGTCGAAGCTGGCGCAGCAGGGGCTGAGCAGCACGGTGTAGCCGGGTTTGGCCATGCGGCTGCAGGCTTCTACGCAGTCCTTCATGTTGTGTGTGTCTGCCACCGGGATGCCCATCCCGTCGAAGAAGTCGTGCAGCTTGCTGTTGTCGGCACCGAGATAGACGAGGCCTGCGCACTTCTTCTGCACGAGTTCCTTGATGGCGTTGTAGTCGTTGCCTTTGTCCTTACCACCGATGATGAGGATGGTGGGCGTGGTCATGCTCTCGAGGGCATACCAGCAGGCATCGACGTTGGTAGCCTTCGAGTCATTGATGTACTGCACGCCTCCCACTCGGGCTACTTTCTGCAGGCGGTGTTCTACGCCCTCGAAGTCGCTGAGACTCTGGCGGAGCGATGCGTCGTCGATGCCGCTGATGCGGGCTGCGATGCCGGCTGCCAGGCTGTTGTACATGTTGTGCTTGCCGCGCAGGCTGAGGCTTTCCTGCTCCATGTTGAAGGGCGTGGGGTACTCGATGACGTATTTTCCGTCGGCGATGTAGCCTATCATGCCTTCTTTCTTGACGATGCTGAAGGGACACATCTTGGCTTTGATGCCGTACTTGCGCAGTTCGGCGGCGATGATGGGGTCTTCGTTCCAGTAGATGAACGCGTCCTCTTCGGTCTGGTTCTGCACGATGCGCATCTTGGCGTCGGTGTATTTCTGCATGGAGCCTTCGTAGCGGTCGAGGTGGTCGGGGGTGATGTTGAGCAGGATGGCGATGTTGGCACGGAACTCATACATGTTGTCGAGCTGGAAGCTGCTGAGTTCGATGATGTAGTAGTCGTAGTCCTTTCCTTCGGCTATCTGTAGGGCGAGGCTCCGGCCTATGTTTCCGGCGAGTCCTGCGTTGTAGCCTGCTTTGCGGAAGATGTGGTAGATGAGGCTGGTGGTGGTGGTCTTGCCGTTGGAGCCTGTGATGCAGATCATCTTGGCATCCGTGTAGCGGCTGGCAAATTCTATCTCGCTGACGATGGGAATGCCTGCCTCTCGGACTTTGCGCACCATGGGTGCATCCTCGGGTATGCCGGGGCTTTTCACCACTTCCCGTGCGTTGAGGATGAGGTCCTCCGAGTGGTGTCCTTCCTCCCAGGGCACACCGTACTCGCGGAGCACTTGCTTGTAGTTCTCCTTTATCTTGCCCATGTCGCTGACGAAGACTTCGAAGCCTTTCACTTTCGCCAGTGCTGCTGCGCCGACACCGCTCTCGGCGGCGCCAAGTACTACTATCCTTTTCATCTCTTCATTTACCATTTAACCATTTACCATTTACCATTTTCTCCCCCTTGGGGGAGTTAGAGGGGGCTTCTATCTTATCTTCAATGTTACGATGGCGAGGGCTGCCATGATGATGGTCACTATCCAGAAGCGGACGGTTATCTTGGACTCGAGCCAGCAGCCTTTGGGCCAGTTGATGAGCACTTTGAAGTCGGGGGGCAGCTGCCCTGGCTTGACGCGGAAGGTGTCGTGCAGGGGAGCGCGCTTGATGACGCGCCACTTCTCTCCGCGCCGGTTGCCGCGCTTGGCGTAGTTCGTCTGCAGGAGCACGCTCAGGCTCTCCATGAGGAAGACGAAGCACAGCAGGGGCAGGAGCAGTTCCTTGTGGATGATGATGGCCGTGACGCCGATGATGCCGCCGATGGCCAGGCTGCCCGTGTCGCCCATGAACACCTGGGCGGGGTAGGCGTTGTACCAGAGGAAGCCGATGAGCGCGCCGACGAAGGCGCAGACGAAGATGACGAGTTCCTCCGACCCTGGGATGTACATTATATTAAGGTAGGCGGCCATGTGTATGTGGCTGCTGACGTAGGCCAGGATGCCGAGGGCGATGCACATGATGGCTGCGTTGCCGGCACAGAGGCCGTCCATGCCGTCGTTGAGGTTCGAACCGTTGCTGACCGCCATCACGATGAAGGTGGTGACGATGACGAAGAAGATCCAGCCTGCTGCCGTGCGGTACTTGCCCAGGAAGCGGAAGAGGTCGGCATAGTTGAGGTTGTTGTTCTTGACGAAGGGAATGGTGGTGATGGTGCTCTTCACCTCTTCGCTGCGGTGCGTCACCACTTGTTCCGTGCCTTGCCTCTCAGCGCTGATGTTCTCGCAGATGACGGCGTCGGGGCTTTGCCAGAGCGTCAGGCCGACGACCAGCCCCAGCACGGCCTGCCCCAAGAGCTTCCAGATGGGCCGAAGGCCGTCCTTCGTCACCTTCATCTTGATGTAGTCGTCGGCAAAGCCCAGGGCGCCGAGCCAGATGGTGGTGAAGAGCATGAGGAGCATGTAGATGTTCCTCAGGCGGCCCAGCAGCAGGCAGGGAACGAGGGTGGAGACGATGATGATGATGCCGCCCATGGTGGGCACGCCTTGCTTCTCCACGCCGTAGGGGTCGATGCTCGCATCGCGCTGAGCCTCGCTGGCATGGTGGGCACGCATCCACTTCACGAAGTACTGGCCGAACCACATCGAGATGAGCAGGCTCAGCACCAGGGTGAGCACGGCGCGGAAGGAGATGTAGTGCCAGACGTTGGCACCCGAGACTCCGTATTGGCCTAAGTATCTGAACAGGTAGTATAGCATTCTCTCTTTATGTCTGTTTGTCGTTTTATGTTGTTCCTTTCGGTGTGTTTCCGCGTCCTCCCAGGGGGGTCGTTCTGCGCTCCGTGGAGCATCGGCTTACGCTCCGTGGAGCATCGGGCTTTCCTCCGTGGAGCATCGGGCTTCGCTCCGTGGAGCGTGGGGCGATGCTCCGTGGAGCGTGACTACAGCCCGAAGGCTTCGCGTATCACTTCATGGTCGTCGAAGTGGTGCTTCACACCTTTAACTATTTGATAGTCTTCGTGTCCCTTGCCTGCCACGAGCACCACGTCGCCGGGCTTGGCCAGGGTGCAGGCGGTGCGGATGGCTTCGCGACGGTCCACGATGCTGAGGACGCTTCGGCGCTCGCTTGTGTCGAGGCCGGCCAGCATGTCGTCGATGATGGCCTGCGGGTCTTCGTTGCGGGGGTTGTCGCTCGTGATGATGACGCGGTCGCTGTGGCGGACGGCTTCCTGAGCCATGAGGGGACGTTTGCCCTTGTCGCGGTTGCCGCCGGCTCCGCAGACAGTCCAGCACTGGCCTTTGCCCTGCAGCACCTCGTTGATGGTCGAGAGGACGTTGACGAGGGCATCGGGCGTGTGGGCGTAATCGACGATGGCCGTGACGCCCTCCCGCGAGCGGATGGCCTCGAAGCGGCCGTTGACGGGCTTCTGACCGCTGAGCAGCACGAGGGCCTGCTGCGGCTCTACGCCCAGCATGACCGTAGCGCCATAGACGGCCAGCAAGTTGCTGACGTTGAAGCGCCCCACGAACTGCACGCTCACCTCCCGTCCGTCTATCTCCAGGTCCATGCCCTCGAAGCTCTCCTCCATGATGCGGGCCTTGAAGTCGGCGGCTGAGTGGAGCGAGTAGGTCTTGACCGTCGCCTTGCAGTTCTGCACCATGACCATGCCGTTGCGGTCGTCGGCATTGATGATGGCAAAGGCGTCCCCAGGCAGAGCATCAAAGAAGCCCTTCTTCGCGTCGCGGTAGTTCTCGAAGGTTCCGTGGTAGTCCAGGTGGTCGCGCGTCAGGTTGGTGAAGATGCCGCCGCTGAAGGTCAGACCGCCGATGCGCTTCTGGCTGACGCTGTGACTGCTGACTTCCATGAAGGCGTAGGCACAACCCTCGTCGGCCATACGACCCAGGAGGCGGTTCAGCGTGATGGGGTCGGGCGTCGTGACTTCTGTCGGAACGGGTTCGCCGTCGATGTAGTTGCAGACGGTGCTGCATAGTCCGCACTTGTATCCGAGCTGGCGGAAGATGTTGTAGAGCACGGTGGCGATGGTCGTCTTGCCGTTGGTGCCGGTGACGCCCACGAGGTGCATGCGCTCCGTCGGGTCGCCGAAGAAGTGCGTGGCCAGCGGGCCAACCACGTCCTCCGTGTTGGGAAAGACGAGATAGGTGACGTCGGGGCAGGTCGTGTCGGGCAGCGTTTCGCAGACGATAACGCTGGCTCCCAGCTCGATAGCCTTGTCGATGAAGGTGTGGCCGTCAACCTGTGTGCCTCGCATGGCTACGAAGACGGCACCCTGCACTATGCGGCGGCTGTCGATCTCGATGGCCGTCACGTCCCTCTCCAAGTTGCCCACCACCTGCTGTGGCTTTATGTCGCGTATGAGTTGCTGTAGTTTCATTGTTATCAGAGTATTCGGAGTTATCGGATTATTCAGATTTTTCAGAGTTTTCATACCTTTCGGATGATTCAGAGTCCTCAGAGTTTTCAGATTATTCAGAGCATTCAGAGTCCTCAGAGCTATCGGATGGTTGTTGTCAGCGTGACGGTCTTGCCTTTGACGGCCTGTGAGCCTGCTGCTATGTCCTGCGCCGCTATCTGGCCACAGCCGTTGACGCGGACGCGAAGACCGCGCTTCTGCAAGGCATAGACGGCATCCTTGACGCCCATCCCCGTCACGTCGGGCACCTTCGAGAGGGGCATGGTGTCGGCCTCCTCCACGTTCAACTGCCTCTTCTGCAAGCCCATGCCCTCCACGATGGCCTCAGCATCGTGACGGTTGCCCTTGGTCGCCTTGGGGACGAACACCGAGTTGGTGTCGGCTGCCAGGGAGGCGTTGCGCAACGAGTCGCGCGACATGATGTACTCCGAAATCTCGCGGAAGACGGGGCCGCACTGTCCGCCGCCCGACGGTATCGCTTGCTGGTGACGGATGCAGACGATGCAGCTGTACTTGGGGTTGTCGCTGGGGAAGTAGCCGCAGAAGCTCACCATGTGCTTACGCCCGTAGCGGCCGTTCTCGCTGAACATGGCTGTGCCCGTCTTTCCGCTCACCTTGAAGTACTTGCCCCCGTTGCCGGCCTTCTTGCCCAAACCGCCGCTCACTACGTGCTCGAGGCAGTACTGGATGTCCCTCAGCGTGGAGGAACTGCAGATGCGCTCCTTGATGACTTCGGGCGGAAACTCCTTTATCACCATGCCGTCCTTCAGTTCGGCCGTCACGAAGCGTGGCCTCATCATCCGCCCACCGTTGGCTATGGCGTTGTAGAAGGTAAGGGTGCTGATGGGAGGCAACATTGTGACGTAGCCGATACTCATCCAGGGAAGGTCGGACTTGCTCCAGTAGTGCTTCTTGTCCCTCGGATGCGGCACGATAGGCTCACCCTTGCCCACGAAGGGAAGGTCGAGGGGAATGCCGACGCCCTCGCGGTGCAGGCCGTCAACGAAAGCCGACGGGTCGTTGCTGTATGCTTCTTCGATGATCTTGCTCACGCCGATGTTGCTGCTCTGCCCAAGGATGTCCTCCACCTTGAGCGGCGTCTTGTAGCCTCCCTTACGCCAGTTGTGGTCCTTCATCCAGCGGCCGTGCATCCTGACGGCGCCAGGAGTGCAGTCCACCGTCTTGTTGAGGTTGATTTTCCCGTCCTCGAGGGCTACCATGATGCTGGCTGTCTTGAACGTCGAGCCGGGTTCCCAGAGGTCGCTCACGGCGTTGTTCTTCAGCTCGTAGTACTTGCCGTCCTGGCCGCGGGTCAAGTTGACGATGGCCTTCACGTCGCCCGTCTTGACCTCCATCACGATGGCTACGCCCACTTCGCCCTGTACGCCCTCCTCCTTCATCTTGTTGCGAAGGGCACGGTCGGCAAAGTCCTGTATATTGATGTCGATGGTGGTGAGCAGGTCGTGACCGTTCTCTGCCTGCTTGTCGATGATGGGCACCAAGCGGTTGCGCACTACGGTGAAGTGCTTCGACCCTGGCTTGCCTCGCAGGATGCTGTCGAAGCTCAGCTCCAGTCCGCACTTGGCGCGGCTGCTGTCGTCCTTGTAGAGGTCGCCTATCGTGCGGGCGGCCAGCTCGCCATAGGGTTTGAGGCGATGCAATATCTCGTCGGCATGGAAGCCGCTCCGGTACATGCTTTCCCTGAGGAAGGGCAGTTCCTTGCACGCCTTATACTGGACGTAGGAGGCCTGCTTCGGGTAGATGCGCCAAGCGTACTTGCCGTGGCTCTTTCCCTTGAGCAGGTTCTGGCGGAACCACTGCTTGTTGTAGTCGGGGAAGATGCGTGCCAAGCCCTCTGCTATGCTGTCGAGGTCAACGCGGAAGGCCGAGTCGCGGAAGGCCCTGGTCTTAGCCTCGATGGTTGAATCGGGGTCGTGTACGGCGAAGTCGAGGTAGAGGTTGTACTTGGGCACGGTGCCGGAGAGCACCTGGCGGTCGCAGGAGAGGATGTTGCCGCGACTGGCAGGAATCTGTCCCTGCTTGTTGTTCAGCCCAACAGCCTTCCAGTAGTCGCTCTCCGGCGGCAACATGGTATAGAGCGCCTTACCCAGTATATATACTCCGGCCATCAGCATCACTACGAAGATGACGAAGTATCTCTTAGGCCCTTTATCTCGTTTGGCTTGCATAATCCTTATTCCTTATTCTTTAATCCCTAATCCTCCTCACTCGTCCGCCTTGATGACGAACGGTGCTTCCTTGCTGATGACGAGCGACGTGTCGCCTTGTTCGCGGAGCTTCTGCTCGAGCTGGCTCTGGCGGCAGAGGAGCGTGAGTTCGCCGGCGCGGGTAATGCTGCGGTAGCGCCAGTCCTTGAGTTCTGCCTCAAGCTCCGATTCCTTCATCATCTCCATCTGTGCCTGATAGCCGTTGGTGATGTAGAGGAAGATGCCGGCCAGGCAGAGGAGCAGCATCTTCCACTGGCGGAGGAACCAGCGGGGAGCTGCGTCGAGCATCTGGCGAAGGCCGGCGACGGTCAGTTCGTCCACTTCGTCGTCGTCGCTGACCAGCGAGCGAATCAGCTTCTCCCTATTGCTGACAGACTCCTGCTCATTAGCCCCAGGACCCTCATTGGCCTCATTGGTCTCATCAGCCCCATAGGCCTCATTTGCCCCATTAGCTTCATTAGCCTCAAGCGCTTCAAGGTTATCAATCTCTATCTCTGCCATCTCGCCTTATTACCAATTAATTATCTACTGAAGTTTCTGAAGTTAAAGTGGAAGTTAAAGTGGAAGTAAACTCGCTGCGCTCGTGGAAGTTATAAAAGGACAATACCATATAGGCAGACAGCAT
>CACYQI010000017.1 GCA_902776455.1 uncultured Bacteroidales bacterium | reverse complement strand
CAACTACTGCACTTTCGGCTACACCATGCCGTGGTGGAAGTGGCCGCAATGGGAACGCTTCATCGACTGGATGGCCTTGAACGGCGTGAACATGCCGCTCGCCATTACGGGCCAGGAAGCCGTTTGGCAGAAAGTGTGGCGCAAGTACGGCCTGACCGACGAGCAAATCCGCGCCTACTTCACAGGTCCTGCCCATCTGCCTTGGCAACGCATGATAAACATCGACCGCTGGCAAGGCCCGCTCCCGCAAAGCTGGATTGACGGACAGGCCGAGTTGCAGAAGCAAATCCTTGAGCGAGAGCGCGAACTGAACATGACGCCCGTCCTTCCTGCCTTCGCCGGCCACGTCCCCTCTGACCTGGAACAGGCTGTGCCAGGCATCAGAACCTCGAAAGTGAACCGTTGGTGCAACTTCGACGAGAAGTACCGTTGCACCTACCTCAACCCGTCGGACCCCATCTTCGCCCGCATCCAGAAGGATTTCCTCGAGGAGCAGACCAGGATGTACGGCACGAACCACATCTACGGCGTTGACCTCTTCAACGAAGTCTCGCCGCCATCATGGGAGCCTGACTCGCTGGCAAAGATTTCTGCCGGCGTCTATCAGTCCTTGGCAAGCGTGGACCCTGAAGCTGTCTGGCTGCAGATGGCGTGGCTCTTCATCAGCAACAAGAAAGCCTGGACGCAGGAGCGCATCAAAGCCTACCTCACAGCCGTTCCGCAAGGCAAGATGATTATGCTCGACTACGAGTGCGACTACACCGAGATATGGCGAATGACGGAGCATTTCTACGGACACAAATTCATCTGGTGCTACCTGGGCAACTTCGGCGGAATGACGGAGATAGAGGGCGACTACAAACACAATGCGAAGCTGTTAAATGGCGTGAAGAAGGAAGGCGGACAGGAGTTCGTGGGCATCGGCTCTACGCTCGAAGGCTTTGGCGTCAACGAGCCTATCTACGAAGCGCTGTTGGCTCAGGCTTGGGACACAGGCATCGGCTTCGACGCCTATATCGACAACATCGCCGACCGCCACTTGGGACGCGTGGATGCCGACTATCGGGCCTTCTGGCACACCATGGTGGACAAGGTCTGCACCACGCATACGAGTACCGGTGCCGCCGGCATCATCAACGCACACCCCAATCTGGAAGGCGAATGGAACTGGACGACAGAGCTCCGCAAAGGCTACGACATCAAGAATCTCGACGAGGCGCTGGCCATCCTGGAGAAGGTGGAAGGCTCGTCCAACTACCTGAAGTTCGACCTCGCCAACACGCGTCGTCAATCCATCCGCAACAGGGCGCTGGCCGTCAGGAAACGCTTCTCCGATGCCTACAAAGCAGGCAACAGGGACGAAATGGTGGCGGCTTCGCAGGAGTTCCTGGGGATGTGCGACAAGATGATCGTGGAGCTGAAGAAGTGTCACGACTTCTCACTCGACGACTGGGTACGCGACGCTCGAGCCTGGGGCACGACAGAAGCGGAGAAAGACTACTTCGAGATGAACGCCCGCACCATCATTACCGTCTGGGGCGACTCGCACCAGCTCACGGACTACGCTAATCGGGACTGGGACGGCCTTGTGGAGACCTTCTACAAAGTCCGCTGGCAGAAGTTCTTCGATGCAGTCCTTGCGGCCTACGACGCTGGCGAGCCGTTTGTCAACATGAAGGGTCCTCGCATTCCCAAGGACAAGACGAAGGAAGAATGCGAGCGTGCCATGAAGTTCGACGCCGAGATTTGGGACTTCGAAAACAAATGGGCGCACATAAAGTAAGGTAACAGCAGACTATTGAACATCACT
Organism: uncultured Bacteroidales bacterium; assembly: GCA_902776455.1. GTDB lineage: Bacteria > Bacteroidota > Bacteroidia > Bacteroidales > Bacteroidaceae > Physcousia. The sequence goes on along the minus strand of CACYQI010000017.1, from coordinate 38,374 downwards.
CGTAACGCTCAAGCAGACAAAGGGATATGGCATACCCAAGGCTTTGTCCCCTGCTCCCCTCCCCTCGAAGGGGAGGGGGTGGGGGTGGGGACTCATTCCTTGAAAACAAGGGAGATAAGCAAAGGCCGCTACCCCACCCCTAACCCCTCCCCTCAGAGGGGAGGGGAAAGGAAGCTTGTACGCGGGGCATCTTTACGCGGAAAGGAGGGAAAAGGAAGCTTGAACGCGGCTTCCTTCTGCGAGGAGGGGAAGGGGGGATGTCAGTCCCAGTCGTCGATTTTGCCACGGAGGTCGGCGGGCGAGAACTCTCCGCGGCCGTTCCAATAGCTGAAGAAGTCCTGCGGCTGGGCTGCATGCTCGGTCTGAGCCTCGCGGAAGAGCTGTTCTCTCTGCCACGCCTCGATGGCTTCGTCGCGCTCGCGGATAAAGTCTTCACGCTCGCTCGGCCAGTCGTAGTCGTACTTCTCGAAGCGGAGCATGTCGTACCATCCGTCGCCTGCCCGGTACTCCCAACTGTCCCTGCCGCGTGCATCGGAGAGTCCCAAGCGCCGTTCCACGTCGTCGATTCGCCGCCCGATGACCTCGCAGTTGCCGTCGGAGATGACATCCCCAAGTCGCACATACTCAGGACGAAACGTTACGTCGATCCAGTCGTTCCAGTCCTTCTCGTGAATCTCTCCAAGCGTGAACTTCCACACCTTCATGGCCCACATGGGGTGGCCTGCTTCCGTGCAGAGGTCGCCCAGCGTGATGGCTTTCTGAGCCTTGCAGGCGCAGGAGGAAGCGGAGCGTATGATGCGCACGCCTTTCTCCACGATGTTTCTCAACAGACGGGCTTCCAGATGGACGACGCCCCTGTCGGGCGTGCTGCGGCACACCCAATCGTTACTAAAATGTTTTCTCACGATTAAACGGTTTTAGTGTAACAACAACAAATAAAAGAACACGTTGCCTACCCCTCTTCCGAAGGGCGGCATGCAGGTGCCGGAGCACCTTTTGTTGTTACACTTGCCTGCTGGCGAACTGATTATCCAGTCATCTTACCGTTTCAAAATCGGCGGCAAAGGTACGAAGAAAAGGTGGAAAACGAAAAACAAATAGTAAAAAAAAATTACCGCGGCACTTGCCGCATTTCCTTTCTTCTTTTGACAAAATGCAAGAAAAAACGCCATTTTGCTTACACTCGCGTTTTCCAAAAACGCGTCAGAATCGCCGAAAAGGCCTTCACCCATGCTTTGGGTCGTTTTTTCGGCTTGATGCGCTCAAATCGAATGTAGGCTGATACACAATATGTTACAATTAAAAATTAAGAAATAAGAATTAAGAATTGACATCTGCGGCTTACAAAATCGGCCATTTCATCGCGTTTTTGCACACTTTTTGGCCCGCAGTTTCTGTCAACTTCGCAGGCAGAATCGGCCTACACAACGTGGAGTATTGGCCAACACTCCACGGAGCATCGGCCGACGACCCGTGGAGCATCGCCCTTTACTGCCTTTTATGCCTCGTTTTCCTCCACTTTTCTGTGTGTGCAAAAACTGACAATATGAAAGCATATCGCGCAAAGCAGTTTACAATCTGACGGGCAGAAATTTTCTCTGCCCCTTGCTTTTTGTCTGAACTTTTTACGCGATTTGCTCCGTAGCTCATTTATTTGTTGTATCTTTGCACTCGCAAAGAAGGAAGAAGGAAGCATGGAGGAAAAGAACAGCTTTGTGCGCGAGGTGGCGGAGAAGAAGTACGAGTACGGCTTCACCACCGACGTCGAGACGGACATCATCGAGAAGGGTCTGTCGGAAGATGTCGTGCGCCTCATCTCCCGAAAGAAGGGCGAGCCGGACTGGCTGCTGGAGTTCCGCCTGAATGCCTACCGCTACTGGCTCACTCTGGAACAGCCCACTTGGGGCCACCTCAAGATGCCCGACATCGACTATCAGGCCATCTCCTACTATGCCGACCCCACGCGCAAGGGGCAGGGAGCAGGGGGCAAGGGGCAAGAGGGAGAGAAGGAAATCGACCCGGAACTGATGAAGACCTTCGACAAGCTGGGCATCCCCCTGGAGGAACGCATGGCGCTGGCCGGTACGGCTGTCGATGCCGTCATGGACTCCGTAAGCGTCAAGACGACGTTCCGCGAGAAGCTGAAGGAGAAGGGCATCATCTTCTGCTCCATCAGCGAGGCCGTGCGCGAGCATCCCGACCTCGTGCGCGAGTACCTCGGCAGCGTCGTCCCCTATCGCGACAACTACTTCGCGGCCCTCAACTCCGCCGTCTTCAGCGACGGTTCCTTCGTCTATATCCCCAAAGGCGTGCGTTGCCCCATGGAACTCAGCACCTACTTCCGCATCAACGCCCGCGGCACAGGTCAGTTCGAAAGGACGCTCATCGTCTGCGACGACGATGCCTACGTCTCCTACCTGGAGGGTTGCACCGCTCCCATGCGCGACGAGAACCAGCTGCACGCAGCCATCGTGGAAATCGTGGTGAAGGAAAGGGCCGAAGTCAAGTACTCGACCGTACAGAACTGGTACCCGGGCGACAGCGAAGGCAAAGGCGGGGTGCTCAACCTCGTCACGAAGCGCGGCCACCTGCGAGGCAGGGACAGCCGTCTCTCCTGGACACAAGTGGAGACGGGCAGCGCGATTACCTGGAAGTACCCCAGTTGCGTGCTCTCGGGCGACGGCAGCCAGGCAGAGTTCTACAGCGTGGCCGTCACCAACAACTTCCAGCAGGCCGATACCGGCACAAAGATGATTCATCTGGGCAAGAACACGCGGAGCACCATCATCTCGAAAGGCATCAGCGCCGGCCGAAGCCAGAACGCCTACCGAGGCCTCGTGAAGGTGGCCCCGACAGCCGACGGCGCCCGCAACTACAGCAGCTGCGACTCGCTCCTGCTGGGCAGCCATTGCGGCGCTCACACCTTCCCCTATATGGACGTACACAACGAGACAGCCGTCGTAGAACACGAAGCCACGACCAGCAAGATCAGCGAGGACCAGCTCTTCTACCTCAACCAGCGAGGCATCAACACCGAGGAAGCCGTCTCGCTCATCGTGAACGGATACGCCAAGGAAGTCATCAACAAGCTGCCCATGGAGTTCGCCGTCGAAGCTCAGAAGCTGCTCGGCGTCAGCCTGGAAGGCAGCGTCGGGTAAAAAAAAAGCAACGACTATGAAAGCTCACATCACGAAACGCAGCCTCTCGCTTCTGGCACTGTTGTCCGCCATTCCTGGCTTGGCAGACAAGAACACAGACAAGCGTCCGAACATCCTCCTCATCATGGCCGACGATATGGGCTACTCTGACATCGGCTGCTATGGTGGAGAGATACCGACGCCCAACATCGACGCTCTGGCTGCCCGCGGGCTTCGCTTCACGCAATTCTACAACTGCGGACGCTCCTGCCCTACAAGAGCCAGCCTCCTCACGGGTCTCTACTCTCATCAGGCTGGCATCGGTGCAATGTCTGAAGACCCGGAACTCAAGGACGGGAACGACCCCGAACATCAAGGCGAACACGGCTACATGGGCTTTCTCAACCGCAACTGCGTGACGATGGCCGAGGTGCTGCGCGATGCAGGCTACCACACTTACATGACTGGCAAATGGCATGTCGGCATGCACGGCAAGGAGAAATGGCCCCTGCAACGAGGCTTTGAGCACTTCTACGGCATCCTGGCCGGCGCGACCAGCTATCTGCAACCGAAAGGCGGACGAGGCCTGACGCTCGACAACACAAATCTGCCCGCTCCGAGACCACCTTATTATACGACCGATGCCTTCACCGACCATGCCATCGGCTTCTTGGAACAGCAGACGGACGACAAACCATTTTTCCTCTACCTTGCCTACAATGCTCCCCACTGGCCACTGCAAGCCAAGGATGCCGACATCGAGAAGATGGCCGGACGCTATGCCGCTGGCTGGCAAGAGACAAGGGAACAGCGCAGGCAACGAATGGTGGAGCTGGGACTTGTCAAGGACGAATGGGGACTCGCCGAATGGGAGTCCAGAACGTGGAGTCAGCTCAACGAGCAAGAGCAGGACAACTCTGCCCTGCGCATGTCGGTCTATGCCGCACAAGTTTATTGCATGGACTACAACATTGGCCGCATCATTGATTATCTGCAAAGCAAGGGACAGCTCAACAACACACTCATCATCTTCCTCTCCGACAATGGGGCATGCGCTGAGCCGTACAGCGAAACAGGCTTCGGAACAATCGCCGACATCAACAACCAGCAACACTGGGTGCAACCATCGTATGGCAAACCCTGGGCAATGGTGAGCAACACGCCCTACCGCAAATACAAGCGACGCGCTTACGAAGGCGGCATTGCGGCCCCGCTCATTGTCTCTTGGCCGGAACAGACCCAACAATATGCCTCCGAACTCCGAGAGAACATCTGCCACGTCACAGACCTCATGGCTACTTTCGTTGATGTTGCCAAAGCCAAATACCCGAAGACGTATCACGGCGGCAACGAGATTATTCCGCTGCAAGGTACAAGCCTCGTACCTGCCATCAAGCAGCCCAGCAAAAAGCTGCACGACTACATCTACGGCGAGCACGCTGACAACTGCTACGTGCGTCATGGCGAATGGAAGGCTGTTCGCGACGAAGTGACCGACAAGTGGGAACTTTATAACATCCCGAACGACCGCACAGAGCGCAATGACCTTGCAGCCAAAGAGCCAGAACGCCTGAAGCAACTCGTGGAGAAGTGGGAGGAATGGGCCAACAGCCATCATGTCTTCCCAAAAGGCAAAGGCGGACGTGACACAAGACTGACCGAATAATATCGAACTATATGCTAAAGATAGAGAACCTACATGCCAGCATAGGCGGCAAAGAGATACTAAAGGGCTTGGACCTGACCGTCCGCGACGGCGAGGTACACGCCCTCATGGGGCTTAACGGAGCCGGCAAAAGCACCCTCTCCAACGTCATCGTAGGCCATCCGGCCTATGAAGTGACTGCGGGAAGCATCACCTGGAACGGCAAGGACCTGCTCGCCCTCAAGCCCGAAGAACGTGCCCATGAAGGCATCTTCCTCAGCTTCCAGCAGCCCGTGGAGATACCCGGCGTGTCGATGGTCAACTTCATGCGTGCCGCCCTCAACGCCAAACGCAAGTACGAAGGCCTCGACCCCATGCCGGCAGGCGACTTCCTCAAGCTCATGCGCGAGAAAAGAAAGATAGTGGACCTAGACAGCCGCCTGACGAGCCGAAGCGTGAACGAAGGCTTCTCGGGAGGAGAAAAGAAGCGCAACGAGATATTCCAAATGGCGATGCTCGAACCCAAACTCGCCATCCTCGACGAGACAGACAGCGGACTCGACGTCGATGCCCTGCGCATCGTGGCCGAAGGCTTCAACAAACTGCGCACACCACAGACGAGCGCCATCGTCATCACCCACTATCAGCGACTGCTCGACTACCTGAAACCCGACGTCGTACACGTCCTCATCGACGGACGCATCGTGAAGACCGCTGGCCCCGAACTGGCCGAAGAAATAGAAAACAAAGGCTTCGACTGGATCATCAAAGGAGAAGGGTTAGAAGTTAAAGGTTAGAAGATACTTCTGCCCTTAAACAAGCATCCACAACATTCCTCTAACCACTAACCTCTAACCACTAACCACAAAAACAGACTGATGAAGCAGTACTTGGACTTCTACGATGAGGTGCGCGACGTGATTGCTGCCCGAAGCTGCCGCGAGATGAACGACGAGCGCGAGAAAGCCTTGCAGACGTTCGCCTCGCAGGGTTTCCCGTCGAAGAAAACGGAACGCTATCGCTATGCCGACGTCGAGGCGGACTTCGCCCCAAACTACGGCATACAGCTCGCGCAGCTCGGAGGAACGCTCCCGCCCCATTGCTTCCGAATAGCAGAAGCCGAGCCACGCGTGCGCGCACTATATAATAAGGTAGCCGACACAGCCGACAGCATCGTCGCCCTCAACACGATGCTCAGCGTCGATACGCTCGTCGTTCACGTCCCCGGCACGCGCGTTGAGCACCCCATCCAAATAAGCAACATCCTCAAAGGCGAGCAGGACACGATGGTCTGCCGACGCATCCTCATCGTCATGGACAAGCTGGCCGAGGCCGACATCATCATTACCGACCGCGCCGCCTCGCAGAGCCGATTCCTGACGAACCAGGTCATCGAGGTCGTGATGGACGAGGGGTCGCACCTCAGCCTCTACGAAGTGGAGGAGACCCACCTGCTATGCACGCGCTACAGCAGCGTCTTCGTCCGTCAAGGTGCCAACTGCAGCCTCCATCACTCCAGCCTGACGCTCTTCAACGGACACACTCGCAACCGCATCGACGTACAGCTGCAGGGCCAAGGCAGCGAGGTGACGCTCGGCGGATGCATCATTGCCGACAAGATGCAGCACGTTGATAACAACACGCTCATCGAGCATCTCGTGCCCAACTGCCTAAGTCGTGAGCTTTACAAATACGTCCTCGACGACAGCGCCGTAGGTGCCTTCGCAGGCAAAGTCCTTGTACACGAAGGCGCCCAAAAGACGTCGTCGCAAGAGACCAACGCTAATCTCCTGGCCACAAGGACTGCCCGCATGTACACACAGCCTATGCTCGAAATCTACGCCGACGACGTGAAGTGCAGCCACGGAAGCACCGTCGGACAGATGGACGAAGCGGCGCTCTTCTACATGCGACAGCGAGGCATCGACGAAAGGGAAGCCCGCTTGCTCCTCAAGGCTGCCTTCATCACCGAAGTCATCGAGAACATTCCCCTCGAATCGCTGCGCGACCGACTGCATGTCCTGGTAGATAAGCGTCTGAGGGGCGAATTGAGCAAGTGCGAAGGATGCAAGCTATGCAAATGAGGACCCAACCCCAACCCCTCCCTTGTAGGGAAGGGAGAAGATAGTAATCGCAGATGGAAAAGAAAGATATTCAGTCAACAAAGGTAACTCCTCCCCTCTCTACAAGGGAGGGGTTGGGGGAGGGTCTTTTCCCTATCTTAGGGAAGATCCTCTATGGCAAGTACCCTCTTGTCTATCTCGACAACGCCGCAACGACGCAGAAACCGCGCTGTGTGGTCGAAGCCATGACGGAGGAGTACTACAACGTCAATGCCAATGTACATCGAGGCGTACACTTCCTCTCGCAGCAAGCCACGGAGCTGCACGAGGCGTCGCGCGAGACGGTGCGTCGTTTCCTTAATGCCCGCTCGGCCAGCGAAATAGTCTTCACCCGCGGAACGACGGAAAGCATCAACCTCGTGGCATCGTGCTTCGGCCAAGCCTTTATGAAGGAGGGCGACGAGGTCATCGTCTCCGAGATGGAGCACCACAGCAACATCGTCTCCTGGCAACTGCTGCAGGCAAGGCAGGGCATCAGGCTTCGCGTCTGTCCCATCAGCGACGACGGCCGGCTCTGCATGGAGGAATACCGAAAGCTCTTCAACGAGCGCACCCGCATCGTCAGCCTTACGCACGTCAGCAACGTGCTGGGAACGGTCAACCCTGTGCGCGACATCGTCCGCATCGCCCATGAGCACGGCGTTCCGGTCCTCATCGATGGTGCCCAAAGCACACCCCACATGCCCATCGACGTGCAGGAGCTTGACTGCGACTTCTTCGCCTTCAGCGGCCACAAGATATACGGCCCGACCGGCATCGGCGTGCTCTACGGCAAGGAAGAATGGCTCGACCGCATCCCTCCCTACATGGGCGGAGGCGAGATGATAAAGACGGTGAGCTTCGAAAAGACTACCTTCAACGACCTTCCTTACAAGTTCGAAGCCGGCACCCCCGATTATGTGGCCTCCACAGGCCTCGCCCGTGCCCTCGACTATGTTAGCTCCATAGGCTTCGATGCCATTGAAGCCCACGAGCGGGACCTCACAGCCTACGCTTTCAAGCGCTTGAGCGAGATAGAAGGCATGCACATCTTCGGTCCGAAAGACCTCGAAGAGCACGACGCTGTCATCAGCTTCTTAGTGAAAGCCGCCCCAGCGAAAGCCGCGCCGTTCTCCTCTCCTTTGGAGGGGACTGGGAAGGCTGGAGGCTCCTTCATCCACCATCTCGACATGGGCACGCTGCTCGACCGCCTCGGCATCGCCATCCGCACCGGCCACCATTGCGCTGAGCCGCTCATGCGTCGCCTCGGCATCGAAGGCACCTGCCGCGCCAGCTTCGCCCTCTACAACACTCGGGAGGACGTCGATGCCCTCGTCGCCGGCATCCGACGCGTCAGCCAGATGTTCTGAACCAACAGCCTCCTCCACCCCACCCTACAGGCCACGCCCCCACCCCTCCCATGAGGCTCATAAGCCCAACAAGCCCCGTGAAGCCACCCTTCCCATGAGGCACATAAGCCCAATAAGCCCCATGAGGCCCATCAACCCCATGATCAAAACTCAACTTCACGCGCTTATGTTTTGATAATTGAATAATATGTCGTACCTTTGTCCCCTGAAATGGAGCAGTCGTTTAAGGAACTAAAAGACAGTCTCGCCCGTCGCATCCTCATCATGGACGGCGCGATGGGCACGAGGATTCAGGCTTTCGGACTTTCGGCCGAGAGCTTTCATCGCGGACGGTTCGCGTCGTGGCCGGTCTCGCTTGTAGGCAATAACGACATTCTCAGCCTCACCGCGCCCGAAGTCATCACGGACATCCACCGCCTTTACATCGAGGCGGGAGCCGACATCATTGCTACCAACACCTTCTCCTCCAACCGCATCAGCCAGCAGGAATACGGTTGTTCGGACATCGCCGCCGAGATGGCCCGCGAAGGCGCAAGGCTGGCCAGGCTGGCGGCAAATGAAAAGACCGCTCAGACCCCCCGTCCCCCTTTAGGGGGAGAAACGGTCAATGGTCAATGGTCAATGGTCAATGACAGAAGGATTTATGTGGCCGGCTCGATGGGACCCACGGCAAAGTCGCTTACCTTGCCTTCCGACATGGGCGATGCCTCGCGGAGAGCCGTTTCTTTCGATGAAATGGCCGATTCTTATCGCGAGCAGGCATTGGCTCTCCTCGAAGGCGGTGCCGATTTCCTCCTCTTGGAGACTTGCTACGACGCCCTCAACACGAAGGCTGCTCTCTCTGCCATCAGCGACATAAATGCCCGATTCCATCGGGAAATTCCCGTCATGGTGTCGGTCACCATCAACGACCATAGCGGCCGCACCCTCACGGGGCAGACCCTTTGGGCCTTCTATACGAGCGTCAGCCACTACCCCTATCTGCTCAGCTTCGGCCTGAACTGCTCGTTTGGCGTCACAGACTTGCGACCCTTCGTCGAACAGCTCGCTGCCAACTGCCCCCTGCCCATTTCGCTCTATCCCAATGCCGGACTGCCCAACCAGATGGGCGAATACGAGGAACTCCCCGACTTCACCGCCTCGCATCTCCGCAGGATGGCCTGCGACGGCCTCATCAACATCGCCGGGGGCTGCTGCGGTACGGACGAACAGCACATCAAGGCCATTGCCGACGCCCTGCGCGGCATCAAGCCACGCACCATTCCACAGGCCGACCATCAGCTGCGCGTGTCGGGCCTCGAACCCTTGCTCATCGACCGCAAGACACAGAACTTCACGAACATAGGGGAGCGCACTAACGTCGCCGGCTCACGCAGATTCGCCCGCCTCATCGCAGAGAAGCAGTACGGCGAGGCACTCTCCGTGGCACGAGGTCAAATAGATGGCGGAGCATCCATCATCGACATCAACATGGACGACGCCATGCTCGACAGCCGACAAGAAATGCAGACTTTCCTCCGGCACATCAGCGGCGATCCCGCCGTGGGCAAGGCCGTCCTCATGATCGACAGCAGCGACTGGCCGACAGTCCTCGCCGGACTGAAGAACGCACAGGGCAAGTGCATCGTCAACTCCATTAGCCTCAAAGCCGGAGAGCAGGACTTTCTGGCCAAAGCTCTTGAGCTGAGACGCTTAGGAGCCGCGGTGGTCGTGATGGCCTTCGACGAGGAAGGGCAGGCCACGACCTACGAGAGAAAGATTTCCATCGCTCAGCGTGCCTACAACCTGCTGACCTCCATCGGTTTTCCTCCTGAGGACATCATCTTCGACGTCAATATCCTTTCCGTCGGGACGGGCATCAAGGAGCACCAAGCTTATGCCGTCGATTTCATCCGCGCCGTGCGTTGGATAAAGGAGAACCTGCCCTATGCGAAGACAAGCGGCGGCGTCAGCAACCTCTCCTTCGCTTTCCGCGGCAACAATCGGGTCAGGGAAGCCATGCATTCGGTGTTCCTCTACCACGCCATCCGCGCAGGTCTCGACATGGCAATCGTCAATCCGTCGATGCTCCAAATATACGATGAAATCGACCAAAACCTGCGGCGAGCGGTCGAAGACGTCGTTCTGAACACCGACGACGAAGCAACAGAAAGACTGCTTGCCTTGAGTGAAGAACTAAGAGTGAAGAGTGAAGAATTAAATTCACCAGCAACATCTAACGGTAACTCTGATTCTTCATTCTTCATTCTTCATTCTTCATTAAGCATTGAACAGCGTTTGCTGTCTGCTTTGACCAAGGGCGACAGCAGCCACCTCGCAGAGGACATACCCGAAGCGCTGGCCAAGTACGGTCAGCCCATCAACGTCATCGAAGGCCCCCTCATGCAGGCCATGGAACACATCGGCACGCTGTTCGGCGAAGGCAAGATGTTCCTGCCGCAAGTGGTGCGGTCGGCACAGGTGATGAAGGACGCCGTGGCCATCCTGCAACCCTACATCGATGCGCAGGACGAAGCGCAAGGCGGCAAGGAGAAGCCTTGCATCGTACTCGCCACGGCCAACGGCGACGTCCACGACATCGGGAAGAACATCGTAGGCATCGTGCTGGCTTGCAACGGGTTCGAAGTGATTGACCTCGGCGTCATGGTGCCGTGCGAGACGATTCTCGAAGCGACCTTGAAGCACAAGCCCGTCCTCGTGGGCATCAGCGGACTGATTACTCCGTCGCTGAAGGAAATGGAAAAGCTCTGCGAGACCTTCCAACGGGAGCATCTCGACGTGCCCATCCTGGTGGGCGGGGCAACGACGTCGGCCGTCCACACTGCAGTAAAACTGGCTCCCCTCTACGACGGACTGGTCCTCTATGGCGGCGATGCCTCGCGAACCTCTGTGCTTGCGAAGCGATTAATCACAAAAAAAGCCCATTTCATCGAAGAATTCAAGGCCGAACAGACAGAGATTCGCGATGCCTTCAACGAGCATCATGCGCCTCTGACGACATACGAGGAGGCCAACAAAATAAATGAAGAATTAAGAATGAAGAATGAAGAATTTGCTACCGCACCGATGGCATCGCCCACTCCTCACTCTTCTATCCTCATTCCTAACCCTCATTCTAAGGCGGCAGCTAATTCTTCACTCTTCACTCTTCACTCTTCACTCTTAAAAGACCTCATCGATTGGCGTATGTTCCTGCTGTTCTGGGGCTTCAAGGGCGAAACGCTACAGCAGCTCCTGGTCAACCCCGAGGCAGAGAAGACGCTGAGGAAGGGCAAGCAATTCCTCGAGAAGTGCATCGAGAACAAGAGTTTGGAGGTGGAGGCTTTATATAAGGTAGAGCCGGCCATCCGCAGGGGGAACGACATCGTGCTGTGCGAAGACGGACAGACTTTGCCGATGCTTCGCAGCCAATCCGCCGCTTATCATTACCGCTGCCTTGCCGACTTCTTCGACGAGAAGCAGCCCTCTCCCATCGGACTCTTCGTGGTGACGGCCCGCCCGCTGCAAGAGCCGAAAGACGAAGAGGAGCGCCTGATGATGCACGCCCTCTGTGCCCGACTGGCCGAAGCGGCAGCCGAGTGGCTTGAGGAAAAGGTGAAAAGGTTAAAAGGTGAAAAGGTGAAAAATGGAAACAGGCATGAATCTAACGCTTCAACTTTTCAACTTTTCAACTTTTCAACTTTGAGAGTTGCCTTCGGCTACGCCACTTGTCCCGACCATTCGCTCAAGCGCATCGTCTTCGACAGGCTGGAGGCCGAGCAGAAGCTCAACGTCAAGCTGACCGACCACTACAGCATCCAGCCGTCCACCTCCGTGTGCGGACTCATCATCTGGCACCCGGAAGCCAAGTACTTCCCTGTGGGCCGCATCGACCGCGACCAGCTCCGCGACTACTGCCAGCGGCGGGGCATCACCGAGGAGGAAGGCGAACAACTCCTCTCCAAGTTTATTGTCCAGGGGAAATAGCAAGCAGACAGACTTTTCACCCCACCCCTGACCCCTCCCCTTAGAAGGGAGGGGAAGGGAAGACGGTATTCCTTCTCAGACTGAGACGGTTGCCGAATGAACAAAAAGGGAAGGCAGGGGCCTTTCCCCTCCCCTCGAAGGGGAGGGGGTAGGGGTGGGGATGCTAAGCAAAGAAGCAAGCAGCCTGAACTCTCACCCCACCCCTAACCCCTCCCCTTAGAAGGGAGGGGAAAGGAGGCTGAAAGGGAGGGGAAGGGAAGACTGCAAGGCGTCCACTCGGACGCTTGCTGTAGTATCGCCAGTACCACCGTGGTAGTACTGGAGTTTCTCCACGGTAGGACTGCAGTCCCTCCACGGTGGGACTGGCTACTCTCCACGGAGCGTTTTCGGCATAGCCGTGGATGATTATCCCAGTCGTCGGTATGTTTTTTCCCTTATTCCTTGCCGTTTTGCCAATTTCTCTTTACCTTTGCACTTAATTTACAATAAATTGTTCTATTATGAAACGTTTCCTTACCATTGCAGCCCTGGGCGATGGTACGCAGGCGTCCCGCCTGCGGAAAAGCAACCAGCCGACAACCGCGGGCGAGACGCCCGCGTACCAACGGAAAAGTGCTGACACGAAGTTAACCATCGCAGCCAAGGCTGGTGTCAGCTACGACGTGAAGCTCTACAAAGGGCTTTATGTCATTCCGGAGGACCCCGACTTCCGTCTCTTCAACCAGACCTTCGGCATCACCCTGGGCTACCGCCTGTAGCATCACTCAATAACTCGTTATATCGTCATAACGTTATAACGTCATAACGACAGCATTCACATGAAAGTCATCGACATCCTCAACGGCCGGCAGCGGCCCTTCGCCAGTTTCGAACTCGTTCCTCCCTTGAAGGGCAGCGACGCGAGCCGCCTCTATCTGAGCCTCGACCCGCTGATGGAGTTCCAACCTCCCTTCATCAACATCACTTGTCACCGCGACGAGATAGAATATGTGCCCAACGGCGACGGCACCTACACCCGCATGACGCTGGCCAAGCGACCCGGCACGGTGGCCATCGTGGCAGCCATCATGCGCCGCTACCCCGAGCTGGAAATCGTGCCGCACGTCATCTGCGGCGGCTCTTCATGCAGCCATGTGGAGAGCGAACTGCTGGACCTTCACTTCCTGGGCATCAACAACATCATGGCCCTTCGCGGCGACGCTCTGCCCGGCCAAAAGCACTTCTCACCCGAACCCGACGGCTTCGCCCACAGCTCGGAACTCGTCGGCATGATCAGCAACCTGAATCGCGGCCAGTACCTCGACCCGACCGTCAAGCAAGGCCTCGCCACCGACTTCTGCATTGGCGTGGCAGCCTACCCCGAGAAGCACTTCGAGGCCGCCAACCTGGAGAGCGACATCTGCCACCTCAAGCAGAAGGTGGAGGCCGGAGCCGACTACATCGTCACCCAGATGTTCTTCGACAACGACCGCTTCTTCCGCTTTGTCGAACTCTGTCGGAACGCCGGCATCACGGTTCCCATCATCCCCGGACTGAAACCCATCTCGTCGAAGAAGCAGATCGACATGCTTCCGCGCTCCTTCCATATTGACATTCCGCAGGAACTCGTCGGCCTGATGGAGAAGGCAAAGACCGCCGAAGACGCCTACCAGGCAGGCATCGACTGGGCCATCCGCCAGAGCCGCGACCTCCTCCAGCACGGCTTCCCCGCCATACATTATTATACTATGGCCAAACCCGACAACGTCTGCCAGATCGTCCGGGCTGTATTCTGAAGGGAAACAACTATTGTTGTCCGATAAATAAGCACCCTCGGTGCGAGAGACCGCAGAGGGGGAATTATAATTATTGGCGTGCGCTAAATAAGCGCCGATGGTGCGAAAGACCACAGACGGGGGTGTAACCCCCGGTAAGGAACATGTCGGAGAAGAGAAGCCCCGAGGGGGCGACAGAGATAGATGCAAGTTGAAATTAAACTTGTTATATATTCTGTCGCCCCCTCGGGGCTTCTTTCGTTGTCGCACAACTACCGGGGGCTTGCGCCCCCGTCTGTGGTCTTTCGTCTCTTCGAGACTTTAGATAAGCCACTTGGGCTGCTTTTTGTTAGGAAAACCGAATAATAGGCGCATAAGTAGAGGTGCCCTTGATTATCCCCGGACAACATTAAATTTTAATCACCGTTATGGGGCATCAGTTTACACTCCACGGAGCATCGGCCTACGCTCCACGGAGCATCGGGCTTTCCTCCACGGAGCATCGGCTTACACAACGTGGAGCATCAGCCTACACAGCACGTTGTGTAGAGTGATGCTCCTGTGGGTGTCTTTATTTTCGATTGCGGATGTCTGTCAGTTGGCCGTGAAGCTGGTCACTTGCGAGGTGCCTTGGGCGGTGCTGCCGAGGTAGAGTCCGTGCCAGGATGTCGTGGCGTCGGTGGGCGCTGAGGTAGCGTACTTGACGGTATAGGTGCTGCCTTTCGTCATGCCCTTGGCGGTGAAGAGGGCGAGTGAACTGCTGACGTTGGCCTCGAAGGAATAGGTGATGAGGTTGTTGCCGCTGGCGTCGGCGAGGGTGTAGTAGCGTCCGGAGGTGTAGCTGATGCTGCTTGTGCTGAGACAATAGCCTTGCACGGCGCTTCCGATGCTGCTCGACGAGCCGCCCCAGCCTCCCCAGCCGCCGCCTCCGCCGCCTTGACTTCCGCCTGCGCTGATGCCGTAGCCGTAGCCGGTAATCTGTATGTAGGAGTTGTTGTCGCAGTCGAATCCTTCTTCCGGTCCGCCGGCTGAGGTGTAGGAGAACACGGCTGCGTTGCCTATCTGGATGGCTCCGCTCTGTCCGTAGTTGCTGTCTATGGCGTCGTTGCCAAAGCTGTAGCAGACGATGATGCCGCCGTCGAAGCGTATGGCGCCAGCCGTGTTGATGCAGTCGTCGTAGCACTTGAAGTAGTGTTTGCCGCCGTTGAAGACAATCGAGGCATTCGACTTGAGCTTGCTCTCCAAGCCTTCGGCTCCGTTCTGGCTTGTCGTGATGACGCTCTCTCCGCCGTTCACGGTGATGGTTCCCACGGCTTTGATGGCTTTGGCAGAGGATGTGCTGAGGTACTTGGCACCCGTCGTGCTGACGGTCAGCACGGGTCCTTCCGCGTCGCTCTTGCCGATGACGATGGTTCCGTCGCTCTTGATGCCCTTGCCTCCTGCACCGGTCATGCTGATGCTTACTGTGCCTCCTTGCAGGTTGATGCTGCCGTCGGAGGTCAAGCCCTTGGCTGTGGAGTAGTTGCTGGTAGTGCCTGTGCCTGCTCCGCTATTGTTGATGGTGAGCGAGCCGCCTGTCGTCAGCAGCACTTTGTCGCAGGAGATGCCCTTGGCCGCCGCTCCGCTGTTTGCAATGGTGATGGTTCCTCCGGCGATGGTGACGTTGCCGTCGCCCTTGATGCCTGTGGCTGTAGCGAACTTGCTGCTGGAGGGAGCTACCGAGCCGCCGTCGGAGATGGTGCCATCCTTATAGCTGGATGTGAGGTTGGAAACCGTGAAAGTATAGACCGAACCGCTTCTTTGGGGGTTGGACGTATTGATGTAGTAATAGACAGCGGGTGTCGTTTCGGTCGGACCGCTCAGGGCCGCGGTGCGAATCGTGTAGGTCTGTCCGCCTCCACCGCCACCGGGGCCGCCTCCTCCCTGCCGCTGATAGTTGTCGCTGGCAAAGTAGAACTGGCCGTCGGGCACTTCGTCGAAGTCGTAATAGAAGAAGGTCCGGGTGGCCTGGTCCGTGGCGGAGACGATGATGGTGTTCGTCAGCTGGGCCACTCTGGTGCCGCTCGACGTGTAGAGGTACACGACGTTTTTCCAGTACTGGCTGCTTGTGGAACTCAGAGCCACGCAGATGCGATAGACAGGCTCCTCGTCGCCTTCTTCTCCACCGTCGCCGTCGCCGCTGCCTGCTTCGTCCTCTTCGACGTTGCGCGAAAGGTCGAGTGCCGCTCCGGAACCTAAGGCTTTGATGTTGATGGTAAGCTGAGCGTCTGTTTCGCTTGTAGTGAGGTTGCCGTCGGCGCTGAGACCCTTGCCTGCTTCGGCTGTGTTCTCGATGGTGATGGAGCCGCCGCTGATGTCGAGGTCGCCGCTTGCCTTGATGCCCACGACGTAGCCCGGGTCGTTGTTCACCACGATGTATTTGCCGCTCTGGGTAATGTTGATTTCTCCTCCGCTGATGAGGATGTTATCCTTCCCCTTGATGCCCTTGTTGCCGTCGCCTGTAGTGTTGAGCGTAAGAGTACCTCCCGTGATGGTGAGCAGGCTGTCGCTCTTGATGGCGGCCACGTCTCTTTGGGTGACAGCGACGTCGAGTGTGCCGCCTTTCACGATGAGTTGTCCGTCGTCCTCGTCGCCTTCTCCAGTTGCTTCGGCCTGTATGCCGTCGCCTTTCACGCCGGAGATGCTGACGGTTCCGCCGTTCATCTTGAAGTACTGACCGGCGTGTATGCCGTCGCCCTCAGCGCCGTTGACGGTGATGCCGCCTGTAGAAGCCTTCACGAGCATGTACTCCTTCGTCTTGATGGCATGGGTGTAGTTGCCTTTGACGGTCAGGGTTCCGCCCTTGCTCACCTCGAGATGTCCCTTGCAGTACAGGGCGGCTTTCTGTCCGAGGCTGTCGGGAGCGTCCTCCAGATAGTTGTCTGTGCCTTCGAAAAGCTCGAGGGCGATGCGCTTGCCGCACTTGATGTCGAGCGCCGCACCGCTGTTGCTCTTCAGATTCAGGCCGGAGAGACGGATGCAAGCCTTGTAGGTGCCGTTGTACGTGAAACTGCCTTCCTGGCTTTCCCCGCTGAGGACGAAGGTCATCTCGCGGTCTTCGTTGGCGTTTGTCAAGTTGACATTGGCTCCGTCCACCTCGGTGGTGATGCCGGCCACGCTTGCCGGAGTGACCGTTGCCGCTGTGCCGTCGAAGGTGATGAAGACGGTGTCTGTAACCGTTTCGCCTGTCTCTTCGGGCTTTGCGAAAGTGATGCTATCCACTTCGCTCACGTCGAAAGTGGCGTCGCCTATGGTTATGGAGTCGTTTCCGAAGAAGATGCTGAGGGCATCGAAGCGGGTGTAGGCGCCGTCCTTCCAGAAGTAGAAGCCCTCGAACTCTGTAGCCGAAAGCATAAGCAGGCTTGCCACCAAGCCGACAGCAAGCATTAAACTGATTTTTTTCATGGCCTAACTTTACTATTATACCTTATTATAATTCATTTTCGCCTACAAAATTAGAACTATTTCTCCACATTCCAAAACTTTTTTCTGCGTTTAGGACGATGTTTCATTATATTTTTGCACGCTTTTATTGGCAATGTGCAACTTTTCTTGTAACTTTGTGCTTTGAAAGAAAACCTATAGGACTGGAACCTACGAAACAAAGAATAATGAAATACACGAAATACTTACTGCTGCTGTTGCTTGTGGCATCGTGTGCCTCGAAGCGTGTTGTTCAGCATCGCGTCTATGAGGTAGATCAGCGTCCCCAAGTGCCTGTCGTCGTAGAGCCTGTGGCAACGGTGGAGGCAGAGACGGAGGTGGTGACGGAGGAACCCGTTCGGAGTGCCCGTCCGCTCGTCTCGCAGGTGCATCGTTTCCCGCTGGGGACGTGGCAAGCCGCCAAGCAGCAGGCACTCGACTCGCTCTGTCTGTCGCCTCTCTTCGAGACGACTCAGCTGGGACTCTACGTGTACGACCTGACGGAAGGGGAGCCTCTCTATGCCGTCAACGCTGCCCAAAGGATGCGGCCCGCCTCGTGCCAAAAGGTAGTGACGGCTGTGACGGCCCTCCACTACCTTAGGGGCGACTATCAGCTTCGCACAGAGTTCCGCATGAGGGGGAAGGTGACGGCGGGCGTACTGCAAGGCGACCTCGTCGTCGTGGGCGGCATGGATCCGCTCGTCACGCCCGACGAACTCCTCCAGGCCGCTGCCACTATACGCCAGCAGCAAGGCATAGAGAGCATAGCAGGCACCGTGGTCTATGACCTTTCGATGCGCGAGGACACGCCCCTCGGCTGGGGATGGTGCTGGGACGACGACTACGGTCCGCTCTCCGCTCTGCTCGTCGATGGCAAGGACACCTTCGAGCAGTACTGGACAGAGGCAATGGCGAAGGCGGGGATAAGCCTCTCCCCCTACCCCTCCCCTGAAGGGAAGGGGAGAAACAGCCTCTCTCCGCGGGGCGATGTGGGAGGAAAGGTCGTCTATTCCATCCGGCACGGACTGGACGAACTGCTGTTGCCGATGATGAAAGAGAGCAACAACATCTACGCCGAATGCCTGTTCTATCAGACGGCAGCCATCGGCGGAAAGAAAGGCGGAGGACACAAGGAAGCTGCGAGCCGCACGGAAAGTCTGCTCAAGAGCATCGGACTGGACGCCGAGAGCTACAAGGTGGCCGACGGCAGCGGACTGTCGCTCTACAACTATGTGTCGGCCGAGATGCTGGTCGCCATGCTGGGCTACGCTTGGCGCAACGAGCCTATCAGGGAGCACCTGCTGCCTTCGCTGCCCATAGCGGGCTACGACGGCACGTTGCAGAAACGCATGATCGGCACAGTAGCCGAGGGAAACGTGCGGGCCAAGACAGGCACCGTGACCGGCATCGTCTCGCTGGCCGGCTATCTGACGGCAACCAACGGACACGTCTTGGCCTTCGCCATCATCAATCAGGGCGTGCCATCGTCGGCCATAGGACGCACCTTCCAGGACAAAGTTTGCATAGAACTATGCAGATGAAACAACCAACATACATTTAATAATCTAACTAAATCAATTCACAATGAAGAAGTTATTACTGATGATGACGATGGTCATCGCGTTGCCCTCAATGGCACAAACAATTAGCGACGGCAGGTCGTGCCTCGACTGGAAGAACGAATACACAAGTCAGGTCAGCCGTTTGAAGATGGAACTCAACACGCTCAAGACCAATGCCAAGACCGACAGCAGCCACGAGCTTAGTTCGAAAATCAGCAAGACGAAGGCTGATCTGAAGAAGGCAGAGAGCAACCTGAAGGTAGCCAAGCGGGCTGCTTCGCTCGAGAAGAAGGCCGACAGCAATCTGGCCAAGGCACAGAAGACGAGCATCAAGATGGAGTCCAAGCACACAAAGGCCGGCAACAAACTCGCCAAGGCACAGTCGAAGGCCACAAAGGCCGAGAACGGAATCTCGAAGGCACAGCAGAAGTTGCAGAAGGCCGAACAGAAGCTGGAGAAAATCAACAGCGAAATCGACGAGCTGAAGAAGGACATGGAGGGCTTCACCAAAGAAAACAACATGGCAAAGGAAGCGCTCGAAAAGGCAAAAGTTGCTAAAGATGAGGCAAAAAGACACCTCATCGACGGCATCATCAAGTAAGGTCGTTCAGGCCTTCTTGCAGTCCCGAAAAGAAAGCCCCCAAGGGGGGTGGTTTTACACTCCGTGGAGAATCGGCTTACACTCCGTGGAGAATCGGCTTACACTCCACGGAGAATCGGCCGATGCTCCACGCGGCGTAAAACCGGGTATCATAGGGGAGATGAAATAACGGCACCAAATGGGTGCGGAAACAGCCTGTTCTGAGCATCCTTTCCCCTCCCTTGCAACTTCCTTTCCCCTCCTTTGCAACTTCCTTTCCCCTCCCTTTTAAGGGGAGGGGTTAGGGGTGGGGTGAAAAGGCTGACTGCATTCAAGGGTCCTTTCCCCTCCCTTTTAAGGGGAGGGGCTAGGGGTGGGGTGAAAAGGCTGACTGCGTTTAAAGGTCCTTTCCCCTCCCTTTTAAGGGGAGGGGTTAGGGGTGGGGTGAAAAGGCTGACTGCGTTTAAAGGTCCTTTCCCCTCCCTTTTAAGGGGAGGGGTTAGGGGTGGGGTGAAGCAGTTAAAGCTTTGAGAGGTGAGTTTACACTCCCCACCCCTACCCCCTCCCCTTCGAGGGGAGGGGAACCGCGGACAAGCTTCCTTGCTAACTTCCAAGCCCCTTCCCTTTAAGGAAGATTGGGAGGGGTCTTCTCCACTTCGAGGGGAGGGGAATAGCCGCTGAGGGGAAGATAAAGGACACGAAGCTTTCACAGCTTCTCCGACAAGTGCCAGAGGACGATGCCTGCTGTGACGCTGACGTTCAGACTGTGCTTGGTGCCGTATTGCGGTATTTCGAGACAGCCGTCACAACTATCGACCACCTGCTGCTGCACGCCTTTCACTTCGTTGCCAAACACTACGGCATACTTCCTTCCCGGCTGCCGATGGAAGTCCTGCAGCATGGTACTCCCCTCGCATTGCTCTACAGCAAGCACCGTGTAGCCAGCCTCCTTGAGCCAACAGACCGCATCCTCTGTCCGCTCGAAGTAGCGCCAATCCACACTCTCCTCAGCCCCGAGGGCCGTCTTGTGTATCTCGGGATGCGGCGGACGGGCTGTGATGCCGCACAGACAAACGCCCGAGATGCGGAAAGCATCGCTGCTGCGGAAGACGCTCCCCACGTTGTAAAGACTGCGCACATGGTCAAGCACAACCACCAGCGGCTGCTTGTCGGCCTCCTTGAACTCTGCCAAACTCATGCGACCAAGCTCCGTTACTTTCAACTTTCTCATACTTCAAATTTCAAAAACATGTGGACAAAGTTAACAAATTCTGTGGATAACTCGGTTAATAACTTCAAAGTTATTTACACTAAAACCAACAAAACGGACCTCCGCCACCTTTTATTCACATTCACGAAATGTTATAAAACATCTATAAACACAAAAAAAAGAAGTTATCAAGACAGCATTTCACATAAAATTATTAACTTTGCGACTTGTAAAGACATGTTGATAACCGTCCGCCACAACCAGGGCATCCCTGTCATTCCCAACAATTAAGACGGAAGAGCACCATGTTCATACGTGACGAAATAAAGTGGATAGCAAGTTGATAACTGCAGAGCCACCTGAAACGGACCATATATTATGAACTTATCCACCGCACATCATCATCATCATAGATATACATTTTATAAATATATAACATATATAATAATATAAAAAAGATGGTTGACAACAAGTGGAAAGCAGCAGGCTACGCCGACGAAGCTGTGCCGGAAGGTGTGGACATGAAGGCCGAGATACGCCGCATGGCCAAGGAGAAGAATGCCATAATCATGGCGCATTACTATACGCAGCCCGAGATACAGGACATAGCCGACTTCGTTGGCGACAGTCTGGCCTTGGCTCAGCAGGCTGCACGGACAGATGCCGACATCATCGTGATGTGTGGCGTACACTTCATGGGCGAGACGAACAAGATTCTCTGCCCCGAGAAGAAGGTGCTCGTGCCCGACCTGAACGCCTCGTGCTCGCTGGCGGAAAGCTGTCCGGCCGATGAGTTCGGCGAATTTGTAAAGGCACATCCGGGTCACACCGTCATTAGCTACGTCAACACGACTGCTGCCGTGAAGGCCCTCACGGACATCGTAGTGACCAGCGGCAACGCTATGAAGGTGGTCAACTCGCTGCCTAAGGACGAGAAGATAGTGTTCGGCCCCGACCGCAACCTCGGCAACTACATCAACTCAGTCACTGGCAGACAGATGGTTCTCTGGAACGGTGCGTGCCACGTCCACGAGAAGTTCAGCCTCGAACGCATCTTGGAACTCAAGGCCGCTCATCCCGATGCCAAGATACTCGTCCACCCGGAATGCAAAGGCCCCATCGTAAAAGTGGCCGATAAGGTAGGCAGCACAGCCGCTCTGCTCAAGTTCTCGCAGGAGGACAGCGCTACGGAATTCATCGTCGCCACAGAGAGCGGCATCCTCCACAAGATGCAGCAGGCCTGCCCGGAAAAGACCTTCATTCCCGCTCCTCCCAACGACAGCACTTGCGCCTGCAACGAGTGCAACTTCATGAAGCTCATCACGATGGAGAAGCTTTACAATTGTTTGAAGTACGAATGGCCGGAGATAGAAGTCGAGCAGCAAGTGGCAGAGAAAGCCGTGAAGTGCATCAACCGCATGCTCGAGCTGAGTAAATAGGATTTTATATATAGTTAGTGGTTAGAAGTAAGAGGTTAGGGGTTAGAGAATACCTTTAGGCTCTAATAAACATCACAAGCATTTCTCTAACCCCTAACCTCTTACCTCTAACCACTTAACATTACTAAATATATTGTCCCCGCTGATAACCGACCTTGCCTACATCCTTGTAGTGGCAAGCATAGTGACCATCATCTTCAAGCGGCTCAGGCAGCCGCTTGTCCTTGGTTACATTGTGGCAGGCTTCCTTGCTGGGCCTCACATGACTTACACGCCGTCGGTGAGCAGCATGGAGGGCATCGAGGAGTGGAGCGAACTGGGTGTCATCTTCCTGATGTTCACGCTGGGACTCGAGTTCTCGTTCAAGAAGATAGTTCGCATGGGCATGAAGCCTATCCTGACCGCCGTGATGGTGATGTTCAGCATGATAGGTGTGGGCGGCATGGTAGCGTCGTTGTTCGGCTGGCCCAGCATGGACAAAATCTTCCTGGGCGGCATGCTGAGCATGAGTTCCACTACCATCATCTACAAAGCCTTCGACGACCTCGGCCTCAGAACCAAGCGTTTTGCGTCCGGCGTACTGTCGGTTCTCATCTTGGAGGACATTCTGGGCATCCTGCTCATGGTAGTGCTGAGTGCCTTGGCCGTGAGTCGTAAGTTCGAAGGCACAGAGCTGATAAAGAGCCTCTTGCAGCTTGGATTCTTCCTTATGTTGTGGTTCATGGTCGGCATCTACGTTGTGCCGCTCATTCTCCGCAAGGCTAAGCAGTACATCAACAGCGAGACATTGCTTGTGGTCTCCGTAGGCCTTTGCTTCCTGCTTGCTGTCATGGCATCAAGCGTTGGCTATAGTCCGGCCTTCGGAGCCTTTATGATGGGTAGCATTCTGGCTGAAACATTGGAGGCCGAAAGCATCGAGAAGAGCGTCAGCTCCCTGCGCGACCTTTTTGGAGCCGTCTTTTTTGTGTCCGTCGGCATGATGGTTGAACCCTCTGTCCTAACGCAATACTGGCTCCCCATCCTTGTGCTGACGCTTGCTGTGGTGCTGGGCCAGATGTTCTTCGGAAGCCTGAGTTTCTTCGTGACGAGTGGCGACGTGAAGATAGCCTTGAGCAGCGGCTTCTCGATGGTGCAGATAGGCGAGTTCGCATTCATCATAGCAGGCCTCGGACAAGAGTTGGACGTTACCAGTCAGTTCCTTTATCCTGTGGTCGTTGCCGTGAGCATCATCACCACTTTCCTCACGCCCTACATCATCCGCCTTGCTCCCAAAGTGAGCGTTCAGGTTGAGGAAGTGCTCAATCCACGAATAAGGGAGAGCATGAAAAAGCAGGAGGAGTTGGCCTCTGTCTTGAAGTCTTCGCTCCAGAAGTACCAGCTTCCCTCCGTTCAACCTTGGCGTCAGTTCATCAAAGCCATACTTCTACAGACGGCCGCCTTCCTGACCATCAGCATCGCTATGGGCATGTTCAGTTTATCGGCCGTACTGTCTTTGTGCCAGAGCCTCTTCGGAGAAACTTACGGCCAAGTTGTCTGTTGCGTCATCACCCTGCTGCTCCTGTCGCCAAGCATCCGTGCCATCGTGGTTCGCAAGAACAGGAACAAGAACGTGCACTACCTGCGTTCGCTGGGCGGAATCAACAGGATGATGATTGAGATAACCATCTTCTTCAAGGTACTCATAGGGCTTATCATCGTTTATAATGTAGTGGAATACCTTTCTTCTCTATGGTGGGTGTGGAACGTTCTGCTGAGCATCGTGGCTCTTGTGCTGATAGTGATGAGCCGTGCCGTGAAGTATGTGAGCATCCGCATGGAGCGTACGTTCAAGCAAAACCTTCGCCAACGGGAACAACGCACCACGCTTGGCTACGGCCGAAAGCTGCGGGGAAAGGACTTGCAGATAGGGCGTGTAGGCGTACCCAAGCATTCTCTTTGGAGCGGAAAGACGTTGGCACAGCTACACTTCGGTAAGACCGACAACCTCCACATAGCGGCCATCATCCGTGCGGGCTACAGAATAAACATTCCCGGCGGCAGCCATCGCATCTATCCCGGCGACGAACTAGAGGTCGTGGCGGGTAGGGAAACCATTGAAGCCATGCGCATTCGCAGCGAACAGGACGTGGTGGAGCCGAACCGAAGCAATAAGGACGAGTACAGCATGTCGATCATTTCCATCAAGCTCAGCGAGAGTAGTCCGCTCATAGGCAAGTCCTTGCAGGACGTTGACTTTCGCACGAAGTATCATTGCATGGTGGTGGGAGTGGAAGAAGCGAACGGTCACATCGGCCTCATACAGTCGCGCCGCCGCTTTGCTAAAGGCGACATCGTCTGGGTAGTGGGCGAGGAAGCCGACCTCAGCATGCTGGGGATGGTGATATAGATGCTTTTCTTTCCTTTTTCTTTGTTTGTGAAGAATAAATCACTAACTTTGTAGCGCGAAAGACAGAACACAGTCGCATGAACGAAGTTCAAACCATACAAAACAGAATATACGAGATACGAGGTCAGCGCGTGATGCTCGACCGCGACCTGGCTGCTATGTACGGTGTAGAGACCAGAGTTCTTAATCAGGCCGTCCGTCGAAATGCAACACGTTTCGATGGTGATGACTTTATGTTCCAATTGACTAAGGACGAAGTTATGCAAGTTGCTTCAAGATCACAATTTGTGACCTCAAACATCCCCGATAATAAAGGGATTTTGGAAGATTCTAATAGTTCAAGATCACAATTTGTGACCTTGAACAAGGGACGTGGGTCAAACATCAAATATCTTCCTTATGCATTCACAGAATTAGGTGTGGCGATGCTTAGTAGTGTATTAAGGTCTGAGACAGCAATTAGCATCAATCGTGAAATAATGCGTGCCTTTGTGGCTTTCCGCCGTATTGCAGCAGCGTTGCCTGATGCGGCTGCCGATGTGGCCCAGTTGCGCAAGGACTTCGAGGAGCTGAAGCTCGACATAGAGGACATACTTGCTGACCAGAACAACATCAACGAAGATACACGCATGCAGTTGGAGCTTATCAACCAGTCTTTGGCAGCCTTGCAGGCACCGCCTAAGAAACCGCATCGCCCCATCGGCTTCAAATAACTATTATCCTTTATCTATTAACTAATACGATTAGCCTATAGAATAAACAAAAGAAACTAAGACATATAGACAAAGCATTCGCTTAATTCTTGTCTCCGAAAGTTGGGGAATTTGAAGAGGCAACCAAAGAGTAAAGTATGAATGCTCACGTCGCTTGGCGTGGGCTTTTACTCGTATATGGTTGCAATGGTTATCCCCAATACCTCGGAGACGTAGACGAATGAAGTCCACGTTTTTTGTATATGTACCTTAACCAAACAAACATTATAACAATGAACACAAAGAAACTTTTCATGCTGCTGGCAGCGGTGCTGCTGAGTAGCGTAAGTGCAATGGCACAAAGTGGTAACAACGAGCCTTTGAAGGGCGATGTGAATGAAGATGGCACAGTCGATGTAGCAGACATCACTGCCATAATTGCTATAATAAAGAATAATGCAGCACCTCAAACAACTTATTATTGGTATATAGGAACAGATCCTATAACAACTTCTTCTGTTCCTGGCAGTGGAACTGTTTCTGCAATGGATGCATCAACAACATTAGGATGGCATTATATAACAGGAACACCTACGGAAATTCAAGTTGGACCAACTGCAAGACTATCTGCAAATGCTAATTGGTATATTGCAATTCCTTCTACATTTGGTATAACTAAGGCAACAAGTGGTGGTTTAACTGATGAAAGTGTTTCTTCATCATTAATGACGCTTTCTGATGGAGTTGAATATAGAGTATTTATCTCAACACCATCAACAAAAGTAGAGTATTTAATGAAAAAATAAAATATTGAAATATAAATATGACAACAACAAAAATAACACAATCAGGTATTGAATTTAATTATGACAATTTAAGAGCCGTAGGTGCTGCATTAGGTGGTGTATTTACCAATCTTAATAATGAAGAAAATGGTAAATATTACTATGATTCAAATGCAGCTAAACCTATAATGGCACTTGATATTGATTGGAATGGTGCAAAACCAGGTATGGGTGAAGGTACTAATGGTATTACTTCAACTGGTGAATTAAAGAAAGGTGTTTATTCGCCGATGTTTGCGAAGGCAGCATGATTCGCAAAAGTTGGCGAAGCAAAAGGAATCACTATGAAGAAAAGAATACAAACAATCCTATTCGCACTTGCGGCAATTGTCGGTAGTGCGAACGCCCAGAACCTCTCGTTTAAGGTTAAGGCAAACGAGGCAACGATGAACATTTCAGGTGCGACAGGCATGACTGCTCTGCAGTTCTGCTTGCAGTTGCCAGTAGGCGTGACTATCGACACAAGCAATGCCACGCTTGGTTCCGCCACAGACGGACACACGCTCTGCATAGAGACGCTCGACAATGGCGACCAGCTCTTCATCCTCTTCAGCATGAACCTCAATACCTTCAAGGACGGCGAACTGCTCCGCATCCCTATCAATATCAACGGAGAAGGCACAGCGAGGCTCTACAACGTACGCTTTGCAGATACGGATGCTGTAAGCTATGCCGGGGAAGAGACTGCAACAGGGATAGCCTCTCCTAAATCCTCTCCTAAAGGAAAGGACTTAAAGATTTACAATCTTGCCGGCCAACGCTTGAGCAAACCGCAGAGGGGCCTATACATTAAGGACGGCAAGAAGTTCGTGAAGTAAACCTTATTCAAGTTTCGCATGATGTTTCGCGCGCGCGTTCCTACGAGTTTTTCCCTGAAAAATCTGCCAATCTGCCACAAACATGCATTATCGCTTTGATATATAGGTGGATATATGTGTGGCAGATTTGTTGCAGATTGTGGGAAATGTGGCAGATTCGTGGCAGATTTCGGGTAAAGTCTCTGGAATTCGCCCTGTGCAAAGACAGAGTTTCAGCAAACCGTCACACGTCGCTTCCTTTTTTCTCACACGTGATAAATTGATTTCTCACAGGTGATAAATTGAATTCTCACTGGTGATAAATTGATTTCTCACAGGTGAGAAAACATGGTTGCTTAAGCGAAGTAAAGCATGCGAAACTTGAATTTGTAACTATTCCTTCACAAAATGAAGTGGCTGTTTGTTTTCAGCCAGAGTTTGAAGAGAGCGTCGTTGAACGAGATTTCCTGCCCATCGACGTCAATGAGGTCTTTTTTCAGCAGGGCTTTTTTTACCGACTGCACGTTAGCCGATGACTCCAGCCGGTATTTCCGTACCACATCTTTTCGGCTAAATCCCGTAGTTACGCCATTTGCCAAAGCTCGAAGGAAGTTAAGCTGAAGTTCGGACAATTGTTCCACTTCTCTTTGGAAGAACACCTTGTTCTGCTCCAGCAAGTCGTTGATAGCGGTTGTAACATCTGTGTCGGTGACTGTCTTGTCGGCCTTGTACCATACCACCCATGCCAAGTGTTGCACGTATGAGGAAAGGTTTTCTGTAGCTTCGCAGATTCTGGCGGCTTGTTTTGGGGAGATAGTTTTGCCTGTTTCTTGGAACTTGTTACAGATGAAAGTCACCCATTCCTCGGTAGGTATTTTCTTCAGGAACATCATATCTCCAAACTTATAGAATGGCATGCTCTTGTCATTAAAGATGTTCTCCATGAGGTGTTTTTTGCTTCCGAACATACAGTAAGTGACGTTTTGCTGATGTTGCCACACGGATCGCAGTTTCTTTTGGAACTTCAGCGAATCTTCGAAGTCAGCTGTCTGTTGGAACTCATCCAGGCATACCACCAAATTGACATTCTTCTTTTGAGCTATCTTCTCTGGCAACTGCAAGATGTCGGTTTCCGTGTCATCCTTCGGATTCCATTCGAACGACATCGAGAAGTCGTTCATCGGGTCGGAGCCAAACGAGAACTTCGGCGATATGTTGGACAGAAATGTCTTGGCTGTTTCAACCCATTCATCAAGCTTTGAGGAAGTCTGCTTGATGACAGCTGTGGCAAAGGCATGGTAAAACTCGTATTCCGACTTGCACTGAAAGATGTCAATGAATACAGGCTTTATGTCTGGTCTGTCTATTTCAGAGATGACTTTCTTCACAAGTGAAGTCTTTCCCCATCGGCGAGGGGAAATAAGAATGGTGTTGATGCCATGCGTCAGATTTGCATAGAGACGCTTCGCATCTTCTTTCCTGTCGGTAAAATATGTCCCTTCGGCAGCTTTACCAAAGACGAATGGATTTTCTATGGCCATTATGTTAAATCATTGTTTTCTTGGCGCAAAGGTATAAAATAAATTTGTTACTAACAAGTTTGTTACTAACAAAGTTGTTACTTTTTCTATTCTTGTATGGTTTTTGCTCATTAAGAGCCTTAATGTGCTTCGAGCCAGTTCGTTCCCCAGCCGCAGTCGGCGATGAGGGGGACGCTGAGCGACGCGGAGCCTTGCATTTCTTCGATGACCAGTTGCTGCAACTTCTCCTTCTCTTCGGGCAGGACCGAGAAGTTGAGTTCGTCGTGAACCTGCAGGATCATCTTCGACTTCAAGCCCTCTGCCTTCATGCGCCTATGGACGCGCACCATCGCTATCTTGATGATGTCGGCCGCCGAACCCTGTATCGGGGCGTTGATGGCATTGCGCTCGGCATAGCCGCGCACCACGGCGTTGTGGCTGTTGATGTCGGGCAACTGGCAACGCCGATGGAAGATGGTCTCGGTGAAACCTTTTTCGCGAGCCATTTCGATGCTCTTCTCCATGTAAGCCTTCACGCCGGGATAGGTCTGGAAGTACTCGTCGATGAGCTGCTTAGCCTCGCTTCTCCCCACGCCCAGCCTTTCGGCGAGGCCGAAGGCGCTGATGCCGTAGATAATGCCGAAGTTGGCAGTCTTGGCCTTCCGCCTTTCGTCCGAAGTAACCTCCCCGATGGGTTTTTTGAAAATCTTTGCAGCTGTGGCCGCATGGATGTCGTTGCCTTCGAGGAAAGCCTCAATGAGGTTGGGGTCTTGGCTGAGGTGCGCCATGATGCGCAGCTCTATCTGGCTGTAGTCGGCGCTGAAGAAAAGCTGTCCCGGATAAGGGATGAAAGCCTTCCGCACCTCTTTTCCCTGGGCGTCGCGGACGGGTATGTTCTGCAAGTTGGGGTTCGACGACGAGAGTCGCCCCGTGGCTGTAACGGTCTGATTGAACGACGTATGTATGTGTCCCGTCTCCTTGTTGATGAGTTGCGGCAGGGCGTCGATGTAGGTGCTCAGCAGCTTCTTGAGTCCGCGGTAGTCGAGAATCTTGCCCACAATCGGGTGCTTCCGCCTCAGCGCCTCCAGCACTTCCTCGTTGGTGACGTACTGTCCCGTCTTCGTCTTCTTGGCCTTCGAGTCGAGCTTCAAGTGGTCGAAGAGCACCTCTCCCACCTGCTTCGGGCTGGAGATGTTGAAGTCGATGCCTGCCTCGGCGTGTATCTCCTTTTCGAGTGCCAGCATCTGCTCCGTGAAGAGGCGGCTGGTCTCTTTAAGTCCTTCAGTGTCAATCATTACGCCCGCCTCTTCCATCTCGGCCAGCACCGGCATCAAGGGCATCTCTATCTCAGCGAAGAGGCCCCAGAGTCCTTCTTTGTGCAGCTCTTCCTCCAGGCATTTCTTCAGCCCCACCACGTCGGAGCAGCCGTAGATAGACAGCAGGTAGTCGAGATAGTGGCGCATTTCGGGGTGCAGAATGTAGTGGGCAATCTCCGTGTCGAACATCGGCAAGTCGGTCAGCTGCTGCTGCTTGAGCGCCTTCCATTGAGCCTTCAGGTTGTGTCCGACGACCTCTTTTTCGTCCTTCTCCGAGGGGGAGGAAATCACGACGAAGGGGGGGGCTGAAAATGCTCCGTGCTGTGTAGGCTCATGCTCCGTGCTGTGTAGGCTTACACTGCGTGCAGTATCGGGCTGAACAGCGTGCTGTGTAAAACCCTGGCTAAAGAGGTCGAGTTGGACGGCCTGTTCTTCTCCCTTCGCAGAGGCAGGCTCGGCATTCGTTGCGAACAAGTCAAGTTGCTGAGAACCATCGGTGTTTTTCTTTTCTTCCTCCTTCTTGGCAGGGGGCAGAGGGCTTTCCTTAGCGGCTTTGTTCAGCAGTTGTCGGAACTCGAGCCTGCGGAACAGCTCCTGCAGCTTCTCGGAGTCGGGTTCCTTCACCTGCAGAGCGTCCATGTCGAGCGCGATGGGCACGTCCTTGCAGATAGTGGCGAGCCACTTGCTCTGCCTGATTTGCTCGACGTTGTTCTCCACCTTTTCGCGGAGCGCTCCCTTGAGCTTCGAGGTAGAAGCCAGCAGTTTTTCGATGCTTCCGAACTCCTCGATGAGCTTCTGCGCCGTCTTCTCGCCCACGCCCGGACAGCCCGGGATGTTATCGACGGCATCGCCCATGAGTCCCAGCATGTCGATGACCTGCCGCGGCGACTGCAGTCCCCACTTCTTCTTCACTTCCTCGGGGCCGAGAATCTCTGCCTCGCTGTTTCGTCCCATCGGCGGACGATACATCCTGACGCGCTCCGTGACGAGCTGCCCGTAGTCCTTGTCGGGCGTCATCATGTAGGTCTCGATGCCCCTCTCGTCAGCCTGCTGAGCCAGCGTGCCGATGATGTCGTCGGCCTCGTAGCCTTGCACTTCGAGCACCGGAATGCGGTAGGCGGCCAGTATCTCCTTGATGAGAGGTACGGCGAAGCGGATGGCCTCGGGCGTTTCCTCTCGTTGTGCCTTGTATTCGGGGAAGGCCTCGTGGCGGAACGTCGGGCCGTGGGGGTCGAAGGCAACGCCCAGATGTGTGGGCTGACCCTTCGACATCACATCATCCAGCGTGTTGACGAAGCCCAGAATGGCCGACGTGTTCTCTCCCTTCGAATTGATGCGCGGATTCTTGATAAAGGCGTAATAAGCGCGATAAATCAGTGCGTAAGCATCCAATAAATAGAGTTTCTGCATCTTTTTCTGTCCTTTTATGTGGTAAAAGTAGGAAAAAAATATGAAAGAAGCACAATTTTATGTAATTTTGCACCCTAAAGATGTGATAAATGGACGTACTCGACAAGATAAAGGCCCCAATTGCAGCCGAAATGGAGCAATTCAACGAAGCTTTTCGCCAAATGCTTTATAGCGACAACCCGCTGCTCGAAAAGGTAGCAGAGCATCTGCTCAAATCCACCGGCAAGCAGGTTCGTCCGATGCTTGTCCTGCTCTCGGCACGCATGGCAGGCGAAGTCAACCCGAAAGTCATCAGCGTGGCGCTGGCTATCGAACTGCTTCACACGGCCTCCCTCCTCCACGACGACGTGGTGGACGAAAGCGACCGTCGGCGCGGAATGCCGTCGGTCAATGCCTTGTTCTCTAGCCAGGTGGCGGTGCTCTCCGGCGACTATATCCTGAGCAAAGCACTCGAATGTACCGCACAGACCGAGGACTTGCGCGTCCTGCACCACATCTCGAAGCTCGGACAGACACTCTCCGAAGGCGAGTTGCGGCAGCTGGACAGCAAGGAGTCCGACACGCTGTCGGAAGGAGCCTACTTCGATGTCATCAGCCGCAAGACGGCGAGCCTCTTCTCCACCTGTGCCCGACTGGGAGCATTAGTCGCCGGAGGCACGGAAGCCGATGCAGAGCGCATGGCACAGTACGGCAAGCTCATCGGCATCTGCTTCCAGCTGCGCGACGACCTCTTCGACTACGGAACGGCCGAAGTGGGCAAGCCCGTAGGCAACGACATGATGGAGGGTAAGCTCACGCTGCCTGCCATCTACGCCGTCAACTACAAGGGCGACGCGTCCATGCACGACCTGGCCCTCAAGGTGCGACGTCGGGAAGCATCCTCCGAAGAGATAGACCGCCTCATCGACTTTGCAGTCAGCGAAGGCGGACTCGACTATGCCCGCTGGCACATGAAAGACATGCAGGCAATGGCCAACGGCCTCATCGACGACACCCGCAACGCCGTCGTCACCCAAGCCCTGCACCAACTCACCGCCTTCGTAGCGGAGAGAACCCTGTAAGAGCTATAGTTTCTATAGTCTCTATAGTTCCTATAGCTTCTATAGTCTCTATAGTTTCTATAGCCTCTATAGCTACTATAGCCTCTATAGCTTCTATAGTCCTGTAATTCCCCTTAGCCCCATGCGCCCTATCAGCCCTATCAGTCCCAGTTCCCCTCTCCCTGAGGGCGGTCGGGTGGTGTCCCGCTTCGCCCCCTCCCCTACTGGCCGCATGCACCTCGGCAACGTCTTCTGTGCCTTGCTCTCGTGGCTCTCGGCCAAGAGCAAAGGCGGGCTGTGGCGGCTCCGCATAGAGGACCTCGACCCCGCTCGCTCCCGTCGGGACTTCGCCTTGCAGCTTCAGGACGACCTCCTCTGGCTCGGACTTCCCTGGGACGGCGAGGTGGTCTGGCAAAGCCGCCGCAGCGACATCTACCAGCACTACCTTCAGCAACTTCAGCAGGCAGGCCTCACCTACCCTTGCTTCTGCACGCGGGCCGACATCATGGCTACACAAGCTCCCCACGAAACAGACGGCCGCATCGTCTATGCCGGCACCTGTCGCCCAAAGAACATGGTTCCAGGGGTGGCTAGCCCTTCTAGTCTTCCTAGTTCCTCTAGTTCTTCTAGTTCTTCTAGCTCTTCTAGTCAAACTAGAAACTCCCCTTCTGCCGTCCGCTTCATGGTGCCGGACGAGGTCATCTCCTTCTGCGACGGACACTATGGCGAGCAGCAGGTCAACCTTGCCCGCCATTGTGGCGACTACATCCTTCGACGCCGCGACGGCGCCTGGGCCTACCAGTTGGCCGTCGTCGTTGACGATGCCTCGATGGGCGTCACCGAGGTTGTCCGCGGTCGCGACCTCCTGCTCAGCACGCCGCAGCAGCTTCATCTCTATCGTACCCTTGGCCTTCCAGAGCCGCACTTCTGCCATCATCCGCTCCTCATCAACGAGGCAGGACAGCGCCTCTGCAAGCGCGACCGCAGCATGGACATAGGCTATTTGCGCCAGCAGCACTTCGCTCCCGCCGACATCATAGGCCGTCTCGCCTTCTGGGCCGGCATTCTCCCTGCCCCATCGCCTGCTCTTCCGCACGAACTTCTGCCCCTTTTCGACTGGAACAGAGTGCCGAAAGAGGACATACAGGCTTCTTTTGCAAACTTTTGAGAACGCTCCGACACACTGCAAATAATTGCAAACGAAAAAGCTTGGCAGTGTCCGTTTTTTGTCATACCTTTGCAGCAACAAACCACCGGTTAGCCGTAAGAAACCTATAAACATTATTTATTAATACCGCAACAACTATGAAGAAGATTCTATTAGCAGGCGCGTTGCTCCTCACAGCACTGGTTGCAGGCGCACAGACTAAGATTGCTCCCCAGATGCAGAAGGGCATGAAGAAGGTTTACGTGGCAGAAACCACAACCAACATCGCTGGACAGAAGTCCATCACGATGACCGTCGAGACACAGTACGCAGTGACCGACGTGACGGCCGACGGCTATGTGATGGACGTCACCGTGACCGACGTACAGACCGATGCCGACCAGAAGGACTTGATGGGACGCGTCGTCTCCCTCTCCTTAGCGATGCTGAAGAACGTGAAAACCTCGCTGGCCACCGACAAGGACGGCAAAGTGACGAAGATTCTCAACTTCGAGGACGTGAAGAGCGGCGCTAAGAAGTTCATCGACAAGGCGCTGGAGGAAGTTCCTGCCATACCCGGCTTCTCGACGGATATGCTGGAAGACCAGATTATGGGGCAACTCACCGAAAAGGCCATCACGCAGCAGATTCAGATGAACAGCAGCCCGTTTGCCCTCAACGGCAAGACCATCACCACCGGCATGCAAGACGAGTATCTCAACCATCAGGGCGTGAAGATGATGCGCACCTACAGCATCGGCGAGGACGGAACCATAGAGGCCGCCTCCGCCATCGACATGAAACCCGAGGAAATGAAGCAGATGATTATCGACCAAGTCGAGAAACTGATGCCTGCTCAGGCCGAGACAATACGCCAGAACATCGACGCCCTCATCAGCTCCGGCATGCTGAAGTTCAAGATGGACGTCAAGGATGTCTATAACTTCCAAGCCGACGGATGGGCAAGCGGCATTACGTCCGAAGCAAACAGCGACATGATGGGACAGAAGACGACAATCAAGACCACGGTCCGCCTCAAGCAATAAGCCGGAAGAATGAACGAACTGTTGACCATAATGACCAGCCGCGAGCTGTTCCTCATCGCCCTGGGAACAACCATCTACATCGTCCTCTTCATCGTGACGGTGCAGAACAGCCGCCGCAAGATTCTGTCTTTGCAGGAGCGACTGGACAGGGCACGTGCCATGCAGGAACAGTACGACATCGAGGGCGGCAAGCAGAAGATAGCCGAGCTGGAGAGTCTCATCAAGAAGATGGGCGACGAGAACTCGATGCTCCGGCTGGAGCTGGAGGAGAAGAAGCTGGCGCTCGACTATAATAATAAGGTAGCCATCATCGAGAACGAAAAGAGGCAGCAGGCCGAAACGGTCATCTTCTCGTCCGACGTCTATCATCGGATTCAGGAGAGCCTCAATGCGGGGAAACGCCTGACCTATCAGGACTGGGGCGAACTCACCAGCTTGCTCAACAGCATCTACACAGGCTTCACGGAGAAACTCTACAGCCTCTACCCCATGAGCGAACAGGAACTGCACGTCAGCCTGCTTATCAAGATACACCTGCAGCCCAGGGACATCGCCTCTCTGACTGCCCACTCGAAGGAAAGCGTCGCTACGACTCGCAGCCGGCTCTACTCGAAAGTGTTCGGAAGAAAAGGCTCTTCGAAGGAATGGGACGACTTCATACTGACACTATAGCCCCCTCCCCCACCCCCTCCCCCAAGGAGGAGGGGAGTATCGCGGTAAGAAATCCTCCCTCCTCGGGGAGAGATGGGAAGGGGGGCGAAAATAAGAAAACAATTAAATTATAATAGCTATGCTCGATTACTTTGTATCACACATGTGGCAGCTATGGGCCATCTTGTCCGTTGTCTGCTTGATTCTGGAGCTTACAGCTGGCGATTTCTTCATCATCTGTTTCTCCATTGGAGCCATTTTTGCCTGTCTGACGGATGCTCTCGGCGGCGGTATCGTTGTGCAACTGGCTGTGTTTGCTGCCTTTACGCTTGCCAGCCTCTTCTTCGTCCGCCCGTTTGCGGTTCGTTTCCTGCACAAGGGAGAACCCAATCGCGTGAGCAATGCCGATGCTTTGCTTGGCAGGAAAGGCCGCGTGGTGGAGGCCGTCAAGGCCGACAGTTTCGGTCGCGTACAGATCGACGGCGACATCTGGAAGGCCGTCACCAACGAGCCTCAGGACATCCCTGCTGGCGCAAACGTACGCGTCACCAGCCGCGAAAGCACCATCATCACCGTGGAAAGGATTGAAAATTGATAATTGATAATTAAAATTAAGCGTCAACTCTAAATTATTAAATAGTTAAATCATTAATTAAACTCATGGACATTATGACTTACTTTCTGATTGCCATCGTTGTTCTGGTGGTACTTTTTGCCAAGATGGCACTGGTGATTATCCCTCAGTCGGAAACGAAGATTGTGGAGCGCCTCGGCCGCTACTACGCTACCCTGCAGCCGGGCATCAACATCATCATTCCCTTCATCGACCGACCCAAGTCGATTGTAGTGCTCAACCACGGTCGTTATCAGTACTCTACGACCATCGACCTGCGCGAACAAGTCTATGACTTCCCCAAGCAGAACGTCATCACGAAGGACAACGTACAGACCGAAATCAACGCGCTCCTGTACTTCCAAATCGTTGACCCCTTCAAGGCGACGTACGAAATCAACAACCTCCCCAACGCCATCGAGAAGCTGACACAGACGACCCTGCGTAACATCATCGGCGAGCTGGAACTCGACGAGACGCTGACCAGCCGCGACACCATCAACAAGAAGC
Organism: uncultured Bacteroidales bacterium; assembly: GCA_902776455.1. Taxonomy (GTDB): domain Bacteria; phylum Bacteroidota; class Bacteroidia; order Bacteroidales; family Bacteroidaceae; genus Physcousia. The sequence continues at coordinate 2,174 of CACYQI010000017.1, read as the reverse complement.
TTTCGGCCGTCCTCGACGACGCGACCGACAAGTGGGGCGTCAAGGTGAACCGCGTTGAGCTGCAGGACATTACGCCTCCCGACAGCGTGCTGACTGCCATGGAGAAGCAGATGCAGGCCGAGCGTAACAAGCGTGCTCAGATTCTTACTTCCGAAGGTCAGAAGGCAGCCGAAATCCTGGCTTCCGAAGGCGAGCGCACAGCCATCGTGAACAAAGCCGAAGCCGCCAAGCAGGAAGCCATCCTGCAGGCCGAGGGTGAGGCACAGGCTCGCATCCGCGTAGCAGAAGCTGAGGCAAAGGCCATCGAACTGATAACGGAGGCCGTCGGCAAGTCAACCAACCCCGCCAACTACTTGCTTGCGCAGAAGTACATACAGATGATGCAGGAGCTGGCCGAAGGCGACAAGACGAAGACCGTCTATCTGCCCTACGAAGCCACCAACCTGCTCGGCTCCATCGGCGGCATCAAGGACCTCTTCAAGGCAGGCGAGTAAAAGCACAGCCCACAGCCCCCTCCCCCGAGGAGGAGGGGAGTTCGCGGCGAAAAGCATTCCTCCTTCGGGAGCAAATACAGTTAATAGATAAAACAACGGATTAAGCGGATTAAACGGATTAAGTAATGCTGACAATCAGCAAACAAGAGAATCCGTTTAATCCGTTTAATCCGTTGTTTTTTGTCAACTCCCCAATCCGTTTAATCCGCTTAATCTGTGGTTTTAAAAAACTCAATCTTCGGTTTAAATCTGCTTGATCCAAAGATAATTTCTATTCATTTAATCCGTTTAATCCGCTTAATCTGTGGTTTTAAAAAACTCAATCTGCGGTTTAAATCTGCTTAATCCAAAGATAATTTCTATTCATTTAATCCGTTTAATCCGCTAAATCTGTGGTTTTAAATAACTCAATCTTCGGTTTAAATCAGCTTAATCCAAAGATAATTTCTTTTCTTCAAATCCGTTTAATCCGCTAAATCTGTGGTTTTAAATAACTCAATCTTCGGTCTCTTTTATTACCCTGCGAAGTATCACTTTCCCAGTATCTGTGTGGCGTGCTCCTTGGTCTTCACCTGTTTTCCGGCGAAGATTTGTTCGATGATGCCGTTCTCGTCGATGATGAACGTGGTGCGGATGGTGCCCATCGTCTTCTTGCCGTACATCGTCTTCTCGCCCCACGCGCCCATTTCTTCCAAGAGTTTCTTATCGACGTCGGCAATGAGCGGGAACGGCAGCGCGTGCTTCTCTTTGAACTTCTGGTGCGAGGCGGCCGAGTCTTTGCTCACGCCTACCACCTCATACCCAGCCCCTTGCAGCTCGCCATAGCGGTCGCGCAGGCTGCAAGCCTCTGCCGTACAGCCGCTTGTATTGTCCTTCGGGTAGAAGTAGAGCACAAGCTTACGGCCTTTGTAATCACTCAGACGGATGTCCCGTCCCTGTTCGTCCTTGCCCAAAACCTCGGGCGCACGGTCTCCAATGTTCATAGTCTTTGTCGTTTTTGTTGCCTATTCGACGACAAAGTTACAGCTTTTTGCGGAATAAGCAAGAGCCTCGCGGCAGATTTTAGCACGCCGATGTGTTTCCTCCACAGCCCTCTCCCATCCTCCCCCGAGTGGGATGGGCCGTTAGCATCCGTTCTGGCGGATTTGTAATCCGACAGGAAGGAGTGTGAGCATTTGTAATGCTTTAACCGAATGGGGGGATTGTAAATCCCTCAGCTCCATACGAGCGGATTGCAAATCCGCTCGAACAAGGGAACAATTATAATAATGTCCCCACCCCTACCCCCTCCCCTTCGAGGGGAGGGGAAGAACAATTATAATAATGTCCCCACCCCTACCCCCTCCCCTTCGAGGGGAGGGGAAAGGAAGCTGAGGTCTCTCCTTGTGGGAGTGTTTTCTGTGCTTTCCGTGCTTTCCGTGTGAGATAGACCCCACCCCTAAGCCCTCCACAGCCTCTCCTAAATCCTCCCCTAAGTGGGATGGGCCGTTAGCATCCGTTCTGGCGGATTTGTAATCCGACAGGAAGGAGTGTAAGCATTTGTAATGCTTTAAACGAATGAGGGGATTGTAAATCCCTCAGCTCCATACGAGCGGATTTCAAATCCGCTCGAACAAGGGAACAATTATAATAATGTCCCCACCCCTACCCCCTCCCCTTCGAGGGGAGGGGAAAGGAAGC
>CACYQI010000016.1 GCA_902776455.1 uncultured Bacteroidales bacterium | reverse complement strand
GGAGTTTTGGAGGCTGGGAGGGGGCTTCACTTCTCCTTTGACTCCTTGACTCCTTAGAGTTTTTATTTCTACGGAGTACATGGAGTACATGGAGAAGGCCCCGCTTCCCTCCTTTGACTCCTTGGCTCCTTAGAGTTTTTATTTCTACGGAGTACACGGAGAAGCATCCTGTTCTGGCGGATTTGAAATCCGACAGAATTGAGAAAAAGCATTTGTAATGCTATAAGCTGTGGGATTACAAATCCCTAAACTCAAAACGGCCGGATTGCAAATCCGTCCGAACAAGAGCCTCTAAGCGGCAACTGAGCGTCCCTCCCTTTTTGGAGATGCAGGGAGGGGGCTTGGAGGGGTCACAATCTCACACAGAAACAGCCTCTCCCCATCCCTCTCCCACAGCTGGCTGGCCGAACAGATCGATGGGCAGATGTGCCTCTACAATGTCGGTGCAGGGAAGTTCGCCGTACCTACGTCCGACGGGACAACAAGGAAGGTGCTCGTCAAATAGATTGGACACACCTTTGACTGAATGCCATAAGCCCAGAGGAAACTTTGGGCACATAATGGTCGTTTCCATGAGGAATAAGGCAAAAAAACAGAAGAATGTTTGGAGGCAGACGTAATTATTCTTACCTTTGAGGCTGATTTGCTTAACTTTCCCGAATTATGAAACATGGAAATACCTGTATCGCGACGCTGCTTCTGATGATGGCTGGCTGGCAGTCGGCATGGGCACAAAAGGTGACTCTCTACAAGACAAACGGCGAAACGATCCGATGCGACGTTTCGGAGCTGGACAGTATCGTCTTCGAGGAGAAGATGCCGCCTGCCGAAGAAATCCACGAATGGGTTGACCTCGGCCTGCCGTCGGGCACGCTTTGGGCAACTTGCAACATCGGTTCCCGCTGTCCCGAAGAATATGGCCACTTCTTCTCTTGGGGAGAAACGGAGCCAAAGGACATCCACGACACGGGGCACTACAAGTGGAACAGAGGTTCGGGCATGATGACGAAGTATTGCACCATCGGCAGCTTTGGCTCGGGAGGCATGACCGACGGCCTGACCGAACTCTTGGCCGAGGACGATGCCGCCACAGCCAACTGGGGCAAAGACTGGCAAATGCCCAGCAGAGAGCAGGTGGAGGAACTGACCGACACCACCTTCACCACCTCAAAGTGGACGAACCTCAACGACTTCTATGGCACTAAGATAACGAGCAAAAGGAACGGCAACTGGATATTCCTGCCGGCATCGGGCTACGTGGAAGGCAACGCTATTTACCGAAGAGACAGCTTCGGCTCCTTCTGGTCGCGCTCGCTCAGAGAGGAAGCCCCAAGAGACGCCTACGATTGTGCCCACACTTGGAGCGGAGTAACATGGGGAGCTGACCGCCGATACTTGGGCGAGAATGTCCGGCCTGTTCGCGTAGAGAAGATGGCACGCGTGCTGGTGTCGAATATTATCCTGAGCAGCTCTGCCATCAGCCTGTTGCCCGAGGAAACGGAGAGCATCACAGCAACCGTCCTGCCGACAGATGCTTTCACTCCCGACGTTCGATGGGAAAGCAGCGACGAAATGATTGCTGCAGTTGACTCTCGCGGCCTGGTCACAGCCTTCTTCCCCGGAACTTGCACCATAACCTGCCGTGCTGTTGACGGCAGCGGCATCTATGCCGAATGCCAAGTGACGGTAGAAGAGCCATGAAAGCAATGAGGCTGCGTCGTAATTATCGACACAGCCTCTTGCTTTTGAAAGCCGTTTAAGGTAGTAAGACGGCGGCCGCGGGCGAGACGCCCGCGTACCAACGGGAAAGCAGCCTGCCAACAGCCGCGGGCGAGACGCCCGCGTACCAACGGGAAAGCAGCCTGCCAACAGCCGCGGGCGTATGGTACGCAGGCGTCCCGCCTGCGGGATAACAGCTACGCAAAGACGGCGGAAACGGTTCAGTAGCGGTAAGCGACGCCTATGGTGCCGTAGATGGGGTACATGTGGAAGGAGATGGCTTCGAAGTCGCGCTTCCAGATGTCGGTCATTCCCCAGTCGAGGGAACCGAAGACGTTCATGTGGCGCAAGGCTTTCCAGTCGAATCCTACTTCCATGCCTACGCTAAAGGGCACCATGCTGTCGGCAAAGTTGTCGGGATAGGGCGTAGGATTCTCCCTCGTCATAAGTATCTTTGTGCCTACGGGCGAGTCCTCGCGGAGATAGCCGACGCCTTGGTCGTTGTCGAACACCTCGCCGCTGAAGGTCTGCTTGAAGTAGTAGCTGAGGTACGGGCCGAAGCTGAGGTTCCACCTCGGAGAGATGCGGAAGGTGGCAAGCAAGGGAACTGTGACGCCCCACATCTCGGTGTTGGTGACGTTGGTGCCTGTGAAGTAGCCTTTCGTGATTTCGCCTTCCTGTTCGAGCCATACGTAATAGTTCTTGACGTCGGCATTCGTGTGGAAGCCTTCCCAGAAGAAGTGTGCGCCGAGGCTTATTCCCCAACGCTTCGAGAACATACGGTATCCGTCGATGCCGATGCTGACGCCGCCACGAGGACTGAAGCTGTTTATCTTTCGTATCTCAGCAGGCAGGGGCACAGGAGTAGTGCCGCCTATGACGTAACCGGCGCGAACGATGAAACCGCCGGCTGTGAGACCGGCTGTCGGTCCCCATTTCTCCCAAGAGGTCTCAGTCGCCTCGCTGCTCCCTTCGTGGCAAAGGGCTTGCAGAGGAAAGACTGACAACAAGGAGAATAACAGATAGATAGTGATGGATTGTTTCATTTCGATATTCTTTTTTATTCGCAGTAGAGTCTGATTTTATCGATGAAGAGTTTGCTGCCGATGGCTCCCTGGAAGTGGGCTCCCTGCCAGCTGCTTGCAAAGCTGATGACGAGGTTGTAGCCTTTGTTCTTCAGGATGTCGGCATCTACTTCTGCCTTGTATTCAACGGGTATGACGAATTCCTGCCATTCTTCCGTAACTCCGTGGATGGGAGAGTCGGTCAGTTGGTCGCTGCCATCGGCGTTGTAGTGGTGCGGCAAGCGTCCTAAGCCTACGATGTTGGGACTGCTGAGGACGTCGCTACCGTCGAGCTGCACTTTGTTTCCCTCAGCATCTTCGTTGCGATAAAGGACGACGTAAGCATCCGGCTCATCGACGACACCCGAAACAGGATTGCCTTCGCGGTTCTGGAAGACGCTTCCCCTCTCGGCACGAAGCCAGACGCGGAACTGCACGGGCTTATGGGTAAAGGGCGAACCGAACTGTGTGGCTTTGAGGGTATTCGTTATGGCATTGCCGACGTCGAAGACGCCGTTGAACATCGACCCCGAAGCGATGCGCATGTTCACCATTCTGCCGAAGGGACCGGTGTCGCGTGTCTCGAGTTTCAAGCAGTCGTTTCCGTCGGGACCTGCCCCGATGGCGGGCGTGGAGGGATAGTCCATGGGCTGAGCCGACGACTTGCTTATCTTGAATCCCGGATTGCCGTTCTTCCATTGGCCGTCGGTGAAGATGTCGGGAGCATTCCAGACATAGTACTTGCCCGAGGGGTCGAGGGCGTAGGAGTCGAAGGTGATGGAGAGGTTGCCCTCGCTGGGCTTGTCGTGGAGAATGGAGATGTTGTACATGCGGTTCCACATCTTGTCTTCCGAGACGACACGGAACTTGCAGACCTTCTGGTCGGAGAAATCGACGAGCGAACCGTTGTGGAAGGGTTCTTCTCCGTTTTCGCCTACGAGGAAGACCGTAGCACCTTCGGTCACTCGGAGCGTGAGAGGCAGGAGACCCACCTCGGCATAGCTGCGGGTAGTGAAGGTGATGTCCGTGGAGGTCGAGATGATGGCCTGCATGGTGTCGTAGTCGTGGTAGAAAATGTCGGAAGGAGCGTCAACGTGGATGCTGACGCTTTCGATGTCGCATTCCGTGTTGGACTTTTCCTTCTGGATGCACGAGCTTGGAAGCAGAAGGAGGCAAGGAGCGAGTAATAAAAGAGAGGTTCTTTTCATGCTTTTCTTTAATGCTTTTTAATTTTCAGGGTGCAAAGGTACGAAAAATATATAAAAAGGAATAAGAAATACGGTACAAATCCCATTTTCTACCGGGATTTAACATCAACGATGCCAACTTGACGTGTCAAAAGGGCCAACTTGACGCGTTTGGTTCTGCAAGTTCACATGGATGATTCACTTGGCAAGTTCTAACATCTAAAACCACGAAAGACACAAATGGCTACGCCCGCAGCTCCCCACCTCCCCTCCAAGAGAGGGCTGGGGAGAGACTGTTTCCGTGTAACATACCCCACCCCTAACCCCTCCAAAACCTCTCCTAAATCCTCCCCTAAAGGGAAAAGCCCCCTCCCGTCCTCCCCGAGGGGAGGGGAACCGCTGGCGTAGCTTTTCTGTGATTTCCGTGGTTTCCGTGTGAGACACCCCACCCCTAACCCCTCCCCTGCGAGGGGAGGCGAAGGGAGGCGAAGGATGTGTTTGTCAGAAGTTTTCGTAATAGGACGCGTTCTGGCGGCGTTTTTTGTCGCTGTGGCACTTTGGTCCACCGAAGGCGGGAAATGGGCTTAAATCGAATGGAAGGTGATAATCAAGAGGTTAGGAAGGGGCATTTTGCCGAGGAGGGTTAAGAAAGTATGCGGTCGGCATGGCATGCCGACAAACGGAACAAAGATTGAAGGGGAAAATTGAAAGTTGAAAGGGGAAAGTTAACGTGGAGGAAAAAGCGATGCAACGTGGAGCATCGGCTCACACAACGTGGAGCGTCGAAAAGGATGGCGTGCAGGGAAGAGGAATCCCCTATGGAGAGGGAGAAAATTGTGTCGTGAATTTTCGGACGTGCAAGGGATGGGGACTTTTTCTTACTGCTCGACAATCATGCGACGGATGACGACGTCCTTCAGCGGGCGGTCGTTCTCGTCTGTTTCAACAGCTTGTATGCTCTTCACGATTTCCATCCCCTCGATGACCTCGCCAAAGACGGTGTACTGGCCGTCGAGGTGGGGCGTGCCGCCACGCATGTAGTAGTCGTCCACCATCTGTGGCGTCAGCTCGATACCTTTCTCCTCGAGCATTGCCCGGACTTTGCGGATGTCGGCCGCTGCTTGTTTCTTTCCGTAAACGATGTAGAACTGGCAGCCGCTGCTTGCCTGCTCGGGGTTGACGTCATCGGGTTCGCGGGCTGCCGCCAAGGCTCCACGCCAATGGTAGAGGTAAGGCAGGCAGAACTCGGCCGGTATGGTGTAGCCCGTCCCGCCGTCGCCCAACTGCTTGCCGGGTTCCGCATTACGGCTGTCGGGGTCGCCTCCCTGTATCATGAAGTTCTTGATGCAGCGGTGGAAGAGCGTGCCGTCGTAGAATCCCTCGCGGGCAAGCTTGAGGAAGTTGTCGCGATGGAGAGGCGTATCGTCCGAGAGAGCGACGCGGATGTTACCCATGTTCGTCTCGATGCGGACGACGTGCCGCTTCTCTTTCTTCTTGGCCGAGACAGAGAGAGTGCCAAAGCATAGGAGGGCGGCGAGGAAGAGGACATAAGACCCTCCCAAACCCTCCCTTAAAGGGAGGGCTTCCTTTGCGGAAGACTCGCCTGCTTTCTCCCCCTTTAAGGGGGAGTTAGAGGGGGTCCTGGAGTTAGAGGAAGTCTTTTTCCCAAACAGATACAACTGCAGAAAGGGACTGACGCGAAGCAACTGGCTTGCCAGCAGGCAGAAAGCTATAACGACAAGAGCCACGCTGACAGAGAGCACGATGGAGAGCACGAAGTTCGGCTGATTGCTGTTCAGCCATTCGCCCACTTGCGGCATCTTGGGCAAAAGAAGGAAGTGCAGGAGGTATATGTCGAGCGTGCGCATGCCGATGAAACTGAGGAAGCGGCCCGACTTCCGCCCAACGTCGAACCACGACTGATAGTGACGGAAGAACATCACGACAAGCATCAGCAGGGAGTACATCGCCATGGTTCGGGGCAAGTTGGTCCATGTCCTTTTGAAGGTATGCAGTTGGAAGATGTCGGCACAGGAAGCGACGGCAAGCGTCACAACAAGGGGGAAAAACCACGGCGTATCGAAGAGCGCTTCTACCCTACCCCAATAGCGGCGAACGATGTTGCCCAGCAGGAAGAACTGCATGTAGCGGATGGTCTGGACAAGGCTGGAGTAAGCGAAGAACATGTCATTCGAGTAGGTGAAGACCTTCGGCAGATAGAGCGTCTCGTAGGCAAAGACGCTTAGTGCCCATCCGGCAAACAGGAGTGTCGGCGAGAGCCAACTGTTCGGACCAAACAGCCTTTGCAACCATTTCCCTATGTAGCAGCACACATAATATATAATGAACATGTGCAGGAGCACCCAAGTGAACCAGTAGCCGCCTTTCGTCGGACTTGCCATGAGGCGCAGGAAGTTCTCTGAGAAGTTGCCTTTCATCCTGAAGATGATGAAGAGGCAGAGGAAGACCAAAGCCGGAACGACCTGTACCTTCAGCTTCTTCCATGTCAACCTCAAGGCATTGGGAACGGTCCACGAGAACGTGGCTTTGTAAGCAAGGAATCCGCTCACGAAGAAGAAGAGCGGCATGCGCATCAACACCAGAAACGGAAGGGCGGCACTAGTCTTCTCGTTCTCGTGGAAGGCAAACTGTGCCACATGGTACGCCACTACCAGTATCATTGTGAAGCCTCGCAGGGCATCCAGCCAAGGCAAACGCTTGTTTAGTTCAGGGGTCATAGTGGAAAGTTGAGAGTTGAAAGTTGAAAGTTGAAAATTGAAAGTTGAGAGTTGAAAGTTGAGAGTTGAGAGTCAGTTGGGTGTTGAGCGTGCTTTTTTACTTTTTACTCTCAACTATGAGACTGTCTCTAAACTCTACACTCTCAACTCTACGCTTTATTATCTCCGCTACTTCTTTGCCGCATTGCTTGTCGTTGTAGTATTTCTCTGCCAAGGCTCGGCCTCGTCTGCCCATCGCTTGAGCCTCCTGTGGATGGTTGGCTATGAAGCGTAACTTCTCTTTCCATCCCTCCACATCTCCCACATCCAACCAATAGCCACAGCCTTCTGCCTCGATGTCCATCGGCATCTGCGGATTGCGGGTACACAGAATGGGAAGCCCCAATGCAAGTGCCTCGACCACAGTAGTCAAGCCAACGGTATAGTTGCTCCTCTGGCAGCAGATGCACACGCAGCAGCTCCGTACAACCTGCTGCGCTATCTCGTGCGGAATGGGGCGGTCGCCGTAATGCAACTCGATGTTTTCAGAAGGATGAAGTGCCTCGAAGTATGCCTTTCGCTTTTTCTCGGCATAGAGCGTCAAGGGCAGTCCCGTCTCGCGGAATGCTTGAAGCAAGGTTTCGAAGTCGCGAAGTTCCTTGCCGGTCGAGATGAAAGGACTAAGGACACCCTCTTGCTTCCCCTTAGAAGAGGAGGACACTCTCTCTTTAAGGGATGGATGGGGAGGGTCTGAGGAAGTCTGCCTTATTCTGTCGTAGTACTCCAAGTCGGCTCCCCAATGCACCATGCTCATGCGCCGAGGGTCGGCTTTCGCAGAAAGCAGGCTGTCCTGCATCAACTTCTCGGAAAAGAATATCATGTGGTCCATGCCGCGATAGAAAAGGCGAGCAAGGGCTTCGCGCAACGGGTTCTTCGCCTTGACAATAGGCTGGTGATGCCATACAACAATGGGATGACGATAAAGCCGCAACGCCCGAAGCAGGATGATGGGTTCGATGCCTAAGGTATGGGTGGCGTAGAGAACATCGTAGTGCTGGCGGCAAGAGAGCACTTTCCATGTGGCAACGAGCATGTCGTGCCATCGCTTATAGGTATGCCTTTGATGATGCCAGAGCACGTCGAAGCCGTGGTCCTTCAACTGCAACGCGCCGTAGAGGAAGTGCGAAGGGAAGGCTCCCTGCTCCCATTCGCTCACGATGCGCTCTGTGTCTTGGGTGTGATAGAAGTAGAGAGTTTTATAGTTGCTATAGTTTCTATAGTCTCTATAGTTGCTATAGTTTCTATAGTCTCTATAGTTGCTATAGTTTCTATAGTTGCTATAGCTTCTATGGCCACTATTGGTTCTTCCGCTCAGGCAGGGCACACTTTCTACGTATGGAACAGCAAGGAAACACAGGGCAAAGGTCACTATCAAGATGATGATGAGGTCGGGAATGCTGCCGTGTATATTGTGCCCGAGCAGGATGCTGCAATAGGCATAGCTCAGGACTATGGGATAGTGCATGACGAAGAAGACCATGCTGTGCTCGCCCACATAGTTCAGCACCGGCACTCTCGGGGTAGGCAGCGAGAGCAGAACACCCGAGATGCCCAGCAAGGAGAGAGGCACGATGAGCAGCACTCTCCAGAAAGAACCTATCCAAAGATTCGTTTTCATCTCGTATTCGCCATGCAGATAGATGTTGGCAAAGACGAAGCCTATGCAAAGCAGGATACTGACACAGAGGGCGATATGCCTCGTCAGACGGTCGAGAACGTGGTGCCAAACCTTTCCCAAATAGAAGAAGAATGTGCCGCAAAAGACGTTGCTGAGATAGAACCAAAGCGGGTTGCCATGCAGGAAGAGCCAGTAGCCGATGGCAGGAAAGAACAGAACGGCCCAATGCAAGTAACGCACCCTCTCGATGAAGTGCATCAGAACGTATGTCGTAAAGAAGGAAAGCAGGAACCACATAGGACTGTTGCCAAAGGTGAGACCGCCTACGAGCCATCGGAAATTGCTCAACGCGGCGAGTGCTTTGGCTGGTCCTTCGGGAAAGAGAGACAGCCAGAAGAATGCGATGATGCCGCCGATGATGCCCCAAGAGATGTAGGGCACAAACAGACGCCGAATGCGGTCGCGAAGGTAAGGGAGGGTCTTTCCCGTGATGCCCTTGTTGAAGTAGCCGGCCTTGAAGAAGAAGAAACTCATGAAGAAGAACGTCCATGCCATCGTTTCCTTCCACCAAGGCGTCTGCCGCAACTGCGTTTGGCAAACGACATGCAGCATCACCATACGCAAGATGCAAAGTCCACAGAGCAAGTCAAAGGCATTGTTTCGCTGCTTCATTTAATTCTTAATTCTTAATTCTTAACTCTTAATTTAAACACATACTGTATCGCCTCCCGCATTATCTTTGCCCCGCTCAGCCACATGATGCCGCCATAGAGCACAGCGGCAAGAAGGATTCGACAGAGAAGAAGCAGCCACAGGTTCCCGATGCCCTTAGTGAGCCACCAAGTGAAGGCAAGCACGACGATCGTGAAGACGAGGAACGGCACCGTGTCCTTCAGGGCTTGCATGAAGGTGAGGCCCGTCAGCCGCCAGGCAAACCATTGCCAAATCGCGAGCCAGGCTATGTTGAGAGCCACGAAATAGACTACCATAGGCAGAAATCCGTAGGGATAGAGCAGGAAGAGACCTGCCCAGACTGCCAGGCATTGACCTATCGTGCAAGCCATGTTGACGTCGCTCCGGCCTCGACTTATCGTGAGATTACTGTAGAGCGTGGTAATGGGAACGAAAGCTCCATGCAGGCAAAGCAAAGAGAGAATCAGGCCGCTCTCCCTCCACTTCTCGCCGCCGGCAAGCAGGATGAACTCCTGTGCCACCAGTCCCAACCCGAGCATAGCGGGGAAACTGACGAAACAAATGAAGCGAAGCATCTTCCTGAAGACCTGCCGATAGCGGCCTATCTCATCGGTGACTTGTGCCAAAGTGGGCTGGCTGGTACTCGTCACCATTCCGTTTATCGTGCTCGAAGCCATATCGTTCCACTTCTTGGCATTCGAATAGATGCCGGCTGTGTGGTCGCCAAAGAACTTGCCAAGCAGGACGGAAAAGGCGTGAAGGTTGCAGATGTTGACGATGTTCGTAAGCATCAACTTGCTGCTGAAGCCGAACAACTTCCAGGCTGGAGCAAGATTGAAATGGAGTGTCGGCCTCCAGGGAGAGAAGAACCAAGCCATCACCTGTGTGACGAGGACAAAACAGATGGCCTGCGTCACGATAGCCCAATAGGCAAAGCCCCTCATAGCCATCGCGATACCGACTATTCCGGAGAGCAGCATAGCCGTGAGGGAACAGATGCTCATCTGCCTGACCATCAGATGTCCGAAGAGGTAGGCACGTTGGACTGTGCCGATACCCGAGAAGAGGAAGCCCAGGAAAAGCACTCTGGCCAGCGGAATGAGTTCCGGCTGTGCGTAGAAATCGGCGATGAGCGGGGCGCAGAACCACAAGATGATGTAGAGCGAACCGCTGACCAGCAGGTTGAACCAAAAGACGGAGTTGTACTCCTCGTGCGTCGGTTCGCGTCGGTTGCAGAGCGCCGCCATGAAACCACTCTCCTGTAGGGCGTTAGCGAGGGCTGCGAAGATGTTCAGCATCGCCACCTTACCGTAGTCGTTTGGCGTGAGATAACGAAGCAAGACCAGTCCGAAGACAGCTCCCATCAGCTGCATCAAACCGTTGGACAGCCCGCCCCATAGCATCCCGCCCGCAGTCTTTTCCTTCAACGATTTCTGTTCCATTGCTTTGCAAGAGTTGCGGCTTCTACATGGTTTCCAGCATTCGCTTGAACTCTTCCTCGGTCAGGAGATAGAGTTTATAACGGGAAGCTTGCTCATTCTCCACGCTGATAAGGCGCCGATAATGCGACCAAGTCAATTCGGGACGCAGCGCGTCCCATTTTGGAAATGTGAGATAAAGTTGACGCATCTTGCGTAGTTCACGTTCATCAAAACCCTTTCCAAAGTCTTTCGTCAGACGGGCAGCCAGTTCCTTGAGCAAGCCTTTGCCGTAAACGGCACGCGTTTCGCCATGTTGTTCGTGCTCCACTATGGTCTGGCCTATCAGCCAATAGCTTTCCACCATAGCAAAGTTCACGGCGGAATATACGCGCTTGCGGGCTGATTGAAGGATGTTCCTGATATTGGAATATAGCTCCTCGATGTTCCGAGGTAAGGTGATTTCTGCTTTTTCCATGCTTCTGATTGATGCTTTGACTGGCCGTGTTCTGACGGATAGACTGTGCCTAATCTTTCTTGTTCATTTGTGGCTTAATTCCGAACTTTCCTTTCTAATCTTTCAGAATACGCTTTGTTTCGCCTACAAAGATACTGAAAAATTTCCATTTTAAGCTTTTGCGAATGGAAAAAGAACACTTATTTTCCTTTTTCTCCCTTAGATACAAAATGACAATCTGTTATGCATTCGTCCATTTAGCTTTCATTATGTCAATTACCCGCATGCTTAAAAATCCAACAAAATACGTTGATTTAGCCCACACAGCAGGGGGTATCGGCCGATGCTCCACGTTGAATCAGCCGACGCTCCACGTTGTGTTGGCCAACACTACACGGAGTGTTTTGGATTTTCTCACGTCGAAATCTGAAAAATCACACGCAAAAATGGGCCTTTTCTGCTGTAAAATAAGGTCATTTTGCTATGTGGAGATAGCAATTCAACATTCTTCATCAACACTCGTAAAACGTAACCTGCTGACTTTCAGAGCAGAGCCAATTCCCTTGATTTTCTTCGAAAAAACCGCCCAAACAGCAGTCTGGGCCATTTTACGCGATTCTCATGAGGTTTTGCAAAATCAGATTGTAAGCAAAATCGTGCATTTAGTTACATTTTGTCAAATACCAAAGAAGTTGCCGCAAAACATTCATTCTTATACATTCCTATTATAAATGCACGCGAACAGCGTATTTTTGAATTTTGAATTTTGAATTTTGAATTAAAAGTTGTACCTTTGTGCCCGAAAACAAAAACCGGAGGAACTACAGACACAAAGAATGGCTATAAAGTTTCAATACAATAAGACTTCGCTGCAACAGTTGGAGAAGGCTCTGAAGATGCGTCAGCGCACGCTGCCCATCATCAAGAGCAAAGAGACGGCGCTGCGGCTGGAGGTGAAGAAATGCAAGGAGGAAGCCGAGGCGCTGGAGCGCAAGTTGCAGAGCCAAATCGAGGGCTATGAGAAGATGTATGCCCTTTGGGGCGAGTTCGACGCGTCGCTCGTCAGCCTCGACGACGTGGAGCTGGCTGTCAAGAAGATTGCCGGCGTGCGCGTCCCCGTGCTCAACAACATCAGCCTGAAGGTGAAGCCCTTCGGCCTGTTCAGCGCTCCGAAGTGGTACTTCGACGGCATCAAGCTCCTGCAAGGCCTCGCCAAGACTGCCGTGGAGCGCGAGTTCGTCTTCGCCAAGCTGCACCTGCTGGAACATGCCCGCAAGAAGACGACGCAGAAGGTGAACCTCTTCGAGAAGGTACAGATACCTGGCTATCAGGAAGCTGTGCGTAAGATTAAACGTTTCATGGAGGACGAGGAGAACCTCTCCAAGTCGTCGCAGAAGATTCTGAAGTCGCTTCAGGAAAAGAGAAAGAAGGAGGATGCAGCATGATTGAAAGAATGAAGAAACTCACCTTCCTGGTGACACAGAAGGAATACGACGGCTTCATCGCCGGTCTGCGCGAGCAAGGCGTGGTACACGTCCAGCAACTCAAGCAGGGACAGACCAGTCCGCAACTGCAGCAGGCACTCGACCTGAGGCTCCGCTATCAGCAGGCCATCGACTATCTCGACATCTCGCTCAAGGCGTGGGGAGAAAGCCCCTCTGAGAGGTTAGAGGTAAGAGGTAAGAGGTTAGAGAATACTTTTGGCTCCGAAGCCAGCATCCCAAACAATCCTCTAACCTCTAACCACTCACCACTAACCACTAAATCAGGCGAAGAAAGCCTCCCCGTTCTCGAGTTCGTCGAGAAGCTCAAGGCCGAAGAAGTCAGCATTCGCCACGAGATAGACGAGGCTGAGAAGAACGCCGAGAAGCTGGAACCGTGGGGAAACTTCGACTGGCAGAGCATCCAACGCCTCCAGGAGGAGACGGGCATGCAGGTCTTCTTCTATGCCTGCAACGCCAAGTCCTTCCAGCAGGAATGGGCGGAGAAGTACTTCGCCACACCTATCGACGACTACCGCAAGCGCACCTACTTCCTGGCTTTCTCCGACGAAGAGCCTGACATCAAGGCCGAGCGCTTAGAGTTGCCCGCAGGTTCGCTCGACGCCTACCGCAAGGAAGCAGCCGAAGCCAAGGAAGCCCTCCAGAAGAATCACGACACGATTTGCTGGCTTGCACGCAATTACCGCGACGAGCTTGAGAAAGGCAAAGCCTTGGCTCAGGGCGAGATACAGCTCCAGCAAGTTGAACTCTCGGACGAAAGCATCGCCGACGGAGCCGTCCGCCTCATGGTAGGCTGGACGTTGGCAGACAAGGCCGACGAACTCTGCAAGTGGCTCGACGAGAAGCAAGTCTTCTATGAACTGGAAGACCCAGCCTTCGAGGACGACGTGCCCGTAAAGATAACCAACGACGGCTACACCAGCCTCTTCGAGCCTATCCTCCGCATGTACTCGCTTCCCAACTATCGCGACATCGACCCGAGCGTCTTCTTCGCTCCCTTCTTCATGCTCTTCTTCGGCCTCTGCCTCGGCGACGGCGGCTACGGCCTGCTTGTCCTGCTCGGCGGCATCTACCTGGCCTTGAAGGGTAGCGACGATGTCAAGAGCTACGGACGCCTCGGCATCTGGCTCGGACTTGCCACGATGGTCTGCGGTCTGCTCATGGGCACCGTCTTCGGCATCGACCTGACAAAACAGGACTGGGCATTCCTGGCTCCCGTCAAGCCCTACTTCATCAACGACAACGGCATCGGCCCCATCTTCGGCTACTCGCCCATGATGGTCTTCTCCGTCATCATCGGCCTCATACAAGTCCTGCTGGGCATGGTGCTCAAGGCTTGCAAAGCCTGGAAGAACTACGGCTTTGCCTACTCCATCGGCACATTCTCGTGGGTAGTGGCGCTGCTTTCTGCCATCGCGCTCTTCGGTCTGCCCGCTTGCGGAGTCGCTTTGCCTCAGGCACTCATCTATGTGCTCTACGGCTTGATCGGCGTGAGCGTCGTCGGCATCTTCCTCTACAACAACCCGTCGGCCTACAAGAACCCCATCACCGGTCCGCTGCTCAACATCGGCGGCGGCGTGTGGGCAACCTACGGCATGTCAACCGGCTTGCTGGGCGACCTGCTGAGCTACATCCGCCTCTTCGCCCTCGGACTGACAGGCGGCGTGCTTGGCGGCGTGTTCAACTCGTTGGCTCTCGACCTGACCAGCAGCATGCCTTGGTTCGTCCGCTGGCTCCCGATGGTGCTCATCCTGCTTGCAGGTCACGGCATCACCTTCGCCCTGAGCATGATAAGTGCCTTCGTGCATCCCATGCGACTCACCTTCGTCGAGTTCTTCAAGAACGCCGACTTCAGCGGCGGCGGCAAGGAATACAATCCATTCAGGACAGTAAAAGGTTAAAAGGTGAAAAGGTGAAAAAGTGAAAGAGAGGTTAGTGGTTAGTGGTCAGAGGTTAGAGGTTAGTGGTTAGTGGTTAGAGAACACCTTTGGCCCCTCAGCTTCCCAAACAATCCTCTAACCTCTAACCACTAACCTCAAACCACGAGAAGAATGAAAACTGAAAAGAAGTTTAACCAAAATAATTATTAATCCCTCATAACGCATAGTTCCTGATTCACGACGAAAGCAAGCGAGGTCTAAAATAGCAAGCTACATATTATATATAATAAGGTTGCAAAGCCCAACGTCACATCGCTCAATTATGAATTACGAATTATGAATTATGAATTAAAACAAAACACAAAACACTATGGAGATTTTATTAGCTTATCTGGGCGTAGCATTGTGCGTAGCCCTTTCGGGAATCGGTAGTGCCTATGGCGTAACCATCTGTGGCAACGCTGCAATCGGTGCATTTAAGAAGAACCCAACCGCCAGCGGCGCGTACATGGGTCTGTCAGCTCTGCCTTCATCTCAGGGACTTTACGGTTTCGTGGGCTTCTTCATGCTCAACAACAAGGTGACTCCCGACATTGCTATGGGTCCTGCTTGCGCTATCTTCGGCGTTGGTCTCGCACTCGGTCTTGTGGCTCTCTTCAGTGCAATCCGTCAGGCTAAGGTTTGTGCCAACGGCATCAGCGCCATCGGTGCAGGTCACAACGCCTTCGGTACAACTATGGTGCTCGCTGTGTTCCCCGAGCTTTACGCCATCCTCGGCCTCCTCGTGCTCATCCTGACAGCAAACGCCCTGTAAGAAGCTTAAAGAGGTTAGAAGTAAGAGGTTAGAGGTTAGAGGTTAGAGAACGCCTTTGGTCTCTAATCTGCATCCCAAACTATCCTCTAACCTCTAACCACCAACCACCAACCACTAAAAAAGAAAAACAAGATGAAACCAACATTATTCCTCCTTGCTGCAGGTATGGGAAGCCGCTATGGTGGCCTCAAGCAGCTCGATACACTCGGCCCTCAGGGTCAGAGCATCATGGACTATAGCATATACGACGCTATCCAGGCCGGCTTCGGCAAAGTAGTATGGGTCATCCGCCACGACTTCGAAGAGCAGTTCCGCACTCAGATCCTCGCTAAGTACGAGGGTCACATTCCCTGCGAACTCTGCTTCCAGAGCCTCGACGCTCTGCCCGAAGGCTTCACCGTTCCCGAAGGCCGTCAGAAGCCCTGGGGCACGAACCACGCAGTCCTCATGGGCAAGGATGTCATCAAGGAGCCGTTTGCCGTGCTCAACTGCGATGACTTCTACGACCGCGACGCCTTCAAGGTGATGGCTAAGTTCCTGAGCGAACTGCCCGAAGGCAGCACCGGCAAGTATGCTATGGTAGGCTTCCGCGTAGATAACACCCTGAGCGAGAGCGGTACCGTGAGCCGCGGCATCTGCGAGAACGACGAGAAGACACATCTGCTCACCGGCGTCGTAGAGCGCACGAAGATTGAACGTCGCGACGGCGTCGTGCAGTACCTCGACGATGACGACAAGTGGGTCAGCATCCCCGACACCACACCCGTCAGCATGAACTTCTGGGGCTTCACACCCGACTACTTCGAGTACAGCGAAGCTTACTTCAAGACGTTCCTCTCCGACCCGAAGAACCAGGCTAACCTCAAGAGCGAGTTCTTCATCCCCTTGATGGTGGATCACCTCATCAAGACAGGCAAGGCAACGTGCGAAGTGCTCGACACAACGAGCAAGTGGTTCGGTGTCACCTATCCCGAGGACCGTCCCGAGGTTGTTGCTAAGCTGGCTGCCCTCCACAAGGCAGGTCAGTACCCCGACAAGATGTTCTAAAAGCCTCACCCCCAACCCCCTCTCCGAGGAGAGGGGGCTTTTATATTCCTTCATTACATGAGACGCTTTGCTTTTACCTTCCTCACCTTTCTGCTAACGCTTGCCGTTGCAGCACAAGGCCTTGTCGTCAGCGACGAGACACGTCGCATACGCGAAAACTTCCAGGACCGCAAGTTCGGCATCTTCCTCCATTGGGGCATCTACTCTATGCTGGCCGACGGCGAATGGGTGATGCACAACCGTCGCATCGACCGAAACGAGTATGCAAAGCTTGCAGGCGGCTTCTGTCCGGCCTGGTTCAGCGCACGCGAATGGGTACAGCTCTTCAAGGAGGCTGGCGCACAATACGTTACCTTTACCAGCCGCCACCACGACGGTTTCTCGATGTGGGGAACGAAGGCAAGTCCTTATAACATCGTGGAAGCTACGCCTTACGGACGCGATGTGCTGAAGTCGCTTGCCGATGCTTGCCGTGAACACGGACTGAAGCTCCACCTCTACTACAGCCACATGGATTGGCAAAGAACGGACTACCCGATGGGCGTCTGTCAGAACTGTCCGCACGACCCTTCAACTACCAACTGGGACAGCTACTACGCCTTTATGAACATGCAGCTCACGGAGTTGCTGACGAACTACGGTCCGATTGGTGCCATCTGGTTCGACGGCATGTGGGACCACAAGGAGAAGGAGTTCGATTGGCGTTTGGACGAACAGTATGCCCTCATCAAGAAGCTGCAACCCACGTGTCTCATCGGCAACAACCATCATGGCTCGCCCATCGGCCTCGAGGACTTCCAGCTCTTCGAGCAAGACTTGCCAGGACAGAACAACGCAGGCTTCTCCGGCGAGCAGAAGGTGTCGCAACTGCCATTGGAGACGTGCATGACGATGAACAATACTTGGGGCTACAGCATTACCGACAAAGCCTACAAGAGCGGCGACGAACTCATCCGCCGACTCGTCACAGCGGCTGGCCTGAATGCCAACTTCCTGCTCAACATCGGTCCGCGCCCCGACGGACAGCTCCCCGACGAAGCCATCGAGCGACTGAAGCACATTGGAGCCTTCATGGAGGCCAACAGCTCGACCATCTACGACACGCGTGGCGGCTGCGTACCACCGCAGGACTGGGGCGTGACGACACAAAAGGGCAAGACACTCTTCATCCACATCCTCAACAAGGAGAAGGACGGAAAGGTCATCAACGAAGGACTGAAACGCATCAACGGCGGTCCGCTCTCCTTCTTCCTGCCGCTCAGCGGGCACACTCTCTCGAAGGTCACTTTGCGAAGCAACGGCTCCCCGCTGACGTTCCAGCGCGAACAGGGAGGTTATCGCATCTTCCTGCCCAAACGTCCCGACACAGTGGACTGCATCCTGACAGCTACCTTACAATAGAGGGGCAAGGAGCAAGGGGCGAGGAGCAAGGGGCGAGGAGCAAGGAGCATGGAGCGAGATAAATAGTAAATCGTAAATCGTTAAATCGTAAATAACAAAGATGTATATCATCGGCATCGCCGGCGGTACAGGTTCCGGCAAGACAACAGTCGTAAAGAAGATTCTCGAGACGCTTCCGACAGACCGTGTGGCGCTCATTCCGCAGGACTCTTACTACAACGACACTTCGCATCTCACTCCCGAGGAGCGCAAACACATCAACTTCGACCATCCCGACGCTTTCGACTGGAAGCTGCTCACACAGCAGATTCAGGCCTTGCGGCAAGGCAAGAGCATCGAGCAACCCACCTACAGCTACCTCATCAGCAACCGCCTGCCCGAGACGGTGCATGTGGAACCCTGCGAGGTCATCATCATCGAAGGCATCATGGCCCTGTGGAAGAAGCAGTTGCGCGACCTCATGGACTTGAAAATCTTCGTCGATGCCGACCCCGATGAACGTCTCATCCGTGTCATTCAGCGCGACACTGTTGAGCGTGGTCGCACTACACAAATGGTGCTCGACCGCTATCGCGACGTCCTGAAGCCCATGCACGAAGAGTTCATCGAGCCGACGAAGCGGTATGCCGACCTCATCATCCCGCAAGGCGGCAACAACCAGCAAGCCATCGAAATCATGCGCACCTATATTATTCATAGGATTAAACCATAAAGACCCCCGCTCCCCGCTACCCCTTTGGGGGAGTGCCTCTATAGGAATCACAATGGGAAGTGCGACAAGTCACTGTATCTGTGCGGTCGGATTTGCAATCCGACCGTTCTGAATATAGGGATTTACAATCCCGAAACAACCTTTCTACCGCATTGAAAATGCTTATATTCAATACTGTCGGATTACAAATCCGACAGAACAAATGGCAATGGGGCTTTTTTCT
The DNA here is from genome assembly GCA_902776455.1 of uncultured Bacteroidales bacterium. Classification (GTDB taxonomy): domain Bacteria; phylum Bacteroidota; class Bacteroidia; order Bacteroidales; family Bacteroidaceae; genus Physcousia. The sequence continues at coordinate 59,183 of CACYQI010000016.1, read as the reverse complement.
ACTCCTTCTCCTTGCCGCTTGTACTGCCAAGCAGGAGAAGCTTCCGCCTTCTTCCCCCATTTGGAGCGAAGCTGATGAGGGGCCTTACGACCTGCACGAGATACAGAGCAGCGGCACAATCATAGCCGGTACTCTGAGCGGCCCCGACACCTACTACGAGTACCACGGCAAGGGGATGGGCCTTCAGTTCCTGCTTGCCGAAGCCTTTGCACAGAGCATCGGCGTTGTTCTCCAGATGGAGATTTCCCCGGACACCACGTCTTTATTGCACAAGTTGGAGCGAGGCGAGATTGACTTCATTGCCCTCGAGATGCCGACATGGCAGACGCGCCCCGACGAGCCACTTCTCAGCGAAGCCATTGCCGAATGGTGGAAGCCTGAACGCATCAGGCAGATACAGAGTTCGGCCAGCAGCACGACCGTTACCGTCCGCCGCCACATGCGCCCCGTCATGCAGGATGCGGCGCACGGCATCATCTCCGCTTACGACGACCTCTTCCGCCAATACAGCTCAAGTGCCGGCCTCGACTGGCGTCTGCTTGCCGCCCAATGCTATCAGGAATCGGGCTTCGACCCGCAAGCCATATCGTCGATGGGAGCACAGGGACTCATGCAGTTGATGCCCTCGACGGCCGATGCCATGGGAGTACCCGCAGACAAACGCTTCGACCCCGAGCAGAACATTGCCGCAGCAGCACGTTATCTCAGGAAGGTCAGCCAGTCGTTCCCGGACATCAAGGACGGCAACGAGCGGATTTGCTTTGCCCTTGCCGCCTACAACGGCGGCGTAGGTCATGTGCAGGACGCGCAGACACTTGCCCGCAAGGCAGGCCGCGACCACCAGCGCTGGCAGGAAGTGTCGCCCTACATCCTGCTCCTCTCCGAGCCACGTTACTACCGCGATCCCGACGTCCGCCACGGCTACATGCGCGGCAGCGAGACGGAAGCCTACGTCCGCCTCATCATGGAGCGGTGGCAGCAGTATCGCGGCAGCGCCCGCAGCTTCAGCAGCGGCAGCACCCCAGCCCCAGCCCGCCGAAGCCTACAGGACGGCGAGTACAAGAGTTCCGTCAAGTCGCCCGAAGAATGGGTGCCGGAAGAATAATCGGGCAAGGCAGCACTTGTCGCAACACGGTTTTACGCATATTGGAGTTCCTTATTTGAGTCTTTACGCTAAAAAACTCGCCTAATTCATCGCTGATAAAGAAAAAAAACGTAACTTTGTCTCGCGAGGAATGAACTATTCTATCAGAGAACAGAACAAAAGATAAGTCGGAACCATGAAGACAAGAAGCGAATACATAGAACTCATCAAGAGTCATACCGACGAGCTGAAACGCAGATTCGGCATCACTTCCCTGTCCATCTTCGGCTCCGTGGCCCGCGATGAACATCGCGAGGGTAGCGATGTGGACATCTATGTTACTATGCCTCCCAAGTTTTACAATCATGTGGCGGCTGCGATGTACTTGGAGGAACTGCTGGAAAGCAAAGTCGATCTGATACAGGAGCATCGAGGCATCCGTCCCTTCTTCCGCAAACAAATAGAGACCGATGGCATCCGTATCTTATAGACATGCGCAACCACATAGCACACGGCTACTTTGACATCAACGCAGACCTTGTTTGGGATGTCATCAGAAATGACCTTTCCCCCTTGTTCGATGCAACAGAATACTTCCTCAACCATTTGTACGAACTCGTTTCCATTGAAGAATAACCCCCTATGCCAAGAAGAAACTATGCCACCATGCCGGCAGACTACGCCGTCTGCCTCCACGAAGACTGCCCCCTGGCAGCAACATGTCTGCACCAGATTGCCCTTTCCGCCCTGCAGGAGAGTGAGGTCTATCTGAGCCTCATCAACCCGAAGAAGTGCGCGAAAGGCAGCAACTGCAAGTTCTACCGCGACTCGAAGCCCGTGAAGTACGCTTACGGCTTCACCGGATTCCAGAAGAGAATGTTCCCGGCCCAATACCGGACTTTCATGAATTCGCTCATTAAGGAGTTCGGACGCAACGAGTATTTCGCCTACCGTCGCGGCAGTCTGTCCCTCTCGCCAAAGGAGCAGGAGACCGTCATTTCAGCCCTCCACGAAGCCGGAATCACGGAGGCGATTCCCTTCGACCGTTACGAGGAACAAATCAACTACTGCGACTAAGCCAGTACTACCGTGGGAAAACTCCAGTACCACCGTGGTAGTACTGGAGTTTTCCCACGGTAGTACTGAGAACGCTCCATAAGGCATCAGGAAACCCCTTTAACGACTTGTTAGGGTTCCCTACTCCATTTTACTCTTTTATAAAGACATATCGGAACTTAACGCCAGTACTTGACGTTCCATCCCACGTCATGCGGTCATCCTTGATAACAACGGTAACAACGAATGTATCACCATAGTTATTCTTTGCCGTAATGGTATTTTTATTAATCACATACGTACCGGACGAGCCGAAATTAGAAGACGTCGATGTATATGTACCATTACTATTAATCGTAATCTGCGCACCAACAAGCAAACCTTTGTATGTTTGCCCATTTGACGTATCTTGACTTTCGACACACATCCAAGTACCTACGGCATCTTTTACATTAATGATTTCGTCTTGATCATCATCACCCTTGCACGAAGACACAACAAGACCCAACACAGAGACCAACATAATGGCCATCACTTGCATAAAACTTTTTCTATTCATACATTATTTATAATAAAAAATTGTTGTTTACCGTTTAAGCTACCGCTTTCTTATTGTTAGAGAAGAAAAGCGCAGGACTCGCCATACGCCACACAGGTCTGCAACAACCTACTAATCACTATGGGAAACCTACGCTTGATGCGCACGCTTCTGTGATTAGTAATTGCCCGTTCACTTTCGGAGGTTGCAGTTCGTGTGGCGAATGAGCAAATAAAATGATGCATTCCGAAGAACACAGCGCAAAGATACGACTATTTTCCTGAAACGCGAAGCATTTTGCAGAAAAGTTTGATAAAATGCCGAAAAAGTCGTATCTTTACACCCGAAATGCGACACAAAGCAATTGGGCAATGCGAAGGGAAATCAGAAACAGCACAGCAGAGTTCCTTATCTTTCAGATAGAAGGAAAGGAGCAAGGCATCGAAGTGTTCTACAAAGACGAGAGCATCTGGTGTACGCAGAAAGCAATGGCAACATTGTTTGACTGCTCTACCGATAACGTTGGACTACACCTGAAGAACATCTTTTCAAGCGGCGAACTGGTAAAGGATTCAGTTACCGAGAAAATCTCGGCAACTGCCTCCGACGGGAAGAACTATCAGACGCAGTTCTACAGCCTCGATGCCATCATTGCCGTCGGTAAGCATAATTCTTGACTCTTCTTTGACTTTTTCGGGCCAAAGCAGCGTTTTCTTAAATCTTTTTCGTATCTTTGCGCACAAAATAACCATAACTATAATCTAACTACTATGACAAGAAGAATCCTTTCCCTACTTTTCTTGGCCTTGGCACAATGGTCAATGGTCAATGGACAATGGTCAATGGTTCATGCCCAAGACTTTGATTCCAAACAGGGTTATCGCCTTGAGATAGGCGACGGCCTTGCCCTCGACTGCCAGAGCGGCACTATCACCTTCTCTCCTTCGAACAAGAAATCGCCCTCGCAGGTGTGGCACATCACCAAGAGCGACCGCCAAGGATACTGGTGCCTCTATAATCCTTTCTCCCAAGTGAACCTCGACAACGGCAACCACGGCACGAATGAAGGCGAAGTACTCACTTGGCAGGTGGAAACGAAGAACGCCAACCAGCAATGGCTCATCGAGAAGAGCGGAGCTGAGACGGTCGTCCTGACCTCCGCGGCCGGCGGCCTAAAGCTCGGTTACAACGACACCTGTCAGCCCGGAGGACACGTCTGGCAAATGAAGGCCACCAACACGAGCGACTATGTGCAATGGCGGCTTGTCAAGACCAACCTCAAGGTAGAGGCTCAGAGCGCTGCCGAAAAGTCCGTCAACGACTGGGAGAACGAGGCCGTCATCGGCATCAACAAGGAGCCGGGACGTGCCACGATGCTCCTCTATGCCAGCGAGAAAGAGATGAAGGCCGACGAAGCTTACCAGAAGCCTTGGCTTTGGCCGAACAGCTCTCTCAGGCTGATGCTCAGCGGCCAATGGCAGTTCAACTGGGTGCCGAAACCCGAAGACCGTCCCATCGACTTCTACAAGCCGACCTTCGACGCTTCTGCTTGGAAGACCATCCCCGTGCCTTCCTGCTGGGAAATGCTGGGCTACGGCACACCCATCTACACGAATGTCACCTACCCCTTCAAGAACCTTCCGCCCTTCATCCGCGGTCAGGAGGGCTACACCGTCGTGAACGAACCGAATGCCGTGGGCAGCTATCGCCGCACCATCACGGTGCCCGCCTCGTGGGACGGCAGGGAAATCTACCTCCACTTCAACGGCATCTACAGCGCCGCCTATGTTTGGGTCAACGGTCAGAAGGTGGGCTACACGCAAGGACCGAACAACGACTCGGAGTTCGACGTGACGAAGTACATTAAGCCGGGCACGGAGAACCTCGTCTGTGTAGAGGTCTATCGCTGGAGCGACGGCTCGTACATCGAGGACCAGGACATGTTCCGCATGAGCGGCATACATCGTGACGTCTATCTCGAAGCACGTCAGAAGCTGCATGTGCAGGACGTGAAGCTCACAAGCATGATGGGTGGACGCGGCCGCCGGGACGGTCAATCGTCAATGGTCAATGGTCAATGGAAGCCCGGCCGTGCTTTCCTCGGCATCGACATCTCCCTGCAGAACATGGGCAAGAAAGCAACCGACGCCCGCATCGACGTAGAGCTTGTCAACCCTGCAGGCAAGACCATACAGACAGCCATCCTGCAAGTCTCGAAGATAGAGCACGGCATCAAGCCTGCTCAGCTTCACCTCGAAGTGCAGAACCCCGAGCTGTGGACAGCCGAGACGCCTAACCTCTACACCGTCAACATCCGTGTCGGCGGCGACGTCTATACGCAGAAGTACGGCTTCCGCAAGATAGAGAACCGCGACGGACGCGTCTTCATCAACGGCAAGCGCGTCATGTTCAAGGGTGCTGACCGCCACGACACACACCCAATCTACGGCAAGGCCGTGCCCGTGGAAAGCATGATAGAGGACATCTTATTGATGAAACGTTACAACCTCAACACGGTTCGCACAAGCCACTACCCCAACGATCCGCGCATGTACGCCCTGTATGATTACTATGGAATCTACGTGATGGACGAAGCCGACGTAGAGTGTCACGGCAATCACAGCCTGTCGAAGAACCCGAAGTGGGAGGCTCAGTACGTTGACCGCCAGCAGCGAATGGTGCTTCGCGACCGCAATCATCCCAGCGTCATCTTCTGGAGCATGGGCAACGAATGCGGCGGTGGCGACAACTTCGTAGCTTCTAAGAAGGCCATTCAGGAGCTTGACGACCGCCTCATCCACTACGAAGGCATGAACGAAGTAGCGGATATGGACAGCAAAATGTACCCCAGGATAGACCACATGCGACGCCTCGACCAGCAAGCCGACCTGCAGGGACGTCCCTTCTTCCTCTGCGAATACGCTCACGCCATGGGCAACGCCATCGGCAACCTGCAGGAGTATTGGGACTACATCGAGTTCGAGAGCAAGCGCATGATAGGCGGCTGCATCTGGGACTGGGTGGACCAGAGCCTCTGCAAGTGGGGCGAACCCAAGACCAACATGTACTATGGCGGCGGCTTCGGCGACTATCCCAACGACCAGGACTTCTGCTGCAACGGCATCATCACAGCCGACCGCCACGTCACTCCCAAGCTCCTCGAAGTCAAGAAGGTCTATCAGTACGTTGACTTCAAGCTGACCGACGACCAGAAGCTCCGCATCCGCAACCGCTACTGCTTCACGCCTCTCAGCCAGTTCACCTTCCACTATCAGCTGCTTCGCGACGGCCGCATGATAAAGAGCGGTACAGCATCGCTGCCCGAAGTACTGCCCGGCGACAGCTGCTTCATCGACCTTCCTTGCGAAGTGCCTGAGGGAGAACCGAAGGTCGACGGAAGTCAAGGCCTCTATCACCTCAACGTCTCCCTCCGGCTCAAGGAGGCAACGCGCTGGGCAAACGCCGGACATGAGGTTGCCTGCGAGCAGCTTTGCCTGAAATATGGCGAGCCCACGCTCATGGCTGCCGTCAAAGCAAGCGAAGCCCTCAAGGTCGAGGAGAGTGCTCAGCAAATAAGTGTCAAGAACAAAAACTTTATGTTTGCCGTCGACAAACAGAGCGGAGCAGTAACTGAGCTGTCGTATAACGGCAGACCTATCTTCGTAACAGGCAGCAAGATACCCTTCGGCAACCTCACCTTCAACGGCTTCCGCAGCATCAGCAACGACCGCAGAGGCAACTTCAAGAGCGACATCCTCTCTCCCAAAGTAACGCTGAAGCAGGAAGACGGCGATGCAATCATCAACGTCAAGTATGACGTCAAGTCCGGCAAAGACGGGCAGACCGTTGTTCCCGTCGAGACCACTTATACAGTCTATAACGACGGCAGCATCGGCGTCAAGAGCAACTTCGGCAACGAAAGCAACAAGGACTTCAGTCGCCTTGGCCTCATCGCAGCCCTCGACCCGCGCCTCGGCAACGTGCAGTGGCTTGGTCGCGGCCCTCACGAGAACTATCCCGACCGCAAGACCTCAGCCTTCATGGGCGTATGGAACAACACAGTGAACGGCATGACCGAGGAATACGAGAAGCCTCAGAGCATGGGCGAACGCTGTGACGTCAAGTGGGTAACGTTCACCGACGATAAGGGCGAAGGCGTTCGCTTCTGCACAGGCGGTACCTTCCACTTCAGCGCCCTCCACTACATGGACGAAGACCTCTGGCAGACGAAGTACAAGCACGAACTGAGCAAGATACATCGTCCCGAGATTATCCTGCACCTCGATGCCGCTATGCGTGGCCTCGGCAACCAGAGTTGCGGCCCCGGCCCCCTGGAAAAGTACGAGCTGCGTGAAAAGAACTACAGCTACGGCTTCGTCATCGAACCGGTGAAGTAAACTCAGAATAATCAGAATAATCAGAATTCTCTGAATAATCAGAAAACTCAGATTACTCAGAACCCCAATGAAACAGGAAGAACTTTCCCTTGAAGAGCAAGTCGAGCGTATCCGCAGGAAACGCGCCGGACAACACGACAGAACGAAGGCAAGAACAGTGCTCAACACGCTGTTCCTCGCCTTGGCTGCCGTCGGACTTGCCATGTATTTCTTCGGCGGAGAGAATCATGTGCCGGCACTCATCGTCATAGCCATCGGCATGGCGTTCAAAGTGATAGAATTCATACTTCGTCTCATATAAAGCATGACCAAAAGGCTCTACATACTGCCGTTTCTCTTCTGCATCTTGCTGCAGGCAAATGCACAGACACACCGTGTCAATCGCGACGGAAGCAACGCCACTCTCTACGACGACGGCGACACCTATCTCGTCTCAGAATCCGGCACGTATGTAGATGGCGCGGGCAACCGCACCACTTGGGGACGCGACACGACGAAGTTCCGGAACCTGAAGAACATACCCATCGGGCAGTTCCAATGGGTGCTGGAGCCTCGGCTCGGCACCGTCATCGACGCGGAGAACAACGATACCGTCGTGCACGACTTCTACAAATGGAATGCTACCGACGGCTACACGGGCGAATACAACTATCTGGCCAACATCGGTTCTCCGCGCCTCAGCCGCCTCTACTTCAACCGCGACAACACTTCCGACGAGTTCCTCTTCCTCCAGCCCTTCAGCTTCTTCCGAGGCTCGCTACAGGACTTCCGCTTCACCAACACAAAGAGTCCCATCACCAACCTCGCCTACCACTCCTGCGGCAACAGGCAGACAGGCGAAGACCGCATCCGAGGCTACTTTGCCACCAACATCAACAAGTTGGCCGGCTTCGGCTTCAAGATTGACTACAACTATGGCGTAGGCTACTACTATGCCCAGCCAAACAGCATGTTCGGCAGCACCTTCTATGGTTACTACCGAGGCGAACGCTACAACATTCATGCCTATGCCGGCATCAACCACATGAAGATGGGTGAGAACGGAGGCATCGAGGACGACCGCTACATCGAGGACCCCCTGAGCCTCGGACAGAGCTACAGCCCCGGCAACATCCCAACCATGCTCAGCTCAACATGGAACCGCAACCACGAGCAGCACTTCTACCTGTCGCACCGCTACAACATCGGCTACACCCGCATCGTGGAACTTCCCGACTCGCTGAAGCCTATCCCACCCTCGCCCTCCACGCTCCTCTTCGACCTGCCCGATAGCGTTCAGGCCGTGCTTCGCGAAGACACCTTGGCTCGCAGGTTAGCCATCGACTCCCTCATGCAACGCTGGAAGGATGAACAGATTGTGCCCAAAGAGTTCATACCCGTCACGAGCATCATCCACACCTTCGACCTCAGCAACCTCAAGCACGAGTATCTGTCGCACAGCACGACGAAGAACTACTATACCAACAACTACTTTGGGGACATCAACGAGATAGCCGACTTGACGCGAGCCTTCTCCGTGCGCAACACCTTCGGCATAGCCCTTCGCGAAGGATTCAACAAGTGGGCACAGATGGGCATCACCCTCTTCGGCACACACAAGCTGCGTTCCTACAAGCTGATGGACGGACAGGGAGACATGGCGCGCTACACCGAAAACGACGTCTCGGTGGGCGGCGAAGTGGCTCGCACACAAGGCAAGCGCTTCCACTACAACGCATCGGGCGAAGTATGGCTCATCGGCGAACACGTAGGCGACTTGAAGATTGACGGCAAGACCGACCTGAAGCTTGCACTCGGTCGCATCGACACCCTCCTTGCCGACGTCCACGTCGGCTACATGCACCAAGTGCCCTCCTTCTTCTTCCGCCACTATCACTCGCAGACTTCGTGGTGGGACAACGACGACCTGAGCCGCGAGATACGCTTCAAGGTTGACGGCATGCTCAGACTTGGAAAGCTGGGCACCAGACTGAACGTCGGCTTCGAGAACGTGTCGAACTACACATACTTCGGCATGCAGAACACCTTGCTCGAAGGCAAGAAAGCAGAAAGCACCATGCCCACCGACTACAGCCATGCCGTAAGCCCCATGCAGACAGGCTCCGTACAAGTGTTCGGAGCAACGCTCGCACAGGACATCAAGTGGAAATTCATCCATTTGGACAGCCAAGTGAGCTTCCAGACGAGCAGCAATCAGGATGCCCTGCCGCTGCCCAAGCTCAACATCTACACCAACTTCTACCTGCTCTTCCGCATGGGCATAGCCAAGATACTGCGCGTGCAGATAGGCGCCGACATGCGATTCTTCACGTCCTACTACGCCCCCGACTACAGCCCCTCCATCCAGCAGTTTGCCGTGCAAGACCCCAGCCACGAGCGGATAAAGATAGGCAGCTACCCCATCATCGGAGCTTACGCCAACCTCCACCTCAAGCATTGCCGCATCTACGTCTCAGCACGCCACGTCAACGCCGGCGAAGGACACTCCTTCCTCGTCCCCCACTACCCCATCAACCCCATGACCATACACTTCGGACTGAGCTGGAACTTCTTTAATTAAAGCCCCCTCCTCGCTCCCTCTTTGGGGGAGTGCCTAATTAGGAATTGTTAATTATAAATTATGAATTATGAATTATAGTAGGGAGATCCGTTGGGGCTTCATCGGATGCGGTGAAGTGACCGAGAAGAAGAGCGGACCGGCATTCAACCTCGTACCGGGTTCGCACATACAGGCCGTGATGAGTCGCAGCAAGGAGAAAGCCAGTTCTTATGCCGAGCGGCACAACATTCCACGCTGGTACACCGACGCCCAGCAGCTCATCAGCGACCCCGACGTCAACGCCATCTACATCGCTACCCCACCCTCCTCTCACGCCACCTACGCCATCATGGCCATGAAGGCCGGCAAGCCCGTCTATGTCGAGAAGCCCTTGGCCAGCAGCTACATCGACTGCCAGCGCATCAACCGCGTCAGCGAGCAGACCCACGTCCCCTGCTTCGTGGCCTACTACAGGCGCCTGTTGCCCTACTTCCTGAAAGTGAAGGAACTGGTAGAGAGCGGAGCCATCGGCAAAGTCGCATCCGTGCAGATACGCTTCGCCTGTCCGCCGCGACTGCTCGACTACAACAGCACCGCCCTGCCTTGGCGCGTACAGCGCGACATCGCCGGCGGCGGCTACTTCTACGACCTCGCTCCCCATCAGATAGACCTCTTGCAAGAGATCTTCGGGCCGATAGTCCGGGCAAAAGGCTTCAGCAGCAACCGAGGCGGACTCTATGAAACAGAAGATACCGTCAGCGCAGCCTTCCAGTTCTCCGACGGCCTGCCTGGAAGCGGCTCCTGGTGCTTTGTCAGCCACGAGAGCGCACGCACCGACCGCATCGAACTAATCGGCGAACGCGGGCAACTGCACTTCTCCGTCTTCACATACGAACCCATTGTATTGCAAACCGAGCAAGGCCGTCAGGAGTTCTGCATCGAGAACCCCGAACACGTACAGCTTCCCCTCATACAGAACGTCGTAGAACACCTGCAACAGAGCGGCATCTGCACCGTGGACAGCATCAGCGCCACCAGCGTCAACTGGGTCATGGACCGCATCCTCGGCAAGATATAACGGTTTAGGTAATGTAGGCACTATAGGCTACATGTAGGCTTTATGTAGGCTTGCAAACACGTCAAACCATTTATTCATGCGGCATTCGGAAGATTTCATGTAGGCATGTAGGCAGATTACAACTTTTCAACCTTCAGCTTTCAACTTTTTACCTTTTCACCTTTTTAATTTTTCACCTTTAATCGCTCCACGGAGCATCGGCTTACTCTCCACGGAGAATCGGCTTACTCTCCACGTTGAATCGGCTCACTCTCCACGGAGCATCGGCCTACTCTCCACGTTGTGTACGCCAACTTCACACATGAAGTCTGCCACTTATCCACACTACATATCTTCCGCATGCAGCTCCATCATGTATGTATGTACCCTGAAACAAAAAGAATTCTGTGATTTCCGTGCTTTCTGCGTGACATAGATTTATTATTCGTTTCTTTCGATGTGAAAAAATCTTCCGTGTGAGGTTACTTAGATTCTTCACTTTTCAACTCGGAGCGAAGCTACTGCTACTCCTCGAGTGCTGCTTTGATTTGCTCAATGTGTTTCTCGTAAAGCTTTGGATTGTTTTGGGCCAGTTTTTGAAATATCTGCAAGGCTTCTCTTAACAACGACTCTACCCTATCGATTCTCTGAGTCTTCGCGTACACTTCAGCCATGTTGTATAGCAGAAAGGCCAAACTCTGCTCGTAAACAAGCGGATTCTCTTTAACCAGACGTCTGTAGATTTCGAGTGCCTGATTGTATATCTTTTCTGCCTCATCGAGCTGCTCGACGGCGCAATAGAACTGTGCCATATATCCCAGCGACTTAGCCACATCCGGCTCGTAGGCCAGCGGATTGTCTTTTGCCAGCTGCCTGCGGATTTCCAGTGCCTGCACAAACATTGGCTCAGCCTTATCATATTGTTCGCCAACGGCGTACTGAATAGCCAGGTTGCTCAGGGATCGGGCCAATTCGGGTTGATAGTCCTGCGGATTGTCCTTTGCCAAGCGCTTGTGGATTTCCAATGCCTCTATGTATATTGGTTCAGCCTTGGCATATTGTCCGGTATCGAAGTACAGACTTCCCATGTTGTTCAGGGCTAAGGAATAATCAGGCTCGTATTCCTTCGGATTGTCCTTCGCCAATCTTCTGTATATTTCCAATGCCTCATTCTGCGTCGTTTCCGCCTCTTCCATCCGCTGGGTCATGTGGTACAGAGCCGACAGATTTTGCAGTACCAAGGCTAAATCACCCTCGTAGGCCTGCGGATTGTCCTTCACCAATCTTCTGTAGATTTCCAATGATTCTTTTTGCAGGGCTTCCGAATCATCGTACCGCTGTGTTATATAGCAGAGCATAGCCATGCTGTTGAGCGACCAAGCCAGTTTCCGCTCGGAGCCTTGCGGATTGTCCTTAGCCAAGCGCCTGCGGATTTCCAATGCCCGGCTATAATAGAATTCTGCCTGTTGGAATAGATTTTGACAATGACAGAAATATCCCGCCTCGTATTGCCAATCTGCATTCAGCGTGTCGAGATTGGCCTTTTGCTCGATGTAGAACAAAGCAGAATCATTTTTGTGCTGCGTCTTGAACAGCTCGAAGTATTTGCTGCACCTGTCGGCAAGTTCTTTCCTGCTACGGTTCTCCGCTTCGTCGCGTGCGGCCTGTTCGGCGCGTTTCTGAGCGTTGGCATCCTGAAATGCCTTGAACTTGTTGAGGTCGTCCATGATGTTGCCCTTTGTCCGGAGCAGGGAGTCGGCTCGCATCGTTTCGCCATTGAGGAGGAAGGCACTGAACTGGCGGCTGAAGTTATCTTCCTGATCGAAGTCGATTTGCGAGTACTTCTCCACCATGTCCTTGATGATGGTTTCGTTGTCGTCTTCCTTCCTGTTGACCTGCTGCAGCAGTTCGCGATACTTCTCTTCGGTGATGGCGTTTTCCTGCTTCAGCCTGTTGATTTCTTCGCGCTCCTTTTCGGTCTGGGCATAAAGGCTGTTGCGCACCTGTCTCTCTATTTTCTTACGCTCGTTGGCTTTCTCCAGCTCGTCCTCCATGACGATGACGAGGTCGTTGGTTGAGTAGTCGTATTGCTTTTTCAGCAAGTCAGGGTCGCACAGCGCATAGTTCTTCTTCGTCACGTTCTTCAGGACAAAATGGGGCGAAGAGAGCTTCATGGAGAAGCGTCCGTCGGCGTCGCTCATCACATCGTTGCCGTTCATAGTCGTCACGACAGCTCCCGAGAGGCTCTGCCCCGCTGTCACAGAGCCATTGAGGTTCAATCTGCCTTTCGTCTTTATATATCCCAGCTGCGTCTGCCCCGACAGAGACTGAAAGCTCATCAGCAGGGCCATGAGCGACAGCCACCCCCGACGCCCCCAAAGGAGGGGGGAAAGCCAGCATCCTTTTAACTTTTTAACCATTCAACTTTTTAACTTTGAAATACATTCTTTCTTTCACGTTTTCACGCTTTTTGGCTACAAATATATGTATTATCTCGTTATAAAGCAATTAGACAGAGGTAAATTTGTACCTAAACGTATTATTTTGCATCTGCAAGGCCGTAAAAAGTCAATTCGAAATTTATAAATTCAATAGCAAACCAAAAGGAAATCATCATCGCTCGACAAAGGATGAGCAGGAAACTGATGATTTCCAGTTACCCGCTGACGGTCATCTGCTCCTCGTCCCGGGCCGGTCGGGAATGGCTGCACGCTCGTCTTCGTGCATGAAACTCCAAACGGGACGATTATTGTCTGTTTGCATGTTTTTTATGATGCTTTAGTTTGTCAGTTCAAAAGGATTATGTATTTTTGCAGCGTAAAACATAATGGGAATAGGATTATGACAGCATTACAACTAAATGCAGAACTCTTTCGCGAGTTGAGCATCACCAGCCGAGGATGAGAACATGATGCAGAAAGCCGTGAATCTTTGAACATTTATCCATTTAACAGACCCTCTCCAAACCTCCCCCTCTATGGGGAGGCATTCCTTGCCTTGTTTTCTCCCCATAGAGGGGGAATTAGAGGGGTCTATCTTCACCTTTTTAACCTTTTCAATTTTTCAACTTTCAACTTTTCACCTTTTAACCTTTTCAATTTTTCACCTTTTCTTCACAGTTGGGGTATTTGATTTGCCTTTTCGAGGGTCTTATAGATGTAACGAGACCAAAAAGACATGATGGATTACAGTAAACAACAGTTTGAACGGCTCTTCAAGGACAGCTATCCGCACATGTATCGCATGGCGTTTTCCTTGGTAGAGAATGCCGAGGATGCCAAGGATGCCGTGCATCAGGTGTTCGTCAAGCTTTGGAACGGCAAGCCTGAAATAGCCACGGAAAGCATCCGAGGCTATCTGCTCTCTGCCACAAGGAACCAATGCCTGCACATCCTGCGCGACAGACAACTGCAAAGGCAGCTGAAGGAAGAACTTCAGAAAGAAACAGCCTGGCAGAAGGACGAGGAGCGGGAGGAACTGTTGCAGCAACTTCAGCAACTCATCGATGACAACCTGACTGAGCAGGACCGCCGAGTGCTCCAGCTTCACTACGAAGAGGAGATGACTTATGCAGAAACTGCCTCCGTGCTCGGCATCAGCTCGTCGGCCGTCAACAAACACATCACGCGCTCTTTGGCCAAAATCAGAGAAACCCTTAAAATCGCAAAGTAACATGAAGACGGAAGACATCGACAAGAGAATCGGCATGCCCGACGTGGACAAGGAGTGGGCACGCTTCGAGCAGGAAGTCATCGACCCTCACCAGCAGCCCCCCTCTATGGGGAGGCTTTCTGCCGCGAAAAACTCTCCCCCCCGGGGGAGATGGAGAGGGGTCGGGGGTCTGTTGGGCATCGGCATCGCAGCATCCGTGGCGCTACTCATTATATATAACATAGGAAAGGAACAGACAGAGCAGCCGCTCATGGCACAAGTAGAGCCAACCCAGCCGCAGCATGTGTCCGAGCCTGCAAGAGTGCCTGCAAAGGAAGTGGTTGCAGAAGTCTCAAAGCCCGTCGCTACTCCACACAAAGAACCGGCTTTAGCGAAAGCTGATGCCCCGGCCACTACGGGACTTGATATTCCTGCCCGTGAGTTTACAGGTGCAGTTCAGAAATTCAAGATGGACGACATCGAAGATCTCGCCTTCGAGTCTGTAGACCAGGCTCTTCAAGGGCAAATCGCAGGTCAGGACATTTCGCACAATGAAGCAGAGCCTGAGTTGCAAGGCGTGATTGCAGGACATGAGGGCATCGACCCGACCTACAACGACTCCATTCTCGTCCTGCTTGATGGCAAACGGCTTCCCGACTCCTTGTGTACCCGTCAGTTTGCACGTCGTGGAATCCATAAATATCTGGAAAAGAAAGGACTGCTGGTCGATAAGATTGTTCGCCTGAACGAAGAGAGTGTACGCATAAAAGGTGATGAGCAGACGAAGCAGCGGTACAAGCAGTACGTCGAGCAGTACGGCAGACTTGCTCAATTAGGTGTGGCGGAAATCACCTCCGCCAACGATAGTGCAAACGAGGTGTTCGTCCTCCAGCACCCTGAGCTGAAGAAAACCTTCCGCCGTGTCGAAGGCTTCGTGATGGAGGAAAGCACCAACGAACCTCTTGAATCTACTATAATTCATCATCGTCAGTTTGCTACCTCGGCCGACCCTCTCGGACACTTTGTGCTTTGGGTGCCGAAATCCGTTGATACGCTTTATGCAAAATGTATAGGCTGTCAAGACGCGTTCTTCCAACCTGCCGATACCACTCTTACCATCAGACTAAAGGATAACTACAGATCGCATGACATTGCTTCGGCAGATTTGAGTTCAGGCACGACTATGCGACTTCGGGGGTTAGGAGATAGCGTCATCGACCAGATTGGCAAAACAGATTCTTTTCTCGTGGTGGTCAACGGCAAGACTCTGTTTGACTCACGTGGCATGACGTCAGAAGAAATCGACAAACGTATTGAAGAGTACCTCAAAGAGCAAGGTCTTTTGCAAGACATAAAGATACCTTGTAATAACGGTGCAATAGTTATCAAGGCCTCTACTCAAGAGGAAAGGAAAGAGATTGAACGCATGATTGCTAATGCGACTATCGTTCCCAATCCATCCTACTTTGGTTCGAACTCTATGCGACTTCATGGAACAGGAGATTACAGGCCAAGCGACAAGGACAGAATGGACTCAACCCTAATCCTTATCAATGGCGAGCCTCTGCCCGAGCATTTGAAGCAAGAGGTGCTTGGCAACAATCCTGACGACCTTGACACCCACATGCCTCGTTACTTTTCGCGGCAAGGCCTGCTGATTGATAGCGTATATGTCCACAAAGACTCTGAGTTTACAGCGAAGTACGGCGGACTCGCAAAGTATGGCGTGATAGAAATAAAGGTTGTGCCCGATAAGCTTGGAGTGATTGCAGGCTTGCCTAACACTCCGCCCAACGACTCCATCCTTTACCTTGTCAACGGAGTGCCTCAACCTAAGGAAAACAACAAATGGTTGGACAAGAGGTCTTATCTCAACTACTTCAAAGGGCAGCATTTGCTTGTCAGCAGAGTAATGGATTACAAGAATGTCAAGCAACGCTACATCGAGAAGTATGGAGAGGCAGCAAAGCACGGCGTCATAGAGTACATCTGCGTAGAGGACACACTATGCGACTACTATATGGACCAGCACGAGGAACTGAAAGCAAGCCGTCGCCGAGTGTCGGGCGTAGTGTATGACGAAAACGAAAAGCCTTTAGCCCATACCATGATTTATATATGGCATGATAAAAGGGTATGGGGATTCGAAACAACAGACTCTTTAGGAAACTTTACCTTTTGGGTTCCCCGCACAGACGTCAAGATGGAGTTCACATACGTTGGCTTTTACAAGGCTGTCGTCGTCGAGCCAAGCGATACGTTCCAAACAATCTATCTCCTACCTAATGACAACTTAAAAAGCTTGAGAGAAAGTCTAAAATTTTGAATATGAAAAAGCGAATTATTACATTAATGACGTTGCTGATGGCGGCAGCCATTGGCGCACAGGCTCAGAGCAGACTGGAGCCCATGACGCAAATAGAGCAGGAGCTGTGGGGAGAAAAGGAATTTGGGACTTGGCTTTCTAAAAAGGCAAGCCAACAGATGCTCAAGTTCCCCACTCCCATGGAAGACTTCCCCTCTGCACTGTATGTGTTTAGCCGCAAAGGGGAAAGCGGACGCTTGCAGGTGAAGCGATGCGTGGTGAACAAGGAAGCCGGGCCGGATGAACCGAAACTGAAGTTAGAGTCTATCGAAGTCAAGACAGACCGAGCCACGGCATTGATGCGACGGAACCACATACTTCTTTGGGAACAGTATTCGTGTTGCCACGATATGGTCGCCCGATAGCGGAAGCAACTGCAAGAGGCTGACAGATGTGTTGGAAAAAGCCATGACGGCTGTCAAGAATCAGGACGAAGAGGAGCTGAAGGCATTGCTGCCCGAGGTGGAGTCGCTGACAGAAGTCTTCAAGAAGCTTTACCCTAAAGACTGAGGCATTTACAGACTCGGCACACGACCTTCCCTTTGTCTGTAGGCTATCAGCAGGGTTTGCCCTCTATGTCGCGGCCTTTCACTTCCTCGAGGAAGTCCTCGCGCATCACATAGAGCAAGTTGCGGGTATATTCCAGCAGCAGGCCTTTGTAGAAAGTCACGTCCTTATGGTTCGAGCGTGTGATGCGCTCCCATAGTGTGCGGCGCTCGGCATCGCGATGAGCACGGGCAATGGCTTCGCGGTCGCTTTCGGTCATCTGCTGACGCAGTTGCTGCCTGTTGAGGATGTCGTTGATGGTGCGGGCGTCATCGACGGACTTATGGTGCTTCCACTCTTCCCTGCCTTATCATTAGTATAAAGCTTAATCTCTTTTTCTTTATCAAAATCATTTCCTTCCTCATACTCTCTCACCAGATTAGGATGCTCTTCTACAAAATTACTTTCTATACCAAAAAGGGCGGAGCCGCAGGCCTGCAAGGATGGCATCAGGTTCGCACTCTTGTTCGATTCACCGTAGATAACGGTTCCTTTAGCGACCTTGAAGTCATAGAAATACTGCGTTAGGCGCTTTTTCATACATTTTGTTTGCAAAAAGTTTGCATATCTTGATACTTTTTCGTTACTTTGCAGCGAAAACATTACACTTTAGCAACATTTGTCGTGAAAAAAATTGTTTCCAGCGTCATTATCTTGGTCTTTGTCCTGCTCGGTTGCACAGAGGACATCGACACCTCCGCGCGCTATGTGTTCAAGGAGGAAACGGTGCTCAGCTACTTGCAGAAGCATGAGGACTACAACGAATATGTGAAGCTCCTGCAGCTCGTGCCTATCAGTCCCCGCAGCGAAAGCACAGTCTTCCAGCTCCTGAGCGCCCGCGGCCATTACACTTGCTTTGCCCCGACCAACGAGGCCATCGACATTTTCCTGCAGGAACAGGTGGAGGCAGGCCTTATCGAAGAACCGTCTTGGGACAGCTTCCGGAGTGACAAGCTGAAGGACAGCATCGTCCGGGTCATTGTCTATAACAGCATCATCGACGGTGGCGACGAGGAATACTACGAGACAACGTCCTTTCCTCAAAAGAACAACGGCGAGTTCAGCCGCCCCAACATGAACGACATGCGCCTGAGCGTCTACCGTCCAAAAGACCCTGACAGCATCTACATCAACCGCAAATACCCCATCAGCATACGCAACCGCGACATCCGAACCATAAACGGTGTGATTCATCAAATGGAAAGAGTCATTGCGCCGCGTGAGGTTTCGCTGGCCACCATTCTGAAAGAATACCTCGAAGGCGAGGCGAAAGGCAAATTCCTGGTGATGGCAAAGATGATACAGGCTTGCGGTCTGCTCGACACACTCTCAAAGATTAGGGATGAAGTCTATGAGCAACTCTACCTGACAGGCATGATTGAAGAGAGGACACCTGCCAACGGCCTTGCCACAATGACGGGCGGCTATTCCTACGCCCCCGAACACAGGAAGTACGGTTTCACCATCTTTGCCGAATCCGACGAGTTCTGGCAGCAAGCCATCGGCAAGCCCGCCGAGGACATAACGCCCGAGGACGTGCAGGCATGGGTGGAGGCCGGAGGATACTATCCCGAAGCCATTCCCAGTACAGAGTTCAAGAAGCCATCGAACCTGCTCTACCAATGGACCACCTACCACATTCTTCCCTTCAAGCTTGCGCCCGACCGCCTCGTCTTCCACTACAACGAAAAGGGGTACGACTACGTAGGTTCGCCCGGCAAACTCTCAATCCCTGTCATGGAATACTACGTCACGATGGGCAAACGACGCCTGCTCAAGCTGTACGAAAGCCTCGAATCGGATGGCGTCTATCTCAACCGTTTCCCCATCCACGACAACGGACGGCATGGCAGCGGGCATGAGATTGGCTGCGACCCGGACAAGGTAGGGGCAAGGGTGATGCGTGAAGACGACGACCTGGACAAGCGGACGGCACTCAACGGCTACCTCTACGAGATAAACGCCCCCATTGCCTACGACGAAGAGACGCGCAACAACCTTGCCCGGACACGCATCCGAATGGACTGCATGAGCTTCTTCCCCGAAGTGATGAACAACGACATCCGCCGCGTTCCCCTCGCCGACGCACCCCACCAATGGGTGCACTTCCCCGATGATGCCGAGTACAAATACATCGGAAACCTCAGCATCAACGAAGGCTCAACCTTCGTCTATTACAATGCCTACGGACTGAAGTTCGGCAGTCTCTGCGGCGATGAGGTGAAATGCGTAGGCCGCTGGGAACTCATCTTCACTCTGCCACCAGTCCCGAAACGCGGCACATACGAAGTGCGCTACCGCATCCTCACCAATAGCGACCGTGGTGTGGCACAATTCTACTTTGGCGACAGGATTGACGCAATGCCCGCCGCCGGCATTCCCGTCAATCTGACTCTTGGCGGAGCCAACCCCATTACAGGTTGGATAGAAGACACTGGCAACGACGACGACGCAGATGCCGAAGCCGACAAACAGATGCGCAACTGCGGCTTCATGAAGGGAGAAGAGAGCATCCTCATTCTCAAAAACCCCGGCACCACTGCCCGAGCCAACGTCAACCGCAACATTGTGCGCCGCATCATCACCCGTCAAACGCTCGACCCCGATAAGACATACTATCTGAAGATGAAGTCCGTGCTCGACACAGAAACGGCCGAGTTCTACATGGACCACATCGAGTACTGCCCAAAGGAAATCTACGACAACCCAGAACACCCGGAAGACATCTGGTGAACCGCCAGGGAGTCACATCACAATCAGTTTTCCAAGCTTTTGCCCCCTTAGGGCGCATTCTCTGTCTGCTTCATCAACACAGGGCAATGCCCAGAGCTGACATCCCAATGGCCTTTTAGTCCAAATTGAGCGGACAACAACAGTCATTATTATTAAAAACAACGAATTACGGATTACCCGGATTTAACTTTTGCTGACAATCAGCAAAAAGAGAATCCGGGTAATCCGTGTAATCCGTTATCGCTAACTAAGGCACTCCCTCTTAGAGGGGGTCTTTTGTGTCTTCTATTGTATTTTGACACACTCTCCTAAGGGCTTTTAGTCTTTACAGGACTTTTTCATCTAAAAAACGACTTTCTTGCTGCCGACTACGTAAAAGCCCTTTGGCAATTGACGTTTGACCATTCGGCCGCTGAGATCAAAACATTTACTATTTGACGATTTACGATTTACGATTTGGCCACTTTCAACTTTCCATTTTCCATTTTCAATTTTCCATTTGTTCCCCCTAAAGGGGGTTAGGGGGTCCTTTCCATTTTCAACTTCCTCTATGCCTGTGGGGTCGGGTTCGAGGAGGTTGAGCAGTACCCATGTGGCGGGCTTGGTGGGCGAGGCGTCGGGGATGCTCTCCACGAGTTGTTGTGTGCCGTCGCCGCTGAGTATCTCGAGATTGACGCTCAGCTTCTCTCCGATGGGAGCGGAAGGGAGGCCGATGGCTGTCCATGGGATGGCCAGTTCCAACCGATAGTTGGAGCTGGTGAGGTAGCTGGCTGCCTGTGCGTCGGGAATGTCGCAGGGGGTCCAGCCGCTACTGCTGCCTCGAGCTACGGTGAGCGTGCCGTCGGGCAGCATGCTGAAGCGGTAGGAAGTCGGGAGAAGGCCGTCGGTGCTGGCTCCTTTGCTCTCGACGTAGAAGTTGATGCCGTCGGGGAAGGGCTGCTGCGAGCGGGCGTTGCGACGATAGACGAGGCAGGTGATGTAGAGACGGTCGAAGTCGTAGCAGAAGTCGGTATAGGCAAAGGTGCCCGTCTGGGAACCCATCGGCACTTGCCGTGCGTTGGAGGTGAGGTAGCTGTCCTCGGAGGTGAGGTGTCCGTCGGTGAGCTGGGTGCCGAAGGGGACGACGAACTGCTTCATGGGATAGCCTTTCGTCATGACTATCTTTCCGTCCAGTCCTCCTACGGCTACGACGATGCCTGTGTCGATGACTGCGAGGGAGTTCCACCAGCTGCCTTTGGTTGTCCCCTGATAGAAGGGGCGGGACATGGCTTTGAAGTCCTTTGCCGTTTTGTTTCCTACATAGACGTACATCTTCATGTTGTCGCCGTCGCCGAAGGTCGATTGATGGGAGAGTACGGTTTCGCCGCTGGGCAGGACGCGCAGGTAGGGTGCTCCGCCTTTGGCGATGGGGCAGTAGTCGTAGTTGATGCTGCGGCTCCGCTGGCTGCTGGTGCCGCTGATGTAGTAGTCGTCCTTCCAGTTGTTGGTGATGGTGGTGCGGACGGTTGTAGGCACGAAGTCGCCTATGCCGCTCCAGCCGTTGTCCTCGATGGCGACGACAATGGTCTTGCTGTCGCTGAGCAGTATGGGTACGGGCATTCCGTCGCGAAAGCCGCTGCGGAAGGAGATGCGCTTGGGAGCTGTCCAGGTGAGTCCGCCGTCGAAGCTGCGGCACATGGATATCTGCTGTTCGCCGCTTTGGGTGTAGGGACTTTCGTCGGCGAAGTAGAGTTGCAGCTCACCACTTGGCAGTTGGAGGAAGGATGGTTCCCAGCAGCCGTTCTCGAAGGTGTAGTCGGCATCATAGACGAAGATTTCGTCGGACCATGTCTTGCCACCCGTGGTGCTTCGCCTGAGACGTATGCCGAAGCGTCGGTCTTCGGTATAGGGAGTGGAGGGACGCGGATTGTAGGCTACGAGGATGGTGCCGTCGGCAAGCTGAACGAGGTCGGGCACGCAGTTGGGGGTGTTGTTGGCGTTGGGGGCGATGAGCCTCGGCTCTGTCCAGCTCTTGCCTTGATTGTTGGAAAAGCATATTTTGATGCCTCCGCTCTCGCAGCATGCCATCAGGCGACCGTCGGCGAGCTGGATGAGTCGTCCGTAGCCGCCTCCATTGAAGACGGTGACTGGAACTCGGGAATCCCAGTAGATGCGGCTGCCGTTGTAGTGGGCTACGGTAGCGGCGTTGATGCTCAGGAATAGAGCCGAAAGGCAGAAAGACAGGAGTTTCCTTTTCATGTGTAACCTACTTTTAGTTTCGGGAGTTATAATATGAAGTTAAATAGGAAGTTACGCCAGCGTTGCTGGCTGGAAGTAAAGCACTTCATGCTGGACGATAGCCTTGGAGAGGGTCTTGAGAGGGATGGGGAGAGGCTTTTACTTCCGAAACATGAATAACCTAACTATTCAAGCGGAATCAGATACTTCCTGCCGTTGATGATAAAGAGTGAAGAACCTGAACATTTACCATTTGACCATTTACCATTTACCATTTGACTATTTGACGATTTACGATTTACGATTTGGCGGCCGCTGAGATCAAAGCATTTACCATTTGACCATTTACCATTTACCATTTGACTATTTGACGATTTACGATTTACGATTTGACCACTTTCAACTTTCCATTTTCCATTTTCAATTTTCCACTTTCCACTTTCCATTTCCTCGATGCCGAGGGCTTCTTCGTCGAAGGTGAAGCTGATGTGGCCGTTTTCGTGTTCGGTTATCTCGGAGAGGGAGTGGTTCATCAGTTTGTCGCCCTCGGCTGTATCGTAGTAGAGTCCCCAAGCGGGAAGGGTGGCGTCGGAGAGTTCCGTTGCACCTGTCTGACCGGGCCAAGGGTCGCCCGGAAGGTCGATGTGGTAGAGTCTGTTGTCGGCTGGAACGATGGTCATGCGCTGGTGGTTTCGGTTGACGTTGACGGTGTTGAACTGCCAGGCATCGCTGTCGTAATCGACGTGGAGGACGATGAGGCCATGTCCGTCGAGGTACTTGTCCCAAGCTTCCAGCTGACGGTTTTCGAGCAGGTAGTATTCGTTCTCGTTCCCGCTGTTTCTCAAGATGTAGGCGATGGGCTGCGAGGTGATGGCGGGCATATCGGTGACGAAGGTTGGTTCGGCAAGTTCGATGGGTTGCAGCCATCCGCAAAACATGCGCTCGTAGCTGGTGAAGCCTGCTGGCGTTCCTCCTTCGCCATTGTACTCGCCGTAGTCCATGATGTCCCATGAGTACATGCCGAAGCTGTAGCCCTGTGTGTCGTAGAAATCGGGGAGTCCGAAGCAATGGGAGAATTCGTGGCAGGCTGTGCCGATGCCCGCCATTTCGGTTCCCGACCTGCCGCGCAGCTCGCTGCTTGTGGCATAGCTGTCGATATAGACGCCATCGGCCATGACGGGACCGTTGCCGTCGCCTTCTGCCACGGCTTCGGTGAGTGTCCAAGCATGCGACCAGATGTCGTTACGTACTCGGCTTTGTGCTTCGTCGTAGCCGGAATGCACGACGAACACTTGTTCCACCACGTTGTCGCCGTCCCAGTCGTATTGCGAGAAGTCCACTTCGTCATCTATCATCTTTATGGCTTCGGCCACCATGACGGCTGGATGCTTGTCGTCGCCGTTGGCGTTGTTGCCGCCGTAATAGGATAGCGGCTGGCTCATGGTGATTGGGCCGATGATGTCGAAGGTGAATTCGAACTGTCCGTAGCTGGCATCGAGGAAATAGTCGCGGACGGAACCGAAGTTGATGTCGTCCTGATAGCCTTTTTCGTTGAAGAAGCGATGGAACGCGTTCTGGGTGAAGCGGAAGGGGACGTCGGGGAACTGGATGAGGATGACCAGTCCGGGCTTGCTTCCGGTCATGGTCTCGCTGACCTTTTTTCGTCGGGAAGCCATTCGTTTGGCTCTGGCAGCCCGCCGTTTGCTTGCTTTTGCTTCCCTTCGTTGCAGGATGGAGTCGGCTTCCACGAAATGGGCGATTCCTTCGTTGTCGCACAGAAGCGGGCGGCCATCATCGGAGAGATAGAAGTGCATCAACTCGTCGCCCATCGAGGTGGCTTCGATGGTAGTACCGTCGGCAAGCGTAAGCAGACAGCGTTCCCGCTTTGCCGGTACGGCTGTTGCTATCAAAGCATAGAGACTTATGAGGAATATGGGAAAAATCCTTTTCATGGAATCATTATCTTCTTTATCTTTCCGTTGGGGCGACGGATGACGTAGATGCCTCGGCGGAGCGAGAAGCGATGGAGTTCATCGGCAAAGCACTCGCCTACGAAACGTCCGTTCATGTCGTAGATGCGCACCAATTCCGAGCTTATGGTAATCTCGGAGATGGCATCGGGCGTGGCCCGGAAGGGTTCGCTCTCTGTCCATTCGCTGTTGCGATAGCGGTTGCTGATAGCTTGGACGGTGAACGTATAGTTGACATCAGGCTCCAAGTCGTTCAGCCGGAAGGAAGTGCCGCCGATGCTGTCTTCCCTGAGCACCTGTTCGCCGTCGCGCCATAGCTGCAGGTTGTAAAGCTCGGCTTCCTCTACTGCTTCCCAAACGGCTGTCGCAGAGAGAGGCTGCTCTTCCTCGACTGCCAGTCCGCTGGGAGCTTCGAGCGTGCCCAGAGGCATCACTTTGACGGTAACGATGCCGTCTTCGCTCTCTTCTATGTCGTAGAGCGGCTTGCCCATATACGTCCCCTTGAAGACCAGACTGGCGGGCTTGGAATCGTCCGTCAGCTCGTGGTTGCCGGTGATGCCCGGATAGGGATTGCCTTGCAGGCTTTCCTGCCATTCCTCTTTCGTCTTGTAGTTATTGGAGCCGATGAGTTTGCCGTTGGCGGGAATGATGGTCATGCGTTGATGGTTAGGGTCGGTGTTCACGCAATTGCTTGTCCAAGCGCCTAAAACGTAATCGACGTGCATCACCAGCATGCCGTGTCCGCGATTGCTGCACACGCCCCAGTCCCAATCTACGGCCTGCCTGTTGTCCAACACGTAGTACTCGTTGGGGTTGGCATCGTTGACCAGCTTGTATCCCTTGCCTCCCTGGCCGTAGGGAAGGAGTTGGAGGGTGCGAGGCTCGTTGACGACCTCCGTCTGCTGCCATCCCATGAACTCGCGCTCGTAGGCCGTATAGCCGACGGGCCACTTCGAACTCCTTGTGTACATGCCGTAGTCCATGACGCTCCAGAAGTCCATGCCAAAGGCCTTGTAGTTCGTGTCGTAGAGGTCGGGCAGTCCGATGGCGTGGCTTATCTCGTGTACGATGACGCCGATGCCGTCGGCTTGGGTGCCGGTGATGACTCCGTCGGTGACGGCAGTGGGACGCAGTTCGGAGCTGGAGGAGCAGCCGGAGAGCGTGATGCCGTCGATTACGTAGGAAGTGGGCATCTCCTTAGGCCAGATGGTACTCTTGTCGCCGTAGCTGTTTGTGTAGTTCTGTCCCAGTCCTGCAAAGATGATGACACACATATCGACCTTGCCGTTGCCGTCGTTGTCGAACTGCATCCAGTCGTCCACAAGGGGCTTTGCCTTAGCGAAGGAGTCGTGAATGAAGCGGGAGTAGAGCGTGTCCTTCGAGTTTCCCTTGTCGCCACCATAGTGGCCGTAGTTGTTGTCGAGCTGGACAGGGGGAATGATGACGAATTCGGGCTGGAACTGTCCGCCAGACTGGTCGATGAAGTACTGTCGCACGCTCCCTTTGTTGCCCGTAACGGCTTCGATGTCGTCGCCGTTGAAGAGCATGTTGAAGAAGTCTTGCACGCGCTTTTCGGTACGCGCCACGCTGAACGCCTTGTCCTTGAAAGCCACGAGGATGACAGGTATCTTCTTCGTTCCAGTAGGTTTCACGAGGGCTGTGCTTACGCTCCCCACGTTCCTGCGGGCATAGAGAGGGCGAGCGGGAAGTGTAGCCAGGTATTCTTGGGGCGTAAGCCCGGTGGCATGAAAGACGTTTTCCTGCTCCAGCACCACCTCGCCGTCATCGGTCAGGAGATAGTCGAAGTCCTCGTCGCCGAATGCCGTCACCATTACGGAACGTCCGTCATCGAGCGTTACGCTGCGGCGGATTCTCAACGCGGGAACAGCCATCAGCCATTGGGTTAGGCAGGTAAAGAGCAGCAAGAGTATGTACCGTTTCATAATATTCCGTATATTACATTTCGTGCGCAAAAGTATAAAATAATTATGAATAAAAGGGGGGTTCGCCCCAAATAATTGTGTTTTTTGCCTCATAACACAAAAAAAAAGGCTCCATTTATTTGCAGATTCGCCAAAATGTGTGTAATTTTGCAGCGCAAACCAAAAGCAGGGGGATTAGCTCAGCTGGCTAGAGCGCTTGCATGGCATGCAAGAGGTCATCGGTTCGATTCCGATATTCTCCACGAAAACACCCCGATGGGCAGTCGCAAAACGGCTGCCCATCGAGCGTTTAGGGGGTGAAGCTTGTGGGGGCAACATGTGGACCCACGACTTCTCGAAATAGGTGTTTGCGAACTCTCTCCACGAAACGGCGAGCATAATGTCTGCAAGGCGTTTCTTCATGTCGGTTACGACCATCGGTTTGTCAAGAACTGCTTCCATAGATAATATATGTGTTTGATGTTGATGTATAGTTGTATGGTTCCGAAAAAGCTTTACAGGGAAATGCGTCTCTCAGTAGTCTTTCGAGCGACTCTCCGCAAGGTGCTGGCCGACACAGCACGTTGTGTAAGCCGATGCTCCACGTTGCATCGACCAACGCTCCACGTTAACTTTCCCCTTTCAATTTTCAACTTTCAACTTCATTCTTTGTTCCGTTTGTCAGCATACCATGCCGACATAACACTTTCTTATCAGGTCTTCTTAAAAAGCCCCTTTGTAACCCGTTGACAATCAATGCCGATTCGATTTAAGCACATTTCTCGCGTCGGAGGCTACTAAGTGCCACAGCGCCGAAAAAAGGCCGTCAGAGCGCGTCGTACTGCGAAATTTTCTGACAAATACAAACTTATCTCACACGGAAAGCAGAAAGCACGGAAATAAATTATAACAACTAAAAAAACGAAAGACTACGCCAGCGGTTCCCCTCCCATTAAGGGGAGGGGTTAGGGGTGGGGTCTATCTCACACGGAAATCACGGAAATCACAGAAAAGCTACGCCAGCAATTCCCCTCCCCTTAGAGGGGGAGGTTTGGAGAGGGTCTGGGGATTCAGGAGAGGCTCCCCTACTTTTTCACTTTGATGCGCAGTTCTTTGCCTGCGGCGAGGTCGTCGTGGCGGACGAACCAGCCTTCGAGCGGTTCTCCATCAACGGTGATGGACTCTATGCGCTCGCCTTCGCCTTCGCGGACAATGTTGAAGCTCTTGCCGCTACCCAAAGCGAAGTGAACGCGGCTGAAAAGCGGCACGGTAACGATGTACTCGGGGTCGGCTGGCGAATAGGTGTAGATGCCGATGGCGTTCAGCGCGTACCAAGCCGACATTTCGCCTGCATCGTCCATTCCGGCATAAGCAAGGCCTTCCGCACCCATGCCGTAGTACTTGTGCATGAGGGTGTTGAGCACGTGCTGAGCCTTCTCTTGCTTCCCTATGAAATAGTAGGTGTAGGGGATGCTGTGGCCGGGCTGGTTGCCGTGGCAATACGTGCCGAGATAGCCGGTAAGGTTCCAGGCTTCGTAGCCTCCACAAGGAACGGTGAAGAGGGAGTCGAGCTTCTGCTCCACGGCTTCCTTCGAGGGATAGAGCGCCACCATGCCCATCGGGTCGTGCGGAGCGAAGAAGAGCGAGTTCCAGGCATCAGCCTCGCGGTACATATACTGGTAGTAGGGATAGTTGGGACGGAAGTCTTCTATCCATAGCGCCTTGCCGTCGCGAATGACTTTGCCGCGCCAGAAGCCCGTGGAGGGGTCGAAGAGCGTCTTGTAGTTCTGCGCGTGCCGGAGCAGCATCTTCTCGTTCTTCTTGTCCTTCAGCTCGCGGGCGACGAGGGCCGTGGCGTAGTCATCGTAGGCATACTCCACGGTCTTCGTCACGGAGCCTTTGTACTCGTCGTCCGTAGGCACGTTCACCGTGTCCTTCTCCGAAATCCATCCGCGCTCCAGATACTCGTCGAGATAGGGTCGTCCGCCGCGTCCGGGCACGGTGGCGTTCTTGAGCATAAGGGCATAGGCACGCTTGAGGTCGAAGTCGCGAATGCCTCGCAGCCACGAACCGGCCACGAATGTCGAGGCATGGTCGCCGTGGAAGAAGGACGGCATGTAGCCGCCCCGCACCTCGCCCCTCTCGATGCAGGAGCGGATGATGTCCGTTGCTACGTCGGGCGTTATCATCCCCAAGAGGATAAGCTTGTTGCGATAGGTGTCCCAGAAGGAGGGATTGGTGTAGAAGCGATAGTCGGTCTTCACCACTTGGCCTGCGTCGTTGCGGTGTTCGCCGTTCACGTCGGTGCGGAGATGCGGGAAGAGGAAGACGCGATAGAGCGTGGAGTAGAGCATCGTGTGCTCGGCCTCGGTGCCGCCTTCCACACGGATATGGCCCAGCACATCGTTCCATGTGGCATCGGCCTCGCGGCGAACTTGGTCGAAGCTCTTGCCCCTAAGTTCAGCCTCGAGGTTCTCCTTGGCATTCTCTATGCTGACAAAAGAAAAACCTATCTTCAGCTCGAGCGGACGGTTGGCCTGCGGTTCCTTGAGGGTAATCATGCCAATGGGGAGCGACCACTGCATGTTCCGGCCTCCCTGTTCCCTGTTCCTCGCTCCTTGCTCTCGGTTCCTTTCTCCTTGCTCTCGGTTCCAAGCGTTGCCTACTTCCTTAACGCTATCGATGTCCTCCGACAACTCAGCATAGAAGTAGATGCGCCCTTCACCGTCCTGGAACCCTTCGAAGCTGCGGGCAGAGGACTGCTTGAGCTCCCATCGGCGAGGCTGATTATTTGAGCGGGCAATGTCGATGAGGATTTGTCGGTGAGTCCCTTGGGGATAGGTGTAGCGATGGTAGCCGCAACGAAGCGTGGAGGTCAGTTCCACATTCACCCTGTATCTGTCGAGAAAGACGCGATAGTAACCAGGATGCGCCTCTTCTTCCGTATGTCGGAACAGCGAGCGGTAGCTGGCAGGCGTGGCCCCACCCTCTTTCGTGACAGGCAGGATGGGCACGTGCAGCAGGTTCCAATGTCCCTTGCTGGTGTGGGCAAAGCCGTAGATCATGTTGTCCTCGTACTGATAGCCCGAGCCGCTGCGGTACATCGTGACGGGCGTCAACTGCACCATCGCATTGGGCAGAGCGGCTCCGGGGAATGTCTCAGCACCCCAAGGACGCTTCTCCACGGTTCGGATGTACCCGAGGTCCTCGGGCGTCCACAGCGTCGTGGTGCCCATGAAGGGGTTGACATACTGCGTCACGCTCTGAGCGAAGACGACCGAGCGGCAAAGCCCGCACATTACAATGCTGACAAAAAGGAAGTTTCTCATCTTGAATGATTTAAGTTTCGCAAGCTCCGCTTGCCATGTAGATAGAAGAATTATCTCCATCACATGCGAAAGTTGAGTTGAATGATTTTGTTTAACGTAGTTTTAGACTTCAGCCCCAGCCCCCTCTCCAAACCCTAGCCTCACCCCCAGCCCCTCTCCGAGGAGAGGGAAGTTTCGCCGCGAAAGCCTCTCCTCCTCGGGGGAGAGGTTTGGAGAGGGGGCTGGGCTGAGTCTAGGACTTCGACAAAGGTACGGCTTTTTTCCCTATTTCCTCATAAAAAAGCAGGGAGAAAGTGCTTTTCTTATATTTATTTAACGACTATAAGCATGCAAAGATGGTCGACTCATGCTTTTTGCCTGCATTTGGGGCATCAAAATACGTATTGAAATCACTTTTGCTCCCTTAGATTGCTATACTTTACACATTTATTTCACAAAGACGTAGTTTTTTACATCGAAAAGTTTTTTTATCAATATAATTTCATATCTTTGCAAAGGAATAACAAACAATTGGCCTATGCGCATGTTCCTCGCTTCAGTTCTGCTTGCTTTCTGCAGCCTCATCACGAGCGGCCAGCCTCTCGTGGTGGCGCATCGCGGCTACTGGCGCACAGAAGGCAGTGCGCAGAACTCCATCACCTCGCTCCAGAAGGCAGCACAGGCCGGCTGCTGGGGCAGCGAGTTCGATGTCTGGTTGACGGCCGACGGCGTGCCCGTCGTCTTTCACGACGCCACCATCGACGGCATCCGCATCGAGGACACAACCTTCGCGACGCTGATGAACCATCGCCTACAGAACGGCGAGTTTATCCCTACCCTACAGCAATACCTGCACGAAGCAACGCGATGGCCGCTCTGCCGACTGATACTGGAAGTGAAACCGCATCGGAATGCTAAACGAGACGCCTCCATCTCGGAGCTGGCCGTAGAACTGGTGGAGACGATGGGACTGGCCTCACGGACCGACTACATATCCTTCAGCAAGGATGCCTGCAAACGGCTCCACGAACTGGCTCCCGAAGCTAAAGTGGCCTACCTGAACGGCGACCTTACGCCCCTGCAGGTCAAAGAGATGGGGCTGACAGGCATCGACTACAGCGCCGCCACCTTCGACAAGCATCCCGAATGGCCGCTCGAAGCAAAGAAGCTCGGACTGGAAGTCAACGTCTGGACTGTTGATGGCGAAGAGGAGTTGCGTCGCTTCGGTGCCATGAAAGGCATCGACATCATCACGACCAACGACCCTGATATACTCATCAAGACATTGGGCAACAAGAAGTGAAAACATACATATTATATATATAATTAAAGCTATGACCAAGTACAACATCATCGAGAAGAAAGAGAAAGTAACAACCCTTTCCTACAGACGTTCTGTTGCACCAAGTTTCGTAGAGGACGTTGCGCGAAAAATCATTCAGAAGCTGATGGTAGAAGGGAATTACCGCGACCCACAATACTCTGCCAAACGCCTCGCAGACGACATCGGCATCAACATGCGGCAAGCCAGTGCCGTCATCAGCCTGCGCTTCCAGCAGAACTACTCGCAGCTGGTGGGCAACATGCGAGTGCACGAAGCGAAGTACATGCTCCAAGAACGCGAGTTTCGCGACATGACCATGGAGGACATTGCTATCAACGTAGGCTTCTCCACACGGCAAAGCTTCTATGCCACCTTCTTCCGCCAGTGCGGAATGACGCCTAAAGAATATCGGATCATGTACGGCCCATCAAAGGAAAAGAACAAAAAGCCTGCCAAAAGAAAAGGAAAGCCTGCAAAGAAGCGTTAGATGAATGAATGTTCTTTGAACGAGCGCTTTGCCGACATTCAGCTCTTGCACTATGACGTGCCCGGCTTCAGCCTCCTGCCGCTTCGCCAGAAGCTGCTGGTCTATTATCTGGCAGAAGCTGCCTTGATGGGACGCGACATATTGTGGGACCAGAACTGCCGCTACGGTCTCGGCTTGCGGCAAGTACTGGAAGCTATCTATACCCACTACAACGGCCCGAGGGACGATGCAGACTGGCAAGCTTTCGTTGTCTATATCAAACGAGTCTGGTTCGCTAACGGCATCCACCATCACTATAGCTATCAGAAGTTCGAACCCGGTTTCAGCCGCGACTTCTTCTTGAAGGAGGTCGGCAAGCTGGACGCCAGTTCTCTCCCTTTGAGCCAAGACGAGCTGGCCGAAATCATCTTCAATCCGCAAGTATTGCCCAAACGGGTGAACCAAGCCGACGGCGACGATCTGTTGCTCACGTCGGCGTGCAATTATTATGCAGAAGGCATCACACAAGCAGAAGCAGAAGCTTTCTATGCCGACCTGAAGCAGAAGGCCGACCCGAAGCGTCCGCCAATGCTCGGACTGAACAGCCGCCTCGAGCGGAATGCCGACGGTTCGCTCTTCGAGAATGTATGGCGAAGCGGCGGACTTTATGGCAAGACCATCGACCGCATCTGCCACAAGCTTGCAGAGGCAGGCAAGTATGCGGAGAACGACAAGCAGAAGGCCGTCATCGACAAACTCATTGAGTTCTACAGGACAGGCAACCTCAAGACCTTCGACGAGTACGCCATTCTTTGGGTGGGAGAGACGGAAGGCGAGATAGACTTCACCAATGGCTTCACCGAAGTCTATGGCGACCCGCTCGGTCTGAAGGCAAGTTGGGAAGGCTACGTCAACATCATCGACCGCGAAGCAAGCCGCAGAGCCAAGACATTGAGCGACAACGCCCAGTGGTTTGAGAGTCACTCGCCTGTTGACCCGCGCTTCAAGAAGAAGGAGTGCCGTGGTGTCAGCGCAAAGGTTATCAGCGCAGCCATCCTTGGCGGCGACCTCTACCCCAGCAGTGCCATCGGGATAAACCTGCCCAACAGCAACTGGATAAGGGAAGAGTACGGCAGTAAGAGTGTGACGATAAGCAACTTGACCCGCGCTTACAACATCGCTGCCAAAGGAAGCGGCATGCGGGAAGAGTTCGTCATCGACGAAGAAACTCGCCATCTGCTTGAGCAATATGGCGACAACTGCGACGACCTGCACACCGACCTCCACGAGTGTCTTGGTCACGGAAGCGGGCAACTGCTTCCCGACGTTGATGCCGATGCCCTCCGTTCCTACGGAAGCACACTCGAAGAGGCACGCGCCGACCTCTTCGGCCTTTACTATATTGCCGACCCGAAGCTCATCGAGCTTGGGCTGGTGCCTGATGGTGAAGCATACAAGTCGCAGTACTACAGCTACTTGATGAACGGATTGCTGACGCAGATGGTGCGCATCGAAGAGGGAAGCCAGCTGGAAGAAGCTCACATGCGGAACAGGGCGCTCATCAGCCAATGGACGCTCGCCAACTATCCCGAAGCGGTGGAAATCGTGGAGAGAGAAGGTAAGCACTACGTCAAAGTCAGCGACTACACGCTGCTCCGCAAGGCTTTCGGCAGACTTCTTGCCGAGGTGCAGCGCATCAAGAGCGAGGGCGACTACGAAGCCGCCCGACAACTTGTGGAACGATACGGCATCCGGCTTGATGCCGCTCTGCACCACGAGATTCGCGAACGCTACCGTAAACTCAACTTGGCGCCCTATAAAGGGTTCATCAATCCGAGGTACGAACTCGTCCGCGACACCGAGGGGAACATCATCGACGTAAGCATCGCATTCGACGAGGCATACGACGAGCAGATGCTTCGCTACAGTCGGGATTACAGTTGGCCTAAGAAAGAATCGCCCGGACAGAAGGGAACACGGGCGGCAACTGGCCTTCCTTCCTTAAAGGAGGCGGAGGCTGACATCAAGAAGGAACTGCGTGCAAGCATGAACGGCATCCTTTCGGCAAGGATGAGAGAGGCTGGAATGCCCTTCCACGTTATCTTCGGCGTCGAACTTCCACGGCTTCAGAGCATTGCAGAGGAGTTTCCTTGCGACGCCGCCCTTGCCTGTCGGCTCTGGAACCAAAGCATCCGCGAGACACGTCTGCTTGCCATCATGCTCATGCCTCCCGACGCTTTTACGAGAGGAATGGCCGATACTTGGGCAGAGACAATGCTGACCGCCGAGGAGGCACAAGTCATGGCGATGATGCTTCTGCCAAGAACAAGCGATGCAAAGGCACTGTGCCTTGACTGGCTCGAAGCCGGAAAGCCCCTGCCTGCCACTTGCGCCTGCCTGGGCCTAAGGCACTTGCTCCTCAAGGGAACTGAACTAAGTGAAGCTGAACGGCAAAGCATCGGAGCATGCACGGCAAAGATGCTACCCGAGGCCCATCTGCACCTGAGGAAAGCCATTCAAGCACTTGAAGAGAAGATAAAAAAGGTGAAAAAGTAAAAGATTAGCCCTTTTTCACCTTTTCACCTTTTCTTCTTTTCAACTTTTTTCGTACCTTTGCACATGGTTATGGACAAGAAGCAAGAACAGGCAGCACGACAAGCCCAGCCCACCTGCTCCATGCGCGACCGTCTGACGCGCTTTATGGAAGAGAAAGCCATGCGCAAGACTCCCGAACGCTACGAGATTCTGCGGGTGGCAGGACTGGCAGGCGGCATCTTCACCATCGACGACCTCATGCACCTGATGAACGAACATGCGCAGTTCCAGGTGAGCCGTGCCACGCTCTTCAACACGATGGAGCTGTTCTGCGAGGCTGGACTGGTCATCAAGCATTCGCTCGCCACAGCCGCGCACTACGAGATGCGCACCGACAGCAGCCCGAAGGCATACGTCATCTGCCGACAGTGCAACACCATCACCAAGGTATCGACCAGCACGGCAAGGCTTGCCCTGCAGAACCTGCATGTCCGCTACTTCAACATCGAGGACAAACTTGTCTATATGCACGGACTGTGCCGCAAGTGCCAAGCCAAGAACAGGCAGGAGGCAAGAAAGAAAGTTAAAAAGTTAAAAAGTTGAAAAGTTAAAGAGAGAGGTTAGAGGTAAGAAGTAACCACTAACCACCAACCGCTAAATAAGAACAAAAAAAATGAAAAAAGGTAAAGTGGATGCCTTGCTTGGCATCGTTTTCGGCGACGAAGGAAAAGGAAAGGTAGTGGATGTGTTCACTCCGAGGTACGACATCGTGGCACGTTTCGCAGGCGGCCCCAACGCCGGGCACACCATCATCTTCGAAGGAAAGAAGTTTGTGCTCCGCAGCATACCCAGCGGCATCTTCGACGAAGGCAAGCTCAACATCATAGGTAATGGCTGTGTCATTGCTCCCGACCTCTTCATGCAGGAAGCCCGCGAGCTGGAGGATGCCGGCTACGACCTCAAGAGTCGCCTGCACATCAGCAAGCGCGCCCACCTCATCCTGCCCACGCACCGAGTGCTGGACCGTGCCTACGAGGCTGCCAAGGGAAAGAACAAGGTAGGCACCACGGGCAAGGGCATCGGCCCGACTTACAGCGAAAAGGCAAGCCGCACAGGACTTCGCGTAGGCGACATCCTCGAGAACTTCAAGGAGAAATATGCGGCGCTCAAGGCTCGCCACGAGCTGACGCTGCAAGGCTTGGGCTACACCGACTACGACATCGCGGAGGAAGAGAAGCAGTGGATGCAGGGCATCGACTATATGCGTCAGTTCACCCTTGCCGACACAGAAATCGAGCTTGGCAAGGCTTTGGCTGAAGGCAAGTCGGTGCTGGCCGAAGGTGCGCAGGGCACGATGCTCGACATCGACCACGGCACCTATCCTTTCGTCTCGTCGTCCAACACGGTGAGCGGCGGTGTCTGCACCGGTCTCGGCGTTGCACCAACAGCCATCGGCGAGGTGTTCGGCATCTTCAAGGCCTACTCCACCCGCGTCGGCAGTGGCCCATTCCCCGTAGAACTCTTCGACGAGACGGGCGACAAGATACGCGAGATAGGCCACGAATACGGGGCTGTGACGGGAAGAAACCGCCGTTGCGGATGGCTCGACCTTGTGGCTTTGCGCTATGCCATTATGATAAACGGCGTGACGCAACTCATCATGATGAAGAGCGACGTGCTCGACTCCTTCGCCGAAATCAAGGTATGCACCGGATACACCAAGGATGGCGTCACCACCGACGAGATGCCCTACGACACCGAAGGCTGGCAGGCCGTCTATGAGACCTTGCCCGGATGGCAGACCGACCTGACGCAGATGACCAGCGAAAGCCAGTTCCCGAAGGCTCTGAAGGACTACATCGCCTACATCGAGAAAGCAACCGGCACACCCATCACCATCGTCAGCGTTGGCCCGGACAGAGCACAGACCATTGAAATTGAAAGCTGAAAAGACCCCCTAACCCCCTTTAGGGGGAATAACTCCCTCTCCCACGGGAGAGGGTTGGGGAGAGGCTGAAAATTGAAAGTTGAAAAGACCCCCTCTATCTCCCCCGAGGGGGAGAACTCCCTCTCCTTAGGTGAGGGTTGGGGAGAGGGTTGGGGAGAGGCTGAAAATTGAAAGTTGAAAAGACCCCCCTCTATCTCCCCCGAGGGGAAGAACTCCCTCTCCCACGGGAGAGGGTTGGGGAGAGGCTGCCCCTCTCCTTAGGAGAGGGTTGGGGAGAGGCTGAAAATTGAATGTTGAGTATGGAAAAACCAAAGCAATCCCTCCCCCTAAAGGAGGCGGGGAGTCCTGGAGCGAAGAAGAACGTGAAACGGTTTTCTTATTTTCTTATTTTCTTATTTTCTTATACTTGCCTTCACGCACAGCTCTACGAGCAGAGCGTCCGCACCATCGTCGAGACACTGGCTGCCGACTCGCTCGAAAAGGCTGAGAAGATGATACAGCAGACCATTCAGCTCGAACCGACAAAGAAGTCTAACGCCATTCTCTATCAGTACCTTGCCGAGATTTATCAGCGCAGAGGACAAAACGAAAAGGCGCTGGAAGCCTACGGCAAAGGCATCGAACTCGTTCCTGAATCGCCGCATCTGCTTCTCGGACGTGCGTCGCTCTACTTGCAGACAAACAACCAGGAGCGGGCTTTGGCCGACTTCAACAAGGTTCTTGAATCCGATGCCGACAACGAAGACGCACTCTTCTTCCGCGCCTACATCTACACCGCAAGCCGACGCTACAAGGAGGCTAGAGCCGACTACAAGCACCTGCTCAAGCTCAACCCGATGCACGAAGACGGACGGCTCGGCCTCGCCATTCTCTGCAGCAAGGACGGGCGTCCGCGCGAAGCTCAGGAACAAATCGAGTCCCTCATACAGTTCTATCCCACCCACGCCCGCCACTACCTGACGCGATGCGGCATGTACGAACAGCGCAGGGAATACGAGAAGGCCATAAAGGACGCGAATACAGCCATCGAACTCGAGCCGCAGAACCCCGACTGCTACCTCACCCGCGCCTCGCTCTACCTGACTATGAAGAAGAAAGGCCGCGCCAGTCAGGACTGCCGCACAGCCATCTCCTTAGGCGCAAGTGCCGACCAGGTGGCATCGCTGCTCAGCCAGTTGCGCAAATCGAAGTGAAGCTGCAGCAGCAACCCCAAGCTTCAACGCCGAAAAACCACGACATGATTTTGTGCTTCTACGTGCCGTTGCGACCCGCACGCCACGTCCCATTTTCCGATGCTCCGTGCAGTGTCGGCCAACTCTCCACGTTGTGTCGCTTTTTCCTCCACGTTAATTTTCAATTCTCAACTTTCAACTTTCAACTTCATTCTTTGTTCCGTTTAACAGAACTGCGTGCCGTCCCAATACTTTCTTAACTTCGCCTCGGAAAATCCTCCTTTGTAACCTATTGGTTATCAGCAGCGATTAAAAATAAGCCCATCTTTTGTCTTTTCCGACCCAAAGTGCTGCAGAAACAAAAAAAGCCCGTCAAAACGAGCCGTAATGCGAAAACTTCTGACATTTCTTCACTGCTGCAACAGCCTCTGCCCCTCGGACTACTCGCCCCCCTCCAAACTTCCCCGAGGGGAGAAGCCTCACCCCAAGAGGGTGTGTCATAATTAACAACAACGGATTACACTGATTCAACGGATTATCTTAGATGCTGATTATCAGCGTGGCTTAAATCCGTCAAATCCGTCAAATCCGTTGTTTATATTATATTAATTGTATTTTGACACACCCTCAGAAGTCCTTGACTTTCCCTTCGGCTGTTTCCTCAGGCGCAGGCGGAACGGCCGTCGACCGTTGGTTCCCTTTAGGGGAGGATTTAGGAGAGGCTGTGGGAGATGGAAAAGGGGTCAGGAACTTAGCACCTCATGCACTTGCATGTCGTGGGCCTCGGTGGGAACCTCGTCGAGAAGCTGAAAGGCGAAGCATATTCCCTTGAGGCGGGCTTTGGTGAGCAGCGGCAGGAGGCGGTCGTAATAGCCTTTGCCGCGGCCAAGACGATACCCAGCCCTGTCGAAAGCCATACCGGGAATGACGGCAAGGTCTATCTCGTCGAACCGTTCCTCAGCAAACAAAGGCCCCGTCGGCTCCATGATGCCGAAGGCCCCTTCCTTTAGGGAAGCCTCGCCTTCGTAGCGGTGCAGCTCCAGCTCACTGCCCTTCACGACAGGCAGGAGCACCTTTTTGCCGCCTTCGAAGGCTTCTCGTATCAAGGGGCGCACATCCACCTCGTCGCCCAAAGGATAATAAAGAAGCAGAGTGCCTGCCTCCTGCCACCAGACAGAAGTAAGCACTCTGCTACATATCTCTTCGGACATCGCTGCCAACGCAGCAGCGGTGTATTGTTTCTTCTGCGTCCGGATGAACCGACGCAAGGAGGCTTTCGGGTCAGGGGCAGACTCAGCCCCTGATTTAGTGGTTAGGGGTGAGTGGTTAGGGGTTAGAGGATTGTTTGGGATGCTGGCTTCGGTGCCTGAAGTATTCTCTAACATCTTACCTCTAACCGCTAACCTCTTAGAAGGGGCAAGGGGCAAGGGGCAAGGGGCAGGAGGATTGT
Source organism: uncultured Bacteroidales bacterium (assembly GCA_902776455.1). Classification (GTDB taxonomy): domain Bacteria; phylum Bacteroidota; class Bacteroidia; order Bacteroidales; family Bacteroidaceae; genus Physcousia. Next base: position 20,905 of record CACYQI010000016.1, on the reverse strand, counting down.
TTTTGGCTGCTGGTATTCTCTTGCCCCTTGCCCCTTGCCCCTTGCCCCTAAAGGGACTAGAGCTGTGCTCCTTCACTTCTTACCCTTCTTTGCTGCCTTTTCCTTTGCCTTGTCGTACTTCTCCCAAAGCTTCTTCTTGGCGCAAAGTTGCTTCTGTGCCTCAGTGCTTGCCTCAGCAGCAGCCTGCACGGCAGCCTCGTCGGCAGGAGAAGCCCAAGCGAACTGGAAGCCCTTCTGCACATTCCAGTAGCCACGAGTGAAGTCAGGGAAGGCTACAGCGCAGCAGTTGTTGTCCATCGACAGCGAACCAAGCTCTGCCAGGCAGCACCACTCGGCGAGGTCATAGACATCCATGTCGAGAGGCAGTCCGTTTTGCAGGCAATAGACGAGGCGCGCGTCCATGAAGAAGTCCATGCCACCGTGACCGCCCACCTTCTGAGCCATCTCGCCATACTTCTTGATGATGGGGTGCTGGTATTTGGCTACAAGTGCCTGCTGCTCTGCTGCGGGCAGGAAGCCGTGAGAGCTGAGGTCGTCCACCTTAGGAGCCACGCCGCTGGCCGTGAGCTGACTCTTGTCGAGAGCATAGTGCTGCTCGGGGTACTTCGTGGCATAGCCCTTCGTGCCAGTCAACTTATAGAGGCGATTGTACGGCTGCGGGTTCATAACGTTGTGCTGAATCTCAACGACCTTGCCTTCTTGGGTACGCATGAGGGTGGTCGTCTGATCGCCGTTGCGATAGTTCGTGCAGGGCTTGCCCGTCTTCTTCTCGACGTATTCCTTGCCGTGCGCGCTCTTGGTGTCCATTGCAACGAGCGTGGTGAAGCGGTCGCCGCGGTGTATGTTCATGGCGAGGGCAACAGGGCCGAGGCCGTGAGTGGCATAGACGTCGCCGCGGTTTTCCATGTTGTACTTCATGCGCCAGCCAAGCTTATCGGGGTCGCTGCCGTCGGGGTTCTTCCAGTAATAGTCCCAGAAGTCGTCGAGGTTATGGATGTACGCACCTTCGCCACGAAGAACTTCGCCGAAGACACCGTTCTGTGCCATGTTGAGCGTATTGAGTTCGTACCAGTCGTAGCAGCAGTTCTCGAGGATCATGCAGTGCTTGCGTGTCTGCTCACTGAGGTTGATGAGTTCCCAGCACTGTTCGAGGTTCATGGCACTGGGCACCTCGATGGCAGTGTGCTTGCCGTTCTCGAGGGCACACTTGGCAACAGGGAAGTGGTGATCCCAGTCGGTAGCTACATAAACAAGGTCGATGTCGGGGCGCTTGCAAATCTCTTCGTAGCCCTTCTCGCCACTATAGATGTCTGCAGGGGGCAGACCGGCATTGCGAAGATACTTTTGGCAAGCTTCGGCACGGGCTTCCACAAAGTCGCAAAGAGCTACTATCTGTACGCCAGGAATGTAGGTGAAACGTTCCACGGCACCAGGGCCTCGCATGCCAAGACCAACGAATGCCACTCGGACAGTCTCAAGCTTGGGAGCTGTGAGGCCTAAGACATGCTGCTGACCGGCAGGACGAGTAGGAGTATCAACCACGAGAGTTCCCTTGTCCCAGTGTGTCTTTGTGCTGGGACTAAGGCTTTGAGCCATTGAAGAGACACAGAAAACGGTTGCCGCAAAGAGTGCGACGGAGAATTGTTTGATGTTCATTGTTATTTAGTTTTAGCGTATTTGATGCACAAAGATAATAAATCTTTCACAATCTGCGACACTTTTCCCCGTTTTTTTTCGCTAATTGTTGAATATCTGAAATAATAAAGGAGAATTAAGAAAGAAGAATTGAGAATTGTTTTGCACCTCTATGTTGCGATTGAATCCTTATTCCTTAACTGTTTATTCTAAATTCTTCCAAACTTCATGACGTTGCTGGCAGGTCTTCCGGCAATGAGTTCGCTCCGCATGTAGTCCATGTAGGGAGCTACGTGCTGGAAGAAGATTTTGTAGCCTGCACAGAGGTAGTTGAGACCCGGCTCGCCGTCGGCTGTGTGGAGGAAACGCAGTCGCGGGCACTCTCCGTGACAGGCTTTGAGCCAAGGACACTCACGGCACTGGCGGGGAAGGGCTTCCTTCTTCATCCGGCTGAAACGGTTCTGCTTCGTGCCGTAAAGCATCTGCAGCAAGCCATGGGTGCGGATGTTGCCCAACTTATACTCGGGGAAGACGAAGTGGTCGCAGGAATAGACATCGCCGTTGTGCTCCATGACGGCTGCATGTCCGCACTCTTCGGCATAGACACACACTCCGGGCGGCACGCCCATCCATCCGGCAAGTGCTGCGTCGAAGAGTTGCACGAAGACTTCCCCCACGTCGTGTCGCACCCATTCGTCAAAGATGGTACACATGAATTTGCCCCATTCTTCGGGTCGGATGCTGAAGGGTGCTATCGGGCAGTTCTCGTCGAAGAGCTGTGCCAAGTGCCGTCCGTCGCTGTGCTCCTTGATGCGTTCCACTACGGGACTTATCTGCAGGAACTTGCAGCGCAGCTCGTCGCGGAAGAAGTGGTAGAAGGCAAGCGGGTCCTTAGCGTTGTGGTGATTGGCAGTTGCCATTGCGTTCCACTCGACGCCATATTCATTAAGCAGATGTATGCTGCGTACTACCCTACTCCACGTGCCACGGCCCACGGCATCAAGGCGATAGGCATCGTGCTGCTCTTGCGTGCCGTCGATGCTGATGCCCACGAGCCATCCTTCGTCGTGAAGGAACTTACACCACTCTGGCGTGAGCAGGAGGCCGTTGGTCTGAATGCTGTTGCTGATGCGCTTGCCTTGAGCGTAGTATTTTTGGAGGCGTACAACTTGCTGATAGAAACTGAGGGGCTTGAGCATCGGCTCGCCGCCGTGCCAGGTGAAAAGCACGTCGGGGGTCTGCTGCAGCTGGATGTAGTCGCGAATGTATTGCTCGAGGAGCTTGGGGGACATGCCGAAGCCCCGACCCCCTCCAAACCTCCCCGAGGGGAGGCTTCCTGCCGCGCCCCCCCCTTCCTCCTCGGGGGAGGGAACGGGGGAGGGGGCTAAGTGCTGCTTCTCTAAATAATAGCAGTACTGGCACCTCAGATTGCACTTCGGTCCTGCTGGCTTGGCCATGACATAAAGCGGGCGGGCAAAGGGATAAACGGTGCTCATTTTGTTATAGATTGTAGATTATAGATTAAGGATTAAGGATTAAGGTTTGGAACCAAAGCAAACAGCTTTAATCTTTAATCCAGTATCTTGCGTGCAAGATACTTTTGTTGTTTTGGGGAGCTGAATAGCATCGCATAGGGGCTTGTTTTTATTTCTTGTCAGTATTTAGGAACCAAAGCAAACAGCTTTAATCCTTAATCTTTAATCTTTAATCCAGTATCTTGCCTGCAAGATACTTCACCGGATACCATATCGCGAGCCAACCGACGGCGAGGACGGTGGCAAGGACAAGCAGGATGTCTGTCAGATAGACGCTGACGGGATAGGCTTCGATGATGAAGTTCCCATCGCTGTCGCCCATGGTAACGATGCCGTACTCCTGCTGTACGAGGCAAAGGACTGCACCGAGCACAAGGCCGAGCAACGCTCCTGCCAGGCTGATGATGTGTCCCTCGAGGCGGAAGATGGTACATATCTGCGAGTCGGTAGCGCCGAGGCTTCGCAACGTCTGGATGTCTTGTCGCTTGTCTATCATCAGCATCGAGAGCGAACCGATGATATTGAAGCAAGCCACTAAGAGAATGAAGGAGAGGAAGATATAGGAGATGAACTTCTCGATGCGCATGATGCTGAACACTTCGTTCTGCTGTTCGTAGCGGTCTTCCACCTTGAAGCGTTTGCCCAGCCCTGCTTGCAATGCCTCCTTAGCTTTCTCCGTGTTGATGCCGTCCTTGAGTTTCAGCTCGACGGACGACACTCTGCCTTGGCGATCGAAGATGCGTTGGGCGAACTGAAGACTGGTGAGGATGTAGTGGGCATCGTACTTGGCTTGCCTTACCATGAAGACGACGCCGGGGCTTTGCAACTCGTCGTGATTGAACGAAGAGAGCGGGTTGCCAATGTTGACACGCTCCCCTCGCTTCGGTGCATACACTTGGAGAGGATTTTCGAAGAAGGCGGGGAGACCGAGTTGCTGAGCCAGCTGAATGCCAAGCACGCCGTACTCCAGCACGTCGGCATGGAGGCAGAAAGAGCCGTCGCCATAGAGGATGTCCTCGATGTGGGTTTGCTTCGTAATGTTGTCGGCAACGCCTTTTATGGTCACCACTTGCTGCCGTCCCTCCTGAAGCACGAGAGCCTGGCCTTCGAGCACTGGGGTATAGACTTCTACCATGTCGTTCTTCGACAGTCGGAGCAAGGCGGTGTCCTTCGCGCTTACGGTTTGTCCGTCCATGGGAGTTACCTTGAGTTCCGGGTCGAAAGCGGTGAAGAGGTCGGCCACGAGGTCTTGGAAGCCGTTGAAGACACTCAGCGTGACCACCATCGCCATTGTTGCCACGGCCACGCCGAGCACGGAGATGCCGCTGATGATGTTGATGGCATGGTGGCTCTTCTTGGCAAAGAGGTAGCGACGGGCTATGAAGAATTCGAAATTCATAATTCAGGTGGTTAGGGGTTAGAGGTTAGGGGTTAGAGGATTGTTTTGGATGCTCATTAGGGGCCAAAAGTATTCTCTAACCTCTAACCACTAACCTCTAACCACTTTATTTGTGAAGGAGTTCATCAATATGCTCCACATAGTCCAAGCTGTCGTCCACAAAGAACTTAAGCTCAGGGATGATGCGGAGCTGTTTGCCTACGCGGGTGCCGAGTTCGTAGCGCACTTGCCGCTGATTGGTATTGATGTTCTGCACTATCTCCTCTGCCTTCTCGCTGGGGAAGACGCTGAGATAGACGCGGCACTGGCTTAGGTCGGGGCTGATGCGGCATACGCTGACGCTCACCAGCACGCCTCGCATAGCGCTTGTCTGCTTCTGGAAGATGTCGCTCAACTCCTTCTGAATGAGGCGAGCTATCTTGTTTTGTCGGGTTGTTTCCATAATAACAAACTAAGAGTGAAGAGTGAAGAGTGAAGAATAAAAGTAACTGCGTGGCGAAGGGTAACTCTAATTCTTCACTCTTCACTCTTCGTTCTTCACTTAAAATACTAATCTTCTTCGCTGAACATGGGGTCCCAAGCGGGCAGGCGGACGGGCTTCTGTTTGAGCAGTTCCAACACGCTGTCGGGGCAATACTTGCGCTTGACGACCACGCGGAACATGTACTCGCGGAACCATTCCTCCGTCATGAGGATGTATCCGTTTGCTCCGCTGCTTGCGCCCCAGCTGTTCTCCACCTTCCACTTCTTTGCTTTGCCTTCGCCGTCGAGGTCAACGGCCATGAGGGTCATGGCGTGGGTGCTGCCGCTGTCGAAGGTTTGGATGCGTTGCTTCTTGTTCATGCCGAAGGTGGTGCCCAAGAGGCTTCCGTAGTCGTAGTTCCTGATGTCGGCGAAGCCGGTGCTGCGGTCGAGGAACTTGCCGACGTCGCAACTGAAGTACATCTGGCAGCTGTCCTTGAGCGAGGCGATGGCGATGTGCTCCAGCTCCTCGATGGGCAGGTTGACGTAGAGCCAGTTGTGTCCGTCGTAAACGTGGCGGTCGAAGTCTATCTCATATACCTTATTATATGGTCGGCTCGGGTCGTTCATGAGCATGACGTAGTCCTTGTTGAGGTCCTCTCCCTCGTCGATGCAGTAGGTGCGGAAGAAGTCGATGGGCGTGTAGGACTTGTCTTTCCAAGTGAATGTTTTTGGCGGCACGCCGTAGGCCATGACGAGCAAGCGATAGATGGTCTGGAGCTGTTCCACTTTGAGCGCCTGCAGCTGCTTCTCGCTCATGCCGGCCTCGCTCTTCTCGCGAAGGGTGATGCCGAACTCACGCAGCTTCCGCTTCAGATGTCCGCAGAACTCGCTGGTGCTATTGCTGACGTATGTCTCGGGCATCACATCGGCAGGCACGACGCCGTACTTCGTGGCGAGGTCGGCCACGCCGGTATAGGTGCCGCCGTCGGAAAGGGGATGCTGGAAGAGCCAGCGCACTATCTCGCTGTCGATGGCCTCTTTACGGGTGTCGATGATGCCTTGGAGGAAGAGGTTGCTCTTCTCCAACTGGTCGAAGAAGAAGAGGTAGCATTGGCTGAGGACAAAGTCTTTCGTGCCGAGTTTCTTCATCGCGCGGCCTCGGAGCACGTTCAGTCCGGTGAAGAGCCAGCAGCGTCCACTGCTTGCCTGGTCGGTGATGCCGGTGTTCTTCACCTCGATGCTGAAGTTCTTATCCTTGGCGCCCGCGTTTTCCTGGTTGACAGCCATCTTCTGAATGCCCACGTTGCTGATGGCATTGCGAATGGCTTTCTCGGCGGGAGTGCCTGTATAGCTTGCCTCCAGTGTCTTGAGCACATCGGGCGTAAGGCTTGTCTGAGCGTTGACCGTCATCGGCTCGCCGCCGGCCAACGCAAGGAGCAAGGTACATAAAAACGTCTTTTTCATATCGATTTATCATTTTTGACACCGCAAAGGTACGATAAATAATTCAAAATTCAAAATTAATTAATTCAAAATTCAAAGATAAATGTATTGTTGTCCGCTAAATAAGCACCGGAGGTGCAATAGACCACAGACGGGGGGTGCTAACCCCCGATAAGGAACATGTCGGGAAAAGAAGCCCCGAAGGGGCGACAGAACGTCCAATTGGTTTGCGTACAACACATTAAGACTCTGTCGCCCTGTCATGGCTTCTTTTGTTGTCGTACTACCACCGGGGGCTTGCGCCCCCATCTGTGGTCTTTCGTCTCTTCGAGACTTATGGTAAGCCCCAATGAGCTGCTTTTCGTCTGGAAAGCCGATGGATAGGAGCATCAATTGAGGTGCGCATGCTTTTCCCCGGACACTAATAAAATTAAATGACGCGTCATTCAAAAAGTGTCAGCTCAAAATGCAAAACACATTTGAAGCAGTCGCTCCGCGAGGGGTACTTTCATGGCGCGAGCAGCATCAGGGGGTTCTCTGCTGTCTGAGCTTTTTCTCGGCATTGAGGCTTAGCTATCGGACTGCCACGAATCGGCATTCAGACGAGGCTGGACGACCTTCCGCAAAAAGCACAATCTGTCAATACTTTTCGCAATCAGACTCGCTCTGACGGCCTCTTTTTGCTTCTGTGGCACTTTGGTCCAACGAAGGCAGGAAATGGGCTTATTTTTAATCGTAGGTGATAATCAAGGAGTTACAATGGCGAGTTTTCGCGAGCAAAGTTAAGAAAGTATAGGAACGGCACACAATGCTGTCAAACGGAACAAAGAATGAAGTTGAAAGTTGAAAGTTAGAAGGGGTAATTCAACGTGGAGTTTCGAGCGACTCTCCACGGAGAGTTGGCCGATTCTCCACGGAGCATCAGAAAACATGCCACGAGGCATCGTCCTTTTCTCCTTGCAGCGGCACAAAATCCTGTCAAGTTTTTTCGGGAGCACAAAGCAGAAAATCCCCCTCCGCCGCGTTTCCCCTTCCCTCGAAGGGGAGGGGTTAGGGGTGGGGACTGTTACCTGCCGCAACAAGCCCCTCCCCTTAGGGGGAGGCTGGGAGGGGGCTTTTTCCCCTCGAAGGGGAGGGGTTAGGGGTGGGGACTGCATGTTCTCCCCCCCCCCGACACACAATCTTACAACATTTTTCGCCCAAATGCTTTGCCATCTCTCAAAATGGTTGTAACTTTGCAGACTGTTAAGTGAATACTGCACGACATACTGCAAAACTACTGAAACCACCTGCCGAGGTTGCGTCCCGGATGCTTTCGCGCTCAGCGACAGAGCGTTCCGGCTTGCCGATTGAACCACTATCCTTCATTCGCCTTCGCCTATGGCTTCAACCGAAGAACCCCTAATTTTCAACTCTCAACTCTCAACTTTCAACATAATATATAATGTGGTTAGCCTTTGCCTTCCTGAGCGCAGCCCTGTTGGGCTTCTACGACGTGTGCAAGAAGCACTCGCTGCGAGGTAACGCCGTCATTCCCGTCCTTTTCCTCAACACGCTCTTCTGCTCCGTCATCTTCCTGCCGATGGCTTTCCAGACGCCTTTCGGAGGATGGGAGATGCAACGCCTGATTCTCCTCAAGGCCTGCATTGTGCTGAGCAGCTGGCTGTTGGGATACATCGGCATGAAGCACTTGCCCATCACGATAGTCGGCCCCATCAATGCCACACGGCCTGTCATGGTGCTCGTGGGAGCGTTGCTCATCTTCGGCGAAAGGCTGAACATCTGGCAATGGGCGGGCGTCGTGATTGCCATCCTTAGCTTCTTCCTCCTGAGCAGAAGCGGCAGGAAGGAGGGCATCGACTTCAGGCACAACCGCTGGATTCTGTGTACCGTGGGCGCGGCCCTGCTGGGAGCCGTCAGCGGACTCTACGACAAATACCTGATGGCTCCCGTGGCTGAAGGCGGCGCAGGACTGCCGAGGCTGACCGTGCAATGCTGGTACAACTTCTACCAATGCGTCATGATGGGCGCGATGCTGCTCTTGCTGTGGATGCCAAAACGCAGCGAAAGCACGCCCTTCTGCTGGCGATGGAGCATCCTGCTCATCAGCATCTTCTTGAGCGTGGCCGACTATGTGTACTTCTACAGCCTTTCGTTGGACGGAGTCCTGATAAGCGTCGTCAGCATGGTTCGACGGAGCAGCGTCGTGGTCAGCTTCATGCTTGGCGCCATGCTCTTCAGCGAAAAGAACCTTCGCAGCAAAGCCATCGACCTCGTCCTCGTGCTGCTCAGCATGTTCCTGCTGTGGTTAGGAACCTCGCAGTAGCGCGGCCTCGCGGCCTCCCCTACCCTCTCCCCTTGCCCCCTCTAACTCTCCCTTAGGGGCAAGGAGCAAGGAGCAAGGAGCAAGAGGATTGCTTTGGCTGTTGGTATTCTCCTGCCCCTTGCTCCTTGCCCCCTCTAACTCTCCCCTATAGGGGCAATAACTCCCTCTCCCACGGGAGAGGGTTGGGGAGAGGCTGCCCCCTTCTCTTGCCCCTTGCCCCCTGCTCCTTGCCCCTTCTCTTGCCCCTTATTATCAAATTTCATTCTTCCATTCTTTCTATTTTGCATTTTTCTTCGTACCTTTGCACGCACAACACATAAAGACAGTACGTTTATCAGAGTCCTGAAGTACATATTCCGCATCCTTGTTGGCCTGGTGGCTGTCATCTATCTGGCATTGCTCCTGCTGACGTCGCTTCCCTCCTTCCAAAGCTGGGGGGCAGATGCCGTGGCGCAGTTTCTGGCCGAGAAGGCAGCGTGCCGCGTGAGCATCGGACGGCTGCGGGTGAGCATGCTGGGACGCATCGTCCTCGACAACGTCATGCTCTACGACCAACGCGACACGCTGATGCTCCAGGCCTCGCGCATTGCCGCCAAGGTGGACTTCGCACCCCTCGTGGAGAAGAAAGTGCGCATCTCCGGCGCTCAGCTCATCGGCACACGGGTCAGGCTCTACAAGGACGGCGACGCACCCCTCAATGTGCAGTTCCTCGTGGATGCCTTCTCGTCGAAGGACACAACGTCGAAGCCGCTCGACCTGCAGCTGGGGGCACTTGTGGTGCGACGCGGCGAAGTACGCTTCGACCGACTTGACACTCCCCTCTCCCCCGGCAAGTTCAACCCCGAACACCTGCACGTCAAGGACCTGAGCCTCACGGCACGTCTCATGTTGCGGAAGCCCGACACGCTCGCCATCGACCTTCGCAACCTCTCGTTCAGCGAGCAGAGCGGACTACGCCTGCAACGGCTCTCCTTCGAGATGGAAGCCGGACGAAGCTCCGCCACCTTGCGCGACTTCCTGCTCCGACTGCCCGAGTCGTCCGTCTCCCTATCCGTACTGACGACCCACTACCCGAAGGACAAGAAACTCTTCACGAAGGAATGGCTGACGCTCTGTGCCGCTTCGACCCAACTGACGTGCAGCGTCCGCCCAAACGACGTGGAGTGTCTGCTTCCAAAGCTGCATGCCTTCTCCGACGTCCTTCGCGTCAGCTCCAACATTCGCCTGTCAGAAGGCACGCTCAGCCTCCCTAATCTCTCCGTTTCGGACAACGCCGGAAACCTTTCCCTCAGGTGCGACGCCACTCTTGCCAACCTTTTCGGCACGCCCGCCTACTTCTGCGACCTCGACGAACTGCGGACGGGTCCCTCCCTACAGCAGTTCCTGACGCGCAACCTGCAAGGCGAGGCACGCGAACTCAGCCCTGTCCTCACCCGCTTGGGCAGCACGAACTCAACAGGAAACATTGCCTTTCAGAACCGAACCCTCCATGCCCATCTGCTGACGGAAAGCGAACAAGGCACCGTCTCTCTCGACGGCACGCTCCGCGACATGCAGGAGGCCGAGGCCGAGCTGTCTGTGGCTAACCTCCGCTTAGGGCATCTGCTCGACCTCGGAGGCGAGGCGAAAGGCACGACGGCATCGGTAGAAGCAAACGTCGCCTGCAACCTTCCGAAGAAAGGCGAACAGGTGAAACTCGCCACAAAGGGCGTCCTGAACAGTTTGATATACAAGGGCTACGAGCATCGCAACATACCCTTCAGCGCCTCGCTCGACGGAGGGACGGCCGAAGCAGAAGTGCGAGTGGAAGAACCGGGTGGGCTGGCTCACCTGCATCTGCTGACGGCAGAACAGCAGGGAGCACGCTCCGTGAAGTGCCAAGCCCAGCTGAAGGACTTCGCGCCCCACAGCATGAATCTGACAAAAGGCTACGAGGGCGAACGCTTCTCTGCAAGCCTCGAGGCAGACTTCAACGACATCGACCCCCATCATCTGTCGGGCGGACTGAAACTCAACGGGCTGCAACTCGCTTCGGAAAAGGGAGGGACGCTCCGCATCGGCGACGTCGCATTCAGCAGCCTCTGGGAGGAGAACGGACAACACCTGCTTCTCGAAAGCGATTTCCTACGTGCCAAAGCCGACGGCAACATTCATCCGCAGACGCTGCCTGCTTCGTTCATCCAGCCCGTCCGACAAGCTTTGCCCAGCCTCTTCACGTCGGGCGAAAGACCGCCTCAGCCCGCCGGCAACGACTTCCGCTTCCTCGTCGAGGTGCAGGACACGATGCTCACCCGTCGCCTGCTCGGCACGGCACTCCGACTGCCCGAGAGAAGCACCATCGACGGCACGGTCAGCGACATCATCGGGCACAGCAGTATGCATCTCAACATACCCTGTCTGCAAATAGGCAACCAGCAGTTGCAGCACATAGTCTGTAGGGCAGAAGCCGGCAGCACGACCCTCCAAGCCAGTCTGCAATGCGAGCGCATCGTGAAGGGGAAGCCCGTGGAAATCAACATCGATGCCTATGCCAAGGGAGACAAAGTGACGTCGCGACTGCGATGGGACAACAAGCGAACCGTGGTCCACAGCGGCGACATCAGCCTCACAGCAGGCATCTTCCGCGACCAGGCAGACCGTCCGGCCGTCGATGCCAAGATAAACAATTCGCGCATCGTTATCGGCGACACGCTTTGGCAGATAAAACCTGCCAGCATCCTGTACCGCGACAAAGTCATCGACGTGCAGGATCTCTCCATCAGCCAAGCAGAAAGGCACATCAACATAGGCGGCCGCATCTCCGAACTATCGTCGGACACGCTGAAGGCCGAGCTTGCCGACATCGACATCTCCTACATCATGGACCTCGTCAACTTCCACAAAGTCGATTTCGACGGCAGGGCTACGGGCAGCATCTACGGCACGTCGCTCTTGAAGAAACCCTTTGCCGACGCTTTCCTGCAGGTCAAGGAGTTCACGTTCAACGAGGCCGACCTCGGCAGTACCGACATCTACGCCAACTGGGGCAAGCAGGAAAGGACCATCCTGCTCGAAGCCGACATGCGCGGTCCGTTGCCAACGCACCACACTACCCTGCGCGGCACCATCATCCCTGCCGACGGACCGCAAGACGGACTGAACCTCAACATCCAGACAAGCCAGATCGACCTCTCCTTCCTCAACAAGTTCACAAGCGGCATCTTCCGCGACCTCGAGGGACGCGCCTCGGGTTGGACGCGTGTTTTCGGTCCTTTCAAGTACGTCAACCTTGAGGGAGACATGTTCGTCAACGAGATGAAGATGCACGTCCTGGCTCTCGGAACGGACTATCACGTTGCAGGCGATAGCGTCATCATGCGTCCCGACAACATCTGGCTCCGTGGCGTGCGAACCTACGACAACTGGGGCAAGCCCGGCATGAGCGAGCATTCGGCCACGATAGATGCGCACTTAATGCACTCCGACCTTAAGGACTTGCGCTACGACATCAGCATCAATGCCAACAACATGCACTGCTACAACTTCCCCAATCAAGGCAGCTCCAACTTCTACGGCACGGCATTCGCTGATGCTCAGGTGCATCTGAGCGGCGAGACAGGCACGCTCGACATCGATGTGGACGCCACGCCTTTGCCCGGAACTACTTTCGTCTATAATGCGGCAACACCCGGCACAGTCACCGAAAGCGAGTTTGTGACGTACATTGTGAAAGGCGAAGAGGCGAACGCGACGAGCGACAGCGACCTTTCCAACACGGAGCAGAATGCCACAGAGCCTTCGCTTCCGTTCTCTTCCGACGTGCGCATCAACTTCAACCTCGATGTCAATCCCGATGCCAAGATACGCATTCTCATGGATGCCCGCTCGGGCGACAACATCCTGCTCATGGGCAACGGACGTCTGCACGCCAACTACTACAACAAGGGCCGCTTTCAGCTCTTCGGCACATACCGTGTGAGCGAAGGCACTTACCACATGTCCATCCGCGACGTCATCCGCAAGGACTTCACTTTCCAGCCCGATGGAACCGTCATCTTCGGCGGCGACGCCATGCAGGCAGCCCTGAACCTGAAGGCCATATACACTGTGCCGAACGTCTCGCTCGACGACCTTTCGGCCACGGGCCTCGGGCTGTCGAACACGCGAGTCGATTGCATCATGAACATCGGAGGCATAGCCCGAAGCCCAAGCATCAGTTTCGACTTCGACATACCCAATGCCAACGAGGACGAGAAACAGATGGTGCGCTCCATGATCAACACGGAGGAGGAGAAGGACATGCAGGCGGTCTATCTGCTTGGAGTAGGCCGATTCTACACCTACGGCACGCTCTTCGACTCAAAGCAAACGAAGAGCAGCATGGCTATGAACTCCGTGCTGAGCAGCGTACTTAGTTCTCGCTTCAACCAAATCATGTCGCAGGCCCTGGGAGGAAGCAATTGGTCATTCGGCACGAACCTCCGCACGGGCGAAGCCGGCTGGGAGCAGCTCGACGTGGAAGGCATGCTGAGCGGCAAGATGTTCTCGGGAAGACTGCAATTCAACGGCAACTTCGGCTATCGCGACAACAAGTACAAGATGGGCACGGCCAACTTCATCGGCGACTTCGACATACAGTACCGGCTCTCGCCCAACAGTCCGTTCTCGCTGAAAGCATACAATCAGACCAACGACCGCTACTTTACGCAGTCCTCTCTCACTACGCAAGGCGTGGGCATCAAGTTCCAGCGCGACTTCAACCGCTGGCAGGAACTCTTCCATCGGAAAGGGAAGAAGGGGGCGAAGACGAAGGATTAAAGATTACGGATTAAGGATTAAAGATTAAAGTTTGGTTGTTTTTGCCGCAGCCATCACAATCAGCCTTAATCCGTAATCCTTAATCTTTAATCTTCGTTTCATTAAAGTTTGGTTGTTTTTGCCGCAGCCATCACAATCAGCCTTAATCCTTAATCTTTAATCTTTAATCTTTAATTCTCAGCTCAACGTATAGAGCTTCGTGCTGTTGCTGCCTTTGATGAGGATGGTGGTGTTGCTGATGGCTTCTTCCTGCAAAGCGGCCTTCACGGCTTCCACGTCCTTGAAGACGCGCATGCCGCTTCCTGCCACCATCTCGAACTCGCTACCCACCAGCCAGATGCGCTCCAAGTCCATGCCTTCGAGCTGGCGCACGATGCGCTTGTGTTCCTCGTAGCTTGCAGAGCCAAGCTCACGCATGTCGCCCAGTATCACCATCTTATGCGCGTCCTCCATAAGCGATAAGTTCGTCAGCGCCGCCGACATGCTCGAGGGGTTGGCATTGTAGGCATCCACGATGAAACAGTTGCTTCCCACTTGCTTCAACTCGCTGCGTCCGTTCGTCGGATTGTAGGCAGCAAGCGCCTCGTCAATCTGTTCGGGGCGAATGCCGAAGGAGAGGCCAACGGTGACAGCGGCACGAAGGTTGGCGATGTTATAGGCTCCGATGAGATGCGTGCTGACCGTGTGCCAAGGCTCATCGATGTCTGCCCTCCACTCGAACTCGACGAATGGGCCCGTGCCGCATATCCTTCCTTCGACGTAAGGCAGGGCATCGTCGTTGAGCATAAAGCCACGACTGCGAGCCATCTCAAGGAGGTCGGCGTCGAAAGCATTCAGGAACACTTTTCCTCCGCGGGCATGGATGTCGTCGTAGAGTTCGCCCTTCGTCTGCTTCACGCCTTCGAAGCTTCCAAATCCCTCAAGATGAGCGCGTCCGACGTTGGTGATGAGTCCGAAGTCAGCTTGAGCTATGCGGCAGAGAGCCGCTATCTCGCCAGGATGGTTGGCACCCGTCTCGATGACGGCCACTTCGTGCTCCGGCTTGATACGCAAGAGGGTGAGAGGCACGCCGATGTGGTTGTTCAGGTTGCCCTCGGTGCTGAGCACGCGCTTCCCCTTCGAGAGGACGGCGGAGGTCAGTTCCTTGGTGGTCGTCTTACCGTTGGAACCCGTAATCTGCAGCACAGGTCCGCCCCAAGTCCTGCGATGGTAGGCGGCCAGCTTCTGCAAGGTCTCCAGCACATCGGGAACAAGGATGAGCCGTTTGTCCAAGGCCGCCACGCGGGGATTATCGACCACAGCGAAGGCACAGCCCGCTTCGAGGGCCTTGGTGGCGAACTCGTTGCCGTCGAACGAAGCACCCTTCAGGGCAAAGAAGATGCTGCCATCGGGCGTATTGCGGCTGTCGGTCGTCACTTGAGGATGCTCGCGGAAGATGGAATATAATGTTTCTGTATTCATGTAAATCTGTAGGTTAGATGCAGGCCATGCCCGAAGAAGGGGAACAGCCCGCTGTTTTTCGCCTGCAAAGGTACATAAATTAATTCATAATTCATAATTCATAATTCATAATTTTTATGGGTAGCGGCAATTTTCATGGATTGGTATTGCGCAAAGACGCGATTGTAGTCGCGGAGATTCAGTCTTCCTGCTGTCTCTTGTTCGTGCGGATTTGCAATCCGCACATATTGAGTATAGGGATTTTTAATCCCGCCATAACCCTCCATCACTTCTAGCGCATAATGTCAATACTTTTCGCATTCCGACGCGTTCTAAGGCATTCTTTTTGCCTCTGCGGCACTTTTGTCCACCGAAGACAGGAAAAGGGCTTATTTTTAATCGCCGCTGATAATCAACTGGTTATAACGGCGAGTTTTCAGAGGCGATGTTAAGAAAGTGGCAGGTCGGCATGACATACCGACAAACGGAACAAAGAATGAGACTGAAAATTGAAAGTTGAGAGGGGAAATTCAACGTGGAGTTTCGCTCGACTCTCCACGGAGTGTTGGCCGATTCTCCACGGAGCATCGGAAAACATCCCCAGCAGCATCGACCGTTTCCCCTCGCAGTAGCGCAAAATCCTGTCAAGGTTTTTCGGGTCCTCCCCTTGGATGATAGTGCAATGCAAGCGATGCTGCGCCTTGGTGCTAAAGCATCCAAGAACCTCCTGCGCGAAGCGTTGTTCCGCGTTCTGCCTGTACTTGAGGCAATAGTCAAAGTACTCAAAGTACCGCCTGAGCGAAGCGAAGAACTCCCAATTTAACTTCATTTTATAACTTCCGGAACTCAATTTATTCTTTAGCGTTCCTAAGAAAAAAAGCAGGGAACATAGTGTAGGTTTGTGAAACTTTTTGTATCTTTGCAGCAGAATTCTAAAGGATTTGACTATGAGCTACACGGAAATGGCACAACTGGAACTGCTGAATGCAGTGAGGCAGATTAACTCCGAGGTGGAACTGAACGAGTTTAAGAACCTCTTGGCTCGCTATTTTGCGCAAAAAGCACAAAAGGCAATCGATGCTCTTTGGGACAAGGGAGAAATTAACGAACAGGTTATAGAACAATGGGGAGCAGAGCACATGCACACCCCCTACACGTATGAGGCGCATCGTTCTTGACACCAACTGTTTGCTACAGGCTCTGCCCAGTCGTAGTCCGTATCACAAGATATGGAGTGAGATTTTGGCTGGCCATGTCAGCCTATGTGTCAACACAGAGATTCTCAATGAGTACGAGGAAATCATTGCTCGGAAAACCAATGCTGATATTGCCCACAATGTGGTTGAGGCCATTGCCCGATTGCATACCACTGAGTTCCTGAATGTCTATTACCATTTCCGGCTAATTGAGGCCGATGCTGATGATAATAAGTTTGTTGATTGTGCTGTAGCAGCCAATGCCGAATACATTGTGACCAACGATGCTCATTTCGATATCCTCAAGCAAATTGACTGGCCGAAGTTGACTGTCACTACCATCAAAGAATTTGCAAAGCAATTGAAGTAATTCTATGTCGGCAATGAGACATACACACGCATTTGCTGAGGGCTGCGGCGCGGCCTGTAGAGCAATGACTTGCCCTAATAATTATTTCCCGGACAGCAACAGAATTAAATAAAAAAGAAGTACTTATTCCCCTAACACTACGAAAGCAGGGAGTCGCGGCTTCCTGCTTGCTATGATACATGCCCGCAAACAGCGGCTCTGCCATCAGGCGCCTCAGGAGTTCCAGAGTGTCAGGTTGGATTGTCTTATACGATAGCATCTGAGGCATAAGGTAAGAAATATAATTAAGAAACAAGGGCTAAGGCGGAAGATTTATTTGCATGCCGGCTCTTTTTGCACTTTTTCCTTTGCTACGTTCCTTTATCTCTAATCTTTTTTGTACATTTGCAGTCAAAAACATCTATTCATTATGCGTAACATACTTCTTTCCCTATGCTTTCTGCCCTTGATGGCAGCAGCAGAAACGACAGACATCACGGGCATCCGGCTGGCTGGTCCCTACCCTATCGCGAAGCCATTTATGACGGACAGCCTCGACTCGGAAGGCAACAAAATCGACCTCGACGAGGTCTTTATGGAAAGCCCCCTGCCGACGTCCCCCAAAGGCGAGAAGACAAGTCTGCCCCTCTCTATCGATCGCGAGGGTTTCTATTTCGCCGGCTTCTCCATTCAGAACACAGGCTTCGCTAAGGGTAAGGTCAATGTGAAGTGCGAGAGCAAACACAAGCTCTACATCGACGGCAATGAGCAAGGCGGTGACTTCGAGCTGGTTCCGGGGCGGCACGAGGTCTGCATCAAGCTACTCGTCAAGCCCTCGCCCAAGGAGCAAGGAGCAAGGAGCAAGGAGCAAGGGGCAGGAGAATGCCAAGACACCATTCAATCCTCTTGCTCCTCGCCCCTTGCCTCTTGCTCCTCGCCCCTTGCCCCTTGCCCCTCTGATACGCTCCGCATTTCCGTGGAGAGCGAGCAGCCCCTCGAAATCAATCCCGAAGGCAAGCGCTACTGGACGAATGCCGACATGATGCATGGCGAGCGCATCAATGGCGTGGAGCTATCCAGCTCGGGCAAGTACGTCCGCATCCACAAGAACATCACTTTTAAGGGTGGCGAAACGGAAGGCCGTGACATCTTCATCGACCTCGCGACTGGCAAGGAGTTCAGCCTCGACGGCTTCCAAAGGTGGCTTCCCAAAGGCGACCGCTACCTGCGCAGCTACCGCGAGACAGAAGCAACGCTCGACGGTAGTCAAGGCACTTGGTGCTACGAGGCCGTTGACCCCAAGACGGGCGAGAAGACATTCATCGGCAAATACACGGGCAAGGGTTACGCTTGGCTGACCGACGACCTGAAGCACTTCCTCGTCACCATCGACGAGAAGGTGCCCGAGGAGAAGAACAAGGATGTGCACCAAATCCTGGAGCCCGACGACCGTCAGCCTGGCTATCGCAACCGCCGCAACTACTCGCTCTACGACATCGAGACGGGCATCACGACACCCATCACCAAGGGCGCACGCAATGTCTATGTCGTGCCCAACAAGGACGCCAGCCGCTTCCTCCTGTCCATCCGAACAGAGAAACTGACAGAACGTCCCTTTGAATTCACCGACCTGCTCCTGCTCGACCTCAAGACAGGCCAAGTCGACACGCTGGTCCGCCACGATGGATTCATCAGCTCGTACTCCTTCTCGCCCGACGAGAAGTACCTCGCCCTCACAGGCAGTCCCGAGGCTCTCGGCGGCATAGGCAACACCCTCTCGGAAGGTCTTGTGCCCAACAGCTTCGAGTACGAGCTGTTCATCATGAACCTCGAGACAAAGGAAGTGCAATGTCTGACGCGCGACTTCGACCCTTCCGTCACGTCCTACCAGTGGTCGGAACAGGATGGCATGATCTACGCCCTCTGCGAGAACCGCGACCTGAAGAGTCTCTATCGCATCAAAGTCTCCCCTCGGGGAGATTTAGAGGGGGTCGCTGAGCTTTTGCCCCTCTCCGAACCATATATATATAGCAGCTTCAGCCTTGCCGAAGAGAAGCCCCTCCTGGCCTACATCGGCGAGAGCAGCATGAGCACCGACCGCTGCTGGCTGCGCGACCTCAAGACCGGCAAGGAGCGCGTGCTCTGCGACCTCAACCCTACCCGACTGAAAGACATACAGTTGGGCGAATGCCACGACTGGAACTTCAAGGCCGAGCGAGGCGACACCATCTACGGCTGCTACTTCCTGCCGCCATTCTTCGACGAGACGAAGCAGTACCCCATGCTCGTCTATTACTACGGCGGCTGCTCGCCCGTGGGACGACTCCTCGACAGCTACTACAACTTCCAGGAATGGGCTGCGATGGGCTATGTGGTTTACCTCATTCAGCCATCGGGTTGCAGCGGTTTCGGACAGGAGTTTGCTTCGCGACATGTCAATGCCTACGGCGACTACACAGCCGACGACATCATTCAGGGTACCAAGCAGTTCTGCAAGGAACATCCCTTCGTCAAGGCCGACAAGGTGGGGTGCATGGGAGCCAGCTACGGCGGCTTCATGACGATGTACCTGCAGACCGTGACCGACATCTTCGCCGCTGCCATGAGCCATGCCGGCATCAGCAATCCCGCCAGCTACTGGGGATACGGCTACTGGGGCTACACCTACAGCACGACCTCCGCAGCACACTCCTACCCGTGGAACAATATGGAGCTTTACAGCGGTCATGCTCCGCTCTTCAATGCCGACAAGGTGCACACGCCCATTCTCTTCATGCATGGCGGCGCTGACACCAACGTGCCCATCAACGAGAGCATACAGATGTTCACGGCCCTTAAACTGCTTGGCCGCGAGTGCGCCTTCATCACCGTAGAAGGCGAGAACCACCACATCCTCAACTACAACAAGCGCATCCGTTGGCACGACAGCATCATGGCCTGGTTCGCCCGCTGGCTGCAGGACGACCCAACATGGTGGAACACAATGTATCCGGAGAAGAATCTTAAGTAAAGATTAAAAATTTAAAAGGTTAAAAAAGACCCCCTCTAACTCCCCCTTAAAGGGGGAGGACAAGAAGTCTCCCTTTAAGGGAGATTTAGAGGGTCTGTCTTTGTGTTTGAATATCCTCTGTTTTATCAAGGAATTTCTTATTTTTGCATTTTCCGCAGAATCAGCATTTTGGGGATACTTCAACATAAAGCATGGCTTTTTCCGACTATTTCTCTGTTTTACACTAACCATTTTCGGAACATAATAACTTTTCTCAATGAAAATTATTGAAAACTCTATACATCCCTACAGCAAGCCACTTAACTCACTAATCACCCGAAGGTTACATGCTGTATAGAGCCTAAAAATAATAAAAGCTCTATACAGGAATTAGCATAATTCTGACAAAGACTGGCGAGTTCTGACGCTTATACTGCTGATACATAATGTGTTTCACTTAGTGTTCCTAACGTGAAACATTTTGTTTCAAGCGGTGAAACAACTTGTTTCGCTAGTGAAACAACTTGTTTCACCATGTTGTATGATGTCAAATATCATGCCAGAGGGTTCAGAGAGGCTCAAATAATGAGGAGATTTAGGTCAAAATAGGAGAAATGGCGGAATGTTTTCAAAGATATAAGCTCTATACATCTTATAACATGCGGTATATCAATGTGTAATATACGTTGATGTATAGCTGTATAGAGTTTATGAAAATTTTGCATGAGAGAAATTTAATGAAAAGATGAGTGTCGTGATATTTCGCTTGATTTCCTTTGTTATCTATTCATTGCTGATACGAATCAGGAGTTCCGACGGACCAGCCTATGCTTGATTCATACCATTTTTGACCCATTCGCGTTCCATTGATTGTAATGCCACATAAAAAGGAGGGACTACAATAAGCGCATGACGGAGAAAGCCGAGGCACTGCGCTGCCGGCGCTATGAGAGCATCGTGAACGAACGCTACGACTTCTTTGACAGAGAGAAGGAGAAAGGCAGCTTCCTCGCATGGTTCTTCGGTTATAGCCTCAGGCGCAGGCGGAGCAAGAAGAAGGCCGATGCCAGGAACACCAAATGGCAGAACGTCTATAAGCTAATAGCGCCAATACGAGACTTACGCTCCTTGTACTTACAATAAAGGTGACATGTAAAGCGGAAGATAGGTGATACCATCCTCTACTTTATAGTCAGCTGCATGCAAAACGGTAGGAGTGGTCATATACTCTTCAAACTTATTCATACACTTCTTTAGGGAAGATAATGTGTAGTTCTTGCCGCTTTTGACTTCTATCGGACGGATATTGTGACGACTGGTCACTTTGTCCT
>CACYQI010000015.1 GCA_902776455.1 uncultured Bacteroidales bacterium | reverse complement strand
CTACGCACGGATGCAGAGGGTGGCGCGCACCCTGCTCTACGACGTGCAGGAGAGCGAGGATGTCTGTCAGGACATCTTCGAAAGCCTGCTTCGTGGCGAGACGGTTCTCGTGCCGGGTACGGAGGAACGCTACTTGATGACGAGCGTCAGGAACCGATGTCTGAAGCGGCTCAGGCACAAGGCCATTGACCATTCACCATTGACCATTGACCATTTCGCAGCGGCAAATGGCACAGCCAATAATGGCGAAGATTCAATACACAATGGTCAATGTTCAATGTCCAATGGTCAATGTTCGTCGGCGGATAATGTTCAATGGTCAATGTTCAATGGTCAATGTTCGTCGGACGACAGGCTTGACGACATCGTGGAGTACGTCGTCAGCCATCTCTCGGCACAGGAGCAACGCATCTTCGGCATGCGTTTCAACGAAGGTTACAGCTACGAGGAGATTGCCGCGGCGGAGGGCATCAGCAAAGTTGCCGTGTGGAAACACCTCTCGCACATCATCACGTCCATCAAGAAACACTTTAATCCCAGCAGCTTATGAACCCTATGGACGATAAACAGGTGTTCTTCGACATGCAGGAGCACCCGGAGCGTTACTCCGACGAGCAGCTCGAAGCGATGATGGCGGAACTTGACAGGGAGCCGGATGCAGAGAAGGCGTGGCTACTTCTAAATGAAGAATTAAGAATTAAGAATGAAGAATCGCTCGCAGAAACTACGGCGGTAGCAAATTCTTCACTCTTCACTCTTCACTCTTCACTTCGCCGCTTTGCGGCGATCTTCATTGCCGCCGCCTTCCTCGGCATCATGTCGCTGGCCAGCTACAAAGCCTTTACCATCGGAAACGACGTGCCGAAAAGCCCGACGAAGCCCGACACGACGGCCGTCGAGACTGAGCGGTACTACTACGACGTGCAGGACGGCGACACCATCTTCCGCTTCGAGAACGTCCGCCTGGACAGCATCCTCGCCATCGTCGGCAGGCACTACGACTGCCAAGTGGCTTTCAAAGACAAGGCTCCACAAGGTCTCCGACTCTACATGACCTGCCGTACGTCGCAGACACTCAACGAGTTCCTCGAGACGCTGAACATGTTCGACGGCTTCAACGTCAGGAGGGAGTTCTACATGCTCTACGTCGAATCGGACGAGAAGAAAGGGGGCAAGCAATGAAACGACTCGCCCTATACATTATTATATATATAGGCTTCGGGCTGAGCCTCTCGGCTCGCGACCTGACCTTCCGCGGCGAATCGCTCGCCACAGCACTTTCCGTCCTCCGCGACATGCAGACGGAATACACCATCAACTTCATCGCCAACGACCTCGAGACCCTTCCCGTCCACGTCAGCCTCAATGGTCTCTCGATGATGGACGCCATCAAACGGCTCTGCCAGGGACAGCCCGTCAAGGTGAAAGTCAAGGAGAAGCAGATTTTTGTGCAGTACGACACACGCTACAAGCCGCGCACCATCAAGCTCTCCGGTGTGGTCTGCGATGCCCGCACACGCCAGTATCTGATGGATGCGAAGGTGGAACTCCTCAGTGAGGACAGCACGCTCATCGACTCGGTGCGTGCCAGGCAAAGCGCTTTCTACTTCGACGGAAGCGGACGACAAGTGGACTACGACATGCCACGCTACAACATAGAGGTGCCCGCTCTGCCCCGCCACTACATCTTCCGCATTTCGATGGACGACTACCGGACTACTTGCTTTAGCTATGAAGTGGACCGTGTGGGCCGACGGGAAACGTCGCGCTATGTCTCGCCCTTCTATATTCATAAGGTTTCGAAGACCCTCCAGGAGGTGACCGTCAAGGCATCTCGCGTCCGATTCTACTTCAGGGGCGACACCGTCGTGTACGATGCCAGCCAATTCCAACTGGCCGAAGGTTCGATGCTCGACGCCTTGTTGAAGCAGTTGCCGGGCGTCGAACTCAAGAGCGACGGGCGAATCTACCACAATGGCAAGTTCGTGGACGACCTCTTGCTCAATGGCAAGGACCTCTTTCAAGGCAATCGGAAGCTCATGCTCGAGAACCTTCCGGCCTACACGGTAAAGGACGTGGCCGTCTATGACAAGCAGACCGAGGAAAATGAATGGCTCGGACGAACCGACGAGAGCAGTCAACACCACGTCATCGACGTGCGGTTGAAGCGCGAATATATGGTGGGCTGGATAGCAAACATCGAGGCCGGAGCAGGTCTTCGACAGGATGAGACGCCCTACCTGGCACGCCTCTTCGCCATGCGGAGCGACGAGCGGTCGAACATACGCTTCTATGCCAAGGCCAACAACCTGAACGACGAAGGCTCGGGCGACATGCCATATAGCGATGGATGGCAGCCCGACAGGTCCGGCAAACTGAGTCGCAACGAGATGGCCCGCGTGGATGTCAACTTGATGTCCGATGACAAGAAGCGCGATTACTTTGTCTATGTCGAGGCGCATCATGCGAAGGAATGGCAGGACACGCACACCACGACGCAGACCTTCCTGCCCGACGGCGACACCTACGACTACGGCTTCGGCAACATGAAGAACGAAGAGTGGGACGTCTCGACGTGGCACCGCTTCATCTATAAAGGCAATCGACTGCGGACACAGGCAATGGCAGATGCCCGCTACCGCTACTTCCGGAACGCCTCCGGCAGCACGTCGGCCCTCTTCTCTGCACCCGTCGAGGTCAGCCACCAGTTGCTCGACGATCTCTTCTCCCCGACATCTCCCCGTCCGAACCTGCGCGACACACTCATCAACCGCCAGCTGCGCGAGAGCAAAGGCACGGGGCACGACATTGAGGCAAACGCCAGTCTGTTCGAGACAAAGAAGATAAAGGGCACGGGCGACTTCCTGAACTTCGGCATAAACGCCAGCTACAAGGAGAACAAAAGGCAGGAGTTCAGCCGACAGCAGACCCTCTCTAACTCCCCCTTAAAGGGGGAGAACTCCCTCCCTTTAAGGGAGGGTTGGGGAGGGTCTGCTGGTCCTTTGTTCCGCCACCAATACATCGACACCCCGCCTCGCAGCAAGTTCGAACTCAATCCCTTCGTCCAATATACCTTCTCCCTTGGCGAACACTACCGACAATTCGTGTTGGGCTATTGGTTCTCCCACAGCAATCAGCGCGAGCAGGAGAGCATCTACCGCCTGGACCGCCTGGCGAATGCCGACTCAAGCTTCTCTAACCCCATCGATTTGCTGCCAAGCGTGACCGAATATCAGCAGGTCTTCGACCGCACGAACAGTCATCTGGCGCATTACATTGACAACACAAACGCCTTTTGGGCCGACTTCAAATACGGCTTGGGGCAGAAGGAGTGGGGTCAGTTCTACCTTGATTTCAGGATTGATGCCACGCTGAATGCACAACGGCACGACTACGAGCGAGGCAGCATAGACACCCTTCTCCACCGTTTCAGCCCGACGTTCGAGTTCAAGACAAAGCCTTGGCTGAGGACTAAGGAAGGTCATCATGCCGGACTCGAAGTCCGGGTGAGGAGCGAAGCGCCTGAGCTTCTGAACGAGGCAGGCATCGTCGATGACACAGACCCCATGAACATCCGCATCGGCAACCCTGACTTGCGATACGCCATCCGCACCGACGCGGTCCTCGACGGCAACCTGTATTCGATGAACAAGCGTATGCACAACCGCGTCGACCTCAGCTATGGCTTCACCCACAACGCGATAGGCATGGGTCAGATCTACGACCGCGCGACCGGCCGCCGCACGTTCTGTCCCACGAATGTCAACGGCAACTGGGACGCTTCGGCCAAGCACACCATCAACTACAGCTTTGGTGACGGCAAGAAGCACAGCGCCAGCATGGTCACGCAGTTCAGCTTTAGGAACAGCGTGGACCTGATGAGTGAGGAGCATGAGGCAGGGGGCAAGGAGCAAGAGATTACCAGCAACAGAAGTTTGGTAAAGAGTGCCACGCTTTCCTTCTCGCCTAAAGTCAGTCTTTCGCTGGGCAAACACACCCTTGGTTTCTCGTCGGATGTGGCTTGGAACCGCTATACGAGCGACCGCTCGACGTTCCAGAACATCAACGCCTGGCAGTACCGCATCGGCGCAAACGCTATCGTCCACCTGCCCTGGAAGTTCGACCTCACCACCGACCTCACGCTCTATGGGCGCACAGGCTACAACGATGCGAGCCTCAACACAGCCGATGTCGTCTGGAACGCCCGCCTGGCCCGTGCGCTCTTCAAGGGCAAGTGGGTCGTGATGCTTGATGGCTTCGACATCCTCGGGCAGCTCTCCAACGTCACGCGCACCATCAACGCCCAAGGCCGAACAGAGACTTACACCAATGTCCTGCCGCGATACGGCCTCCTGCACATCATGTATAAGTTCCAGAAGCAGCCGAAGAAGAAGTGAAGCAGCGAGGAGGAAAGCCCCCTCCCATGCTCCCCGAATCCATCCCCTTTGAGGGGGAAAGCCCCCTCCCATGCTCCCCGAATCCATCCCCTTTGAGGAGGAAAGCCCCCTCCCATCCTCCCCGACCCCATCCCCTTTGAGGAGGAAAGCCCCCTCCCATCCTCCCCCTTTGGGGGAGGGGCTTGGTGCATCGGAGCTTAGGAAGTCCGCCGCGGCTCCCCTCCCCTCGAAGGGGAGGGGCTGGGGGGGGAGTCATTATTTAAAATTATTGCAGTCCGCTAAATAAGCGCTGAAGGCGCGATAGACCACAGACGGGGGTGAAACCCCCGGGATAGGGTCGCAGAACAATAATAAGCCCTGAAGGGGCGACAGAACATGTAACTTGTTTAATAACAACATGCTTAGGTCTCTGTCGCCCCCTCGGGGCTTCTTTGAACCGGGGGCTTGCGCCCCCGTCTGTGGTCTCTCGTCCCTTCGGGACTTTAGATAAGCCCCATGAGCTGCTTTTCGTCAGGGAAGCCGATGGATAGGAGCGTCAATTGAGGTGCGCATGCTTTTCCCCGGACACCAATAATTTAAAATTATTGCAGTCCGCTAAATAAGCACCATAGGTGCTTTTCCCTTGCATAGCAATAAATGCGATGATATTCCTTCGGGATTACAAATCCCTACACCCAACGCGTGCGGATTGCAAATCCGCACGAACAAATGTTCGCCCTGCGGAGTGTTGTTTTATGCTCCGTGGAGTGTAAGCCGATGCTCCGTGGAGCGTAAGCCGATGCTCCGTGGAGCATGAAACTGCCCCCTGTGCTGACCTCTGCTGAAGCCTACAATCAGGATACGAAAAAAGCCCGAGGTGTCTCGGGCTTTGTGCTGTGTTCTAAGGTATTACGCCGTTACTTGGCGTAGGCGATGGAGCGTGTCTCGCGGATGACCGTTATCTTGACTTGGCCGGGATAGGTCATCTCGTTCTGTATGCGTGTAGCAATCTCCGAACTGAGCAGCTCGGTCTGCTTGTCGTCAATCTTGTCTGCTCCGACGATGACGCGCAGTTCGCGGCCAGCCTGGATAGCGTAGGTCTTGACGACGCCCGGGTGACTCATGGCGATGTCCTCGAGGTCCTTGAGTCGCTTGATGTAGGCTTCTACAATCTCGCGACGTGCTCCGGGACGTGCTCCGCTGATGGCATCGCAGACCTGCACGATGGGTGCGAGCAGCGTAGTCATCTCCATCTCGTCGTGGTGTGCACCGATGGCGTTGCAGATCTCCGGCTTCTCCTTGTACTTCTCGGCAAGCTTGGCACCGTAGAGAGCGTGTGGCAGTTCGGGTTCCTCGTCGGGCACCTTGCCGATGTCGTGCAGCAGTCCGGCGCGTTTCGCCTTCTTGGGGTTGAGACCCAGCTCGGAGGCCATGACAGCGCAGAGGTTGGCCGTCTCGCGAGCATGCTGGAGGAGGTTCTGTCCGTAGCTGCTGCGGTACTTCATCTTGCCGATGATGCGGATGAGTTCGGGGTGCAGTCCGTGTACGCCGAGGTCGATGGTGGTGCGCTTTCCCACTTCGAGGATTTCCTCTTCGATTTGCTTCTTGACCTTTGCCACCACTTCCTCGATGCGTGCGGGGTGTATGCGTCCGTCGCTAACGAGCTGGTGAAGAGCCAGTCGGCAAATCTCGCGTCGGATGGGGTCGAAGGCGCTGATGACGATGGCTTCGGGTGTATCGTCCACGACAATCTCGGTGCCAGTGGCGGCTTCGAGTGCGCGGATGTTGCGTCCTTCGCGTCCGATGATGCGTCCCTTCACGTCGTTGTCGTCGATGTGGAAGACGGTGACGGAGTTTTCTACGGCCGTTTCGGTGGCGACGCGCTGTATGCTCTGGATGATGATGCGTTTAGCTTCCTTCGTAGCCGTCATGCGTGCATCGTCCATTATCTCGTTGATGTAGGCGGCGGCATTGGTTTTAGCCTCGTCCTTCAGCGTTTCGATGAGTCGCTCGCGTGCTTCTTCGACGCTGAGTCCGGAGATTTCTTCGAGCTTGGTCCGCTCTTGGTTGATGAGGTCGGAGAAGCGTGCCTTCACCTCTTCCTCCTTCTTCTCGAGCAGTGCCTGCTGTGTCTCCATGCGTTGCCGCTGGGCGTCGGCTTCCTGCTTGCGCCGCGTCAGTTCGTCCTGCTTTTGGTTGAGTTGCATCTCGCGCTGCTTGATGCGGTTCTCGGCCTGCTGTATCTGCTGGTTGTGCTGCCGCACTTCCTTCTCGAGTTCCGTGCGTTTGCTCAGGAACTTCTCCTTCACTTCAAGCAGTTTCTTCTGCTTGATGACTTCTGCCTCTTTCTCGGCGTTCTCGCGTGCCTCTTCGGCCAGAGCCTTTCGCTTGGAAGGAACGGCCACGAAGTACCATACGGCCACAAGGACGAAGAACACTATGATGGCAACCGAGAGGGCTACAATGATATCTACTGTCATGTTCTTGATTTACGATTAAACTATTTACTGTTAACTGTTTGCTTACTCTTTGAAATGTTGTTTGCTCAGGGTCTTTGAGTTATTCCCGCAGGAGTAGGGCGATTGCCATCCCGTTTGGGAGCAACCGTGAACCTGCGTTGGAGTCAAGAGAAGTGGCTGTATCACCTTTTTACCTTATCGTCAGCTATGGCGGCCTCCACTTCCGAAAGCAGCGGGCGGAGTCGTTCCAGGATAGGTTCCGCGTTTCCCTCGGTCTCCTGCCGCTTGCTCTGCACCGCAATGTCGAGGATGGTCATCACGAGATACATCTCCTTGCTTTGCCCAGGGTAGCTGCTTGTATAGAAGCTGTACCTCTCCTTGATGAGCTTTTCTGCCTGTCGATAGATGTATTCCTCCTCGCGCTTGACGGTCATGGGCAACGTCCATGTGCCGAATCGGAGTGTTATAGAAAGGGTGTCCTCCATTATCTCAAGTCCTTAATCTTTAGTCCCTAATCTTTAATACTTCATCCACACTACTGTTTCACCTTCAGCATAGAGATGCACCGGTCGATGTCGCGCACCATCGCCCTGATGCGCCCCCGCATGTCTTTGACATCGTTGTCGGCCATGTCGATGTACTTCGCCATTTTCAGGCGGTTGTATTGCTGCTTGAGTTCCTCGTTCTGAATCTGTAGCTTGAGTATCTCCTCGTCCTTTTCCTTCAGTTTTCGCAATAGCACATCCTGCTCGCCATGCTGCTTTTCCTGCTGCATGATGAGCTGTCTGACGCGCGTCTCCAGCCGGATGATGATGTCTTTTAGTTCCTGATTCATGGCACAAGTACCTCAATTTGCGGACAAAGATAATACTTTTTCTATCTTTATGCAAGTTTATTGGTCACTATTTTTCTTTGGCTCCTTCTTTGCGAGCATAACGATGGTATATACATACTCAGTCATCCACTGTTCTGAATAGTCGAGCATGCTTTGATACCTACGTACAGAGAAGCAGGCGCGACGCACGCCTTCGTCCTTCCATTCGTTCTTCGTCAGCACTTGGTGAATCTGCTTTGCCGTCATCTCGCGCAGTGCTCCGCGGAAGAAACTGGGCAGTCGCATCTTCCATTGCATGAGGTTCCCCATGAGCATCATCAGGTCTTGGCTGAAGCCCTGGAACTGAATGAGGTAGCTCTGTGCGTCCTGTATCTTGCGGCAATGCTTGCGGATGCTGCCGTCAATCTCTGTGAAGAAGCCGTCGCTCACATTGTAGATGTCCTGCATGAGCTTGCGGCAGTACTTCTTCTCAGCAAGGCCGAGCTTGTTGTTGAGCGTAGTGACGCGGTAGGTCTGCTTGAAGATGCGCAGGTCGGGCAGCGCGGCTAAGTTGCTGATACCAAGCTGTGCCGCCATCACTGCCTGGTAATAGACGCGGATGAGAAGCATGAAGTCCTCCATGCCTCCTGCCTTCGTCTGCTCTTCCGCTTTGTTTCGGCGGAATAATTTACTGAATATAGACATGATGGTTATTTACGATTTGACGATTTACTATTTACTATTTAAAGGTTTACTATTTGCTGTTTAACGATTTACTGTTTGCTGTTTGTTTTCGATTCGACTGTTTGTTTGCTTATCGGTTCTGAGGCCATCCGCAAGGGGGGAGTGCGGAATGGGCAGTTCCGAAAGGTTTTGTGTTGTTCCTATATATTATATATAATGAATAGACTTTGCCTTCGACTTGCTGAGCAACGTGCCGAGACGCAGGAGCATGATGCGCATGTCGAGCCAGAACCCCCAGTTGCGGCAGTACCAGACATCGGCCTGTGTGCTGTTCTTGCCTTGTGAAGGGAAGTGGAAGCAAGTGATGCCGGCTTTGAGGTGGCAGCCGGAGGCGAAGAGCTGCCTCATCTCTTTGCTGTAGTTGTCGTAGTGCTCCGGCAACATCGCCTGCGAGCCGACAATCGTCATGCTGCCCCAAAGGACGCACAGGAACTGCGGCAACAGTTCGAGCCGCGAGTGCTTCAGGAACTTTCCGAAGGGGAAGTAACCCGGATCTCCCGTGCCGTCGAAGAAGGAAGGGGCTTCCTCGTAGTGCCGAGTACGGAAGGTGAGGCTCAGGAACTTCTTGCCGTTCATGCCGCAGAGATGTCGGGTCGTAAAGACCGGTCCGTGGCTCTGCCGCTTGATGCAAATGTAGGCAATCAGGGCGAAGGGCGGAAAGACGGTGAGCAGGACGATGAGGCTCAACACGATGTCCGTCAAGCGTTTGATTATTCTGTTGGCTATGCTTCGTAGCGGAAGGCAGGCCGGCGAAAGGACCTCCACTGTGCCTCGACATTCGCTCTCCACCGATTGGGGCAATGCCTGGTGGGGGAGGGGCAGAAGGTGAAGTGTCAGACCTTGTTCGCAGCAAGTGTGAGCAACGGCTTCCAGCTCCTTTGCAGGCAGAAACGACGTGTCGCAATAGACGCTTCCCGTCTCGGGATGAGCCGCAAGGAAAGCATTCAGCAGCTCTGCCGTTTGCCCTTCCTGTTGCTGAGAGGCAGGCGTTTCCAGCCGGAGAAGCTTCAGTCCGTAGGTGTTCTGCTGCAAGGCTTTCTGTTGCCAGACAGCTTCTTCGCCCGCGATGAACACGCCGTGTTCGCCGTTTCGCAAGCAGTAGCGAATGAACCAGCTGTTGAGGATGAGCCGTTCCAACGTCAAGGCGATGCAGAAGAAGAGGCAGGAGAGGAGTTGCAGGGCGTTTCTTTCCGTGAAGACAGCTAAGGTAAGAACGCCGAAGGCTACAGCCGTCTTCATGGCGCAAGCCACCACTTCGTCTCGCCGAGCCGTGCGGCTGCAGGCGTTGTTGGGAAAGATGCGCGTGGCTACGAACAGGAACGTGATGCCCCAAGCCATGAGTACAAGCCAGACAAAGGGTGCGACGGCTCCCGTTTTTCCTGCCTGCAGCTTTGTGGCAGCATAGACGCATCCGAGCCAGAGGAGTGCTTCGACCAGGATGGCGACGCATTCCAAAAGCAAGTCCCGTACGGTTATATTTGTTGTTCCTTTGCGATGCATTGTGTAGAGAGGTGTGTGCATGATGCGCATACTTCGTAGGCAAAGTTACGACTTTTTGTGCGATTTTTGGCAAAGAAAAGGGATGAAATCGCTGCGAAGCACAATTTTCCTTGCATTTCCTTTAACATTATTATATTAATTCGTATCTTTGCACGCTGATTGTATAATAACATAAAAGGTTAAGCAAAACATAATACGAGATAATATGGCAGATTACGTAGCAAACGAAGAATTACAGAAAGAAGAAGAATCCGGTGGTTTCACCCTATCGTCGATTTGGACAATCGTAGTACTTAACTGGCAGTGGATCCTGTTGTCCACGTTCATAGCGCTTTCGATAGCGTTCTGCTATCTGCGCTACGCCCAGCCGGTGTTCACCTCGTCGATGAAGGTGTTGATTAAGGACAACGAAGGCAATGCCCGCCGCGCCATGGGAGGCCAGATGAACCTGGAGAGTATGGGCATCATTTCCAACACGAATGGCTTTGAGAACGAGCTGGAGATTCTGACCAGCACCAACATCAACAGCCGCGTCGTGAAGTCGCTCAAGCTCTATGTCAGCTATGCGATAGAGGGGAAAGTCAAGAAGATAGAGCAGTATCAGAACAACCCTATCATCGTGGACATGCCGCAGCATCAGCTTGCTGTGCTGCGCAACACGATTGACATAGAGATCACCAAGGCCGGAAAGGGCCTGCACATCGTGGGCAAGGTGATGTTGCCCGGACAGAAAGAGCCTGTCACCTTCGAGCACAACCTCCAGAAGCTGCCCGGCAGCATCAACACGCCGATGGGCGTCATCATCTTCCAGCAGAACCCCGGCACAAAGTGGAAGGACGAGAAGCTCTATGCCACCATCCTTCCCATCGAGAGGGCTGCACGCATGTACAGGAGCAAGCTCTCTGCCGGAGCTACCAGCAAGATGACGACCGTTGCACAGCTCTCCTTCACCGACACGCAGGTGGGCCGCTCGCTCGACTATCTGAA
Source organism: uncultured Bacteroidales bacterium (assembly GCA_902776455.1). GTDB lineage: Bacteria > Bacteroidota > Bacteroidia > Bacteroidales > Bacteroidaceae > Physcousia. The sequence continues at coordinate 45,410 of CACYQI010000015.1, read as the reverse complement.
CGAACTCTTCAAGAGCTACAACGACGATGCCAACGAAGACAAGAACGAGGTGGCGATGAAGACGGAGGAGTTCATCAAGGAACGTATCGACTTCATCCGCGGCGAGCTGGACGTGACGGAAGGCGACATGGAGCAGTACAAGAAGAGCAACGAACTCATCAACCTGACCAACGATGCCACGAATGCCCTCTCCAGTACAACCGAGTACCAGAAGAAGCAAGTGGAGTTCGAGACCCAGCTGAACCTCATCAATGCCTTGGTCAACTACGTGAACAATCCCGCCAACGCCAAGCAGGTCATCCCTGCCAATCTTGGCCTGAGCAATGCCAACCTCAACGCCCTCATAAGCAAGTACAACGAGGCTGTGCTGCAGCGTAACCGTCTGCTCAAGTCGTCGAGCGAGGACAACCCCTACGTCCAGAACCTGACAGCCCAGCTCGATGAGATGTGGCCCTCCATACAGATGAGCCTCGACGCCATCCGCAACGACGTGATGACGCAGAAGTCGAGTGCCGACAGGCAGTACAGCATGTACAGCAGCCGCATCAGCAGTACGCCCACCCAAGAGCGTGCCCTGACGAACATGAGCCGTCAGCAGGAAATCAAGGCCAACCTCTACCTGATGCTCCTGCAGAAGCGCGAGGAGAACTACATCTCCCTGGCCAGCACGGCAGCCAAGGCCCGCATCATCGACTCCCCGCAGCTCATGGGGCAAGTGGCACCGAAGAGCAACATCATCTGGCTCATTGCGCTGCTGCTCGGCATAGGTTTCCCCATCGGCCTTATTTACTTGCTGAACCTGCTCCGCTACCGCATCGAGGGACGCGAAGACGTGGAGAAGCTGACGAAAATCAGTATCTTGGCCGACATCCCGTTGGCTGGCAAGACCGTCGATGGCGAGAAAGCCCTCGTGGTGCGCGAGAATACGAACAATGCGATGGAGGAGGCATTCCGCGGATTGCGTACGAATCTGCGCTTCATCCTCGAGGGAGAGGAGAGAGTCATCCTCTGCACCAGCTGTATTCCCGGTGAGGGCAAGACGTTTGTCTGCACCAACCTCGCCATGTCGCTGGCACTGATGGGCAAGAAGGTCGTCGTCGTAGGCCTCGACATCCGCAAGCCCCGTCTGGTGAAGCTCTTTGGCTTGCCGAGCGACAAGAAGGGCATCACTACCTTCCTCTCTGGCAACGACATGACCTTCGGAGCATTGGACGACCAAATAGTACACAGCGTAGTCAACAAGAACCTCGACGTGCTGCCTGCCGGCATCATACCTCCCAACCCGGGCGAACTCATTTCGCGCGAACAGCTTGACAAGTCCATCGAGCTTCTCAAGGAGCACTATGACTACGTCCTGCTCGACACGCCGCCCATCGGTCTGGTGAGCGATACCCTCTCCATCGGTCGTGTGGCCGACATGTGCCTCTTCGTATGCCGTGCCGACTACAGCCCGCGGGCTAACTTCGACCTCATCAACAGCCTCAATGCCGAAGAAAAGCTGCCCAAGATCAGCCTTGTGCTCAATGCCGTTGACATGAAGAAGAAGAAGTACGGCTACTACTATGGCTACGGCAAGTATGGCAAGTACGGCAAATACAGCAAGTATGGCTACGGCTACGGACACTACGGCCACTATGGCCTCTACGGCCAGTACGGTGCCCACGAAGGCAAGGAGCACACTGAGAAATAACAAGTTGGCAGGCTGAGAAGCCTTGCCTCGGCTTAGCCGCCACAGCTATAGCGACGATAGATTCTATAGATTCTATAGAAACTATAGCTACTATAGCAACTATAGCCGCCATAGGCTTGCGAGCCTTGTGCGTGCCTCTAAAAATAATGCTCCGTGGAGGTGGGTTTTACACTCCACGGAGCATCGGGCTTTCCTCCACGGAGCATCGGGCGATGCTCCACGGAGCGTAAAACCCTCCCCCGCGGAGTGCCTTTCCATGAGGCTGAGAGTTCCGTCAGATTCCCCTTTTGTTGAATGGGAGTAAAGCACTGAAAGTGCGAAAGATAACAGGCGAGACTTTGGACAAAGCCCCCTTTGACTGCTTGTCGTCAGGGAAGCCGAAGGATAGGCGCACAAGCAGAAGTGCTCATGATTCTCCCTGGACAGCAGGACAAACCTTCTGGAAATGGCGGTCGTTACGGCCTTACAGTTCGGCGCTGATGTAGTAGCGCGGACCAGCCAGGAAGTAGTTCATGTAGGCTTCGGCGCGCATGACGGCGGTCGCCAGGTCGTCGCCTTTTGCCAGATGGGTAGCGATGGCGCTGGCCAAGGTGTCGCCCGTGCCGTTGCGGTCGTCGAGCGCCAGCTTCTTCTTCGGGTGCGGCGTGAGCGTCTCAGTCGTACGGTCGTAGAGGTAATCCACTAAGTAGCGGCCCTCTTCCACACTCTTTACCAGCACGTTGCATCCCCATTCGCTCAGCTTGCGGAGGTCGCTTTCGGGGTCGCTGATGGCGTGTCCCAGCAGGAACTCCGCTTCGCGGATGTTGGGCGTGATGAGTGTGGCGAGCGGGAAAAGCTCGTTCTTGTAGGCGGCGATGGCCGCGTCGCTGACCAGCTGCTCGCCGGCAAAGTTCACGATGACAGGGTCGATGAGGATGGGCTGCCTGCAGAAGCGTTGCAGCACTCCGGCCACAGCATGGATAATCTCGTCGGTGGGCAGGATGCCCGTCTTGATGCAGTCGGCTCCGACGGTGCTCAGGAACGACTCCGCCTGCGAGACAATCAAGTCCGTCGGCAAGTGGTGGATGCCCTTGATGCGGTGGACGTCCTCGTCCACAATGCAGGTGAGCGCGGCGGCCGCCCAGCCTCCGCAACGCGTGATAGCCTTGATGTCGGCCTGGACGCCCGCACTTCCCAGCGGTTCGCTCCCCGCGATGAGGAAAACCTTCCCCGTTTTCTCTTTTTTCTCCATAACAGGGCGCAAAGGTACGAAGAATAGTTGAAAATTGGAAGAAGAGAGGTGAAATTTGAATAAAAAGTCGTACCTTTACACCCGCAAACACATTATAATATAATATAACTGAAGTTTCGGAAGTTAAAATGGAAGTTAAAATGGAAGTAAACTCGCTCCGCTCGTGGAAGTTAAAATGGACAATATCCAAAGCTATCGTCCAGCACGCAGTGCTTAACTTCCAGCCTGCAAAGCAGGCTTAACTCCCTATTTAACTTCATCTTATAACTCCCGAAACTTAAATAATATAATAAGGTATGTATAGAAACCTGAAAACACTTATTGCAGTGCTGTTTTGCTGCCTTTCCGTCGGAGCACAGCCTCTGGCCGGAGTGCCCAACCGCCGTCACATACACCACACCCAACGCCTGCCGGGCGTCAACGAGAGACGACTGGCCAGGCTGGAGAAGATGCGGCAGGCCAACCTCGCCCTCAGGCACCGACAAGGCCCCTGGCGCGCCAACGCCCAGCAGGAGACCAAGCGAGGACTCGTCCTCCTCGTTCAGTTCTCCGACGAGAAAATGCAGAGCGGAGCCTCCACGCATTGGAACAACTGCTTCAACCAGCAGGGCTACTCGCTCTACAACCACGTAGGCTCTGTGCGCGACTACTTCCTCGAGCAGAGCTACGGACAGCTTTCCATCGACTTCGACATCATCGGTCCGCTCACCCTCAGCAACACCCGCGAGTACTACGGCTCGGCTCCCAACAGCAACCTCAGCGACCGGGCTGCCGAGATGGTCATCGAGGCGCTGAAACTTGCCGACCCGCAGGTTGACTATGCCGACTACGACTGGGACAACGACGCCGAGGTGGAGCAGGTCTATGTCGTGTTTGCCGGACAGACCTTCTTCGGGCAGTCTGGCTACATCTGGCCGCACGAATGGTTCCTCACCTCTGCCAAATCCTACGGAAGCGGCACGGGATGGCAGCTGCTGGACAACGTCTATATCGACACCTACGCAGTCTCCAACGAGCTGGAAAACCCGCGGCAGACCACCGGCATCGGCACCGCCTGCCATGAGTTCAGCCACTGTCTCGGCTTCCCCGACTTCTATGACTCTTCCTATTCGGGCGGCTCCGGCGGACAGAACTGGGACCTCCTCGACGGAGGAAGCTACAACGGACCCAACGGCATGGGCGAGGTGCCCAGCCCATACACCGCCTATGAGCGATGGATGGCCGGTTGGATAGACCTCATCCCTCTGACCGACCCCTGCAAGGTGAAAGGCATGCCCGCCATCAACGAAGAGGGAGAGGCGTACATCATAAGGAACTCCGGCAACGAAAACGAGTACTTCATCCTGGAGAACCGCCAGCAGAAGAGCTTCGGAAGGTACAACCTCGGGCACGGACTCATGGTGTGGCACATCGACTACAACCGCTCTGTTTGGGAAGCCAACAACGTCAATGCCGACCCCGACCACCAGCGCATGACCTTCCTGCCTGCCGACAACAAGTTCGGCGACCTCGAGGGCAACAAAATAGACGGCTATATGTACAAAATCACAGCCAGCGACGAGGCCGGCGACCCCTATCCCGGCAAGTGCGGCGTGACCGAAGTGCAGCCCCTCACATGGTTCAAGGCTGAGAAGTACGGCACTAAGCTGCACGCCAACCTCATCCACGACATCACCGAGACTGCCGACGGCAAAATCAACTTCGTCTATGGCAACTACGTCCCCCTCGCCACGCCCGAACTCGCCTCACCCACAGACATTTCGGGAGATTCCTTCACCCTCAACTGGATGCCCGTCAATGGGGCGACCGCCTACACCCTTCAGCTCAAGGCAATGAGCGACAAGGTGGAGCCTGCAACCATACTGGCCGAGGACTTCTCCGGCTTCAGCGAAGTAAGTGTGAATTCTTCCATCGGAAGCAGCATCATCGACAGGTTCACGCAGACTCCCGGCTGGAAACTGCAGTTCATCTACGGCACCCGCGATGCCTCTGTCCGCATCGGTTCCGTCGCCTCCAGCGGTTTCCTCAACACGCCAGCCCTTGACTATAAGGCTGGAACCCTGATTGTAGAGTTCGAAGCCTCCTACTACAGCACCGAGGGCAGCAGTATAGTAGTCTCGCTGAACGACGGCACGCAAACCATTGCCACACAGACCGTTCAGCTGACTGCCGAGCCTGCCACATACCGATGCACCTTCGAAAACGTCCCCACAGGCTGTAGCGTAGGGTTCCAGACAACAGCTGCAAAGCGCCGTGTTTTGCTCTATAATGTAAACATAATGGACATGAGCGGAAGAGCCGGCACGGTGACAACCTTCACAGACCTGACCACAACCAGTTACGCCGTCGCCCCGATAGAGTCGGACACCTATTTCTATCGCGTTCAGGCCGTGTGCGACGACGGCAATTCGCTGTGGTCCGAATGGCAGGAAGTTGACCTCTCCGACATCATCGACGCTATACCCGAACCATCGGAAAACAGGGAAGAGAACGACATAATATGCGACCTGGCAGGACGTCGGCTGCAGCAAGCGCCACGCCACGGATTCTATATCCGCAACGGCAAGACCTATATGGCACCCTGACCCACCCTCGGCCAGTCCTCAACGCAAGGGAGCGACCAGCATCGCCATAGCCGATTTGGCCGCTCCCTTGCAGTCTTTTTGCCGTTGCACGATGTCGTGAAATATCGCATTCCACTCCGCACCTCGCACCCCTGCCTCTTCCGTTGCCCGTCGGAGGGCAGTCTGTTACCCCCCCTCGCAAGCCTCCCGCGAGACCGTTTCCGTGGTCACACTTTTTTCGCTCCACTTTCAACCGCCAAAACAAGGCTTTTCTACCCGAAAAGACAACATTCGTTGAATAAATTTAACCTATTTTTGTTAAATAACCTTAAAACAAACACCTTTTTCGTGTTCCGTGTGTTGTATGTCGTTAAAAAAAACATAAATTTGCTCTGTTGAGTGCGCATAAAGGCACAAAACGAAGCGAAAAAACGAGAAAAACAATAAAAAACTAAAATAAACTAAGCGTATGACAAACCGTTTAAGCAAATGGAGCAGGCATTCCTCACGGGTGGCGTGTCTGCTGGCAGCTGTCGGACTGATGTATGCTTGTAAGGATGAGTTCATCTTGGACGACGAAAAGCCCAGTTGGCTCAACTCAAGCATTTACGAAAGTCTCGAGCAGAAAGGTAATTTCAGGACCTATCTGAAATTGCTGGCTGACAAGGATGTGAACCTCGAAGGCGTGCGCCCATTGACTGAAGTGCTGAACCGAACCGGTTCGAAAACAGTCTTCGTGGCCAACGACTCCGCTTGGGACGCCTTCTTTGCAGCCAACGCCAAACTGCCGCAAAGCAACCCCTGGCACTATGCTACAAGTTACGAGAACTTGAGCCAGGCACAGAAAAAGTTGTTGATACATACCAGTATGCTCAACAACGCCATCGTGATGGAAAACCTGGCCAGCAGCCAGTCCGACGGAACCGATGCACCCACTCGCGGCGAATACATGCGTCGCTACACCGACGTCGAGGCTACTGACTCCATCACCTATGTGGCCCCCGAAGACCTCCCGTCAAGCTACAACTACTACTACGACGGCGGTACAGACAAGGACTACTGGGAGCGTTTCCGCGCATCCAATGGCGGACATGGCATCTACCTTGCCATCGACTCCACACTCCCCATGATGCTCCACTTCACAGCAGAGCACATGTCGAGGAACATCATCGACGACAATGACTTTGCCAAGTTCATGGGGCGTGAGCGCAAAACAAGTGATGTACATATTTATGATGCACTCCTCATGGGGAAGGACGGCGTCTGCGAGAATGGTTACGTCAACATGACGGAGAAACCCCTCTGCCCGTTCACTAACATGGCTGAGGTGATTCGCACCAACGGAAAGACAAACATCTTCAGCCACATTCTCGACCGTTTCAGTGCACCCTTCTATTGCGAGCGCATCACAAACGCCTATCAGAGACTTCACCCCGAGTTCAAGGACTCTATCTTTACTAAGAGGTATTTCTCCAACAACAACTTCTCCGTGAAGGCCGGCTACGTACGGCCTGCTGAGAATGGTGAAATCCCCAAGTTCGAGCCGGGTCCCGACGGAACTCACCTCTATCAGCTTTACAACCCCTACAAGGACCTTACGACCCCCGACCGTATTCCTGCCCTCAAGTATGACCCGGGATGGAACGGTTACTACGACGAAGTGGATGTCCGCAAGGACATGGCCGCAATGCTCGTCCCCAGCGACGATGAGATGTGGCACTACTTCACCAAGGGTGCCGGCCAGCGTCTGCTGAAGGTCTATTACGCTAAGGAGGGTACTCCGGACGCAATAGAATGGGTTCCCCCCACACAGGGCGATAACGAAGCCCTCTACCGCCAGATCGACTGCATCCCTGTCGGTACACTCGACAAGCTGATTAACAACTTCATGCAGCGCTCCTTCGTGGGTTCTGTTCCCAGCAAGTGGGGTAAGCTCACCGACGATGCCATGGATCCTCTGTTCGAGGATTGGCAGTCCGTCAGCGAGAACGAGCTTGACACCTGTCTGCTGGCCAGCAACGGCGCGGTCTATGTGCTGAAGAGAACTTGTGTGCCCGCCGACTACCGCTCAGTTACTGCGCCCGCGTTCATTACTAATGTTAGTAAGATCATCAAGTCTGCCATCTACGACGACTACATGAATCTGAACTACTACGCTTACCTTAAGGCCATGCAGAGCCGCTTCACCTTCCTGCTGCCTACCGACGAGGCCCTCTTCTACTACTACGACCCCGCCAGCATGAAGAGCAGCACGCCGCGTGCCATCGAATTCTACTTCGTCGGCGGTACATTTCCCGTGAGGTTGAGGTTCAGAAACTACTACTGCATTTACAACCAGGACAAGGGAACAGTAGGAAACATCGGTAATGTCATCCCCGGTAACAGCCTTTATACCAACGAGGAGGTGACGAACCGCTTGAAGGACATCCTGGAGAGCCATACCATCGTACACGACGGTACCAATCCCATGGCACACAGCAGCGATGGAAACAGCAAGCTGCCTACCCAGGAATACTACGACATTCCTACCTCCGATCCTCTTCCTGAGTACTACCTCTCCAAGAACGGTAATGCCGTGAAGGTGGTTCGCGATGCGGAAGACAATGTGATTGCCGTGAAGGGCGGCTTCCAGCTTGAGAACGAACGTCAGGGCGTCGTGAGCGATGCACCAGGTGTCCTCTCCTGTAAGGTAATAGAGCCTAACGAAACGGACAACGGTTATACCTTCGTGCTCAATGCACCGTTGGTTCCCACATACCGAAGCGTTTACAGCATCTTCACCAACGACTACGACCAGTATAAGGAGAATGCAGGCGAGACGCCCTACAGCCAGTTCTACAACCTCTGTACGGCTGAAGCCTATGAAACAGAGATTATCGGTTGTGGCCTTGTGGACGGAAGTCTCAACAAGACACAGCGCGAGTCCGCACTCAAGAAGTTCAAGATCTTCACCGACGACAAGGGTCTGGACTACAACGTGCAGTTCTTCAATAACTACCGTTATACAATCTTCGTTCCCACCAATGAGGCAGTCGAAGATGCCATTGCGCACGGCCTGCCCACTTGGGAAGAGATTCACGAGGACTACCAGAACCACCGCAAGCCTCTCCTCGATGACGATGGTCAGCCCAGGCTGACTCCCGACGGCGAAATAGAGTACACGGACGAACTCCTGACCAAGGAGGACAGCATCCGTATCGCCGCAAAGATCACTTACCTGACCAACTTCGTACGCTATCACTTCGCAGATAACTCGGTATTCGCTGACAGAACCACACTTGCTGCCAACGAAATGGTAACATCCAGCTACGATAAGGAACTCGAGCTGTTCTGCAAACTCCACGTGGACCGCGTGCCCGGTGGCGCTAACGGAACACAGCTCCGTGTCTGCGACGACGTGACTTGGAAGGCAAACGGCAACAATATGGACGGTGCCGTTCAGCCTTTTGCAACACTTGATGAGATTGACGGGAAAGACGTGCGGAACATCCTGGCACGCGACATCTCATGTAATGAGGCTCCTAAGGGACAGATGAAGGGCAAAACCATCAACTCGTCCAGTGCAGCCGTCATTCACTCCATCCCCGGTTATCTTAATCATGTTAAACTCGTGGACGGCGACCATTCAAAGACATGGGAAACGACCACTAAGGCAAGGGAATATTTAAAGAGGTACGCTATCCGATAAAATCATCCTACTATGAATAAAATAAATAAGCTTTTACTGCTTTGGGTAGCTGCACTCATGGCACTACCTGTAAGCGCACAGCAACGGCGTATTTCAGGTACCGTTTCTGATGAAATTGATGTCATCATCGGTGCTAACGTCAAGGAGATAGATAAGAACAACCGTATTGTCAGTCAGGCCATCACCGATATGAATGGTAACTTTACCATGAACATCAAGGATCCGAACAATACGCTGGAGATTACCTACATCGGCTATAAGAAATATAGCCAAAAGATAGGAAACAAGAGCATGTTCAAGGTGACAATGGTTGACAACACCCGACAGATTCAGGAAGTAACCGTGCAAGCCAAGAAGATGGCACCCACCACGGGACTTGAAATTCCTGCCCGCGAGTATGCCGGTGCTGTCCAGAACTTCAAAATGGACGACATGGAGGGTCTCGCCTTCGAGTCCGTTGACCAGGCCCTGCAGGGACAGATTGCCGGTCTCGACATCGTGCCAAACTCTGGTAACCTCGGTTCCGGTACTACCATGCGCCTGCGCGGTACTACTACTATTAATGGTAATGCACAGCCTCTGATTGTCCTCAATGACCATATCTTCGAACTTCCCGAGGATGCTCAGGACATCAACTTCGAGACCATGGACAACGAGGAACAGTTCTCCTCCCTGCTTCAGGTCAATCCCGAAGACATCGAAAGCATTACCGTGCTGAAGGATGCCGCCAGTACCGCCAAGTGGGGTATGAGGGGTTCTAATGGTGTAATCGAAATCAAGACACGTCGTGGCCAACGTGGTAAGACACGCGTCAACTTCACCTATAAGTTCAAGGGCACTTGGCAGCCTGCTGGCTATGAGATGCTCAACGGTGACGGTTATACCATGATGCTCAAGGAGGCATACTACAACCCCAACCACAAAAACACCTCGATGTCAGAGCTGGACTACAACCAGACACTACCTTATATATATCCTCACTTCAGCCAGAATACTGACTGGGTGAAGAAGGTGGAGCAGTTCGGACAGGAGCATAAGTTCACAGTGGCCCTCATTGGTGGTGGCGAAAAGGCTACCTTCCGCATCAGTGCCAACTACGACAAGAGCACCGGCTCCATCATCGGACAGAAGCTCGACCGCTTCACCACCTCTACTGCACTGGACTACTGGGTCAGCGACCGTATCAAGTTCTCGAGCAACATCAACTTGGCCTTCACGACCAACAACAAGAACTACGGTAACGACATCCTGGCTCGTGCATACAATGCCATGCCTAACATGAGTGTCTATGAATACAGACTCGACGAGTACGGCAACCCCATACTCACCGACAACTACTTCAATATGTTGCCCCTCGCCGCCATCTATCACACTGGCTCCACTGATCGTATGAACAACTATGACAAGGACCTCTACACGTCATACGACCTCAACGACATGTTCACGAATGGCAACCCTGTGGCACGTGCCAAGAAGGCATGGTGGAAACAGAAGCAGTACAACCTTACTCCGCAGTTCAGCGTCGAGTACAAACTGCTGGGCAAGGACGACGATCACCATCGCTTGAACTATGTGGGCGACGTTCAGCTCAACATCTATAACACCAGCAACGACCAGTATTGCCCAAGCGAACTCAAAACAATGGAATGGGTCTGGGGTGGAGACAACTCAGCCAAACTTACTCCTAACGAACGTAACTACGTCAGCAACGACGAGTACAAGTCGCTCGAGTTTACTACACGACATGACCTGCGCTACTATTCTGCATTCCCCAACCGCGACCACAGCCTCTCTGCACTCGTGCGTTTCGAGATGGCAACAGGTAGCAGTAGCTCACAGTTGCTCGGTCTTTGGAATGTTCCTAACAACATTACCGACCCCACCGTCGTGGCTTTGCTTCGCTCCGCAAGCTCAGGTACGAACGAATGGAGAAGCCAGACCTTCTATGGCATGGTACACTATTCTTACAAGAGCAAGTACTCTCTTGATGCTTCTGCCCGTTGGGACGGCAGCACCAGCTTCGGACGCAATCACAAGTACGGCTTCTTCCCCTCTGCTGGTGTCCGCTGGAACATCATCGACGAGAAGTTCATGGATTGGAGCAAGGACTGGTTGAGCATGCTTGCCGTCCGTGGGTCATGGGGTATCACAGGTCTTGGCGGCGCTGGCGGCAACCAGTACAACAAGTACGCCACCAACGGCTATTACAATGGCCACCAGGTTATCACTCCCGAAAATCTCTCACTCGAAGAGTTGCGTTGGGAGAAGACACGTAAGCTGAACCTCGGTTTTAATGTAGGCTTCTTCAAAGACCTTATCAATATCGAAGGTGAAGTATATGACCACAGGACAACAGACTTGTTGATGGACAACCTCCGCATTGCCAGTGCCAACGGTTTCTCCAATCTTGCAAAGGTTAATGCAGGCGTCCTCCGCAACAAGGGTTGGGAGCTTAACTTCTCCACCTCTCGCATCTGCAAGGTTGGTAAGTTCTCAATGAAACTTCGTGCCAACATCGCCCAGAACTTCAATGAAGTCGAGGAAATGAATCCCCTTATTCTGGAGAGCTTGAACGGCGCTGAAACCTATCAGCCCGGCAACCTGAATTACAACAAGCGCGTACAGATCGGCAATGCTCTTGGTTCCATCTATGGTCTCCATTATCTGGGTGTCTATAAGTACGACTACGAGCACAATGGCATTATTCCTTCTTCCGTCGATGCTTATGGCTATGCCGAAGTTGACAAGCACGGTGTTTCTTGGAGGGAGGCTCAGAGAGACAAGGAATACGAGTGGGTCGGCACAGGTTATGACGGGAACGGAAATCCCATCAACACAGCTGCAGCAGCCGGTCGCCGCGGTGATGTGAATACCTGTCCCATCGCCTTCGATGCCGATGGCAACATGCTCACCGATGCCAAAGGCAACCCATTGCCCATGTACTATTGCTACAATGAGGGTTATCGCTACCAGTTCCAAGGCGGTGATGCTATGTACGAGGATATTAATCACGACGGACAGATTGACCGCTATGACATGGTTTACCTCGGCAACTCCAATCCTAAGTGCAATGGTGGCTTTGGCCTTAACCTTTACTTTGGCAGGCTGTCGCTCAATGCAGGCTTCAACTTCCGTATCGGCAACCAGATTGTCAATATGGCACGTATGAACCTGGAGAGCATGCTCGACAACACAAACCAGAGCTTTGCCACTACATGGCGTTGGCGTAAGAATGGCGACGAAACAGTTGTTCCTCGTGCTTTGAGCCGTGTCACCGGTTACAAGAGCTACAACTCTCTGCCCAGCGACCGCTATGTTGAGAACGGCGACTATCTGCGCTTGCAGTACATCCAGTTGAGCTATGACTTCGATGCCAAGAAACTCAAGAAGTATGGCATCAACCAGCTGAAGCTCTTCGCTTCTCTGGACAACCTCTGGTGCTGGACTAAGTACACCGGCGTTGACCCCGACGTCTCTCCTCAGGGATTTGCCGTTTCTACTGACAACAACCGTACTCCTCGTACGAAGTCATTCACTTGCAGTTTAACCCTTGGCTTCTAAAATCCTTACGACAATGAAAAGCATTAAGAATATATATCAGACAGCCTGCCTCACGGGACTTTTGGCTATCGGCACATCTTCTTGTACTGATTGGCTGACCATCTACCCTCAGGACCGTGTAGTAGAAGAGAATTTCTGGGAAGACAAGAACGACTTGGAAGGTGTGCGCTATGGCGCATACCGGCAGATGGCACAAACCGTATCGAAGCTTGCGGTGTGGGGAGACCTTCGTTCTGATTCCTATATGATAAACTCGGTTGACCATCAGGACCAAAAAAATCGCGACATGTACATAGAGATTGTGAATGGCATGCCCGACTCCAGTATGAGCATCTTCGACTGGGGAGGTGTCTATACTACAATCAACTATTGTAATAAGGTATTGCAGCATGGTGAGGAAGTCCTTGAGAGGGACAAGCAGTTCACTTCAGGCGAATGGACTCAGATGCGTGCAGAAATGGTTGCTCTCCGTGCCTTGAACTACTTCTACCTGATTCGCACCTTCAAGGATGTGCCTTATACTACTAAGGTCATCAATAAGGACTCGGAGGTAGAGTCATTCCCTCTGACCAACCAGCTTGTGGTGCTTGACTCCATCATTCTTGACTGTGAGCGTGTGAAGGGTAAAGCCCGCAACCGTTTCACCAACAAGCGCGACTCCAAGGGTATGATTACCAATTGTGCCATCTATGCCATGCTGGCCGACATGTACCTTTGGCGTGCTTCCCTGCATCAGGGACGTCACGAGAAGAACGCTCAGGACGTAATCGTCATTGACGGTGAGGAAGTAAGATACACTATCGACGATGACTACAGAAGTGCAGCCGAGAATGCCGACTTGAGCTTGAAGGCTCTTGCCCAGCAAAATGCTGAAGAGATTGCCAGTTCTGGCATTAGTGCCAGTGCGCTGGAGACCTTCGACTATGGACTGGGCGCAGATGGTATCATGCCTAATTGCGACATGATAAAGAATAACTTCGAGGGTGTAACACAGGCAACGGTGCCCTGGCTGGAGGCTTATTCATCAATCTTCGGTGAAGGAGGCAACAGCCGCGAAAGCATCTTCGAGTTGCAGTACAGTTTATCTGATAACTTGAAGAATGAAATTGTGAATAGCCTCTACGGCTTCAGCAATGGCACTCACCTGATGGTCAACAAGGATGCCATCGAGAACCTTTATTCGGGTGGCATCGGTAGTCTGACGGATGATAACAGTGGTGCTTGGGACTCTCGTCTCTGGATTTGCTGCCAGAACAAGTTGACTACGGGTAATGAATCTTCCAGTGCTCAGGCTCAGTCGGGCTACTACTGCATGAAGTATCAGATGCCTTATAGCGAAAGATTCTTGAACATGGACGGTTCTTCCACCAGCCGTGAAATAAAGAGCATCAGGTACTTATCCACGGAGTATAACAACTGGATCGTTTACCGTATGACAGACGTGATGCTCATCAAGGCAGAAGCTCTTGCCTGCATGGGCAGTGGTAGCACGAACCTGAAGAGTGTGAAGGCTATCTGCAATGCCATCCACCGCCGTTCATACTGTAACTACAGAAAAGCCGAAAAGGTTCCCAACAGCTCTGCTACCTCAGAGGGAACTATAGGCAACACCTCTGCCTCGACCAAGAAGGCAAAGAATGGTGTTACCTTCCCCGAGAGCATCGTCTATGTCATGAACGAGCGTCAGGTTGAGTTCCTTGGCGAAGGCAAGCGTTGGTTCGACCTGGTTCGTCTGGCAGAGCGTTATTCTTTCAACAGGAACGACCCTGCCGACCCGAGGGAAGGAGCCCAGGAAGGAGAAGAGGGAACGAAGATTCCCAACGGCCAGACTGGCATGACTGCAATGGTTGAACAGTTCCTTGCGTCGGGTTCTCAGCAGAACTATGCAACGACGCTGACCAACCGCTTCAAGAACCGCTACGGCCTCTACAGCCCCATCTACTACATGGAGGTGAAGGCCAGCAACGGAGCCATTGAGCAGAATCCCGTATGGAACAAGTCGAAGTACGAGCAGTAAGAGAGAGTGATAACAGATACCAGTTATAAAAGACATACAGAATATGGCTAATAACAGAATAAACAGATACATCGGTGCAATTGCCTTAGGCTCTGTCTTAGCGGTTGTGCCAGGTTGTACCGACACGTGGGACGACCATTATAATGATGTGAAGTCCGACCCGCAGTCAGAGCTTACGCTGTGGGAACAAATCAGTAGCAACCCCAAATACAGCCGTTTCGCAGACATCCTGCAGCATGCCAAATACTATAAGGACAACACGCATGCGGTGCCGACCTACACATACAAGGATGTCCTCAACGGCGGTCAGGTGAACACCGTATGGGTTCCCGACAATGATGTGCTCACTCAAGCAGAGTATCAGAAGTGGTTGGATATGTGCAACAGCGGTTCTGATGCCGATGGTTTCAACGTGCAGCAGCAGTTCTTGGGCAATCATATTGCCTTGTGGCGGCGCAACATCTCAGGCGACGGAGTTGACACAGTGAAGATGATTAACGGCAAGAACCTCGAGTTCAACAAGACGAACAAGACCTTTGCCGGTCTTCCTCTCGGAGAAGTCAACACCCCTGCCATCAATGGCGTGCTCCACACGCTCAAGGGTATTGCACCGTTCCGCTACAATTTCTACGAAACCTTGAAGTACACAGAGCCGAGAACCAAGTTTGGTGACTATGTAGTAGGAAAGGATACCACCTATTTCATGGCTGGCCTCAGCATCGAAGGTTTGCCTGACGAGAACGGCAGACCTACCTACGTCGATAGTGCCTATGTCACTTCCAATCGCCTCTTCGAGTTCAAGGACTACCTTCCCAGTGAGGGTAGCGAGAGCGCAAAGTGGCCCATGAAAGAACGTGGTTTCGGTGCCCAAATCAACAACGAAGACTCTGTATTCGTAATGATTATGCTTCCCGATGCAGCATGGGATGCAGCTTACGAGAAGCTGAAGGCATCCCACATCTATGCTCCGGCTTACGAAGACAAGTCGAAAGGCGACTTGGGTTCTACTGCCTACATCAAGGGCTTGGACGGTAAGTCTCCCCTGGATGTTGACTCTTTGCAGAAGGTTAGCATCCTGATGGACCTCGTTTCGCCCCTTGTCTTCAACATACACCAGCAACCGAAGATTGATGACCTAAAGATGTGGACTCTCGAGGAGTTCAAGCAGGATAAAGGCTTAAGAGCCAAGTATCTGCTCAATACCTACGGCGATACCCTTCGCTCCATACCCGGCAAGTGGGACAAGGAGTCTCTCTTCGAGGGCGAACCCGTCGAGATGAGTAACGGCATCGCATACAATGTTGCCTCTTGGAACTTCCCCTCTCAGTACTACACACCCGATGTGGAGGTGGAGATAGAGAACACGGGCATCTTGTATAACCAGGACAGCAATAAGAACAAGTTAGGTTCCAGCCATAAGAAGTACTCTTTCTCCAACGATACCTTCAGGGAGATAACGAACATCTATGGCCATGTAAGCAACAACAACTTCTATCATTTGGATTCTCCCGGTGCAACAGCCGTGCCCAAGGCAGAGTTCAAGCTCTTTGGCAACAATCCTGCTGCCTATGTTCCCAATGCCCAGGTGATGAGTGGCAAGTACGACATTCAGGTCGTAGTCGTGCCGCACTGGTATATGGAGATAGCCGAATCGTCGAAGATCAATCCCATGTTCCTCATTCCTGAGAAGGTTGACAGCGCAGCCGCAGTCAACAAGTACAAGTTCAGGACACAGATTTGCTACAACCAGAAGGGCGACGGCAACAAGGACAAGACCTCATCTTGGGTGACCAGCACATACGAAGGCAAGAAGGTTGACACGATAACGGTGGCTACTGATTTCGAGTTCCCCTTCTCCTATAAGAATATGCGTTTCTCTTATCCGACGCTTATATTCGAGGGCGCGACCAGTAAGACTGATGCCAAGAATGGTTTCGTTTACGACGTCGTGATTGACAAGATTATACTCAGGAGAAAGGATTAGCATACCCCATAAGTAATACGATAGCAGAATTATGAAAAAGATATTTAACATTACATTCTTGCATAGGACTTTGGGTATAAGTCTATGCTTCACGGCTCTTTCCTGTCTTTGCGTAAGCAACGCCTACGCTCAGGATGAGATTGTAGAAGAAGAGGAGGCCGTTGTCAAGAAGGCAGCTAAGCCTAAGAAGGAAAAGACGTACGAGATGAGGGAGGTGACGGGTATCGTCATCGACGATGCATCCGGTGCGGCCATGGAAGGTGTCCGCATCCAGGCTTTGGGCTTGGAGCGTTACTCCACCCTTACCGACTCGCTTGGCTGTTATAAGTTGTCCATTCCTGTATTCTCGGATGCAGTCTATGTGTATGCCGAAGGGTACAATCCCCTGCAGGTTCCTGTCAAGGACGGCAAGGCGGATGCCAATCTGATATCAGCCGACTTCAACGCTTCCTTCACCGACGGAACGTCAATCATTTCGCAGAAGACGGCCTACATCAACGAGAGCAGCAGCATTTCGGTCGATCAGGATATCGAAAGGCTTCTGTCGGGCGATGTGCGTACCGTGCTGCGCAATGGCATTCCCGGCATTGGTTCCTACATGACCATCCGTGGTGTGACGTCCATCAATGCCAACGCACAGCCTCTCATCATATTGGACGGCAATATGATCGATCCCCAGTATGACCGCGAGACCATGCACGAAGGTTTCTACAACAACCTTCTTGCCGGCATCGACCCAGAGAACATCGAGAGCGTTCAGGTCATCAAGAATGGTACTGCACTCTATGGTGCCAAGGGCGGCAATGGCGTTATTGTCATCAACACCAAGCGCGGCAAGAGCATGGCTACGAAGATTGGCGTACGCATCTATGGCGGTGCAGAACTTGCTCCCGGTAAGCTTAGTGTCCTCAACGGCGACCAGTACAGCTCCTACCTGAGTGATATGGCCAGCACCATTAAGAACATGTCGGCAAGCAGCCTCAGCAGGTATGCTTTCCTGGACAAGAGTCCGTCCAACTACTACCGCAAGGTGTTCAGCAACAATACCGACTGGCAGAAGGACATGTATCGCACAGCCATGACGCAGAACTATAAGATTAACGTCGAAGGTGGTGACGACGTCGGTATGTATGCTCTTTCTCTAGGCTACACCAAGGGTAAGTCAACCGGAAAGGGTACAGACTTCAGCCGCTTGAATCTCCGCTTCAATACCGACATCCAGGTGTTCAATAAGGTTCGTACCGGACTGGATATTGCCTACAATCAGGTAAGCTACAACATCTTCGACAACGGATGGAGCGAGGACTACAGCATGCAGAACATCGGTTCCACCAATGTGCTCGGCCTCATTCAGGCTCCCTTCATCAGTCCCTTTTCTTATTATTATGACGAGCATTCTACTGCCAGATATGCCGGCGACCGCTTGGCTTTGTCGCAGGACTATGCAGGCAAGTATGCCAGCAACAGCAGCAGCAACTGGGTGAACAATCCCTTCCGCTTCCCTCTCACGCTTGGCGACAATGGCATCAACGAGGCCCTTCGCAATCCTTATTGGATTCTTGAGAATGCACCCGGCGAGAACAAGAACTATGCCCAGTGTACGCAGATCGACCTGAATGTCAGCCCCAAGTGGCAGGTTACAAGGACGTTCAGCATAAGTGACCGCTTCAACTTCCTGATGACCCGCAACAGCGAGAAGTACTTCCTGCCCGTCAATGGTACGACCAACTACTTCCTCAAGGACTTGGGCGACATCAACGCAGTGCAGAAGACGCTCTTCTCTAAGGAGACCACGTTGCAGAACGACCTCCGTCTCGACTGGCGCAACATCTATGGAGCGCACACCATCAATGTCTTCGGCGGATGGCGTTACAACAACTACTCCTACAGCTACAACTACATGCGTGGCTACAATAACGAGAACGATAAGCTGCCTGTCATAAACAAGAACATGGCTTACCCCGGCTATGGTGGCACCAACGACAACTGGATTGATATGGCGTTCTATCTCGATGCCAACTACAACTATGCTAACCGCTACTTTGCAGATGCTACCGTGAGCATGCAGTCCAGCAGCCGCTTTGGCAAGAACACGAAGTCAGGCTTCCAGATGTGTGGTGTCAGCTGGGGTATCTTCCCCTCCGTCCAATTGGGCTGGCTCATCACCAACGAGAAGTGGTTCCCCTACACCAATGGTGCTATCAACTACCTCAAGCTGACAGCCGGTTTTGACCAGAGCGGTAACGACGACCTTGACTACTATGCAGCCCGCACTTACTGGGAGAGCATGAGGGTCACGAACAACACCGTGGGCCTCTATCTCAACAACATTGAGAACAGTACCATCCAGTGGGAGACCACCACAAGGTGGAACGTGGCTTTGCAAGGCGTGTTCCTCAAGAACCGACTCACCGCAGGCTTCGACCTCTTCTGGAACAAGACTACCGACCTGCTCACCCTCAAGGAGCTTCACTACCTGTCCGGCATGAAGAAGTATTGGACCAACGAAGGTGCGCTCACCAACCGCGGCTTCGAGTTCAATGCTAATGCAGCAGTCATCAACCACGACAAATGGAAGTGGGAGATTGGTGCTACGCTGGGTCACTACAACAACAAGATTACTGCCCTGCCCGACGGCCAGAGCAATACCATCAAGCTGACGGATGTCAATGGAGGCAACGAGCAATACATCCACGGCTACACCTCCAGCATCTACGGTAAGGACAATGTTCTCACGGCTGTGGGCTATGCAGTAGGCAGCTTCTACGGCTGGCAGACCAGCGGAGTCTTTGCCGACGACCAGGAGGCACGCAGCGCAGGCAACGGCGACTACCTCAAGTATCCCACCGGCCTGAAGGAAGAAGGCAAGAAGTACTATAACTTCATGGCCGGCGATGTCCACTTCATCGACCAGAACGGCGACGGTGTCATCGACGATGCCGACAAGGTGGTCATCGGCAATCCCAACCCCGATATCTATGGTAACATCTACAGCAGCCTGACGTGGAAGAATCTGCGTCTCGATGTCAACTTCAAGTACAGTCTCGGCAACGATGTCTATAACTATCAGCGCAGCGAGCTGGAAGGCCTGAACACGACCTACAACCAGACCACGGCTGCCTTGCGTCGCTGGACCTACGAAGGCCAGAATACCGACATGCCCAAGGCTTGCTACACCGACAGCGAGGACTGGCGCAACAACGAGCGCATGAGTGACCGTTGGATAGAGGACGGCAGCTATCTCAAGCTCAAGAACGTCCGCCTGACCTACAAGATTCCCTATAGCAACAGCTGGCTTCTTGGCCTGAAGGTTTGGGGCGAAGGCAACAACCTCTTCACCGTCACCAAGTACTTGGGCACCGACCCCGAGATGAGCACCCGCAACAGCAGCCTCTATCAGGGTATCGATACAGGTCTTCTTCCCAGTGGACGCAGTTTCAACGTAGGTGTCTCGATTAACCTCTAATTATAAGATCACAGTTCATAATTCATAGGTTCATAATTAAGAAATGAATAAGATGAAAAGGAAATCAATTATATGTATGTTGTCGCTGGGCATGATGATGGGCATGTTCTCCACTTCTTGCCAGGACATGCTCTCCCCCAACAGTGAGCGTCACGCATACACCGTGGCAGAGGATACCCTCTATTCCTATTGGGGCATTCTCAAGTCCCTGCAGAACATTGCAGAGCGTTACGTCATCCTGAACGAATGCCGTGGTGACTTGGTGGATGCTTCGGGTTACGTCAGCGACACCATTGCCGCCATCGTTGACTTCGGCAACGTTAACAATCCCGATAACTGGAAGGACGGTGCTTGCGCCTATCTGAAGGTGAATGACTATTATCACATCATCAACAGCTGTAATGCCTACATCGCCAAGTGCGACCTCTCACGTACCACCGGCACCAACCAGTCGTACATGATCAAGGAGTACGCTCAGGTGCAGGCCATCCGTGCCTGGGTTTACATGCAGTTGCTCTACGCCTATGGCGAGAACCGCGTGCCCTTCTACACGGAGCCCATGCTTACCACCGACGACATCAACAACTTCGTGGCCGACAAGAACCACCAGTTGCTCAACATCGACGTGCTGACCAACACGCTCGCCCCCGAGCTGGAGGCTATGGCACAGGTGGAGCTTGACCCGAAGCTCGGTATGCCTGCCTACAACAACTACGGCGACTTGAGCAGCGGCAACGGACACTTCGTGTGCCACAGCAGTAAGTGCATGTTCCCCGTTTGTGTCGTTCTGGGCGACCTCTACTTGCTCAGTGGCAGATATGTAGAAGCAGCTCAGAGCTACCTGAACTACATCCGCACCGACGAGTGCGGCCCTCTGGCCGTGGACAAGTTCCACAGCAGAGCTTATCTCGACGACAAGCTGGACTATCCCTGCTATGCCTACGACCTCATCAATATCCCCTACACGGAGAAGGCTGCTGTCAGCCGCGAGACCGAGGCCATCACTTGCATCCCCAGCAACAAGGGTAAGCTGGAAGGTACCGTGCTGACCGACGTCAACCGTCTGTTCGGCTTCGAGGCTCAGATGCGCACTCATGTCGGAACGGAAAGCTCGTCTTCCTCCATCAGCCTGAGCCGCAACTACGAGCGCGAGCTTATCCCCAGCAAGGGCTACGAGGCACTTTGCGACAGCCAGAAGTACGAGGTCTATGTAGGTACCATCTCCGACAACACCTTCAAGTACGAGTCTCTCGTAGAGCTTCGTCAGGACGACCGTCCGGTGGGCGACGCACGTCGTGCATGGATTTACAGCCAGAATGGTCAGCAATGGAACTTCTTCGTAGGCGATGACATCTTCTACGGCAAGATGGTTTCGAAGCAGAACCCTGGAGGCTCGTTCTCTACCACTTATCCCGTGATTTATCGCAAGAGCACCGTATGGCTCCGCTATGCCGAGGCCCTGAACCGTGCCGGCTTCCCCAGCTATGCTTTTGCCGTCCTCAAGACCGGCCTTTGCGACAATCCCTTCTGGTTCCCCGACAGGCCCAGCCTGCTTTATGAAAATTACTCAAAGGCCAAGAGAGGATTCTTCCTGGGCCAGGACTACAATCCCTTTGGATATGATGTTAAGGACTCCTTGTTCTACTATAGCATCTACGAGGTCTTTGAAGATGAAACAATAAAAGAGACTGTAATTCCCGAGAACTGGCAGACCGACGAACAGATTCATACGCTTGCCGACTTGAAGGCTTATGTCGAGAACTATTTCCAGCAGCAGTATGAGGCTTCGCTGGAAACAGAGAACCCATTGCCTGCACCTCGACAGTATTACGAGACTAATGTCCATTGGCTTCCTGCCGGTCCGGATGCTTTCGGGAACACTCCCCACATATCCGGTACAGCCCTCTACTATCTTGACCGTCGCGAGCTGGAGCGTTCCGATAGCCCCATCCTCAATTTCCAGGGCGTGCGCGGACAGAGCCAGTCGCAGCTCATCTACGTCAAGGAGCAGGGCAAGCTGTTCAACGGTGTGGATCCCAACAATCAGAGGCTGCGTTTCCCCGACAACCAGTACGTGAATGTTCTCTACACCATCGGCGTACACCAGCGTGGCTGCGGCTTCATCCGCTACGACGACCCCGAGGAGTACGGACGCTCTTCCTTCAACTACGTTAGCATGGTGCAGAAGAAGATCAAGGAGAACACAGGCAAGGAAGTGACCGAGGACGATATCTACAGCGGTCAGTACGATGCTGACGTGAAGGATGCAGTGGAGGACCTCATCATCGACGAGATGGGTCTCGAACTGGCCTTCGAAGGTTCCCGCTTCAGCGACCTCTGCCGTGTGGCCTTGCGTCGCGGCAATCCCGACTATCTGGCCAAGCGCGTTTCGAAGCGCCATACGGGCGAGGTTGACCCGAAGCTTCGCTCTTGGTTGCAGAATAAAGACCACTGGTTCCTCCCCATTCCCGAGGAGTAAGCCAGCGGACGTAACATAAAACGATAGTAAACGGCTGTGCCCCACATGTAGGGGTGCAGCCGTTTCTGTTGCTGTACTATTGTTGTCTGTGGGCGAGAAGGCTTCGGACCTGAGCGTGAGGGGATACTCGCCTCCTCTCCTCTTGAATGGGAGGGGAACCGCGGCTGATTTCCTATTCTAATATATTGGTGCCCGGGGAAAAGCACTGGAGGTGCGAAAGACCACAGACGGAGGACACCCCCGTCTGTGGTCTTTCGCGCCTTCGGCGCTTTCTCTCCCCTCCCCTCGAAGGGGAGGGGTAGGGGGTGGGGTAGATAAGTTGGTGGCATTCAGGGAGTAACAGACCCCACCCCTAGCCCCTCCCCTTGGAGGGGAGGGGAACCGCGGCTCACACTCCACAGAGCATCGGCTCACACTCCACAGAGCATCGGCTCACGCTCCACGGAGGATCGGCTTACGCTCCACGGAGGATCGGCTCACGCTCCACGGAGGATCGGCCCACGCTCCACGTTGTATCGGGCGATGCTCCACGCGTCGTAGGAATGTATCGCCTCGACTGGGGAATCTTACCCCTATGTCTGCCTCCTTCCTCGCCTTTGAACTTTTTCCGTGGACTACTTTCATTTTTTCTCTCCCTTTTTGGGATGCAAATCATCGTTTCTGCAGATTTTCCCTTTTTCCGTGTGAACATCGTCTTAACATCTTTTTGCGTATTTATCTACCCTTAATTTCGGTAAGATTGCTAAAATATCGGTAAAAAAATAATGTTGTACCTTATTTATAGGCCAAATCGCATAAAAAGTCGTATCTTTGCCACCGAATTTCGAAAATAACAATTGTTAAATTAAAGTTTATAAACAAATGAAAAAATTATTCCTTACTTTATTTTGTGCTTTGACAGCCTTATGTGCCATGGCACAAAACGAAAAGAATTACTCGGAGCAGTACGTCCCTTCTGTTAATGGCGAGGTACAGGATTCCGAGGAAGTCAAAGTGACCGTCGTTGACAATGGCAACGGAACCGTTAACGTCACCTTCCGCGATTTTGTCCTCCATGTTTATGGCGCTGATGTTCCCATAAGCAAAGTCGATTTCACCGACATCCCCACTACCACGGGTGAGGACGGCGTGAAACACTTCAGCAAGAATGGTACATTCACTCCCGAGATTCCAGACGATTACAAAACTGTTCTGGGTATTATCGACTTGACTAAGTTTGTAAACAACCTGCCCTACACGATTGAAGGCAAGATGAATGACAACAAGTTCTACGCAGTCCTTGATTTCGATGTAAAAATTAGTGTAATTTTAGTCGTGAATATAGATGACCACTACTCATTCGAAATTGGCAACGAGTCCCTCACGGACGTTAAAATGTATAATGAAGAGCTTCTCGTCACCATCAACGGTGAGACATCTGCTCCTCAGAATGCTGATGTCGCAGTTGAGGAAAACGCCGATGGCACCATCAACTTCGTGCTGAAGAACTTCATTCTCGTTTCAGGCGAGGAAAGCATGCCCGTTGGCACAATCTCCGTCAAGAACATTACCGTACAGGAAGGTGCTGACGGTGTGAAGTCTTTTGCCTTCGATGGCAAAATCGTCATTGAGAACGGCGACCAGGAAGGCGTAGATGCTTGGTTCGGTCCGAGCCTCCAGGAAATCCCCATCGTGCTCAACGGTAAGCTGAACAACAGAAAACTCTTCGCTACCATCAACATCGTAATGGAACAACTCGGTCAGACTATTCTTGTCAACTTAGGTAACGAGGACTTCAACATCGTTCCGGGTGAGACCAAGACCTATAAGGAGCCGCTCGTTGTCTCTGTCAACGGCGAGGCTTCCGCCCCGACGACAGCCAATGTGGACGTAACTCCCAAGAGCGACAAGACCATCGACATCGTGCTTCAGGACTTCAGCCTCCAGCTGCCCCTGCTCGGTCAGCTGCCTCTCGGCGACTTCACCATCAACGACGTTCCCACTACGCTCGGCCAGGACGGCCTGACATACTTCAACAGCCAGACTGCCGTCACCATCCCCGTTGACCAGCTCCCCGCTGAGCTGCAGAACATGGCCGACAACTTCAAGAACATCCCCGTAACCATCAACGGCAAGCTGAACGACAAGAATTTCTATGCCGTCATCACCATGACCATTGTCGGCCAGAGCTTCTCCATCGTGATTGGCAATGAGAACTTCAGCGACGAAGAAGCCGGAAATGAAAAGCTCTACGTAGAACCCCTCGTTGTGACAGTCAATGGCCAAACGTCTGAACTCCAGACAGCCAACGTCGTTGTGACAACAAACGAAGACGGCACCATCAACTTCACCCTGAAGAACTTCACCCTCAAGTCAATCGGCTCGAGCATGCCCGTAGGCAACATCTTCGTCGAGAACATCCCCGTCACAGAGGATGCCGACGGCCTGAAGACCTTCTCCTACACAGGTAACATCATCATCCAGGACGGCGACAAGGAAGGCGTCGAAATGTGGATGGGTCCCCATCTCGGCGAGATACCCCTCGTGCTCAACGGTCAGCTGAACGACGAGCACCTCTTCGCCACTATCGACATCGAACTGACGGCCTACGGTCAGACCATTCATGTCCAGGTCGGCACAGACCTCACAGGCCCGGTCGTTGACGAACAAGGCAACAGAATCTACACCGAACAGCTCCTCGTCACCGTCAACAACGAAACCTCCGACCCGCAGTTTGCCAAGATCGTCGTAGCCGACAACGGCAACGGCACCATGAACTTCATCCTGAAGAACTTCTGCCTCATCTCCGAGGAGTCAACCATCCCCGTCGGCACCATCGTGGTGGAGAACATTATCGTCAAGAACGTAGGCGGCGTGAAGACCTTCTCTTACAACGGCCCCATCACCATCACGGCCGGCGACAAGGAAGGCGTGGCCGAAGAAGACTGGATTGGTCCGAAGCTCGGCGACATCCCTGCTGAACTCAAGGGCAAGCTCGACGACACGAAACTCTATGCCACCATCGACATCAACCTGGCATCCTTCATCCAGCTCATCCACGTTCAGGTGGGCGCCGATGAGTTCCCCGGCAGCATCATTCCCACTACCTATAACGAACCCTTCTACGTAACAGTAGCCGAATCTACAGTAGGCCCGAACAACGCCGTCGTTAACATCTATGACAAGGGCAATAAGATTGACTTCGAACTGAAGGACTTTGTCCTCGGCATCAACGACAGTGTTTCTATCCCCTTCGGCAACCTCGTACTTGAAGACCTTGACGTCACGGACGGCAACGACGGCATGCGTCACTTCAGCGGCGACCGTAGCGTCAACCTCAGCGTTCCCACCAAGGACCTGCCCGAAATCGTTCAGCAGCTTGTCTCTCTCATAGGAGGCTTGAACCTCACCATCCCCATCACCATCGAAGGCCGCTTCAACGAAAAGCACGTCCTTGCTGAATTCGACGTAAAGGTATCAATCCAGGGCCTCGGCGACTACTCAGCTCACGTATCGCTGGGTAGCGAAGACGACGACAAGATAGAAGGCGACCTCAACGGCGACAGCAAGGTGGACATCGCCGATGCAGTAGCCGTGCTCGAAGTCATGGCCCGCGACGGCAACGATCCCGAGGCTGACCTCAACGGCGACGGCAAGGTCGATATAGCCGACTTCGTTGCGGTGCTCGAAATCATGGCAAAGCAATAAACGAAGACATCTCTAAAAACAAAAACCAACAACATGAAAAGGACAACTATTCTATTAGCGCTGGCAGCCTTCGCTCAGGCTGCCAGCGCACAACAACTCTCCAACACAACCTTCGACGGTGATTGGGTGAATTGTTATCCTTGGGAGGCAGGAAAGGCTGTCTCATCAGCTCGTGGAACTCAGCCAGCAGGCTGGTGCATCTCCAATGTGTCGCAATCTGCATTGCCCATTGTGGGAGAAGAAGTTACGCCCGGTGCCGACGGCACAGGCAAAGCAGTCAAGCTGATGAATGTCAAGGCATCCATCGGCTCGAACACAGCTCCCGGCTATATCAACCTCGGCACGGCATGGGCTACGGCAGAGACCAAGATGACCAGCGTCCGCAATGCCGACGGCGGTGTGTTCGGCGGCTTGGCGTTCACCTATCATCCCGATGCCGTCCGCGTTACCTATAAGCACGACATATCCGGCGGTGCTGAGAACATGTCCGTTGTCGCCTATCTCTGGAAAGGCACTTGGACGCAAGCCGACGTGCCCTCTAACACAGCTGTCGGTGTATTCTCGTGGGGCAGTGCCACAAAGGTCACGATGACTGACCGCATCCACAACATTCTTGGCAAAAGCCACCTGACAGGTGGAGCCGTAAGCAAGTCTGCTGATGCCGAGCTGATTGCTTCCGTGGAGTATTACAGCAACACGGCAGTAAGCAACTGGACGACACAGGAGTTCCCCTTGGACTATAAGAGCGATGCCACGCCCGAGAAGCTGAACATCGTCATCGCCTCCAACGGCCTCTTCGACGACCGCAGCACTATCAAGGCAAACAACAGCGTGACCATCGACGACGTAGAGCTTGTCTATTGGCACGCACTGTCGGCACTCTCTTATGAAGGTGCGACGTTGAGCTTCTCAGAAGGAACTACCAGCTACGACCTCTCCTCCGTTGATTACGACGAGACGAAGCTTTCCTACACCGTCAAAGGTAAGGCAGCAACTGCTACAACAAGCTTCGACAACGCGAACAAAGTGCTGACCATCCGTGTGGAAGGCGAGGACATAGCATCCAATCCTACCTCCTTTACCGAATACACCGTGCAGTTCAAAGTGGCAGGTGCAGATCCAGTAGTGGTTTCCTCCAAGACATATCCTGAAGACTTGTATGTCACCATTGCTGGCCAGACAGCAGACAAGCAGTTGGCCAACGTGCTTGTGGAGACACTCGACAACGACAACATCAACTTTGTCTTGAAGAATTTCATCCTTGCCATAGGCGATGATGCAATAGCCGTCGGCAATGTTGCAGTCAATGACATCGCTGTTGCTAAAGACGGTTCCTTCGCTTTCAACGGAGGCATTGCCCTTACAGCTGGCGATGATCCTTCAATCCCGGAAGATGAATGGGGAGGACCTGCCATAACAATGATGTGCGGGGGAAGTGTGCCTGTTCAGCTCAGCGGCCAATTCATTGATGAGAACAAAGTTGTGGTCTATATCTTTATTGACATTGCTAGCGTTGTGGGCTATCCCGTTGACGTCCATCTTGGCTATGCCCGTGCTTCGATGGCTGTGAATGCAGCGGCCAAGTATGGAACCTTCTGTGCTCCCTTCACAGTGGCTGTGCCGAGTGAAGTACAGGCTTACACCGTTGCTTCTGCTGATGCCAGTGGCTTGCTCACGCTCGACGAGGTGGAAAAAGTCATTCCTGCCAACACGCCCGTCGTGCTCTTTGCCGAGGCTGGCCTTGAGGCTGTCGATCTCTTCGATATTGCAGAGGAAGGCACTCCCACAGCCGGCTTGCTGACAGGCGTTTACGAGGCTACGAGTGCTCCCGTGGGCAGCTATGTCCTGCAGAGCATCGATAACAAGGTAGGCTTCTATCAGGTTGCAGCAGGCCTGCAGCCTACGGTAGGTGCCAACCGCTGCTATCTGAACGTTGCTTCCGAGGTCAAGGCGTTCTTCTTCGATGCCGACGATGCAACAGGCATAGAAGGTCTGATAAGTCAGAACACTCAGAATAATCAGATCTACAACGTTGCAGGTCAGCGCATAAGCAAGATACAGAGAGGAATTAACATTATCAACGGCAAAAAGATTCTTAAATAAGATGAAGAAGATATATGTAATGCCCGCTCTGCAGGTCAACGAAGCACAGGTGAACAACATGATGGCAGTCAGTCTTCGGACAGAGAATGCCGACCCGAATGCAGAAGTCCTCACCAAGGAAGACACGGGGTGGAGCATCTGGAACGACGAAGAATAACCCACTGCAATAGTGAATCGAAGTGTTTCCCCGCTGTCGTCCGTAGAGGAAGACAGCGAGGAAACATCTTATAATAAATAATGTAACAGCCCGCCTCAATGCCTTTTCTCGTGCAAAGGGCCATGGCTTTCAGCCCGATGAGGCTACCGCACGAGCGAAGAAGGAATGCTGAAAAACCTCCTGCGGACTGCTGTTTAGTTTAGTTTTCGTAAAAAAAAGTTTTAATGACATGAAGAAAGTCTTTACTCCCCTTCTGCTGCTTGCTTTGGTTCTGCCAGCGGGCGCACAGCAACTCTCCAACACAACCTTCGACGGCGACTGGGTGGATTGTTTCCCCTGGGAAGCGGGTTCAACGGTTTCGACAGCCCGTGGCACACAGCCTCAAGGCTGGTGCATCTCCAACGTCTCTAATTCGGCCATGCCCATTGTAGGCGAAGTGGTCGAACCCGGTGCTGACGGCACTGGCAAGGCTGTCAAGCTTTCCAATGTGACGGCTTCGATAGGCGGACAGACAGCACCTGCCTACATCACGCTCGGCACGGCTTGGGCAACAGCAGAGACGCAGCTGAGTACCGTCCGCAATGCCGATGGCGGCGTGTTTGGCGGCATTCCGTTCTCCTACCACCCTGATGCTGTGCGCGTTACCTACAAGCATAACATTCCCAGCGGCACGGAGAATATGTCCGTCATCGCTTACCTTTGGAAAGGCACATGGACACAGGCCGATGTCCCGTCGAATACGGCAGTCGGTTTCTTCTCTTGGGGCACAGCCACCAAGGTTACGATGACCGACCGCATGCAGAACATTCTGGGCAGGGAATGCCTTACAGGTGGCGACGTCACAAAGACTGACGATGCAGCCCTCATAGCTTCGGCCGAGTACTTCAGCAACACGGCTCAGGATGCCTGGACTACTAAGGTGATTCCCTTGAACTATGGCGAATACGCCGGACAGCCTGTAGATGTGGAGAAGCTGAACATCGTCATCGCTTCCAATGGCCTTTTCGATGACAGGTCAACCATCCTGTCGGGCAACAGCGTGACCATCGACGACGTGGAGCTTGTCTATTGGCATGCACTCTCGTCCCTCTCTTACGAGGGCACTACGCTGCGGCTTGCTGAGGGCACCACGACCTATCGTCTCACCTCCGAACTCTACGACGAGTCGAAGCTTGCCTACACCGTGAAGGGTCAGGCCGCCAAGGCCACCAAGAGCTACGACGAGGAGACGGGAGTGCTGACCATCCGTGTGGAGGGCGAGGACATATTGGCCAATCCGCTTTCCTTCACGGAGTATAAGGTGCAATTCAAGGTCGATGGCCTCGAGCCGGAGGTGGTAAACACGAAGAGCTACCCCTTGGACTTGTATGTCACCATTGGCAACGAGACCAGTCCGAAGCAGACGGCTCAGATTCTTGTAGAGACTTTCGAGAACGGCTACATTAACTTCCTGCTCAAGAACTTTGTTCTTCAGAGGGAAGGCGAACAGATGCCCATCGGCAACATCGTAGTCAACAACCTCAAGGTGTCGGACGACGGCTCCTTCTCCTTCAAGGGCGGCCTTCAGCTCGAAGAGGGCGACGACCCGGCATTCGCTCAGTGGTACGGCCCCACGATTACCACAATGGCCGGCGGCAACGTGCCTGTTGACCTGCGAGGCAAGTTTGTGGACGACGACAAGCTGATGGTGTTCATCTCCATTGACATGGAGGATTCGCTTGGCTACAAGGTGATTGTCCACCTCGGCTACGACCGTGCCACCATGGCTGTTGCTGCCGATGCCAAGTACAGCACTTTCTGTGCTCCCTTTGCTGTGACGCTCCCCACTGGCGTTCAGGCTTTTACGCTCGATGCAGCTACAGCAGGCGGCCTCCTTCTGCTCAGCAAGGTCAACTTCTTCCTCCCTGCCAATACGCCCGTAGTCCTCTTTGCTGAGGACGGACTGGCAGAGACGGAGTTCTATGGAATGGCAGTCGAAGGCACTCCGGTCAGCGGTCTGCTCACCGGTGTCTATGAGGAGACAGCAGCTCCTTCCGACAGCTATGTCCTCCAGAGTGCAAGCGGCAAGGTCGGTTTCTACCGCGCTAACGGTGCCAAGGTCGAGGCCAATCGTTGCTATATGACTACCGACATCGAACTTGAAGCCTTCTTCTTCGAGGTCGATGAAGTGCCTGGCCACGTGCCGTTCGCGCTGACTCAGGACCTCTACAACCTCCTGAAGGGCCAGACCCAAGGCGGTCAGGCATGGGACGGCAACGGCGGTATCCGACTGGGCAACAGCTCCGACATCTTCAGCTGGGGCAATAAGTTCTATGTGATGAACATTGCCGGCATCCCCGACAAGCTGACCTTCACCTATCAGTCCTCTAATGGTGCGTCGCGCCGGCAGTACGTCATCTACGAAAGTGCCGACGGCGAGAACTTCACCGAAATATGGCGCGACAACAAGGGCAGCGGCCTCGACGACAACAGTTACCATAGTCCTGACATCCAGCTCAGCCCCGACACACGCTTCATCAAGTTCTTCTATTATGGCAACTGTGCTGCTTACTATCGCAATGTCAACGTCACTGAGCTTGTTAAGTTCGAGAGCGATACGCACGAGATTCACTTGAACGAGACGGAGAACACAGCCAGCTTCACCTTTAGCCACGCCAATGCCGACATGGGCAAGATTACGGTCGAGGCTCCCGAGGCCATTACCGTCGAAGCACCCGAAATGGTGGGCGGCAGAGACATCTTCGAAGAGCAGACCGTCAGCATCAGCTACGTCGTGGACATGGGCGATGTGGACGACTACATCATCATCACCAACGGCACCCAGACAGAGAAGATTCACGTGACGGCATGCATGGAGGATCCCACCGAGATCAAGGCTCCGAAGGGTTCCGACGACTCAGACACCCGCATCTACAACATGTCCGGCCAGCGTCTTGGCAAGATGCAGAAGGGCATCAACATCATAGGCGGCAAGAAGATACTGAAGTGACGGAGGCCGCAGCCATTCAGACAGCATGAACAGGCTCGTTACCATCCTCGGCCCCACGGCATCGGGGAAAACGACACTCGCCGCACATCTTGCTGCCCGCTTAGGCAATGCTGAAATCATCAGCGCCGACAGCAGACAGGTGTATCGCGGCATGGACATCGGCACAGGCAAGGACTTGGCCGACTACACAATAGATGGAAAGGGCATCCCTTTCCATCTTATTGATATCTGCGAGGCGGGAGAGAAGTACAATCTCTTCCGCTTTCAGCAGGACTTCCACGCAGCCTACGACGACATCCTCTCGCGCCAGCGGCAGCCCATCCTGTGCGGTGGGACAGGCCTCTACATAGAGTCCGTCCTGAAAGGCTACAAGATGGAGGCCGTGCCCGAGAACCCTGCTTTGCGCGAACAGCTGAAGGACCATTCGTTGCCCCAGCTGAAGAAGATTCTCGAGGAGTACAAGACGCTCCATAACGTCACCGACCTCGACACGCCGAAGCGTGCCATACGTGCCATAGAGATACAGGTTTACTATCGTGAGCACGGCACGCTGGAGCGCGATTTTCCTGCCATAGACAGCCTCATTGTGGGCATCAGCATCGATCGCGACCTTCGCCGTCGCCGCATCAGCCAGCGCCTTCGCCATCGCCTGGAACAGGAAGACATGTTGGGCGAAGTGCGCCGCCTCCTGGAGCACGTGCCGGCCGAAGACCTCATCTACTATGGTCTGGAGTACAAGTACCTGACGCTCCATGTCCTGGGCAAGCTTTCTTACGACGAGATGGTCAGTCAGCTCGAGATTGCCATCCATCAGTTTGCCAAGCGACAGATGACGTGGTTCCGCGGCATGGAACGTCGCGGCTTCACCATCCATTGGCTCGACGGCACCCTCCCCCTGCCGGAACAGGTAGAGACCGTAGTCCGCATGCTCTGACATCCCCCTGCGAGGGGGGAAAAGACCCCTCCCGTCCTCCCCTTAAAGGGGAGGGGCATGGAGGTAAGCTGTGTATTTTGAAATCGGCTCCGCTTCCTTCGAAGTGGAGGCCTCCTTGCAAACCTTTCTTTTTTATTGCTGTCCGGTAAAGTCGGCCTGAAAGGCCATTAAGCTGCCCTGGGCTGACAGCTTTCTGCCCCCTCCGGGGCGTACCAAGCCCCGAGCAATCTCATCTTGCTCTGAGTGCCGATAATATCGAGGGGGCAGACAATGATGAAAGACTTTTAGCGGACAGCAATATCTCTTTTTTATTGGTGTCCGGGGAAAAGCATGCGCACCTCAATTGATACTCCTATCCATCGGCTTTCCTGACGAAAAGCATCTCATGGGGGCTTACTATAAGTCTCGAAGAGACGAAAGACCACAGACGGGGGTGTAAACCCCCGGTAAGAAACATGTCGGGAAAAGAAGCCCCGAAGGGGCGACAGAACGTCCAATTGGTTTGCGTACAACACATTAAGACTCTGTCGCCCCGTCGGGGCTTCTTTTGTTGTCGCACTACCACCGGGGGCTTGCGCCCCCGTCTGTGGTCTTTCGCACCTCCGGTGCTTATTTACCGGACAGCAATATCTCTTTTTACACTTACTGCTTTGTGGGCCGATGCTCCGTGGAGTGTGGGCCGATGCTCCGTGGAGTGTGGGCCGATGCTCCGTGGAGTGTGAGCCGATGCTCCGTGGAGTGTGAGCCGATGCTCCGTGGAGTGTGGGCCGATGCTCCGTGGAGTGTAGCCCGATGCTCCGTGGAGTGTAGCCCGATGCTCCGTGGAGTGTAAAACGCCCCCTCTTGAGGGTACTTGGGAAAGCATAGTAAAAAAGAAGCTGCCTGTCGAGAAATGAACTCCGACAGGCAGCTTTATTTATCCGTTTGGCTTCTGTGTATGCTGTTGATTTAGCTGTATTTCAGGATTTGTCCGGGACGCAGGATGGTGGTGCGCTTGATGTTGTTCAGGCGGCAGAGGCGGTCGATGGTTGTTCCGCGCTTGCGTGCGATGGATGAAAGCGTCTCGCCGGACTTTACTTTATGGATGTGTGTACGCGGCTTAGACTGTATCTCCTGCCTCTTCTGCTGCTGGAAGGCTTCGCTTTCGGCTTCCTTAGCCATGAGTGCCAGGGCTGCTTCTTCGCTCATCTCCTGTTCGCCATCCTCAATGTCGGCGCCAGCCAGCAAGGTGCCTCTGCCGTTGGAGCGGAAGACGTAGAAGTCGCCTTTCACGTCCTGTGCCTCGAAGTCGAAGAGCTTCTCCGGGTCGATGAATTCGCCCAGAAGACGTGTCTCGAAGTGCAGGTGGGAACCCGTGGAGCGTCCCGTATTGCCGCCCAGTCCGATGACGTCGCCTGCGCGAACTATCTGATTAGGCTTGCAGAGGTGCTTGCTCATGTGGCCGTAAACGGTCTCGAGTCCGTTGGTATGGCGGATGATTACATACTTCCCGTAGCCTTTGCGGTAGCCCTGGTCCTCCACTACGCGCACTTTGCCGGAGAAAGCAGCGCGGATGGTGTCGCCCACGAATACCTTGATGTCGGTGCCGTAGTGTTGGCGGCGGAAGGAGCGACGATAGCCATAGTGGCTCGTCACCATGCGG
Organism: uncultured Bacteroidales bacterium; assembly: GCA_902776455.1. Classification (GTDB taxonomy): domain Bacteria; phylum Bacteroidota; class Bacteroidia; order Bacteroidales; family Bacteroidaceae; genus Physcousia. The sequence continues at coordinate 11,218 of CACYQI010000015.1, read as the reverse complement.
CTGTCGCACGGCATGTGGAAGTTGCGGAGGTCGATCCGGTATTCTTTGGGGAGTGCTACGCCGTAGTCGCGGGTGTAATCGTTGTTCCACGAGGGATAGAGCGCCTCGGCGGGGAGCTGTATGTCGGTAAGGGTCTCCTGTGAGTTGATGCGCATCAGTGCGATGCTGTCGATGGCTCGCATCTTGCGGTCGATGGGGGCAATGCTGGCCAGACGGTCCTGTGCAATGCTACCTGCGCAAGTGGCGAAAATCAGAGTCAGGGTGGTGAGTATCTTCATTTATCTTGTTTCTGTTTCAGTTCTTGTTTTACGATAGGTCGAGAGCGTAGAGCCTGTCCATGTTGAGGTCGCCGAGGTCGAAGAGTTCCTCTGTCTTGAAGAATCGCTTCAGCTCGATGGCGGCCGATGTGGGGGAGTCGGATGCGTGTACGATGTTCTGCTGATTGCTCATGCAGTAGTCGCCGCGGATGGTTCCAGGCTCAGCTTTTCGGCCGTTGGTGTAGCCGGTGATGAAGCGTACCACTTCGATGGCGTCGGTCCCTTCGAGGCACATGGCGATGACTGGCGTACGCATCATGGAAGCCTTGAGGGCTGGGAAGAAGGGTTTTCCTACGAGGTGAGCGTAGTGTTCGTTGAGTATCTCGTCGTTGAGTTGCAGCATTTTCATACCGACTATGCGCAATCCCTTTTTCTCAAAACGGCTTGTGACTTCGCCTATGAGGCCTCTCATCACAGTGCTCGGCTTGAGCAGCACCAGAGTTCTTTCCATTTGACAGAGGTTCTTTTTTGCCCCAGTTTCACTGAGTGGAAAGGGCGTTTTCTACGTTTCCGGCTGCAAAGGTACGACTTTTTTGTCAGATAGCCAAACAGTTTTACTATTTTTAACGACTTGTAACGTTTTGTGGGAGGTTCGTGCGCTGTTTTGGCTATTTCAGGCTACCCTTGGCCTTGAGCAGTCGGGTGTAGGCAATCTGAAGCTGACACTTAGCGGTGACGTGCTCTGCATAGGTCTGTTGCCACATGGCTTGTGCTTCGAGAAGTTGCGAGAGCGGCTCGAGTCCGGCGTCGTATTGCTGTCGTGCCAGGTCCATGTTCTCTTTGGCCTCTTCCAGGCTTCGCTGTGTGATTTGCAGCTCGGTCATGGCTTCGGTGTAGATGTTGTCGGCCTGTGCGAGTTCGAGCTGCATTTTCTCGGTGAGGTCCTGCTGTTCGGTGAGGGCGATTTTGTACTGTGCCTTGGCCGAGCGAATCTTGTGTGTGCGTTCTCCGAAGGTCAGGATGGGCACCTGCAGCACAGCTCCCACTGCGAAAAGGCCCTTGTCGATGACCTTCTCGCCTATCACCTTTCCGCCGTTGACGTAGGTGTAGCCCGTGAAGGCCCCCAGTTGGGGCATGTAGTCGCTGCGTGTGAGTTTGATGTTCTGCTTGGCGATGTCCGTCATGCCCTGCAGCATGGCGATTTCGGGACGGGTGTCGATGGACGAGCCTTCGCCGTTGACCATCGTGAACTGGTCCGTGTCGAACTGTTCGGTGTTGATGTCGATGGGCGTGTTCAGAGGCAGGCCGCAGATGTGGCAGAGGCTCATCATGCTCAGCCTCATGCCGTTTTCTGTCTTCTGGAGCGCCAGTTCCACCTCGTTGAGCTTCACTTGTACCTTGAGCAGGTCGGTACGGGTTCGCACGCCGTGCTTTATGGCGTCTTCCACGTTGCGGTGCAGCTCGTCGAGCAGTTCCTTGTAGGAGTTGGCCACGTCGTTCAGCTTGCGAGCCAGCACAGCCAGCATGTATGCCTCGTCTGTGTTGAGGATGACCTGGCTTTCCGTCAGGCGTATGTTCTCTGTAGCTATAGCCTGGGCACGCGATGCAATGCGGCAGCCGGCCGTTATCTTACCGCCCATGTAGATGGGTTGCGTGAGCGTCACGCCTCCTACGAAGATGTTGCCCAGCTTGTAGTCGAGTGTCGTTTCGGGCACATCGATTGTCTGGTTCAGGAAGTAGTTCCCTTGGGCGTCCTGTATGGCCTCAGGAATGAGCTGGCCGATGCCTTGCGGAAGGGGTATGGACAGCGGTTGCTGGAAGCCTCCGAAGGTGTAGCTGCCTTTGGTTGTGGAATAGAGATCGACGGCAAAGCCATTGACGCGCGGGAAGTTGTAGGACTTTATGGCCTTCGCTTCCTCGCGTACTTGGTCGAGCGTCAGCTTGGACTTGGTGATTGCTTTATTGTTCTGCAAGGCCAGCTCGCGTGCTTCGCTCAGCGTGATGACGCGTGTCGTCTCTTGTGCTCGGATGCTGGAGGGCAGAGCGAGAGCCGTGCAAGCCAGCACCATGATAACATGATTGATATAACCTTTCATCTGGTGTCTTATGATTGTTTCTTTCTTTTCAAACCCTTATGCTGCTGTGAGCGGTTTGCTTTTCCTTATTCCCATTCGATGGTCGAAGGCGGCTTCGAGGAGATGTCGTAGCAGACGCGGTTCACTCCTTTTACTTTGTTGATGATGTCGTTCGAGACCTTTGCAAGGAAGTCGTACGGCAGGTGTGCCCAGTCGGCGGTCATGGCGTCGGTGCTCGTGACAGCCCGCAGGGCGACGGGGTTCTCGTAGGTACGCTCATCGCCCATGACGCCTACGCTCCGCACCTCTGAGAGCAGGATGGCTCCCGCCTGCCATATCTGGTCGTAGAGGCCCCAGTCGCGCAGTCCTTGAATGAAGATGTCGTCGGCTTCCTGCAGGACGCGCACCTTTTCGGGCGTAATGGCTCCGAGGATTCTGACAGCCAGTCCGGGTCCGGGGAACGGGTGGCGTCCTATGAGATGGCTGGGGATGCCCAGCTGCTTGCCTACGCGTCGCACTTCGTCCTTAAAGAGCCATTTCAGGGGTTCGCACAGCTTGAGGTTCATCTCTTTAGGCAGGCCGCCCACGTTGTGATGGCTCTTGATGACTTTGCCGGTGATGTTGAGGCTCTCGATGCGGTCGGGGTAGATGGTGCCCTGGGCAAGCCAATTGCATTTACTATCTGACGATTTGCTATTTACTATTTTCTTTGCTTCGGCGTTGAACACTTCGATGAAGTCTCGGCCTATGATTTTGCGCTTCTGTTCGGGGTCGGTCACGCCGTCGAGGTCTGCGAAGAATCGCTTGCTGGCATCTACGCCGACAACGTTCAGTCCGAGGCATTCGTAGTCCTTCATCACGTTGCGGAACTCGTTCTTGCGCAACATTCCGTGGTCCACGAAGATGCATGTCAGCTTTTCTCCGATGGCCTGATTGAGCAGGACAGCGCAGACGGTGCTGTCAACGCCTCCCGAGAGGCCGAGAATGACGCGGTCGTCGGCTATCTGCTCCCGCAGTTCGCGGACGGTGGTCTCTACGAAGTTGGCTGGCGACCAGTCCTGCCGGCTGCCGCAGATATCGACGACGAAGTTCCTCAGGAGCAGAGTTCCTTGCGATGAATGGAACACTTCGGGGTGGAACTGCACGCCCCAAATCGCTTCATTGTCAGCGGCATAGGCTGCGTAGTGCACCTTTTCGGTGCTTGCTATGGCGTGGAAGCCGTCGGGCAGCGCGGTGATGGTGTCGCCGTGGCTCATCCATACCTGGCTGTTCTCGTCGAATCCCTTGAAGAGCGGGTCGCTGAAGTCGGTTGTGGTGAGGTTGGCACGTCCGTACTCCCGACTGCCTGCAGGTTCCACCTTGCCGCCGAGCGTGTGGCTCATGTATTGTGCTCCGTAGCAGATGCCGAGGACTGGCATCCGTCCCCGGAACTGGTTGAGGTCCACGCGGAAGGCCTCGGGGTCATAGACGCTGTAGGGACTGCCCGACAGGATGACGCCGATGACGTCGGGGTCGCCGGCGGGGAACTTGTTGTAGGGCAGTATCTCGCAGAAGGTGTCGAGTTCGCGAAGGCGGCGGGCTATCAGTTGTGTCGTCTGCGAACCGAATTCCAGGATGATAATCTTCTGTTGCTGCATATATATAATATATATAATAATGTATAGGGAGGCAGTCAGCATGGGGCGCTCGGACAGCAGCCTCCGGACGTGCTTTCAGGGGGCTGCGGGGCGCGAATGCTGCCATGCGGCAGTACACTCTTTTCCAAATTTGCGTGCAAAGTTACGAATAAGCGGACGAAAAACAAAACAAATCGCCGTTTTTGTTTGGGTATTACATGGTTTGCACCGTTTTTGCATGCTCTCGGTGCAAAACGGCGGAGAAGCATTCTTTTTATTGTCGGATGTTTTGCCTCGTATTGAAATAATCGCTACCTTTGCATCTGAGACGAACCAACTAATGCAAAACGACGATGAAGAAAACCCTGTTTGCAGCCCTGCTGCTTATGCTGAGCCTGCCTTCCGTGGCGGGACGAATCGTGACCGACACGGTGAAGAGCCAGATTCTCTCAGCCGACGTGCCCCTGAATGTCTATCTGCCCGACGGATTCAACAAGTCGGACCGGCTCTATCCCATCATCTATCTGCTCCACGGCCTGAGCGACGACTATCGGGCCTGGCGTGACCGAGGGCAGATGCAGACCGTAGTGGACGAACTCATCGGCACGGGCGAATGCGTGCCCGTCGTGATTGTCATGCCCAATGCGGGCGGTCCGGACACCCACAACACGTGGAACGGCTACTTCAACATGCCGGGCTGGTCGTACGAGGACTTCTTTTTCCAGGAGTTCCTGCCAGCGGTCGAGAAGAAGTACCATGCCGTGGGCGACAAGGAGCACCGTGCCGTGATGGGTCTCTCGATGGGCGGCGGCGGCAGCACCGTCTATTGCCAGAGGCATCCCGACATGTTCTCGTCGTGCTACGCCATGAGTCCGTGGCTCGACCACGGCAGTAACGACGTGGGTGCAGGCGAAGAGAAGGACAAGCGCTACTACGTCTGCGAGGCCGTCCGGGAGCACAGCGCTCTGCGCTTCGTGGAACAGGCCGACGATGCCACGAAGCAGAAGCTGCGTACCGTGAAGTGGTTCTTCGACTGCGGCGACGATGACTTCCTCTTCGACCAAAGCGTCCGCATGCACCAGTTGATGCGCTCGGCCCGCATCCACGACGAACTGCGCGTCCGCAACGGCGTCCACAACTGGGAGTACTGGCACCAGGCACTTCGCCTCGCCCTGCCCTTCGCCTCCCGCAACTTCGCGCGGTAGGGCAGGGAGGGACACCGCACCCCCAACGCCCACTAACGCGGATTACTCGGATTACACGAGATGTTATAATAAACAACGGATTGAACGGATTTGACGGACTTCGACTGGATTATAAAACAACGGATTGAGCGGATTGAACAGATTAAGACTGGATTATAAAACAACGGATTTAACGGATTTGACGGATTGGGAAGGGTTTTTATAACCACGGATTAAGCTGATTGAACGGATTGGGAAGGGATTTTATAACCACGGATTGAACGGATTTGACGGATTGGGAGGGGATTTTATAACCACGGATTGAGCGGATTGGACGGATTGGGATTGGATTATAAAACCACGGATTGAACGGATTTGACGGATTGGGAAGGGATTTTATAACAACGGATTAAGCGGATTGGACGGATTGGGAAGGGATTTTATAACCACGGATTAAGCAGATTGAACGGATTTTCCTTGTCAGTTGAGGGCGAAGTCAATTCGTGAGACTCGTGCAATTCGTGTTGAAAAGTATGGTGCTACGCGTGTTGCGAAGAGTACCTTCAGAGGGGGTGGTTTTATGCTCTGTGGAGCGTAGCCCGATTCTCCGTGGAGCGTAGCCCGTTGCTCCGTGCAGTGTAGCCCGATGCTCCGTGGAGTGTGAGCCGCGGTTCCCCTCCCCTCCAAGGGGAGGGGCTAGGGGTGGGGTCTGTGACTCAATTCATCCAATCGACTTAGCACCCCCACCCCCAACCCCTCCCCTCCAAGGGGAGGGGAGAGGAAGCGCATCCCTTCCCGCTCATATCCGTACCCGTCTTGCCGATTCTCCGTGGAGTGTAGCCCGATGCTCCGTGGAGCGTAAGCCGATTCTCCGTGGAGTGTAAGCCGATTCTCCGTGGAGTGTAAAACGGGGCTCCATTGCACGTCTCTTCGCGAGGCTTGAATGCGTCCCCCACGGATTACGCTAAATGCTTGAATCTTATTATTGTTGTCCGCTTAATAAGCGCCTCCGGTGCTTTTTACCGGACAGCAATAATAAATTATAATTCAGCCAATTCGCGTAATTCGTAGTTTAGTAATAATCCGTCCAATCCGTTCAATCCGTGGTCATCATCCATTCATAATCCGTTGAATCTGCTCAATCTGTGGTTATAAATCCCTTCCCAATCCGTTCAATCCGCTTAATCTGTGGTTATAAAGTCCAGTCTTAATCCGTCCAATCTGTTCAATCCGTTGTTTTATAATCCATTTTTAATCAGTTGAATCCGCTCAATCTGTGGTTTTATAATCCAGTCGAAGTCCGTCAAATCCGTTCAATCCGTTGTTTTATAGACCAATCTTAGTCCGTCCAGTCCGCTTAATCTGTGGTTATAAATTCCCAGTCGCAAATCATAGTTTCTTGAGCAGGAAGGTGTGTTTACGCGGGCGGTTGAGGTCGTAGATGCGTTCCACGAGCAGTTCCATCTCCTTCTGATAGGCGTCGCGCACTTCGGGGCGCACCATCTGGTCGTATGTGCCGCGCTTGCTTGCCAGCCAGTCGTTGCCTCGGCACAGCTCGCGGAACTTCTGTGCAGCCTGTTCGCTGTCGTCGTTGAGAAAGCCTGCCGGCATCATGAAGTCGTAGTTGACCCAAGCCCATTCGCGAAATCTTCGTTCCACCTCCCAACGCGTCTCGTTCAGAGCCATCACGGCCAGTGCCTGCTGGTACTGCGGTGTGTGGCGATAGCGTGAGAGGTTGATGCCGCGTGACAGCGTGGCAGCCGAGAGCGTGTCGATGACGATGCCGTCGATGCTCAGCCGGAAGATGCCGTTGAGGCCCTTGACGGTCAGGTGCTCGTCGCTCAGGTCGTCGATGAACGACGGGATGACCTTCGTGACTCTGGCTGCACCGCGACTGAAGCCCCATCCGTGGGCTACGGTGTCGAGGGGGAAGGGTAGGGAGGCGGCAAGGCAGTCGAACTGCAGGCCGTCGTATGTCGGCTTCACCTTCGAGATGCGGCAGTTGCCGGACTTCGTCGCTTTGCCCTTCAGCGCATCCACTTCCATGTCGGCCACCTTCCTGCCCACCATGCCCTGTGCCTGCAGGAAGAGATAGGCCATAGCCATGTGGCCGTCGTTGTCGGGATGTATGCGGTCGGAGCCGATGAGCGTGAAGGCCGGGTCGGTCTGCTGTTGCTTCCGGTTCATCGCCACCATCGGCGCGTTGAAGTCCAGGAACTCCCATCCGTTCCGCTCGGCTGCCTCCTTCTGTAGGCTGACGACTCGCTGCATGTTGTCGTTCTTGCGGGCAAAGACCTCGTCGTTGAACGTGGAGGTCTGGTCGTAGGGCGACGTGCCAATCATCACCGTACGTATGCCCTTGAGGCTCTTCAGTTTCTCCTCGCAGAGGGCGAACCGCTGCCTCGTTTCCTCATATTTGCGTCGGGCAAAGTCGGCAGAGTCGTTGCCGTTGTACTCGTAGTAGCCGGTGTCGTTCATGCCGAAGGTGAAGGTCACGACGGTCGGCTCTTTGGCGAGCACATCGTCGTCGAATCGTGCCAGAATATCCTTTGCCGTGTCGCCGCCCACGCCGCAGTTGGCCATCCAGAGCCGCATGCGGGGGAAGTGCGTCATGTAGTAGAGCCAGATGTAGGAGTGGTAGTGGCCGCCGTCGGTGATGCTGTTGCCGACGAACGCCACGCGGTCGCCCTTCCTGAAAGGAGCAATGTCCTGTGCCGGCACAGGCGTGCAGACACAGGGCATTAGGCTCAGGAAGAGTATCCTTATGAGACGATTACCATTCATTATCCCAAAGATTGACGTCACTTATTTGTGAATCGTAGTCTTTCACGAAGCCGATGTCATAGTCATTGTTGACTTTCTGTCCGTTATTACCCAGTATCATAGATGTGGATATCATGGTTCTGCCTATTAAATTCACGGCGAAGGCATGCGGCGATTGATAGATTTGCTTTTTCATGATGATATGCTGTTTGAAGGTTTATTGTAGAGTGACTGTTTGACTATCTCAGGACTTTCTTTCCGTTGACGATGCTGATGCCCTTGAGCGGCTTACTGATGCGCTGGCCGGCGAGGTTGAAGATTGAAGATTCTTCATTCTTCATTCTTAATTCTTCATTTATTGAAGTTGCATCATCGTCGAAGTCGAAGGTGAAGCCCTTGACGTCGCCGCTTGCAGGCACTTCGAGATAGGCCTTGTTGGCACCGAGGGTGATGGTTCCGCCTTCGAACTTATAGAAGCCGATCACGCTGTTATAATTGCCCAATGAGTAGTAGCTTGTAGCATCGCCCAGGTCGAGGCTCATCGGCACCAAAGTACCCTTCAGCAGGTTCGCGCTTTCGCTGACCACGGAGGTGAGTCCAGTAGTCATATTCAAGGTAGCGCTTGCTTCTCCGTTTTCATTGACGAGCACCACGGCGGTGTTGGCAGGAATCTCCGTGCCTTCGCCCGATGTCTCGGTCAGCTGTACGGAGCCGTTGTTGACCTTAGCAGCATAGTAAGCCTTCGTTGCGCCGGTCGTCGTCACGTCGAAGGGCAGGTAGAGCGTTGCATAGCTCTTGTCGCCCACGACATTGAGCGGGAGAGTCTTGGCAAGGGAAACAGTGAAGTTAGCCAAAGACAGCCACTTGCTGGCATCAGTCGTGGTGACGGTGATGGCAGTTGATGTTGCCGACAAGCCCGAAACCTCGAGAGGCGTGTAGGTGCTGCCGAGGTTGGCAGGAGTAACGGATGTACCGTCAGAAGCCGTCAATGTGTATGTGGCAGCCTGATATACACCTGTTTGTACGGAATAGCCAGTGATGACATAGCCCGTGGGCGCCGTCAGCGTTATGGTGGAGTTGGTGTTGGCTGCGGCGGGGTTATAAGCCAGATTGTAAACACCATTCAATGAGGAGAATCTGTTATATGAGCCGTCGCTCAGTGTCATGGTCAGCCCGGCAACTCCGCTGGCAGCATTAGACGTCCAGGTGAGGCCGCTCCACGAGCCGAAGTTGCTTTCGCCAGATAATCCGTGGACAATCTTCACATCCTTTGCCTCCAGGTATTCGGGCACATTGTATTCCTCCAGAGCAGGAATGAGGCTTACGAGCTGGTCGCGCGTAATCTCGATGAAGTTCAAGGGATAGTGGTTGAAGTCGGTGTAGCCGCCTGCGCTGTTGAGGCTCTGGTCTTCGAAGAAGAGGTACAGGCTGCCGTTGGCCGGATTCTTGTCCATCGTCACATAGCGTGTGCCTTTGGTCTGCACGTTCAGGAACTCTGTCCAGTTGACACCCTGGTCGGTGCTGTAGAAGAGCTTGAAGTTGACGTGGTTGCCCGTTGTGATGGAGTGGATGATGACGTCGGTCTTGCCCTCTGTTGTTTCGCGCTGGTAATAGTAGATGTCCTGATTGTTCTGGCTGTCCTGATGGAGTTGGTCGTTGTCCCATTGCGTGCCATACGTGAAGCTGAGCGTCTTGCCGTCGTCGTTCTTTGTGTAGGTGGCGGTGTTGAAGCGGCGTGCACCTCCCTTGCGGATAGAACCGAACAGCGAGCCGTCATTCATTTCAATCACCTTTGCTTCGTCGCCTCCGATAATCATAGGCGTTTGGCTGAAGTACCAGGTAGCACCGTCGTCGGTGGAATAGAACAGGTAGTCGTCTGCAGCAGCACCCCAATAAGTGCCGTCGGTGATGGTGTAGTTGCTGGCTGTCAGAGTTTGTGCAGGGATGAGGTACATCAGTATGCCGTCGGAGGTGTAGAGACCCTTGCCGGAAGTGACGAAGTAGTCGTAGAGACCGTAGCCGCCGGCAGCACCAACACCTGTGGCGTTCTGAATGGCACCAGTAGAGTAGAGATCGACGGGAGGATTGCTCTCGCTGCTGCTCCACGTCACACCATTGTCTGTGCTGGTGGACATACAGATATGCTTCTGGCCATACCAATAGCCGAGGTTGCCTGCAGCGAAGAGACAGTAGAGCTTACCGTCCTTACCCTTCACGAGGCTGGGGTCACCGAAGCCACACCTGTTATTGTCGGCAGTACCTAAGCCTTTAGCAATGGTGACGGGTTCGCTCCATGTCTTGCCGCCATCGGTAGAGCGACGAACGACGATGTCGATGACGTGACCGCCGCCGATGTCGGTATAGCTTTGATAGCGTTTGTCGGCTGCCACTACGATGCTGCCATCCTCAGCAACAATCATGGCAGGAATACGATAGACGCGGCTGCCATTGTCACGCGGCAGGAAGGGATAGCTGCGTACATTGAAGACCATAGCGCCACGGTCGGCAGGGTCGCCAACAGAGGTCAGGTCGAGGTTCTGTGCCGTCTGGCCTTCCACCTGATAGGATATGCCCGTTACGGCTGCATCAATGATAGCACCAAGAGTGGCTGTGCTGCTCACCGTAGCACCAATCCAATAGTAGTGCGTGCCAGCAGTGAGGTTGCCGATGTTGAATGTGGCGGTTGGGCCAGAGATGGTTGCTGTAGCGACCACTGTCTTTGTCGGCGCTCCGTCGCCTGTAGAGTAGATCTCAGGTGAGCTGGAGTTGGCTTCGTAAAGCTTCAAGGCTGAGATGTTACTTTCAGAACCGTCCTTGAGGCTGACGGTAAGCGTTGTGTTCGTAGCAGCCTTAAAGGGCTTAGCTGTGACACGAAGCAGCATTACCTCGCTGTCCCGACCTGCTGTCTGCCAGCCTTGCTCCACAGTAACACCGTCAGCAACAATGGCAAGATTCGGGTCGTAAGAAAGGGTGATGACGTGTGCTGTGGCGTCTATGGTGATGCCATTGGCTCCACCCAAAGTGAAGTCGCCCTCCTCGGGTGTTACGCCTGTAGGTAGGAAGAAGTAGCCATTCTTATAGACAGACATCAAACCTTTCACATCACTGCGAGAGCAGGTGATCTGTGCATTGTCAGGAGCATTATTGCATATGACTTGCCAAGCAGTGAGGCCTGCGTCGGAGAGGTCAATGGGATAGATGTCATAGTAGGCATTGCCAGAGTATGCAGTTTCGCCGATGAAGTATTGGTTACTCAGTAGATACGGAACAGCATAGCGCGAACTGCCTAGCATACGGAAACCGTTACCACTGATATGTTCTAT
>CACYQI010000014.1 GCA_902776455.1 uncultured Bacteroidales bacterium | reverse complement strand
GGGTATTGTAATCTTGGGCCAAGGGTTTGTGATTAACTGAATACCTCTTTCCTCATCGTTGTATTCCAACATGGCAGCTTTGTGAATCTGTCTGATGTTAATTGGGTATTTGTTCTTCGACCTTGCCGTCTGGGAAAGAGAGTCTATCCATCGGGAAAGGAATGAGTAAGTCAACTGTGAGAACATGATCTCATCACCACCTGCAAATTTCTCCAAACTAAAAAGCGCCCACTTGTAATCACGTGCAGTCCTTTCCTGGCCTCTGGCAATCATCTTCTCAATATGTTTGCGGGCATACAATGAGAATGAGATGCCTTCTTTCCCCTTCTGAATATAGTCCACGATTTCATAAACCGTCCAGTCTTGTGTGTCAATCCTATTCAGAGTGTTGTAATAGCGGTCAATCAATTTTGAGGTTTGTTGAATGACAAAAGGATCTATAATATCCTTTTTGTCGCGACTCAGTCCCTTATCTGTGACTAACCATGATGTCCTCTGATAAGATACTTTCCGATTGTGGGCAAAACGTATGTACACGACATACATGCCATCTTTCCTTTTAGATTTTACTGTAGCTTTTAATGTTGCCATATTAAATTTATATTATATGATTAAACGCAATAGTGCGCTTTCATATAATATAATTCAGGTTTCATAAGGCCCGCTCAAATTTTGGTAAATTTTATGCAGAACCTACCTATTGGCACATGGAAGAGTTTACGCAATGGTATGTACCATATATACAACCAAAGTAAAAAAACAACGGCAATAACAGCACTCAGTTTTTTTGGTAAACATGCATATTTTTTGGTAAACAAATTGAATGCAGGACAGCCTATTGGCACATAGAATAACATTTTCCAAATTTTCAACAGCTTGTATATCAACTATTTACTTCTTTGAAAGGTGTTGACCGAAAAAACACGTTTTTTAAAGAGAAGCAAAAACGCAAGTGCTTTATTACGAGGCACTTGCGTTTTCAGAATATCTGTTAATTGAGAAATTTTTACTCCTCAACGGCTGCCTGCGCGGCGGCGAGGCGTGCGATGGGCACGCGGAAAGGTGAACATGATGCGTAGTTGAGGCCAATCTTGGCGCAGAACTTCACTGAGCTGGGTTCACCGCCGTGTTCGCCGCAGATGCCGCAACGCAAGGTGGGACGTACCTCACGGCCTTTTTCTACGGCCATCTTAACAAGTTGACCTACGCCGTTCTGGTCGAGAACCTGGAAGGGGTCAACCTTCAGAATCTTCTTCTCGAGGTATGCGGGCAGGAACGATGCGATGTCGTCGCGACTGTAACCGAAGGTCATCTGCGTGAGGTCGTTGGTGCCGAAGGAGAAGTACTCTGCTTCGGTGGCGATGCGGTCGGCTGTGAGGGCTGCACGAGGAATCTCGATCATCGTACCAATCTCGAAGTCAACCTTCACGCCATACTCTTCGAATACCTCTGCGGCAATCTTCTGGATGATAGCCTTCTGCTGCTTCAACTCGTAGAGGATACCGATGAGGGGCACCATGATTTCGGGCTTCGGGTCGAAGCCTTCCTTCTTCAGTTCGCAAGCAGCGCTGAGGATGGCGCGTGTCTGCATGGCCGTAATCTCGGGGAATGTGATGCCCAGACGGCAGCCACGATGACCGAGCATCGGGTTGTTCTCGGCAAGGCTTTCTACGCGACGCTGAATGGTCTGCAGGTCAACGCCCATTTCCTTTGCCATCGTCTCCTGACCAGCGAGGTCATGGGGAACGAACTCATGCAATGGCGGGTCGAGCAGACGAATGTTCACGGGCAGTCCGTTCATGGCTTTGAGGATGCCCTTGAAGTCAGCCTTCTGATAGGGGAGGAGCTTTGCAAGTGCTTTCTCGCGACCTTCTGCGCTGTCGGCCAGAATCATCTGACGCATGGCGATAATCTTCTGGTCGTCGAAGAACATGTGCTCTGTACGTGTCAGACCGATACCCTTAGCGCCGAATGCGCGAGCCACTTCAGCATCGTGGGGCGTGTCGGCATTGGTGCGAACCTGCAGCTTGGTGTACTTGTCGCAGAGGTCCATGAGTTCCTTGAAGTCGCCAGAGAGTTCTGCTGCCTTGGTGGGAACTTCGCCGGCATAAACCTGACCTGTTGTGCCGTTGATGGAGATGTAGTCGCCTTCCTTATAGACTACGCCGTCTATTTCTACGGTCTTGGCTTTGTAATCTACATTCAGCGAGCCTACGCCAGAGACGCAGCACTTGCCCATGCCGCGAGCTACGACGGCTGCGTGGCTGGTCATACCGCCGCGAGCGGTGAGGATGCCTTCTGCTGCTGACATACCAGCGAGGTCTTCGGGAGAGGTCTCGATGCGGACGAGGACAACCTTGTGACCGTCTGCGTGCCAAGCCTGTGCGTCGTCGGCATGGAAGACAATCTGTCCGCAGCCAGCACCGGGTGATGCGGGCAGACCTTGAGCGATAACCTTAGCGTTGGCGAGGGCTTTCTTGTCGAATACGGGGTGCAGAAGTTCGTCGAGTTTCTGCGGTTCGCAACGCAGGATGGCTGTCTTCTCGTCAATCTTTCCTTCGTGGAGCAGGTCGATGGCAATCTTCACCATAGCGGCACCTGTACGCTTGCCGTTACGTGTCTGGAGGAACCAGAGTTTGCCTTCCTGTACGGTGAACTCCATGTCCTGCATGTCGCGATAGTGTTCCTCGAGTTTGTTCTGTATGGCGTCGAGCTGCTTGTAAATCTCGGGCATAGCCTCCTCCATAGAGGGATACTTCACGGCGCGTTCGCCTTCGCTGATGCCGGCACGTTCTGCCCAACGCTGACTGCCTACTTTTGTAATCTGCTGGGGAGTGCGGATGCCTGCTACAACGTCCTCACCCTGAGCGTTCACGAGGTACTCACCGTTGAAGATGTTCTCGCCGTTGGCTGCGTCGCGGCTGAAGCAAACGCCTGTTGCTGAGGTGTCGCCCATGTTGCCGAATACCATTGCCATTACGCTGACGGCTGTGCCCCATTCGTCGGGTATGCCTTCCATCTTGCGGTAGAGGATGGCGCGTTCGTTCATCCAGCTGCGGAATACGGCGCAGATGGCTCCCCAGAGCTGTTCGATGGGGTCGTTGGGGAAGTCCTTGCCTGTGCGCTCCTTGATGGCTTTCTTGAAGCGAACCACCAGGTCCTTCAGTTCTTCTACGCTGAGGTCCTTGTCGAGCTTCACGCCGCGGACAGCCTTCACCTGTTCGATAATCTCTTCGAATGGGTCGATGTCTGTCTTGTTGGCGGGCTTCAGCTCGAGCACTACGTCGCCGTACATCTGTACGAAGCGGCGGTAGCTGTCATATACGAAGTGGGGGTTGCCGGTCTTCTTGACCATTCCTTCAGCCACCTCGTCGTTAAGTCCGAGGTTGAGGATGGTGTCCATCATGCCGGGCATTGAGGCACGAGCACCTGAACGAACACTGACGAGCAGCGGGTTCTGAGCGTCGCCGAACTTGGAGTTCATCAGCACTTCGATGTGCTTCACGGCTGCCATGACGTCGTCGTTCAGCAGCTCCATGATTTTCTCTTGACCGACTTCGTAGTATTCGTTGCAGACGTCGGTTGTGATGGTGAAGCCTGGAGGAACTGGCACACCGATAAGATTCATCTCAGCCAGGTTGGCACCCTTGCCACCCAGTTGCTCGCGCATTTGCGCATTACCTTCAGCTTGTCCGTTGCCGAAGGTGTAAACACGTTTTTGACTCATAAATAATGATATTTATATGTTTTATGACTTAATTATCTTTGCAAAGGTAAGGAAAATAGTTCATAGTTCAAAGTTCAAGGTTCATAATTTTGTTATTTGTGCTAAAATTTGTACTTTTGTGCATCGAAATGGAAGTAATGGAGGTTTCCTTCAGCTCAATAAATGGCAAAATAGTCAAAGTGAGCGAAGATAGTAAACAGTAAATAGTAAATCGTCAAATCGTAAACAAACAGATGTCAAGGAAGAAGAAAGAATTGCCCGTCTATCGGGAGGTAGAGATACAGGATGTGGCGGCCGAAGGCAAGGCGCTTGTCCGCATAGATGATTTAGTGGTCTTTGTGCCTTATGTGGTGCCGGGCGATGTGGTTGACCTTCGTGTCACGAGGAAGAAACATCACTATGCTGAGGCTCTCTGCACCTTCGTTCACAAGAAGAGCGAGCATCGAGCCGAGCCTTTCTGCCCGCATTATGGCGTGTGCGGAGGTTGCAAATGGCAGATTCTGCCCTATGAGGACCAGCTGCGATACAAGCAGAAGCAGGTGATGGACAACTTGGAGCGCATCGGTAAGATACCTTTGCCCGAATGTAGCCCTATTCTCGGTTCGGCGAAGACCAGATGCTACCGCAACAAGCTGGAGTTCGGCTTTTCCGACAAGATATGGCTGACAGAAGAGGAGATACGCTCGGGCAAGAAGTTCGAGCTTCCCGGTGCTGTAGGCTATCATACGGGTAGTGCCTTCGACAAGATACTGCCTATCCGCGAGTGTCACCTCATGGACGACATCAACAATCGCCTGCGCAACGGCGTTCAGCAGTATGCCTACGAGCACGGACTCAGCTTCTTCAATGCCCGCGAGCATCACGGATTGCTGAGGAACATGATGATAAGGCTCTCGAATACGGGCGAGCTGATGGTCTTGATGCAGTTCTGCTTCAGCCCCATAGGAGTGAAGAGTGAAGAATTGCAACAGCAAGCCATGGCCCTGCTGCAATGGATGCACGACACCTTCCCCGAGGTGACGAGCCTGCTGTGGGTGAACAACGAGAAGTTCAACGACACCATCGGCGACCTCGACGTGCATCTCTTCAGCGGCACCAACCACATCTTCCTCGAGATGGAGGGCCTTAAGTTCAAGGTCGGACCGAAGAGCTTCTATCAGACCAACACGGAACAAGCATATATATTATATAATGTAGTAAAGACCCTCTCTAGCTCCCCCTTAAAGGGGGAGGACTCCCTCCCTTTAAGGGAGGGTAG
Source organism: uncultured Bacteroidales bacterium (assembly GCA_902776455.1). Taxonomy (GTDB): domain Bacteria; phylum Bacteroidota; class Bacteroidia; order Bacteroidales; family Bacteroidaceae; genus Physcousia. The sequence continues at coordinate 40,321 of CACYQI010000014.1, read as the reverse complement.
GGGAGGGTCTCTCCCTCTCATCTACGACCTCTACACGGGCACAGGCACCATCGCCAACTTCGTGGCAAGGCAGGCTCGCAAGGTTATCGGCATCGAGTACGTGCCCGAGGCTATCGAGGATGCTAAGGTGAACTCGAAGATAAACGGCATCGAGAACACCGAGTTTTTTGCTGGCGACATGAAGGACATCCTGAACCGCGACTTCATCGAGAAGCACGGCAAGCCCGACATCATCATCACCGACCCTCCGCGTGCCGGCATGCACCAGGACGTCATCGACGCCATCCTCTTCGCCGACCCGCAACGCATCGTCTATGTCAGCTGCAACCCTGCCACACAGGCTCGCGACCTTCAGTTGCTCGGCGAACACTACGAGGTGAAGCGCATCCAGCCCGTCGATATGTTCCCGCACACACAGCACGTGGAGAACGTCGTTCTGCTGGAAAAACGAACCCATCCGTAGAGGCCACCTCGACGCTCCGTGGAGTGTAGGCTGATGCTCCGTGGAGTGTAAGCCGATTCTCCGTGGAGTGTAGGCCGATTCTCTGTGGAGTGTAAAACGAAGCTGCTTGAGGCATCTCCCAAAGCCCTGTGCAGTCCAGACTAAAACTATTATATGATTACTTCGCCTAAACACTATTATTAACCTTATTATGAAATAGATATACTATGAAGCACTACTTGACGACTTTGACGCTCACAGCCTTGATGATTCTATCCTCCGGCATTACTTCCGCCAAGGTTCAAGATTCGGGCAACTTTACCATAGGCAACAAGACTTTCCTCTTGAACGGTCAGCCCTTTATCGTGAAGGCCGCCGAGGTACACTACCCGCGCATCCCGCGTCCTTATTGGGAGCATCGCATCAAGATGTGCAAGGCGTTGGGCATGAATTCCATCTGCATCTACATCTTCTGGAACATCCACGAACAGAGGGAAGGCGAGTTCAACTTCACTGCTGGCAACGACGTGGCCGAGTTCTGCCGCTTGGCGCAGAAGAACGGCATGTACGTCATCGTTCGCCCCGGCCCATACGTTTGTGCCGAATGGGAGATGGGCGGTCTGCCCTGGTGGCTCTTGAAGAAGAAGGACATCAAGCTCCGCGAGCGCGACCCATACTTCATGGAACGCGTCAGGATATTCGAAGAGAAAGTAGGCGAGCAGCTGAAGCCTCTCACCATACAGAACGGCGGCCCCATCATCATGATGCAAGTGGAGAACGAATACGGCTCGTATGGCGAGGACAAGCCGTATGTCAGCGAGATTCGTGACTGTTTACGTAGTATTTATGGCAAAGAGTTAGCTTTGTTCCAATGCGACTGGGCGTCGAACTTCGAGAAGAACGGCCTCGACGACCTCGTTTGGACGATGAACTTCGGCACGGGCGCCAACATCGACCAGCAGTTCCACAGGCTTGGCGAGCTGCGTCCTGATGCACCCAAGATGTGCTCCGAGTTCTGGAGCGGCTGGTTCGACAAGTGGGGCGCACAGCACGAAACGCGACCTGCGAAGGACATGGTGGAAGGCATGGACGAGATGCTCTCGAAGGGCATCAGCTTCTCGCTCTACATGACGCATGGCGGCACGAGTTTCGGCCATTGGGCAGGAGCCAACAGCCCTGGTTTTGCGCCAGATGTGACGAGCTACGACTACGACGCGCCTATCAACGAATGGGGCCTTCCTACGCCTAAGTTCTGGGAGCTTCGCAAGATGATGGAGAAGCACTCCTCCAAAGGGGGATCGGGGAGGGGGCTTTCTGCTGTCCCAAAGGCTCCCATGCCTATCATTACCGTTCCTAAGTTCGAACTGACCGAGTTTGCTCCGCTCTATAATGGTTTCGACTTTAGGTACTATGTTGATCACGATCAAGATCTCCGTACCGTTGGTGCACCCCTGACATTTGAAGAACTCGACATGGGATGGGGTGCTGTACTCTACAGTACCCGTCTGCCTGAGATTGCGAAGCCAGAAGAAGCGGATTGGACTGCTACGCTTACGATTGACGCTCACGACTTTGCACAGGTCTTTATCGACGGCAAGTACATCGGCAAGATTGACCGCGTGAAGAACGAGAAGTCGCTCTCCTTGCCACCTGTCAGTCGGGGGCAGGAACTGCAAATACTTGTCGAAGGAATGGGGCGCATCAACTTTGGTCGTGCCATCAAGGACTTTAAAGGATTGGTCAGCAAACCTACTATCACGGTCAATGTGAAGTCACATTTCGGCATCGACGGAACGGAGATCGTCTATACCCCGACAATGTGGGAGAACATGCGCATCCCCGACGACTACGAGGTAGCTGTCAGGGCATTTGAGTGGCAGAAGGAGAAGCCTAACACTCGCGAGTCCATCAGCATGATGCGTCTCGGCCGCACCATGCGCTATGCCAGGGACAGCGAAGACCTCATCTTCGGTCGTGGCTACTATCGTGGTTACTTCGACCTCAAGAAGGTGGGCGACACGTTCCTCAACTTCGAGAAGTGGGGCAAAGGACAGGTTTGGGTGAACGGCCATGCGATGGGACGCATATGGTCAATCGGCCCTCAGCAGACACTTTATGTGCCTGGCTGCTGGCTCAAGAAGGGCAAGAACGAGGTGATTGTTCTCGATGTCGTTGGTCCTGCAGAACGTGTCGTTTGGGGACAAGCTGAACCCGAGCTGAACAAGCTGCAACTGGAGAAGAACAACAAGCACAACAACCCAGGCGACAAGCCCGACCTCAATTCGAAGTCTCCTGCTTTAGAGGGCGAGCTGAAGGCAGGCAACGGCTGGCAGAGGCTTGAACTCAAGTGGCCCCGTCGTGGCCGATATCTTGCCTTCGAGGTGCTGAGCACACAGAAAGAGAACGATGTGACGGCCATTGCGGAGCTATATGCTCTTGATGATGAGGGCAAACGTATCAGCCGTGAGCCTTGGACAGTTAAGTATGCAGATAGCGAAGACGAGAACGGCAACCACCTTGGCGACAAGGTTTACGACCTTCAGGAAAGCACTTATTGGCAAACAGAAAAGGCAGCCGAAAATCCACATTTGCTGGTTATCGATCTTGGCTCGGAGCAGCAACTTAGGGGCATTGAGTACCTGCCGCGTGCCGAGCAAGGTGCTCCCGGTAGCGCAAAGAACGTGAAAGTGTTTGTTTACTAAGATTCATGGCTGTCCAAATGCGTGGATGAATTAATTCTGTGTGAAAATACCAATACTAAGCAGCCTACACGCGAAGCTTGAACGACAAACACGTTTAATTGGCAAACTTAACGTGCTATATTTCAGCGTTAAGCCAGTAAAGTAGGATGAGTTTTGTCCCATTGTCCCACTGTCCCACGTCCCATTAAGGTCAGTTTTGATGTGGGGGAAGCTATAGAATACTAATACTATAGAAGCTATAGTAACTATAGAGACTATAGAATACTATAGAAAACTATAGAATCCTTCCCCCTTTTCCCAGCAACAACATGCAAAACCGACCTTAATGGGACGTGGGACGTGGGACAGTGGGACAAAATCTTTTTAGTCCGTTGCTAAGGAGGTTATTCTATGCCCTTTTGCTGCCTTTTTTAACAGAATTAAACATCGTTATAACTTTATTTATCATTTCTTGTTTGGCAGATAGCAGAGAAAGCAGTAATTTTGTGCCCGAAATCGGCTTGAACGTCGGAAAAACATACAATCTGACCATCAAATTGAACCGAATCGTGCAATTGTAAAATCGTAAAAAGAGAAATATAATTATGGAATCAATCGACATTCGCGAACTAAATGATCGCATCGAAAGACAAAGTGGCTTCGTCACGAATCTGGTGACGGGCATGAATCAGGTTATCGTAGGGCAGAAGCACCTCATCGAGTCGTTGCTCATCGGCCTCCTCAGCGACGGTCATATCCTGCTGGAAGGTGTGCCTGGACTGGCTAAGACGATGGCTATCAAGACGCTGGCTCAGCTGGTGGACGCTAAGTTCAGCCGTATTCAGTTTACGCCCGACTTACTCCCTGCCGACGTCATCGGCACGATGATTTACAGCCAGAAGGACGAGAAGTTCCTCGTAGAGCAAGGTCCTGTCTTCGCCAACTTCGTGCTGGCCGACGAGATAAACCGTGCTCCGGCTAAGGTGCAGAGCGCCCTCTTGGAGGCTATGCAGGAGCGACAGGTGACGATAGGCAAGAACACGTTCAGCCTTCCGAAGCCCTTCCTTGTGCTCGCTACGCAGAACCCCATTGAGCAGGAAGGTACCTATCCGCTGCCCGAAGCACAGGTGGACCGCTTCATGCTCAAGGTCGTCATCGACTATCCGAAGCTCGAAGAGGAGAAGCTCATCATCCGTCAGCAGATAAAGGGTGAGCAGCAGCGCGTGAAGCCCGTCATCGGTACGGACGAGATACTGAAGGCTCGCGAGATTGTTCGCGAGGTCTATCTCGACGAGAAGATAGAACAATACATTGCCGACATCGTCTTCTGCACGCGCTATCCCGAGAAGTATGGTCTGAAGGAGATAAAGGACTATATCGAGTTCGGCGGTTCTCCTCGTGCCAGCATCAACCTGGCTTTGGCAGCCCGTGCGTTTGCCTTCATCAAGAGGCGCGGCTACGTCATCCCAGAAGATGTCCGCAGCGTGGCACACGACGTGCTTCGTCACCGCATCGGCCTCACATACGAGGCAGAAGCTAACAATGTGGTCAGCGAGGAAATCATCAGCAAGATTGTGAATAAGGTCGAAGTACCCTAAAGCAATTCATAATTCTCAATTCATAATTCATAATTAAGAGCGAGAATTGGAAACAAGTGAGATTCTAAAGAAGGTCCGCAAAATCGAGATTAAGACTCGTGGCCTGAGCAGCAATATCTTTGCGGGCGAGTACCACTCAGCCTTCAAGGGACGCGGTATGACGTTCTCCGAGGTGCGCGAGTACCAGTACGGCGACGACATTCGCGACATCGAATGGAACGTGACGGCTCGCTTCGGCAGACCGTATGTCAAGGTGTTCGAGGAGGAACGCGAACTGACGGTCATGCTGCTGGTTGACGTCAGCGGCAGTCTCGACTTCGGTTCTGTCAAGCAGTTCAAACGCGACATGGTGACCGAGATTGCTGCCACGCTTGCCTTCTCTGCCATTCAGAACAACGACAAGATAGGCGTCATCTTCTTCTCGGACAAGATAGAGAAGTTCATTCCGCCCAAGAAAGGCCGCAAGCATATCCTCTACATCATCCGCGAGCTGCTCGACTACAAGCCCGAGAGCCAGCAGACGAACATCGCCTACGCCCTCGAGTACATGACGCGGGCCATCAAGCGCCGCTGTATCGCCTTCGTGCTGAGCGACTTCATCGACCGCCATTCCTTCCTGCAACCTCTCTCCATCGCTGCCCATAAGCACGACGTCGTGGCCGTACAGGTCTATGACAAACGTGTAGCCGAACTGCCCGATGTAGGCTTGCTCAAAGTACACGATGCCGAAACGGGAGAGGAACAGGTGATAGACACAAGCAGCAAGGCTGTCCGCGAAGCACAGGCTCGCTGGTGGAAGATGCAGTCGATGCACCTCAAGGATACGTTCAGCCGAAGCCAAGTGGATGCCGTAAGCGTCCGAACAGACCAGGATTATGTGAGTGTGTTGAGAGGCCTTTTTGCAAAGAGAAAGACTCCTTAACCTCCCTTAATGGGGAATAATAAGCCCTTCCTCTCCCTTGGGGCGGAATAATAAATAAGGATATAATTAATGATACACGAAATAAGAAATAAGTTGAAAGCTATAAGTACTCCTTCAACAGGGAGATGGGGGGGCTTTTTGCTCCTTTGCTTCCTTCTTCCCATAAAAGGGGTAGGGGAGGCTGCAAGGGCGCAGGTACAGGTCGATGTGAAACTCGATTCGCTTCAGCTTTTCATCGGTCAGCAGACAGGTCTTACGCTTTCTGTCACCTTCGACGCTAAGCAAAAGCTCCGTTTGCCCGACATCAAGAAGGGACAGGAACTCATCCCCAACGTAGAAGTCGTAGATTTGGGCAAGCCCGATACCGCTTTCCTCAACGACGGCAAGCGTCTGACCGTGAGCCAAGCCTACACCATCACGGCATGGGACAGCGCGTTGTACTGCCTGCCGCCCATGCAGGTATTGGTCGATACCTCGCGCTACGAATCGAAGAGCCTTGCCCTCAAGGTCTATACGGTCGATGTCGATACGCTCCACCTCGACCAGTACTTCCCGCCAAACGGCATCATGGAACTGCCTTTCCTTTGGGACGAGTGGCGGATGGTCGTGTTGGGCGGAGTGCTTTTCCTGCTGATGTTGGCCTGCATAGCATACCTTTGGTACCACGTCAAGCACGGCAAACCCATTGTCCGTTTCGTCCGACGGAAGAAGAAGCTGCCGCCTCATCAAGTGGCTATGTCAGAGATAGAACGCATCAAGAGCGAGCGCAAGTGGGCTGAAGAGGACAGCAAGGAGTACTACACCCTGCTGACCGACACTCTGCGCAACTACATCCGCGACCGCTACGGCTTCAACGCGATGGAGATGACCTCAAGCGAAATTATCGACCGACTCATAGCGGAGAACAACGAAGAGGCACTCGACGAACTGCGCGAGATATTCCGCACGGCCGACCTCGTCAAGTTTGCCAAGTACAGCACGCTCATCAATGAGAACGACGCCAACCTCGTCGCTGCCGTGGAATACGTGAATCAGACTAAGATAGAACCCGACCCGAATGCAAAACCCGAACCCGAAGTCATCAAGGAAACCGACCAGAAGCGGCTCACGCAAGTCAAGATGATGCGCGTAGCCATGATAGTTCTGGCCGTTCTCTCCGTGGCTATGCTGGCATGGGTAATATGGCGCTCGGCAGACTTGCTAATGTAAAATCATTGACCATTAATCATTGACCATTGACCATTTAAGAGTAAAGAATGAAGATAGACAATCTAAACGTTTACTGCACCCCAAGAACTGCGGGTCATCATAATGGTCAATGGTCAATGATCAATGGTCAATAAAAGATAGCACTATGACATTTGAAAACCCTTTATACCTGCTTCTGCTGCTTCTGGCGATACCTTATATAATATGGTATTGGTTCAAGCATAAGTCATCGACGCCTGCCATTCGCGTCAGCAGTACAGAGGCTATGTTCCAAGCACCCAAGAGTCTCAGACAGAGACTCCTGCATTTGCCGTTCATCTTGAGGCTTGCCTGCTACTCGCTGGCCGTAGTGGCATTGGCTCGCCCACAAACCTCCAACAGCTGGAGCAGCAAGCATACCGAAGGCATCGACATCATGCTTTGTATGGACGTCAGCACCAGTATGTTGGCCGAAGACTTGAAACCCAACCGCATAGAGGCAGCTAAGAACGTTGCCTTGGAGTTCATCAGCGGCCGTCCCGACGACAACATCGGCCTCACGCTCTTTGCTGGAGAGGCCTACACGCAATGCCCCATGACCGTGGACCACGCGGTTCTCTTGAACTTGCTCAACGGCATGAAGGCCGATATGGCACAGCGAGGCCTCATCGACAACGGCACAGCCATCGGTATGGGCCTTGCCAACGCCCTGTCGCGCCTCAAGGACAGCAAGGCGAAGAGCAAGGTCATCATCCTGCTCACCGACGGCACCAACAACTGCGGACAAATCAGTCCGAACACGGCAGCCGACATCGCCAAGAGCTTCGGCATACGCGTCTATACCATCGGCGTCGGCACGAACGGCACGGCTCGCTTTCCTTGGCCCGTGGGCGGACGCATAGAATACGTCAACGTCCCTGTGGAGATCGACACCAAGACGCTCGCCACGATAGCCCGCAAGACAGACGGCGAGTTCTATCGTGCCACGAACAACCAGAAGTTGCACGAAGTCTATCAGGAAATCGACAAGTTGGAGAAGACCAAGATGAACGTCCGGCAGTACTCCAAGCGCTACGAAGCCTACGGCATGTTCCTGCTCGCCAGCGTGCTCTGCCTCCTGCTGGAGATATTGCTGAGGAACACAATATTGAAACGCATACCATAAAAGCAGACCCCCCGACCCCCTTTAGGGGGAGAAATAAATCGTAAATCGTAAATCGTTAAATCGTAAATTACCTCGATGTTTCGCTTTGAAAGTTCACAATATCTGTACTTGCTTTTGGTGCTCGTGGCGCTGATTGCTATACATTATTATATAATATATAAGAAGAAGCAGCAGGTGAAGCGCTTCGGCGACCCTGACTTGACCCGCCAACTCTTCCTTGGCGTTTCGCGCTGGAGGCCGGAGGTGAAGTTCTGGCTGACCATTGCTGCCCTGGTTTCGTTCATCGTCGCTTTGGCCCGTCCGCAGTTCGGCACGCGCCTCGACACCCGCGAGCGCATGGGCATAGAGGCCATCATCGCCCTCGACGTCAGCAACTCCATGCTTGCCGAAGACGTGAAACCCAACCGCTTGGAGAAGGCCAAGATGATGGTGAGCAACATGGTGGATGGCATGCGCGACGACAAGATAGGCCTCATCGTCTTTGCCGGAGAAGCTTTCGTGCAACTCCCCATCACCAGCGACTACGTGAGCGCCAAGATGTTCCTCGAGACCATCTCGCCCTCCATGATAGGCGTTCAGGGCACAGACGTAGCACAGGCCATCAATCTGGCTATGCGCAGCTTCACGCAACAGGAAGACGTATCGCGTGCCATCTTCGTGATAACCGATGGCGAGGACAACGAGGGCGGAGCCGTAGAAGCCGCCAAGCAAGCGGCAGCAGCCGGCATCCGCGTCTTTGTGCTGGGCATCGGCAACCCCGGCGGAGCACCCATCCCCATACCCGGAACAGGGCAGTACATCATCGATGAACAGGGCAACACGGTCATCTCGAAGTTGAGCGAAGAGATGTGCCGCGAGATAGCTACGGCAGGAGGAGGTTCCTACATCTACGTCGATAACAGCAGTTCGGCTCAGAAGAAGCTTTCCGAGCAGACCGACCGCCTCGCTAAAGCCAAGATAGAGAGCCAGTTGTACAGCGAATACGACGAGCAGTTCCAGGGCTTCATCCTCATCGGACTGCTATTCCTTCTGCTCGATGTGCTGCTCCTCGAAAGGGAAAGCAAGACCACATGGTTCGGCAATCTCTTCCGCAGAGGTCGTCCCGTTGCCACCGCTATGCTGCTCTTTTTCTGCATGACGGCAATGGCTCAGACCGACCGCGACTTCATCCGTCGCGGCAACCGCCTGATGCGCGACAGCGTTTACGACAAGGCGCAGGTGGAGTACCAGAAGGCCATCGAGAAAGACAATACGAATCCCATCTCCCACTACAACCTTGGCAACGCGCTTCTCTATCAGAACAAGGCCGAGGATGCCATGAAGGAGTACGAGACGGCGGCTCGACTGGAGAAGGACAAGACGCGTCTGGCTCAGATTTATCACAACATGGGCGTCATCCTGCAGGCTGCCAAGCAGTTCGACAAGGCTGTGGCTTGCTACAGGAACTCCCTGCGCAACGACCCGACGAACAACGAGACGCGCTACAACTATGCCCTGAGCCTCTTCCAACTCAAGAAGAACCAGGGAGGTCAGGACAACCAAGACCAGCAGAAAGACGACAAGGGTAAGGACGAGAAACAAGAGAAGCAGCAGCAACAACAACAGCAACAAGATAAGAAAGACGAACAGCAACAACAGCAACCCCAGCCGGAGCAGATGAGCCGCGAGAACGCCGAACAGATGCTCAACGCCGCTATGCAGGACGAGAAAGCCACGCAGGAAAAACTCCAGAAAGCACAGCAGCAACGCCAGCGCAAACAGTTGCAGAAACAATGGTAAAACGTGACTTATCCATACGCCCCCAGCACACTCGTCCTACATTCCACGGAGTGTAGCCCGATTCTCCACGGAGCGTAAGCCGATTCTCCACGGAGTGTAAGCCGAACCTCCACGGAGCGTAAAATGACATACTACAAGATGAAAAGACTTTACTCTATATCTATTCTTTTATTCCTTGCGTTAAGCCCTGTTTTTTCGCAAGTTACGTTGAGAGTTCAAGCACCTTCCCAAGCTGAGGTCGGACAGCGCATCCGCGTCAGCTACATAGCCAACACGCAAGACATCGATGACTTCCAGGTGGGAGACTTCGAAGGCTTCAACGTCCTCTACGGTCCCAGCACGAGCCGCTCCAGCAGTTTCTCGATGACCAACGGCCATACGACTCAGAGCAGCACCGTCACGTTCACCTATACCGTCGTGCCCACCACGGAGGGAACCGTCAAGGTGCCTGTGGCTACAGTCAAGGTGGGCGGCAAGACCGTCAAGAGCGGTTCGGCCAGCATCGAAGTGCTTCCGGCATCATCGGCAGCCCCACCTACCCCCTCCCAAGGGGGGACTTCCGGTCGCTCCTCCTCGGGGGAGAAGGAGGGGGGCAACTCCGGTAGCGGTCAGATAAGCGGCAAAGAGCTTTACATGACCGTCACGGCCAACCGCCAGAAGATTTATGAGCAGGAAGCCGTCATGCTCACCTACAAGCTCTTCACCCTCGTCAACATCCGGCAAATATCGGGAGAGATGCCCCAGATAGACGGCTGCCACGTGCAGGAACTCGACCGCGAAGCACAACTTTCGCTCAAGTATGAGCGCGTCAACGGCAGAAACTACGGCACGGCCATCTGGAAGCAGTACGTCATCTTCCCGCAGAAGACTGGCAAAATCAAGATTCCCAGCATCAACTTCGACACGCAAATCGAGGTGCAGAACCATTCGATGGACCCCTTCGACATCTTCTTTGGCGGCGGTAGCCTCTCGCAATTGGTTAACAAACAAATCGTTGCACCAGCTGTTGAGATTAACGTCCTGCCCCTTCCGACCCCGAAGCCCGAAGGCTTCTCGGGTGCTGTGGGCAAGTTCTCGGTGTCGGCCACGCTAACGCCCGAACAGGTGAATGCCAACGATGCCGCTACCCTCCGGCTCGTCGTAACGGGGCAGGGAAACATGAAACTGATGAAGGCTCCGAAGATTCACTTCCCGCAAGACTTCGAAGTCTATGACCCCAAGGAGAACAGCAAAACGTCCAACACGGCTACGGGGGCTAAAGGAAGCATCACCTACGACTATGTCGTCGTGCCCCGCCACGGTGGAAAATTCGCCATTCCACCGGTAGAATTCTGTTATTTCGACCCCGAAAAGGAACAATACCAAACGGCCCGTACCGACTCCTTCCACCTCGCTGTAGCCAAGGCGAAGGGACAGCCCGTCGCTTATGCTCGCGAACAAGAGGATCTCAACGTGCTGAGCAACGACATCCGATTCATCAAGTTGGGCGAACTGGAGAGCGAAGAAACCGACGATTTCTTCGGCACTTCGGCCTATTGGCTCACCTATCTGCTGCTCTTCGCAGCCTTCGTCGTCGCGTTCCTCTGGCTTCGTCGGCAGCAGAAACTCAATCCGGACTCCTGGAGCGTCAAGGGCAAGAAGGCCGGCAAAGTGGCTTCGCGCCGACTCAAGCAGGCTTCGAAACTCCTTCATACTAAGGACGATGCCGCCTTCTACGACGAAGTGATGCGCGCCCTCCTCGGCTATGCTGGCGACAAACTCTCGCTCCCGACCAACGAACTCTCGAAGGACAACGTCATAACCAAACTCGCAGAACGTGGCGTAGCACAGGAAGTTGTCGATTCCTTCATAGCTGTCCTCAGCGATTGCGAGTTCGCAAGATATGCTCCTACAGCCGACGCGAACCTTGCAAAAGAGAAGATCTATCATCAGGCCTCGGACGTGATAACGCGGATGAATGCCTCGATTAAGTAATCTTCAGTAGTGCCGCGCCCGAATTAACTACATAGAATAATCGCGAATTAATCGTAAATTGTAAATCGTCAAAATCTAAATATATTCGATGAAAAGGGATATTTTAGTCATTCTTCTTGCTTTCGTTTCTCTCTTTGCACAAGCCGCCACCCTTGCCGAAACGAAGACTCTGGCAGACACGGCTTACGTGCAAGGCGACTACGAGAAAGCCGTCAAGCTCTACGCCAAACTGGCCGAACAGAATCCGAATGCCGAGGTCTTCTACAACCTTGGCTGTGCATACTATCGCATTGACGATATGGCACATAGCGTCCTTTGGTTCGAGCGTGCCTTAAAGCTCGACCCCAGCAGCAAAGACATACAGTTCAACCTCGAAATGGCTCGTTCGAAGACCATCGACAAGATAGTTCCTCAGCACGAATTCATCCTCTTCACCTACTTCCGCAGCATGACGAACTGGTTCAGCCTGCACACCTGGACCATCATCGGACTGCTTTGCTTCGTTCTGACGCTCGTTTCGCTGCTCCTTTTCTGGGGCGCCGGAAGCATCACTATGCGAAAAGCGGCCTTTTCATCGGCAGTTTTGCTCCTGCTCGTCACCGTTCTCTCCAACGTTTGTGCCCAGCAGCAACGCAAGTTCAAGCAGATTCATACGAGCGGCATCATCATAGCTCCGGCCGTTACGGTCAAGAGCACTCCGGCCGATAATGGCAACGACCTCTTCGTCCTCCACGAGGGGAGTAAGGTCGAAATCCTCGACAACAGCCTCAAAGAGTGGTGCGAAGTGACCATTGCCGACGGCAAGCAAGGCTGGATTCCCAAGAAGTCCTTCGACCTCATCTGACACCCTTCCGAGCAATGAAAGCCAGTATTGTCCTCCTGCCATTCATTGTCTTCCTTGCTGCCTGCACTTCGTTTGCAGAAAAGGAAGCAACTACTGTGGAGAACAACGACTTGGCCTATCGCCTTCGCTATACCGACATCTCGGCATCGTTGCAGGCTGCAAAGCAGGCATACCTCTGTCCTTCAGCCAGTTCCGACGAGAAGGCCGAAGCGCTCAACAACATGGCCTACGTCTGCTACCAGCAGATGCGTTACGACCGTGCCCTTCAGCTTCTGCGGAAAATCAAGGGGATAAGCCACAACCAACTGGAGTTGCTTTGTGCCGACGTGCTGACGATGAAGGTCATGCAACGCATCGGCCGTGGGAAGTCCTTCTTCGATGCCCGCCTTCGTGCCCAGAAGCGTCTGCGTCGCATCCTTTCCGAAGAGAGCATTCTTACTGAGCGCCAACGACATCGCCTCCACTATGCCTTGACGGAATTTCACATCGTGGCTTCCACCTATTACTATTATCTCGGCCAGGACAGTGCAGCCCGTAGCGAGATAGCGGATGCAGCCCAATATGTCAGCCTGCAGACGGATACGACGCAATGGCTCTACTATCACTACATGATGGGCAGCGGCGGACTCGTGGAAGGCACGCCGGAAGAGGTCACGCTGACTGAGTTCGACCACCTCATCCGCGTCTATACGTTGGCCCGGACCAGGCACTTCACGTACTTCGAAGCCAATGCCTTGCAGTCGCTCTCTGCCATGATTGCCGACTCGCTTCGTGCCGACTTGCTCAAGAAGCAACGCCTGGATGCCTATAGCTATCTCTACGAGCAACATCAGCGGCGTTGGCAGTCGGACAGCACCCTCACTTCCCGCTACAAGTTTGCCGCAGCTCTTTCCCATCATGCTGTTGCCCTCTTCCGCCAGTACAAAGACCTCTTCCAGACGGCTTGTGCTGTGCGGACATTGGGCGAAGTGTATTTCTCAGCCGGAGAGTACGTTGAGGCTCTCAAAAGCTTCCGCCTTGCGCTCCATCTCGCTTCAGCCCATAGTCCTTCGCCCTATCAGGTGACTCCGTGGCTTGCAGGCATTCACGAGAACCTCAGCCTTGCCTATAGTGCCCTTGGCGACAAGCTACAAGCCGACAACCACCGCAACATCTACCTTGACCTCCTTGATGTATCGCGCCAGAACAGAGAGCTTGACAGCCGCAAGGCCCTGCTGAAGCAAGAGGCTCATTATGAGCAGATTCAGTTCCTCCTGCTGTTGGTGCTTGTCGTGGTCGTCATTGTCCTTTCCTTTATATACTACAGGCAGTTGGGATATCGCTCGCGTTCCTTCGAGCAGCAAGTCAGGGGCATTGCTTCCGGCGAAGTTTGTCAGCAGGCACAACAACGCCTCAGCAAGCTCTTGCAGGAAAGCGAGAAGCAGTTGGAAGAGGGTAGGGAAGAGAGCGAAGTCATTCAGCAACGTATTCTCCTTCAGCAGCAACGCCACATTCTCCAGCGCACCAAGCTGTCTGTAGTCTATGCCATCATCCCCTATCTCGACCGCGTCATTGCCGAAGTGAAAAGTCTTCATCGGGACGACGGCAACGAGGCAGTACGTCTTTCCTACATTCAGGAACTGTGCAGCGGCATGATGAACATCAACGACCGGCTTACCTCCTGGATTCAAGTGCAGCAGGGAAAGCTCAACCTGCAAGTGACGCGATTCCCGCTCGACGATGTGCTGCACGTCATCGCCATGCAGCAGTACGCCTTCTCCCAGCAGCAGCTCACCCTCGTTGTCCCTGAAACGGAACTTCAGGTGAAAGCAGATAAGCCGCTGACTCTCTTTATGGTTAACACCCTTGTCGATAATGCCCGCAAGTTCACGCCAGCAGGCGGAACAGTCTTCGTCGCACTCGACTCGACCGACAGTTATGTGGAGATCAGCATCAACGATACGGGGGTAGGACTCTCGCCCGAAGATGTGCAGACCTTGAACGACAGCAAGGTCTATGACCCCAACCGCATCGGAGCATCGAATGCGGGCAAGGGATTCGGCTTCGGCATCATGAACTGCAAAGGCATCATCAACAACTACAAGAAGCTCTCATCGCTCTTCAGCGTCTGCGACTTCGGCGTGGAAAGCGAACTTGGAAAGGGGAGCCGCTTCTGGTTCCGCTTGCCCAAAGTAAACAACAAAGTTGAAAAGTTGAAAAGTGAAAGAGTTGATAAGTTGCTTTTACTTTTAGCTTTCATCTTCTTACCTTTTCACCCTTTCTCCTTTTCACAAGCTGTTCATGCGATGCCCCAACGTTGCTACGAACTTTATGACTCCACCTTCAACGCCAATCTGCAAGGACGTTATGCCGATGCCTGCCTCTTTGCCGACAGCGCATTAAGCCAGATTGAAGCTCCGGTCGATACGGCATTGCTCGTTTCGATTTACAACGAACAGGCCATCGCCGCTCAGGCTCTCGGGTGGTGGAACGTCTATCGAAGCAGCAACGCCGAGTGTGTGCGTCTGCATCGCCTGTACAGTACCGATGAATCGCTTGCGTCGGATTGTCAGCAAATAGAAAAGATGACAGCCGATTCGCGTGTGCTCTATGTTCTGATTGTCGTGTTGCTCATTGCTTCGCTTGCCTTGTTCTATCGCGTAGTGCTTCGTCACCGCCTCCGACATCGTGCTTCGCTCAACGACCTCTATCAGCGGCTTACGGTTTTGCTTAGCTCGTTTCCCGAGAATGCGGCAACGTTTGATAAGGAACTGCAAGACATCGTGGAAAGCCTGAAGCAGTCGCAACTCCAACAGCCAGTCGAAGCGCTTCGGCAGATGCTTAACGAGAGTTGGACAAAGGTGCAGGAGAACGAAGCGGCCATCGAGGAAGCCGAGGAGAAACGTCAGCGGCAACGCTTCGAGCACGACCGCCTGTATGTTATGAATCAGATACTCGACAACTCCTTGAGCACCATCAAGCACGAGACGATGTACTTCCCCTCGCGCATCAAGCAAATGATAGACGAGATGCTCCAGAAGGGTGTCGATGCCGAGACGCTCCGCAACCTGCTCGACCTGGTCACCTATTACCGACACATCTACATGCTTCTCTACGAGCAAGCACAGCGGCAGACCGACCAAACGCTCCTGCGGATGCAGACCCTTGCTTTGGGCGACCTCTTTGCATACGCTCAGTCGCGAGGCATCGAATGTCGGCCCACAAATGCCCAAGTGAAAGGCGATGAGCGACTTCTTCGCCTGCTGCTTGACCAGCTGATTGCCCTGATGCCTGCCGGCTTCACACTCGAAGCGGAGCATCGTGACAATATGTATTATGTGATTTGCAACATCGAGGGAGAGAAGTTCTCGTCCGAACAGCTCTCCGACCTCTTTTCGCCCCATACGGAACGGCTCGAGTATCTCGTCATTCGCCAGATAGTTCGCGAGCACGATGCCGCTTGCGGGCATCAGGGACTTCGCCTTTTGGCCGAGAACACAGAACAGGGATGCAGGATAGTCTTCTCGCTCCCGGAGGCAACACATTGATAATGATAAAACCGAAAGATATGGAAAAATTCAAAGTAATCATCGTCGAGGACGACAAACTGGAACTCAAAGGCACCCAGCAAATCCTTCAGACCGAAGTGCCTGAGGCAGAGATTATCGGCACCGCTCAAGGCGAAGCCGACTTCTGGAAACTGATGCGCGACGGTCTGCCCGACCTCGTTCTGCTCGACCTCGGACTCGGAGGCAGCACAACGGTAGGGGTGGATATCTGCCGACAGCTGCGCACTCGCTTTGCCGACATGAAGATTCTCGTCTTTACCGGCGAAATCCTGAACGAGCGCCTCTGGATTGATGTGCTCAACGCCGGTGCCGACGGCATCATTCTCAAGACGGGGAACCTCCTTCAGCGCGACGACGTGATGCAGGTGATGCATGGCCGCCACTTGGTCTTCAACGAACCTTTCCTCGAGAAGGTCATGGCCCGCTTCCGCAAGAACGTCTGCAAGGAGCAGGCCGCCATTGATGCCTGTCTGGAATACGAGATAGACGAGTACGACGAGCGTTTCCTGCGTCATCTTGCCCTCGGCTATACGAAGGACATGATAGCCGGATTGCGTCAGATGCCTTTCAGCACGAAGAGTTTGGAGAAACGGCAGGTTGACCTCACCAATCGTCTCTTCTCCGAGCGCGAGAGAAATGGCGTTAATGCCGTGCGACTGGTGGTTCGCGCCATACAACTGCACATCATCGACCCCGAGAACCTTGTGGCAGATGAGCAGTAACGAACGCAACTTCACCATTCTGCTTGTGCTTGCTGCCCTGTTGCCGTTCCTCTCGTGGGTACTCTCGGCTTTGGGCGCCCCTTGCCGAAGCATTCTCGACGAAGAAGGAATGCGTTGGCTCTTCCGTCATGCAAGCGACTGCCTACACAGCCGACTCGTGATGTTTGCCATCTGTTGTCTGATGATGCAGGGCGCAATAAAGGAGAGTCTGCTTCCTTTGGGAAAGACATTTCGACAGCCGCGCTTCTATCGTTGCCTCGCAGTCTATGCCATCGTGCTTGTCGCCATTGTGCTTGCAGCAGTTTGGCCGGGCAGTCCGTTGCTCAGCATCACAGGAGGCCTTGCCGGAAGTCCCTTTCTCGATGGCTCGCTCTTCCTCGGCTGGTTCTCGTTCATCGTCTTCTGCCTTTGCTACGGACACACGAGCCTCAAGCCTTGGACCAGAATGCTCACTTACGGCATCCGCAGCCATCCTCTCGCCATCCCCTTTGCCATTGTCCTCTCGTTCTGCTGGCAATGCCTTGAATATATGTGTTTATAAAGGATTAAAGATTAGGGATTAAAGATTAAGGTTTAGTTGTTCTTGCGGCCGCAAATGACTCGTTCCCCCAATTACGAATTGTGAATTATGAATTATGATTTGAATGAAAGTCAGCGCGAGGCTGTACTCTGCATCGATGCTCCTTCTCTGGTCATAGCCGGTGCTGGCAGCGGTAAGACGCGTGTCCTCACCTATAAGATAGCTTACCTGCTCGAGCAAGGAATGCAGCCTTGGAACATCCTTGCACTCACCTTTACCAATAAGGCTGCACGCGAGATGCGAGAGCGCATAGCCGCCCTCGTTTCGCCCGAGAAAGCCGCAAAGCTCTGGATGGGCACCTTCCACAGCATCTTTGCCCGCATCCTTCGCGTCGAAGGGAATCGTTTAGGCTACGACGACAACTACACCATCTACGACTCGTCCGACAGCCTGAGCTTGCTCAAACTCATCATCCGCGAGATGCAACTCGACGAGAAGGTCTATAAACCAAGTGCCATACAAAATCGCATCTCAGCAGCCAAGAACCACCTCGTCCTGCCTTCCGGCTATGCTTCTGTGCGCGAGTTCCGTGAGAGCGACGACTACATGCGCCGTATGCTTACTCCAGAGATATACAAACGCTATCAGGAACGGTGCAAGCAGGCCAACGCGATGGACTTTGACGACTTGCTGCTCAACACATGGCTCCTCTTCGAACAACATCCCGAAGTGGCGGCTGCTTGGCAGGATCGCTTCCACTTCGTGCTCGTCGATGAGTATCAGGACACCAACTTCGCTCAGCACCAGATAATCCGTCAGCTCACCGACCGCAGGCAACGCGTCTGTGTCGTCGGCGACGATGCACAGAGCATCTACGGCTTTCGCGGAGCAAACATCGACAACATCCTCCACTTTCAGGAAACTTATCTCGGCGTGCGCCTCTTCAAGCTCGAACGCAACTACCGCTCCACGCAAACCATCGTCAACGCCGCCGGAAGCCTCATTCGCTACAATCGCGGACAGATAGCCAAGAACGTGTACAGCGAGAAAGAAGTGGGCAACCCCATCGTTCTCTTCTCCGCCTATAGCGACATCGACGAAGCCAACATCATACTTCGTGAAGTGAAGAAAGCCCATCAGTCGGGTCTTCCATACAAGGACATCGCCGTGCTCTATCGTACCAATGCACAGAGCCGCAAGATAGAAGACGGTTTCCTTGCTGGCCGTGTACCCTATCGCATCTATTCGGGCATGTCGTTCTATCAGCGAGAAGAAATCAAGGACATGCTTTGCTACCTTCGTCTTGCAGTTAATCCTTACGACGAGGAGTCCTTGCGCCGCATCATTAACAAGCCTGCCCGTGGCATCGGCGACACTACAGTCAGGAAGCTCTTTGTCGCCGCAGCAGAGGCAGGGATGACGGTTTGGGAAGTGTTGGAAAGCCTCTCTAACTCCCCCTTAATGGGGGAGAAAGACCCACCACGACCCTCTCTTAAAGGGAGGGAAATAGCCTCCCCTTTAAGGGAAGATATAGAGGGGTCTTTCCCTTTAAGGGAAGGCCGGGATGTGTCTCTCGGCTTCAATGCCGGTACCTTGAAGCGTCTCACGGACTTCCGCGACATGATAGACGGTTTCCATCAAAGTGTCGCTACCGACGATGCCTACACCCTTGCCCTGCGGATTGCGAAGGAAAGCGGATTGCAGGATTACATCTTCAGCGGACGCGACCCCGAGGACCTTTCGAAGCAGGAGAACCTGCAGGAAATGGTGGATGGAATCGGTGCTTTTGTCAGCGACAATCAAGAGCAGGGACTCGGAACTTCCATTGGCGACTACCTGCAAATGGCCAGCCTCGCCACCGACTTCGACCGCACCCGCACCGCTGGGGATGCCGATCAAGTCAACATGATGACCATCCATTCTGCCAAAGGACTGGAGTTCCCCTTTGTCATCATAGCAGGTCTCGAGGAAGGACTCTTTCCCAGCGAGATGACAACCGAATCCCCCCGCCAGCTTGAGGAAGAGCGTCGTCTCTTCTACGTCGCCCTGACCAGAGCTGAACGCCAAGTGGTGCTCACCTACGCCAAGTCGCGTTTCCGCAACGGCAAGATGGAATACTCCAGTCCCAGCCGCTTCCTTCGCGAGATACCACAAGAGTATTTTGGAACTCAGCAGAAATCCCCATCTCCCAAACACAGCCCCATCCCGTCTTCCCCGAAGCCTATCCGTCCCCTCTCCATCTCCTCCGAGGGAGAGGGCCTGTCACAGCAAAGGAAGCCTTCCTTCGGGAAGCCTCGGAAGGAGGAAAGAAAGCCTTCCTTCGTTGAGACCCATGAGGGTAGAGGAGAAACCTTGTCTGTCGGCACCGCCGTCCTTCACGAGCGCTTCGGTCGAGGCGTAGTTCAAGCCATCGAAGGCACCGGCATTGACGCCAAGGCCACAGTTGCATTCGAGAATGCCGGCACGAAAGTTCTCATGCTCCGCTTCGCCAAGCTCCAATGCATCTCTTGAATCTTTACCGGACACCAATAGTTAGATGACAGACAGTAATCATCTAATTCAACGTGCATTCGAAGACAAACAATTAATGGAAATTCATGGCAATTAGATGTTAAAGATAAACACAAATTGCCATAAATGCCCCATGAATTATCTTGAATAATAGTTTGTGGAAATTCATGGGCAATTCATGGCAATTATATGTTAAAGATAAAGCGAATTGCCACAAATGCCCCATGAATTTGTCATAAATTATTTTTCGTCGAGTTCACTTTATTTGTTATTTCACCAGCATCTTTTTGCCGCCAATGATGTTGATGCCCTTTTGAGGCTTTTGAAGTCGTTGTCCGGCGAGGTTGAAGATGGTTTCCTCTTTTTCAACTTTCAAATTTCCACTTTCAATTTCATTGATGCCGTCGGCATCGTCGAGGTTGAAGGAGAATATGTAGAACTTGTCGTCGTTGTTGTAGAAGTATTCGTTTCCCTCTTCATCTTCTGCCCGGAGGAAGAACTGGAAGGTCTTATTCGTCTTCAAGTTCTGGAGGAGCCATTCCTCATCGATGAGTTCCTTGTATATGTCGATGGCCCAGTAGTTGTTGCCCTGATGAACGAGGTCGCTTGTCATCCAAGCATCTTGGTCAAAGCTGACACCGTCGGCTGTGTTGAATAAGGTATAGAAGAAGGTGACAGACTTCATTGGCTTGTATGTGTTGGCTTCCGCCTTCAGTATCTTAAAGGAATATAATGGGAGTGGTATTTGTGCCCATTCGGCACCAGAGACAGGCATGTCCAAGGGGCCTTCTTCGCCGTTAGCGTCAACTCTCAGCCTAAAGTCCTTTATGCCTCTGGCGGTATCTGGGCAGCAAGTGAACGTGAACTTGTAGCCCTCTCCACCGTTGTCGAGAGTGACGGGGTTGCCATTTTGGTCTGTTCCCTCAACGGTTAGCACATAGGTTATTCTCTTGTGCTCATCCAGCCATCTTTCCCGCATGAGTTCTCTTGGCTCGGGCAATTCGATTGTCCACATGCCGAAGCCATTGTCGGTGAAAGGAATCACTTGCCAAACATTATTGTCTTGATTATCTTCTTCTATAACCGTGGTAAGCAACTCAAGATTCTGTATCCTGTCATCAGTCACCGCCTCGCCGCCATAGATTTTGAAGGATGATATTGGCTCTTGCAAGATTACTTCCGGGAATTCGCTTTCCGGCATCTCCTGATACACCACGTCATTGTTACCCAGACTGTATGCCAGCATCATGCTCTTGATGGGTCCCTCTATTATCTGCGCAGTTCTGGTGGTGAACTTGAACTTGGTACCTTCGTTTTCCTTTTTGCCAAGGGTGTAACATTTCTCGTCGGCAATGACCTGATAATACACTTCGAACACATAGTTCTTGTTCAGTTCCAAACCTTCTGTCAAGTTTATCGAAGGATTCCCATCAAAATCGGAAATGGAAGCATGTATATGTTTGTCATGAGTGTTATAATACTCATCAAGATCCAGTTTATTCCAGTCCACATCGTTTCCGTGACCTTCCTCATAGACCTTGTACCAGAAACTTGCATCTGTGTCATTCAGTCCAAGGTCTTCGGCACAGTCGAATATGATATGGGTTTCATATAAGAATAGAGAAGAGATTTTCCCAAAATCATCTGGTGCGGGCATGACTCCATCATTATCATTCGTTGAAAAACTTCCATCATCATTAAAGTAAATTTTTGCACCATGCCATTCTTCGCGGTTGACGTAATAGCGAAAACGTAAACCTGGTGTTAAATCTTCCTCACAGAACTTAATTATATTATCACTTTTGGCAACGGTGAAGTTCAGTTTGTAGTTTTCTCCGCCATTGTTGTAGCTGCGGGTATTACCCATCCGGTCCTTTCCCTCAACATAGAACATTATGGTCTTTGGCGTGTCATGTCTGAGCCATTCCCCTTTGCTGATTTCTTGGTGAATGTAGGATGTGGGGATAATGCCAGATTCATTTACGTGAAAATCAATGGATTTCCATACACTGTTTTCTGACGGGCCGCCGTCCTGAGTGTTATACACTGTGTACCAAAACTTGAGTTTAGACAGTTGTTCTTCGTATTTGCATTCGGGACGATTGTAATCCACGTATATTTGTGTGACTTCTAATGAAGTTACCGGTTCTTCAATCTTCACATCTTCTGCACCGGTTTTTGAGAAAGAAAAATCATAATTGTCACGATGAGTCAAATGCTGAGCATAGAAATTAATCGAAAAGTGTGTAAAATCGAAATCAGCCTTTGCGCTTTCTGCAAAGACAAACATCGCCACTAAAAGAGTTAATAATTTTGTTTTCATTGCTATATGTGTAAATGTAATAATGTTTAATTGTTTAATCCATCAGGTCTTTGCTTGTTCGACACGACGTAGTTCACAACGGGATATACATTGTCGCCTTGCCTTACATAGTACCAGACGAGATTCCAATAGAACTGCGGGCCTGCGTTGTTGGGCACGCCTGGCACGGTGCCTGACACGTTCAGTTCAGAGCCGATGGTGCGCGTCGTCTCGTTGCTGTTGCCGTAGCCGACACCCACGCCTGCCTTCACGCCGTTTACTTTTCCCACAAGCTCGGTCTCTACGTTAAACTCCACGGTCTTTGTCTCGGATACATACTTCTCCAGACTGATGGTGCGTGTGGATTTGGAGCCGAGGCCTGTGCCTACAATCTGGCTCTCTTCGCTGCCACCTATCCTACCTATCAGGAATGGATAGTTATTGTTTCCCCTGATGGCATAGGGGAAGCTGTTGTAGTTGTTCGGGTAGCTCCAGGGGTCGCCCGGTGTTGAGGTAAGCACGTCCTGTGGCCTGGCCACATCCCAGCTGTTGCCCATCATCTGCACATAGTCTCGAAGACTTATGTTGATAAAGGAACTTGTGCCGGGCATGGACACTCGGAAGGTCATGCCGAGGTCGTCGGGGTCGCCGCTGTCCACAATCCTATAGGTATAGGTGTCGTAGAGCGTTGCCTTCATCAGCACTTGATGTTCCGCTCCGGAGCCGAAGCTGTTGCCATACGACACGACGGTCTCTTCTCCGGTGGCTGCGGAGTATGACGCTCCGACCTTTGCCGTAAACTCCACACCCGCATTCACGGAGCTGAAGAAAGGCATACTGAATTCATACTCGTATCCCACAATGACCGAGCCGCCCCATTTGTCGGATTTGAGTTCGCTATCGCTTGTCGATTCGGTCTTGCCCCATGTGGTGTCGGCATTGTCGTAGCCTGCAGCGGTATAGTAGGGCGCAGCGGCAACGACGGCATAGATGATAGGCTCGCTCAACGATTGCTCATGGCCGACGTACTCAAAGTGCTTGGTCATGTCGCGGTCGGCAAACTTGCAGATTACGGGATGGGCAAGCTCTTCTATATCATTTCCAGTACTCATGATTCTTGTGGACTGCAAATTGCCCCATCCGCAGAGAGAGGAACATAGCGACCAGTTTGTCTTCACGGTCTTGCCGTCATCTGCCAGCCAGCGCTCCACCAGTGTGGAAGATGTACGAGGTGCCGTGCTTCCAGTATAGGGATAACGGTCCAAGAAGAACATGAGGGATTCCTTGTCGTTCTTTGCTGTCTGCACGGCTACAATGGCATCTGCGGAGATGGTGCTGCAAAAGAAAATTGTTTTACTTGAACCCATATTGTAGTCAGCCCTGGTTTCCGGCAGCATCTGGAACTGATAGACAGGTTTGTTCTGATTAATGTCCCAACGCCAGAGGCCGTCACCCACAATCAGGTCCTGGTTGTAACTGTGGCCACGGAAATAGCCGAACACCAGATTCATGTTACCTGTAAGTCCTCTAACGTCAGTCAACGTATTTCTGTCTGTAAAACAATCGACCTTCGTCAATAAAATCTGGTTTGCCTGGAGTTGATTGTTGCTGTTGTAATACATGCGTAACACTTCGAGGTTGCCATAATAATTTAAAGTGTTCAAGGTGCCATTACTGTTGTTTGTGCCTCCACGCATGAGAATGGCAATTTCGGGCATTTTGTTACCGCTCATGTAGCCCACCTTTATGTCGCAGTACCTGGAGTGTATTGGGGTTTTCTGGTAATAGATGGGATTTTGATCAATGTCTCCCTTGTCGTAGATATACATCCATGTATAGTCCTTGGCATCGGAAGTCGCTACCACGATGTCCTCGTAGCCGTCGGCATTCACGTCCGCCACATCGAAGCGCGTACATACGCTCTTGAAATTGCTCCTCTGGTGGATGCGGCGGAGCGTAACACCGTCGAAGATGGCTATCGTGTGACCTACGTTCATCACGATTTCGTCCACTCCGTCGCCTGTCATGTCCTGAATGCAGTTGATGTTGAAGGCACGGGCATAGTGTTGGTACAGGAAATCGGACAAATAAGAGCCGTTCGGTACTTCAATTGTCCACGGGCCATCGCTGGAAAACCCTGATGTTGGCATTTGCCAGATGTATTCGCTGCCATCTGCATCCAGTAGCGGGGCTTTGTTGACCAGCATTTCGTGATTGTGGTCGGCATCGCCGAATATAGAGATATACACCACTCCTTCGCTGCCGGAAATGGTGGGCGAAAGGTGTACCTTGAAGGGCTGGCTCCAGCTGGCATAGACCACATTCTCGTAGCCGTAGGCATTAACCTGGGAAGTCACTTTGCGCAGATGGTGCTTGCTGTCGGCTCCATTCACGTCCAATGGCACAAACTGCTTCTTCTGGCACATCCAGACCTCCGAGTTATAGTCATCAAGTCCCTTATTGAGTATGGCTGAACGCTGTTCGCGCAGGGGTTGGTCGTCGGTGGCATGCAACAAGCCTCCGTAGTCGAAGAATACGCTGAAACGCTCTGGTCCGAAGGTGTAGTACTGACCAAGCGGGCCGTTGACTACATGCATTGGTGGATTGCCCTCATCCTGCCCTATAAAGAATTTATTTAATACTGCCTCATACTCGGTGGGAGCAGGGCAGCAGCCGCGAACCGTGAAGCCCATATTCTTTTCGTGCTCAACGCCAAAGTCTAATCTATGATGGCTTTTAACAACTTCGAAGGTTGCGGGATGTCCGTGTTTGATGGTATTGCGGAGAAGCCATGCGCCCGTCTCACCGACTCCAACTATTTTACCGTCGGCATCAACGTAGCCGTTGGGGCGCAGTTGCAGATGGATGGAATCAAGGCCTTCGCGCAAATAGCCTCTGTCCCAGTCGTAGCTGCGGTCCTTCAAGAAGTCGGCTATCCCGTAGGCCGTGTACACCGGGAAATCTTCGTGTGGCCATTGCACCGAGGTATGAAGTCCATAGAAGATGTAATCACTAAACTCATCGACGGAAGGCAAGTGCCAACCTTCGGGCAGAGCCATGCGGGCGGCCTGAAGATTATAGTAAGCCCTGCCCTGGGAAACGAATATAGCAGGCTCCTTGTCGACTTTGGACTTCCAGAGTGTAACCATGCCGGTTCTGGTAATGCCTGGCATCGCCACGGGGCGAAGGTCCTCCAACATCCAAAGCATGTTGCCGGAGCGGACGATGGGATAGTTGTAGCCGTTGGCGTCTTGGCAACGGAACAAGTCGATGCACACGGAACCAGATACTTTGGGAGACATGTGCATGATGGTGCGCAACTCTCCACTCCTGCCGTCGAAGCGCAGGATGTCGCCCTCGTGGAACTCCAGAAATTGCTCATTCACCTGTGCAGCCCTTGTCTGCATCGATTCCTCGTACTTCATGGGCAAGGGGCGGTCGGCCCATTGTGCTGCTCCGCCGAGGGCAATGCCGCTGAAGGACTTCGAGCCGCCGCATATCCAGCGGGTACTCGTCTTAATGCCCTGGCCCTCAATGTGAACGATGAAAATGCCCGTGCCTTGCGAGGGGATGCGAGCCGTGTTGCGGCCTTTGCAGACGTTCAGCGTGGCGGCATCCAGAAGCATGCCGCTCTGGTTGTAGATGCTCACGCGTACCTGGCCTTCGTCCTGTGCGTCGAAGATGAGTGTGCCGTCACCCATCGAGGGGTTTGGTGTGAGGATAGGCTGGGCGATGCCCTTGGC
Organism: uncultured Bacteroidales bacterium; assembly: GCA_902776455.1. Classification (GTDB taxonomy): domain Bacteria; phylum Bacteroidota; class Bacteroidia; order Bacteroidales; family Bacteroidaceae; genus Physcousia. Next base: position 14,382 of record CACYQI010000014.1, on the reverse strand, counting down.
CTCCTTGATGTTTTCGATGGGCGTGATGACATCCGAACTCACAAGTCGCAGGACATCCGTGCCGCTCATCGTGATCGGTTCAATCTCGGGATGGGAAATGTTTGTCACCGTCACACTCTCTACCGTCTGGGCATCGCCTATAGCTGTAAAGGTGAGGTCGATGGAAGCGAAGTCATCTTGTGCTTGTAATGAGAGTGTAAAACTCAAAGCCACGAGCAGCATGATTGCTACCCGATGCAAGTTGATAAGTAGTTGGTGTTTCATAATTATTTGGTTTGCTTGTTGTTTGCTTAAAATCCACTTAATCCGTGTTCGTATATTAATGCTTAATTCATTATGATGCTATGGTAACGCATTCGCTAATTCGGTTAAAGAATAATCTGTGAAATGAATCGCGTTCTTTCGTCTCTTTAGATGTTAGTGATTATTCTTATAATCCCTGATTGGTAATTATCTGTGAATTAACTTTCGCCCAAGTTTTATTTTAAGTTATATGTGTAAAAATCATTAAAGACATGACAAAAGTACAAAAAAAATCTAAAAAATCAATCATAGGGGAAGATTTTTTCGTACTATAGTGTATTTTCCATTTTTTGCAAGGGGAAACGACTCGTTATCACATGACGTCGATAAAAAATCAAACACAAAGACACGAAGAATGACGCCACGGAGTTGAAGACACATAGGTTGCGTTTTTTTTTGTTCAAGGTACATACATACATTCATAGCTTTGGACTCGGACCCCTAAGGTTGTGGCTTCTTCCGGCCACTAAAAAGAGCGTCTGGGTGTTAGGACATCCAAGAACGAAGCACGCTGTATCGGGAAATACTGCATGGAGTATCGGGAAATACTGCATGGAGTATCGGGAAATACTGCACAGAGTATCGGCAAATACTGCATGGAGTGTCGGCAAACATAACGTGCTTAGTCGGCAAAGATAACGTGTGTCGTTTGGTAGCAACAGTATGGTTTATCTCTTTAAAAATAATCCGAAATTTCCAATTTTGCCTACATGCCTACATAAATTAATGTTATCTTGAAGTGCTTCAATAGCTTAAAGAAATTCGAGCCTACATAAAGCCTACATATATCCTACATAAGCCTACATTAGATAATTCGAAATTTATATATTAAAAATTAAAAATCCAGAGTACTTCTCTGCTACTTTAATGTAGGTATATGTAGGCTTTATGTAGGCTGCAATTCTGAGAAATCCCTTTATTCATGCATGTTTCAAGCGAATTTATGTAGGCATGTAGGCTTCTTCTTGATTTTACGGATTTTTCGACACATAGTCGCTCGCAAGGTTGCGGTTAGGCGAGCGGAGAGCGATGCTTGTATCAGCTCTTACGAGCGTGAGTAGTCTCGACCAAGGGTGTACTGATGATCGATGGTAAAGTCGGCAGATGTCTTGCCGTATTCCACCACATGGGCTTCTGTGGTTTATGTGTTACTCACTCTCAAGATAATCAAATATGCCCAGCATGATGCCTAAACAAATTGCATAAACTAATGTACTCATAACTACTACTTCAAAAATATAAAGGTTACGAACATAATATAGTCACCTCACCAGAAAAATTCAAAGATTGCCCTAACTTTTTCTACTTCTTCCAGATTCGCCTTTAGCTGGGCTGCTATTTTTTGGGGGGCACATGGCAATTATATGCTAAAGACAAAGCGAATTGCCATGAATTTTATGTCACTCTGGTTTTCATCGAATTCACGTTATATTACCTCTATCTGTTAAAACCCAATACGTTTAGGACCGTTATTCTCCAGTCTTTCGTTGTCGCAATGGTTGATGAGCATAGCGAGTTTGTCTTCCTTCGCATCGTGCAGGATGCTGTCGATGGTGTAGTGTCGGGCGATGTTCTCTATCTGGCCGCCGCTGAAGTCGTACTTTGCCGCAAGCGTCTTGGCATCCATCTCGCTCAGGTCGGGAATCATCGTGCGCCAGATCAGGACGCGGGCTTCTACGGTCGGTTTCTCGAACTTAATCTTGTAGAGGAAACGGCGCTCGAAGGCCTTGTCGAGGTTCTGCTGCAGGTTGGTGGTGGCAATCATGATGCCGTCCAGCGTTTCCATCTCCTGCAGGATGATGTTCTGGATGCTGTTCTCCATCTTCTCGACAGCTCTTTGCGCTCCTTGCTGACGGATGCCGATGATGGCGTCTGCTTCGTTGAAGAGTAGGATTGGGGTCTGCTTGGCTTTTTTCACAAGCTCACGATAACGGTCGAAGAGGGCTTTGATGTTCTTCTCCGAGTCGCCCACCCATTTGCTCTTGATTTGCGGCACATCAACTACCATGATGTCGCGACCAGTTTGTCGTGCCAATTGATAGACAGTTTCCGTCTTGCCTGTGCCAGGACCGCCATAGAAGAGGCAGGCGAAACCCGTACGGAAACCTGTCTGCTCCATCCGTTCACGAATCCTCTGGTAGTTCTCGGGTACGAAGAACGATTGTAATTCGCTGACTTGCCTCTGGTTCTCCTCTACATAGAACATCTTTTTTTCTTTCAGGTCCTTCGCCTTGATGACATCAGCCAGTTTCTCCTCTGCTGCGTTGAGTTTCAGTTCTTCCAGAAGCGTGCGTTTCGTCTGCTCCGTGAGTTTGTAGCGCGTGGTGTCGGCCATTCCGTCTTCCGAGCGATGTTCGATGAGCTTCTTTGTCATCAAGGGATGTTCTCCGCTGCGCAGCAGTCCCTTGGTTGTAACATAATTAGAAGGACATAAGAAGCAGTCCTCCATCTGTCCGAAACGGATGTCATCATCGTCCTTATTTACCAACCGATGGCAAAAGAACAGCAGCAGCAGGAAATCTTCCAAGCGCAGATGTCCTAACTCCTTAATATGTTTAACGAAACCGATTTGCGGATTCTCTTTGAACAGCACTTGAAGTTCTCCATAAAGATCCTTTGGTAGGATGGCATCGTCGTCGAGGTCCTCGAACATTTGACCGATTACTTCAAACAAGCCGGCACAGTCCAGATTCTTGCGGCTGGGCATTTCGTAGGCTTCGTTTCGCTTTAGGGCTTTGATGACAGGCTGAGGGATGTCAAAGCTGTTCTCGTCCTTTGCATCGCGATAACGTAGCAGACGACGTCGTGCCAAAGCGTCGATGTCGCCCGAATAGCCAAGGATGCGGATGTTGCTGACGTCGAGGTGCCTGGCCAGGTCGTCGAAATCCACATTGCGGGGACCCTTTTCCATGCAGATGCAGAAGAGAATGACCTGACGTTCAGTAATGCTGTAGCGTTCAGCCAGATACTTTACTTCTTCTGCCATTTCTGCTTTGGCTTCAGCCTTCAGCTTGGAGTCCTTCGACACCTCCACCACGCGCTCAATGGCCCGCAGCAGCGTCATTTCTTTCTCAACTTTCGTTCTTTTCACGACTTTTGTTTCAATCTTCTTTGCCATAATTACTTATTCTTTGAAAATACCAATAAATGTTGCCTGGCGGAATTATGGAAGTCATAGCAGAGTTTGTACCCTTTCCGCCGATACTGCTCAATAGTCGCATTTGTGATACCAGTCACAGCTTCCACACAAGAAGTAGGATCAGTTTTCTTGATACTATCCTCTAAATGTTGTTTTTTGCATGCAATACGTAGCCCTTCGAATTGACTACTACTCATGCTCTTGATGTTGTAGCTTTTAATTTTCATATTATATCTCCTTTTGAAATTAATACAGATATAATATGGTCACAAACAAGAAAAAATTCAATAATTGGGGTAACTTTTTTTGATTATTCTCGTTATTTTATAAAACAACACACGTGAAGTCGCTAAACTTCACGTGTCAACTTTGCGAACTTCACGTGTCAACTTTGCGAACTTCACGTGTCAACTTTGCCATTTTCACACGTGAAGCTTTAGCTCGACGCAAGTCGTCAGTCAAGTTTGATGACACCAAACGTCAACTGATAAATACTTTTTGTTTCTTTTCAAACATCGCAAGTAATCGCTCGTCTTCCGCTATTTGTCGTAGAAGCGTCTGAAGCCCTGTACGATGGTTAGCCAGACTGCATCTGAGGTCGTCAACGATGTATGCGATTGCCATTTCCTTCGAGTCGAAGGCTTCATGGTATGGCAGCACTGTGCCGTCAGAAAGCGTCATTTCGATTTCTTTAAGGAAGTCCGTTGGCACGGGACCCTTCTTGACAATAGTTGATTTCCTGACAGAATACCTCGAAAAGGGCGAGAGATAGTAAACCGCATCACCAATCTGGCGTTCTTGATGCTTTACCCGGTCCATAAAGAAATTCCTTGTATAGTCACTGATAACAGGTATGCCACGTCTCATAAAAGTTGAAAAGTTAAAAAGTTGAAAAGTTAAAAAAGCCCCTCTACGCAGCAAGAGCGTAGGAGGGCTTGAGGGGTTTAAGATTAAGTAGCTGGGTGAGTTTGGAGAGGAGAGAGTTGGTTTGTGAAGTAGAGTTAGTGAAGAGGGTAATGGAGAGGGTGGTAGGAGAGGGAAGTATGGAAACTTCTTTTGTGTAGAGGTAGTTAAGGAGTTGGTTGAACTTGTTAATGGAATTGGTGGTGATGGTTGTTGTGTTCATAATTCATTGTTTTTGCTTATGAACATAATATAGTCACATCACCAGGAAAATTCAAAGAAAGCACCAATTTTTATAAACAAAAAAATGGCATCCCAAGACCTTTATACTACAGGATTAGAAGGATGCCTGCCAGTCTCCGGCTCTCGAAAGAACTATCCACGACTGATTCTTAATACTCTTCAATTATACTTGTCGGATATGAAGCCTTGAGAATAATTTCGGATTTGCCTCAATATGATCAAATAGACGTTGTAAATATCTTCCTTGCGCCACATCTTAGGCTCGTGCGGTTCTTCGATGAGGAGTAAGGCCGTGAACTCATATTCCTGACGAATGCAATGGAACTAACCGTTCTACAGGTTGCTGACCTCTATAGTGTCCTTGTTCCTCTGGATACCTATAATAATTTCCTAGCGCTCCATCATGCGAAGTGAAACCATACGTGGATGGTTTGGAAACTACACGAGGATTGTTTGGCATCGACTCGTGCAAGTTTTCATTTCTTCCAATTTTGCTTTCAATTGGGCAGCAATCTTGGCTGGGACTGGTCGAGTTGGGCGGAACACATTGTAGCAAAGAACGTGCTCGTGCGTGTCGCCTTCGCCAAGAGTATAGACAAGGTAGCAGTCATCGCTCTCGTCCATGAGCTTGGGGTGCTGTTCCTTCGCTCGCTTTGCTAATTGCTTATAAACCTCTTTCGATGGCGGCGGAGCTGACACAATAGCCAATTCTGAATAGTCAAAACCAAGAATCTCCACGATGTCGCCTTCCTTGAAACGGATGTCCTTCACCTTACGACCACGATACCATCCAAACTCATCCAAAGCGGCGCAGTCATTCAATTCACCATCTGCGGTATAAGAATAACACTTGTTCGGCCGCTTGTCATCGATGATTTTATAGAACCGGTTAAAAACAGGAACCTCGTCTATGAAGTATCCGAGGCAGTCGGCATAGTAATTCCCTCCCCACGTCTCGCAGCACATCTTTTCGTGCTTAATGTATTCATGCATGGCTCCCTTTGCACCTTCCTTCGTCTGGAAGAGTCCAACGCGTTGCAGCCTGTTTCGCCTTCGAGGGTAACGATGACTGTCAATACAAATCTGCTGCACCTCATAGATCGGAAACGACTTGATGATGGGAACCAAAATCTCTTCTTTCTTCTTATTGCTTGATTTATTCATCTTGTATTTTTGTTATATTTTCTGTTTCTTTGTTTAGCTGGCTATTTTCAACCATCTGCCAATATAACTTCGATTCATCGTGCTCAGTCCTTGCCATCAGGTACTTTACAATGTATCGTTCTACTTCATCAATAGAGTAGATGCAGTCACAGAACAATTCACCTACAGTGTATCGTTTCCTGTCAAAGTCAACTACGAAAGAGAATGCAGTATTGTAATCGTCAATGTCTTCATCAAAATGCTCTCTAATGTGAAGTTCTCTGACGAGCATCATTCGTTTGATATCATTGTTCTTTAAGATAGCTTCCCCGAAGTACTTACGCATCACTGGGACAGCATGGTTAAGGAACTTTGTGTCGCCATTCAGGTCATAGGTCAATGCAGCCTCTTTCAGCCCTTCTGCCCCGATGGGAATCAGTTCTTTTATATCCAAACCTCGGTCCATGTATTGTCTCGCAAGACTGACAACAAACCTTAGATTGGCATTCACCAGTTTCTCCAATTCTTCGCAATCCGCGCCCTTTTCCTTTACGGCTTTGAGAAGTTGCAGTTCCTCTTCTTTTGACAGCAGAGGCTCTCTGCCAATCTTTTGCATGAATTTATCTAAGTTGGTTATTTTCATTTTCCTTCTTTGATTTATGGGTTATTCACTCTCAAGGTAGTTGAAGATACCAATCATGGCGCTCCAGCCAAGGATAAAGGTAATTGTTTCTAAAGTAGTCATATTATTTATTGTTTAATCTCTGACGATATAGATGATACGATACGGAATGTTACTTCCTCGTACAACAGGTTCATCTACGATGTCTGTCTTCTGAGGGTCTGGGTTGAGTTGCTGAATGAACGCGAGCAGAGACTCATAACTGTCAAAGGCTCTTTCTTCATTCACACAATAATCATCACAGGTGTTAAAGTAATAGAAGTACCTACCGGGGTATTCGCTTTGCACGCAACGCTTCAGGTGAAGAATCTCTGCTTGTGCTTCTGGCGTGAGCTCAATACCGGCGAGGTTTCTAATCACATAGTGTAGTGGTCTTCTTCTCAGTGCTTTCATATGATATAGTTTTTGGTCTTGACTACTATAATATGGTTGCAATTGGCCAAAAATTCAAAAAACGCCCCAATTTTTATGGATTTTTAACAATTTACATGGCTTGCCGTCCTTGCACTAATTTTCTTGCCTTCTTCGCTCCAAGTGTAAATCCAGCTTCCTTTGCGGCTGGTGATGGTGCTGTTTGAGACGCCGACAATCTCTCCCACATCCGAGACGTTTAGTGTTTTCAGCGTCTTGCCCTTGGCGTTGCAGATATAGTAGTAGGAGTAACGTTTCACCACAAAGAAGTCGCTGCCCCAGCCTTTCAGTTCCCCCACGCTGCTGCGCGACAGGCCGCAAATCTTTTTGCCCTTTTCGTCATAGACATAGTACCAGTTCTTCGTCTCTTCAATGTACGAAATCTGCTGACGCTGCGCCTGTATAGCCAGCGTCAACAGAAAGAATAGAGTGGTTAATAGATGTTTCAAAAGATGAATGTGGTTGTTTAGCAAGAGGAAAAACTCCCATGTAAGGCTTATACTTTAGATGCCTTCAAAGTATTGTTCCAGATTCTGCACAGGCATCTGCACCGATGCCTCACGACGTGTGCCTTGAATGGGTACTCGTTTCGTGACGCGTTTATGTTTGAACACAACAGAGTCTTCGTCTTTGATGATGAACTTCTTGCCTTCCTTGACAGCATCTTTGTACAGGTCGGAATAAACTCCCGTCCAATATGGAGAGCTGCCATTTTCCGGATACACAATTACACCATAAGGCGCCAAGCAGAAATCCTCAAACTCTTCGTCGGACTCAAAATAGATGATGTTGTCCTTTGTTACCATAATTATCCCTTTAATCGGTTTACGCGTATATAAATAATATGGTTACGATTCGAGAATAATTCAAAGAAGTGGTTAACTTTTATCATTTTTTAACACAAACTTAAATCATGCTTCAGTTCCTCAAGTTCCTTCTTCATCTTTTCGTTCATTTCAAGAAGTTCCTTCTTCATCTTTTCGTTCATTTTAAGAAGTTCATCAATTTTCTCGAGAAGCAGGTCCTCCTTGCTCTCTTCTGCTTGATATTGACGATTTTGACTTAGTATAAGTTTTGGGATCATAATAATGTGGTTTTAGGGTTTGTTATTTTGTAATTTATAATCATTATATACATCATAGCAGAATTTTCCGTATGCTTGCATTTTATCGTATGCATTTGGAAGAGATTGGTTGGGGAATGTGTGAGCGATGACTGCATATATAGATTCCCCATTATATGTAATCTTAATGGGAGTGCAAAATGCATCTCCTTTATTAAAAAGTTGCTTGCCTTCTTTATCTTCAAAAGCAACTTTATTTCCAAAATCTATAGTTCCAGAATACCCATTATCAACACTATATGCATTAAACAACTTATCAAAAAAGTCTGAACAGAATATCACATACGTGCGTTTTTTGAGAATATCTCTTGAAAAAGTGTTTCAACGTACGGGAAAAGGTGTTTGTAGTTATTAGGATTAATAGTCTTAAACTTACGTGAAGCATAAGGAATTAATTCAAGTTGCAGTTTTTGCATTAGAACATTTTGTTTGACTTCCCTAAGCAACTTGTCACGTTCCTCTTTTCCCTTTTTAGATGGTCTAGGAATCATGTCCGGGAAGTTGTTAGGAATATCAACACCACTATTTTCCCAAGCTTTTAAGAAAGCTGCTTGCTTAATATCAAAATTATCTAGTCTATCTTTATCTATGTTGCCATAACGATCACTTCCGCGTTTAATTATTTTAACAAAATCAGCAGAAGAACTAATATTGGTTTTTCCAAGTTCTTTCAGTATTCTATTCAATGTTTTCTCTGTAACAAACGGATTATTTTGAGACATCACGTCTGATCCAGGATTAAGCATCACCATCACCGTAGCTGCATCACGCTTGCCTGTATAGTAGCCAGGCAATCCATGAATTGATAATTCGTTGGGGGTACCAAACAAATCCATAGACAACTGTTCTGCCTCTGTTATCTTACAGTTCTTGAAGTTCTGAATAAATGTAAGGATACCTCCTTTATAAAGGTCTTCTAAATCTCGTCGAATTCGTTGGTCTAATTTTAATAATGTCATTGTCGTATCTACGATTCCCTATACATCGCGAGGTTTTATGATGTTAACTTTATTTAGGTACGTTATTTTGTTAGTTTTGTTCATTTAGCTCTACAAAGATACGAAAAAAACATTGAACATTGAATGTTTAGGTATATTATTTATGCTCTTAACCCTTAATTATGAATTATGAATTGTGAATTATGAATTAAAGCCGTACCTTTGCAGCAAACAATAAATAAAGTATATGGCAAAAGACTTGACAACATCTGAGATAAGCAGGCAGAACATCCTGAACAACCCTGTCGCTTTGCCTCGCATTCGTGAGGCTTTGGAGATAAAGCCTCTGGAGTTTAATGGAGTATTATATATTACGAAGCAGATGGCTGCAGATTTCTATGGAGTGGATTTGCGAACGATAACTAATTGCCTAAATGCCCACGAAGAAGAATTGAAAAGGAACGGGTATAGAGTAATAAAAGGTAAGGAGCTGAAAGAGTTGAAGTTACAGTATGTTAAGGAAATCGATTTCCCAAACAAAATGCCGCAATTAGGACTCTTTGATTTCCGCTCTTTCCTCAACATCGGTATGCTTCTGACAACCAGTGAAAAGGCCAAGCAGGTGCGAAGCCTTATGCTTGATATAGTGATATCCGTGATTAATGAGAAAACTGGTGGCGGCACAAAATATATCAACCGCAGGGATAGGAATTATGTTGTATCAGCCATTCAGGAGGAGAATTACCACAAGAAACTGACTGATGCCATCAGAGACTATGTTGTGGGACACAAGGTGTTCAAATACTCCACCATCATGGATATGATTTATAGGGCAGTCTTCTGTGAGAAGGCCAAGGAATACAAGAAGCTGCTTGCCTTGAGCGAGAAAGACAGTCTGCGCCGCACACTCTATGCCGAGGTGCTGGTGTCGGTGTCTGCCTTTGAGAATCATGTGGCAGAAACCATTGTGGCGAAGGCAAAGGAAGGTGGTACGATGACGGTGGAAGAAGTGGGACAGGCTATCAGGGAATTGGCAGTTTTGCCTTTCGTGAAACCCATTCTGGAGGATGCCAGGACAAAGATGGCGTCACGCGATTTCGCCTTGCGCGATGTCTATCACAACAATATCGCTGCATATTTGAAGGCTGTCTCTCCAGAAGAGTATGAGAAGTTCATCGGGAGTCAGTCTGTCGATTTCGACCATTTACTCGACGAGAACAAAGGCGTGCTTGACCGTCTGAAGCAATAAAAGGGGGAGGCAGGAGAATGACAAGCCTATCATATATTGATTACGACGAAGCCCTGAAGATTTACTACAAGACGGTAGAAAAGAGTGGCGGGGGAATGGCTGGTGTTCGCGATGAAGGGGGCATAAAGTCAACACTTGAGTTCGTGCAGGATGATATTTACTATCCTGAAATAGCAGACAAAGCCGCATATCTGATGTTCAGCCTGTGCAGGGGACATTATTTTGCAGATTGCAATAAGCGCATATCCATCACGTTGACATTGTCCTTCTTCTTAAGAAATGGCTATATGTATCTGGTGAAAGATTTTATGGAGGAGATAGAGGCCATCGGCTATCATGTGGCGGCAGGGCATATTGACCGCGACTTGCTGACGGAGGTGATGCGGTGCATTGTCAATGACGAGGATTATAGCGAAGCTGTCAAGCTGGAACTTATGGAGGCGATGAGCCAGGACATTGGCTTCACAGAATAAGTGCGTTTTATTCAAGGGGAACACACCTTGTGGAATAAGTACGTGTACTTGCCCGCATAAGTACGTGTACTTATCCGCCTAAGTACACGTAGTTCTTTTTGCCCCTTCTCTGATTGCGAAGTAACTTTCTCGTCCTGTTGCCTATTCCTTGCTGACTTTTACCTCGATGCTGCCGTCCTTGATGCCACGGATGAGGCGGGTTTGAAGCTGTTCACGTTCTTCGGTCATCAGTTCAAAGGGTTTGCTGTCTGCTTCTGTCTCAGGGAAGTACTTGCCTTCGGCATCGTTTTTCAGATAGACACAGTTGCCAGGTTCTTCGGCTTTGTAGTAGATTCGTAGCGATGAATATGATTCCTTTATTAGATTTGTGACTTCGTAGCAGGGTGTCCAAGCTGTTTCGAAAGTCATCAGCAGTTTCTCGTTTTGACGTTCAAGTTCAATCCATTGTCCGCGACACATCACGTCTTCCGGGTTCTTTCCTAAAGCTTTCACCAAGCAGCCTAGCCATGTTGGGCCAAAGCTGTTTTCTACTAAAGGCTGTTCCATCTCCTGGAGTTCCTTCATCTTCTGATACAATGCATCGAGTTCTTCTTTCTTTCCCTCGATGACATAATTGGTCGTGCAAATGTTTGCCATAAGTTCGTGAGTTTATAAGTTTATAAGTTATGATTAATATGGTAATCTTTTGTTATAAATTTAATGATTCGGTAAATTTATCTATCTGTCGACAAACATCGGGCATCTGTTTGAGATAGCCGACAAGAGCGTGAAGCCCGAGGCTGCCATTCAAAGTAAATGAGTATTCAGGACGCTGGTGGTAAGGATAGATGATACACTTGTTCTTCGCTGAAGTGTAGTAACGGAACTCTTCGATATACAGCACATAGCCCTCCACCATGAAGAAGCCTTCTCTGCGCTCGCCGCTTGGGTCGGAAAAGCTTGCATATTTTCCTGCTCTATATTCAACATTAACGTCCATTTCCCTGCACAGCTCATCGAATTTCCCCACACGCTTCAGGTCGGCCACCAAGAATATGGTGTCGTGGTATCGCTTCTTCATCATCTGGAAGTAGTTCTCGATGCTCGGCATCCATTCCTCGGGATTGTCAGATAGCGTGATACCCGACTCGTTGAACACTGTGGAGTCCATATTGAACACCTTGAGCTTGCGCATGTGGTAGTTGAACTCCTCTTGGCACAATGCGTACTCCAATGCTATGTCCATAAGCAAACGAGGCAGGTCAATCCAGAAGAAATAGGTTTCCGTCACGACCCACGGCTTCTCTAAAGGCAGTTGTATGGCTGGGGTGATAACGTAGGAGCCAAAAGGAGATCCTTCGACCGTCCAACGCTCAACCGTCATCTGTACTCCCTGATAGGTAAGGAAGCAGGTGTGGCACCATGCGTGGTCGTTACCTACATAGACTTTCAGTTCCTGTTCATAATGGAACCTTTCTTGTACAAAAGGCTTCTGGACTTTTGTCTCGCTCATTTGGAATAGCGAGAGGTCGGCTTTTGCCTTTTCAAGGGCATGGCGGAACGGCTCTTCGGAGAAGAAGAACTCACCCTTGTCATAACCGAACAAGGGATTCCTGCGTTTGCTGAAGTAGGGCTTCAACATGTGGGGCTTGATGAGCGTAAACACCTCCTCGCGGATTCGCTTCTCGTCGTACATGTTTCCCTGGAACATTTTCCATCGCTCTTCAAAGGCAGCCCGACGCTTCTTGACGTCATTTGGGGTATGTGCTATCTTAGGCATGTTTTATATATTATAGTTGCATCAGACAGACGCGGCCTGTCTTGCGCAGAGATTCGTAATGTTGCTTGTAGGATGGTTCATTGTCGATGACCCAAAGGAGTTTGGTGCGCAGGAATGGCGGCACGTCTGGTGTCGGAGCATAGCCATCGGTGATGATGATGAGGCCGTCGTAGCCGGGATGCTCTTTCACATAATCGATGGGAGCTTGGAAGTTGGTGCCGCCGCGCCCTTTCACCTCAAATGTCTGCTTGTTCTTCTGTGCCTCTTTAAGGGTAACGGGTTCTCCCTTTACATCGAAATCGAACATCAGCACATCAATCTCCTGGATGCCATATTTGAAGAAGGTCGTGATGATGCGATAGTAGCGTCCCAATTCTTCTGAACCTACCGAACCACTGGTGTCGATGGCCACCAGCAGGCGGGTGGTGAACTCATATCGGCTGCCCATCTGTTCGAAACCAAAGCGGCGGCTGGGATACATGCGGGTGAGGTGACGTTTCTGCGAGAGGATGGAACTGCGGAAAGCACGCAAGGCATTGCGATAGTCAATCTTACCTTCGGCGGCTTTCTGGATGAGTTCCACCATCCTTCCTGGCAGTCTTCCCCATTGCGTGGTGCTATGGATGATATCCGTAATCTGCTGACCCATGAAGGCATCTTCTTCCCACAAAGATGTATAATCTGCTCCACCTGACGATGCCCCTTCTGCATTCTCTCCCTGCTCGTTTTGCTCTTTATTTTCGCCACTGCTGCCACCTGCCAAATCTTCACCTTGCTTCTCAGAAGGTTCTGATTCGCCAGAGGAAGGCATTCCTCCCTGACCTTCGATAGGCACAGCTTTTTCGTTACTTTCTTCAGAATCTGCTCCGCCGGACAATGCCCCTTCTGCATTCTCTCCCTGCTCGTTTTGCTCTTTATTTTCGCCACTGCTACCACCTGTCGAATCTTCATCTTGCTTCTCAGAAAGTTCTGACGAAGATGCTGCACTACCTTCTCCAGCCTCGCCTTCGGCACAGGAATCTCCTTCGCTGGGGGCTTGCCCATCCATGTGGATTCCCATCGCGCTCAGTCGGTTGGCGTACCACTCAAAGTGCTGTCCTGTGGGCAAACCGAATTCCTCGGGATGTATCAGACCAGCCCAAGTCAGATTATAGGCTGGAGCGATGACCATATCACTCGCCATCTTCAGCGCTATGCCAGGACAACCCAACGGTTGACGGGAGTAGGGATGCTTCAGCAGAATGCGAATCATCTCCACGCTCAGCAAGGCCCGCAACTGATGGTCGGGCATCGAGTCAATCAGCTCTGGATTGTATTCTATCCGTCCCTGTCCAGAACGCAGTGCGCACAACATATTGGGATTGATGGTCAGCCTATGCGAACAATAGACGGTGAAAAACAGCGGTTCGGTCAGAAACCACTGCTCCACCTCTTGTTGTATGCGCTCAAGTGTACTCATAGCGACTGGATGAACTCAATGATTTGCTTATAGGTCTCAGGCAGTTCCTTGTTGATGAGCAAGAGCATCTGCTTGTAGCCCGTACCGTCGATGAGTGACACAAAGTGGGCGTATGCTTCGCGATGGTTCTTGGCCAGATAGTCGTGATAGGCTTTCAGGTTTTCGCGAACCAGTGTGCGCTCCATCGTATCAGCTTGGTCAGTCTCGAAGAAACGGCATAGGGCATCGTTCACCAGCGACAACTGATGCAACTGATACTTGTCCAGCTGTCGTTTGACGCTCTTGAAATTGGTGAGCAGCTCCTGCGGTGTGACAAGTTCCTTTTGGAACGAGAGGAACAGCCTTGCAGCTGCCTGCACACCCACGATGCCTGCGATAATCTTCTGATGCACGGGCATCGGATTGGGAATGTTCTCCATCGCACGTGCCACTTTCTCCCAAGCACGTCGGTCGGGGTCTTTCTCCAGTCCCTGCTCCTCCTTGGTGTCACCGCTGCGGTCAAGCAGTTCGGGATTGGCTTGGATGAAGTTGATGACACGCTCGTCCAGTCCCTTGCG
>CACYQI010000013.1 GCA_902776455.1 uncultured Bacteroidales bacterium | reverse complement strand
TAATGAAGAGAAGAGCATATGGCTATAGAGATGATGAGTATTTCACACTGCTACTGCTCGGACTACATGACAAAACCAACGCAATTCGGGGATGAACCAGATTTGTCACGTGGAAAAGTGGCAAACTTAACGTGTGAAGTTGGCGTACACAACGTGGAGAGTGGGCCGATGCTCCGTGGAGAGTGGGCCGATGCTCCGTGGAGAGTAAGCCGATTCTCCGTGGAGCGATTAAAGGTAAAAAGTTGAAAGTTGAAAATTGAAAGTTGAAAATTGAAAACTGCCTACATGCCTACATAAAATCTTCCGTATGCCGCATGAATAAAGCGTTTGACGTGTTTGCAAGCCTACATAAAGCCTACATAAAGCCTACATAGTGTAATTCAAAGTCTGCCATGTGATAATCAAACACAAAGACTCAAAGTCACAAAGTAATCTAAATAATTTACGATTTGACGATTTACAGACCCCTTCCAAACCCTTCGGGCCTCCGTCGCTTACACTCCCCAATTGCTCCGCTTTTAACGGGCAATTGCCCCGAGGGGAGGCTTCTCCCTCTCCCACGGGAGAGGGCTGGGGAGAGGCTGTTAATTTACAATTTGACGATTTACAGACCCCTTCCAAACCTCCCCGAGGGGAGGCTTCCTGCCGCGAAACTCTCCCCCTCGGGGGAGATGGAGGGGGGTCTTTCACTTCGCCGAAGGCGATGGGGATAGGGTTGGGGAGAGGCTGTAGAGGGCTGGGGTGGCTCTGAGAGGCTTCAAATTGAAAGTTGGATGAATGGCAGAAAACATTTACGTTTTGTTTTGGTTTTCGTTTTTTTTTTCGTACCTTTGCACCCGATTAATCATTTAGTCGTAAACAAACAAACATGAAACTCAACATTGCAGTTCTGGCCGGTGACGGTATCGGCCCCGAGATTATGGAGCAAGGCGTGGCCGTGCTCAGTGCAGTAGCCGAGAAGTTCGGCCACGAGGTGACTTACACGGAAGCCCTTTGTGGCGCCCATGCCATCGATGAGGTGGGCGACCCTTTCCCCGAAGAGACGTTCCAAGTGTGCAAGGCAGCCGATGCTGTGCTCTTTGCAAGCGTGGGCGACCCCAAGTTCGACAACAATCCCTCTGCCAAGGTGCGACCCGAACAAGGCCTGCTGGCTATGCGCAAAAAGCTTGGACTCTATGCTAACATACGACCTGTGGAAACCTTCGACTGCCTTGTCCATAAGTCCCCCTTGAAGGACGAGCTTGTCCGTGGTGCCGACTTTGTCTGCATCCGCGAGCTGACCGGCGGCATGTACTTCGGACAGAAGAAAGAACCGGCTGTAGGAGCCGATGGCGTAGAAGATGCTTTCGACACGAACTACTACAGTCGGCCCGAGGTGGAACGCATCCTCCGCGTCGGTTATCAGTATGCCCGTCAGCGCAGAAAGCACTTGACCGTGGTCGATAAGGCCAACGTGTTGGCTTCGAGCCGCCTGTGGCGCAAAGTGGCGCAGGAGATGATGGGCGAATATCCCGATGTGCAGACAGACTTCATGTATGTGGATAACGCTGCCATGCGCATGATTCAAGACCCGCGCTTCTTCGATGTCATCGTGACGGAAAACACATTCGGCGACATCCTGACCGACGAGGGGTCGTGCATCACAGGCTCTATGGGCTTGCTGCCCAGCGCTTCGACGGGAAGCTCCACTCCAGTCTTCGAACCCATCCACGGCAGCTGGCCGCAGGGTAAGGGTCTGAACATAGCCAATCCGTTGGCGCAGATTCTGTCGGTTGCCATGCTCTTCGAGTACTTCGGCCTCGAGCAGGAAGGCAAACTCGTCCGCGAAGCAGTCAATGCCTCGCTCGACCAGAACGTCCGCACCCCCGAGATACAAGTGGAAGGCGGACAGAAGTACGGAACGAAGGAAGTGGGAGCTTGGATAGTGAACTATATCGCCTTCGGCGAAGTGAAAAGTGAAGAGTGAAAAGTGAAGAATTTGCTGCCGCCCTGTAAATAGCTAAATTATAAAATTGTAAATAAATCGTAAATAGTAAATCGTCAAATTGTAAATTAATTAGGATTGTAAATAAATAGTAAATCGTAAATAGTCAAATAGTAAATTATTTAGGATTGTAAATTATTTAGGATGCTGTTGCCGATTATCTTCTTTTGCTATCTCCTTTTATCTCCTGCTATCTGCTTTGCCCATGCAGAGCAAACAGACGAGTACGAAGAAGGCTTTCTCACCTCCTGGCTCAACCGTAGCTTAGCTAAATCCATGACTCCTTCTGAGGATTCTCTCGCCTACGGCCGCAGCATCACTCGCTATGTCTCTGCCCCGAAGTTCGGCGGTTACGTTATCGGAAGCTACAGCTATTCGTCGATGGCTGGCGTCAAGTCGGGCGGCTTCGACGCTCGGATGATAAGGGTCTATGTGTCGGGTACCGTGCTTCGCGACTTCAAGTACCGCATCCAAATGGAACTGAAGAATCCCGCTATGCGCGACTACACCTTGGAGTGGGTGCGCTTCAAGGAGTTCCAAATCAAGGTCGGACAGTTCAAGCGTTGCTTCACCTACGAGAACCCGATGAACCCGTGGGACGTCGGTCTGGGCAGCTATTCGCAGTTGGCAGGCCGCATGACAGCGCTGGTCAGCGAGGATTGCAGCGGCGAACCCGGTCAGAACGGACGCGACCAAGGCTTGCAGCTGCAGGGCGACCTCTTTCCCATCGGTAAAGACGGCCATCGGCTGGTGCGCTATCAGGCAGCCGTCTTCAACGGGAACGGACAAAACAAGAAGGACAACAACAGGAAGAAAGACTGGATGGGCAACATCCAACTGCAACCGATAGCGAACCTCTATGTCGGTCTGTTCGGCTGGACGGGCACTTATACGGGGTCGAATGGCGTGAGCGTCCGCCGCAACCGATGGGCAATAGGCAGCAAATATGACTACAAGGACTGGAGTTTCCGTGCTGAGTATGCCCATCATTCGGGACGCAATGCGGGCGACTTCGACACGACGACAAACACTTGGAAGGAAGACTCTCCGCTCGAAGCGGATGCCTGGTACATCGTGGCCGGTGTGCCGATTACGCCTTGGCTGAAGGTCTATGGCAGCTACGACGTGTATCGGAAGGATGCCACTTGGGGAAGGATGCGGAGCGTCTATAGCGTTTGTCCGAACTTCCAGCTACACAAGAACCTGATGTTCCAAGTGCAGTACGGGTACGTAAACGACCGTACAGCCGCCGACCACAACTATCATGAACTATGGGCGCAAACGTGGGTAAGATTCTGAAAGGCAGCTATCTGACTGCATTCGTGGCGTTGGCTTGGTATTTCCTGTATGTGAGGAATGCCGACACGATGTTCTTCATGCAGGATCGTGGCTGGTGGAACAGCACCTTCCTGTTCTGGAACGACTGTGTTTCTGTTCCCGGCGGACTGCTTTCCTGGACAGGAGCCTACTTGACGCAATACTTCTTCTATCCCGCCATCGGCACGTCGATGCTCATCTTCCTCTGGGTGATGACTTTCGCCCTTGCCAAGTGGTCGTTCCGCGTGCCAAACGAATGGAGCTTCCTCCTCGTTGTCCCTTTGGCGGCCCTGCTTTGCAGCGACATCCAGCTCGGCTACTGGGTCTATATCCTCAACGATGTGGATTACGTCTTCTACCATCCTTTGGGACTCTTTGCGGCGTTGCTTCTTTCCGTTCCCTTCTGGGCGTATCTTCCTGTGAGCTTGAAGGCGAAGCGTTGGATAGCACTTGCTTGGATTCCCTTGATAGCAGTCCTTTTCTACTATCCGCTGGGCATCTACGCCTTGCTTGCAGCAGTTCTTGCGGCGCTGCAAGCTTCGCTCTACTTCTCGGAGCGAGCGGCGAAGTCTTTCGCCTTGCAGCTTTCGCTTTTCGCCCTGCTTGCCCTCACCCTTCTGCTCGTGCCGCTTCTCGAGACTTCGGGCACTACCTTGATGCGTCCCGACCAGCCGTGGATGTACGGGTTCCGTAAGTTCGAGTTCGAGAAAGGCTTGCGCGACGTCTCTCTCGAAGTGCCGTTCTATGTCGCCCTGCTGGCTCCGACGCTCTTTCCGTTCATAAGGAAGATAAAGACAAAGCGGCTGTTTTACAGCCAGAGCATCATGGTGCTGACGGCAGCGGCAGTATGCTACAGCCTCTTCGACCGCGACTTCAACGACTACAACTTCCATGCAGAGATGCGTATGCAGCGGGGCGTCGAGGAGTGCCGCTGGAACGATGTGCTTCGCGAGGCAGCCATAGCGAAAGCTCCCGTTACCCGCGAGATGGTGATGTTCCGCGACATCGCCCTCCTGAACAGAGGCGAGTTGTGCTCCAAACGCTACCTATATAATAATGAAAGCGTGCCGCCCGTCTTGGTAAGCGACTCCATTCACATCCGCATTGCCGACCAAGCGGCCGACCTCATCTACTTCAATTACGGCGAGACCGTCTTTGCCATCCGCCGTGCCATAGAGCGATGCATGCATTACGGCTACTCCTACTACACCTTGCGAATGCTTGTGCGGTGCGCCATCGTGAACGGGGAGAAGGAGAATGCCCGCAAGTACCTTCGTTTGCTCGGCAGGACAACGTTCCAAAAGAAGTGGGCCGCTGAGGCTCAGCGCCTTGTGGCTGACGACAAGCTTCTGCCCACGGACGAATGTTTCCGCATGCCGCTGAAGCTCTACAACGAAGGTTCGGAACTCGTTGGCGTTGATGATAAGTACGTCGAACTCACTATCTTGAAGAAATGGATGTACTCGATTACGGCCGACCCCGAAGCGCAGGAGGTGGCTTTGGCCTGTGCCATGATGATGCGCGACAGGAATTGCTTCTGGTCGCAAGTGCAGCAGTACTACAACATCAACCCCGGAAAAGCCTTTCCAACACACGTTCAGGAAGCCATGCTCTTCGAGGTCTATGAGCTGAAGATGCAAGGCGTGAACCTCTCTTTCGTGAAGTTCGACGACCGCGTCCTGCAGCGCTACAAGGCTTTCACAGAGCGTTGGCGACAGTATGCTGGCAATGGGATGAGCGATAAGCAACTGTGGCAAGCCCTTCGCCCCGAGTTCGGCGACACCTACATGTGGGACTATTGCGCCTTCCGCCAAGTGCAGACAAACTAATCTCATTTACCATTTAGCCATTTACCATTTAGCCATTTACCATTTACCATTTACCATTTAGCCATTTACCATTTACCATTTAGCCATTTACCATTTAAGTTTCGGAAGTTATAAATGAATTTAAAAAGGAAGTTAAGCGCTGTCGCGCTGGAAGTAAAGCCAACAAGTTGGCTGGACGATAGCTTTGGGGAGCTTCACTCTTCACTCTTCATTCTTATGCGGTCGGTAGCAAATTCTTCACTCTTCATTCTTCATTCTTCATTTATTCTCCTTCTCTTCGTTGCTTGCTCAAAGCATCCTTCGCTGCCTTCCGACTTCACGCAACTGGATGCTCAGCCAAGCATCTGGCCGGACTACACGGGTGTGACGGTGCCGCCCAACATTGCTCCGCTCAACTTCCTGGTTGACAGCGTGGACGACGTCGTAGCCCTCATCGGCGAACAGATCTATGGGGGCAAGGACAACAAGGTGCAGATAGACGAGGACGAATGGCACGAGATGCTCGCTGCTGCCAAAGGGAAGAGCCTTTCGGTCAGCGTCTATACGCGGAAAGATGGCAAGTGGTTTGGCTATAAACCCTTCGTTATCAACGTCGCAGAGGACGAAATCGACCCCTACATCTCCTATCGCGTGCTGCCGCCCACCTTTGTAGGCTTCGACGAACTTGCCATCAGGCAACGCAACCTCACCAACTTCGAGGAGACCGACATCTACAATAACCGGCAAATATCCAAAGGCTTGGAGGGCCAATGCATCAACTGCCATTCCTATCAGAACTACCGGACCGACAACATGATGTTCCATACGCGCCTCCAACACCCGGGCACCATGATAGTCTCCGACGGCGAGCTTCTCTTCGTCGACCTCAAGGACGAGAGCATGATATCGGCAGCTGCCTACAACTCCTGGCATCCTTCGCTGCCCATCATCGCTTTCAGCACCGACCACACCATGCAGACCTTCCACACCCGCGACATTTCGAAGGTCGAGGTCATGGAGTCGGCAAGCGACATCATCATCTACGACATCAAGAAGAACCGCGTGCAGACCGTGCTCAACGATTCGGCCGAGTTGGAGCTTTTCCCCTCTTGGAGTCCCGACGGCAAGTGGCTCTACTACTGCTCGGCACACTACGAATACAAGAACAAATACGAGGACACGGAGGAACTCCTACAGCAGTATCGCACCTTGCAGTACAATCTGTACCGCCTCTCCTTCGATGCTTCGACCATGACCTTCGGCCAGCCCGAACTCATCTACGATGCCGTGAGCCTTGGCCGAAGTGCCGTCCAGCCACGCATATCGCAGGACGGACGCTACGTCCTCTTTGCCGAAGGGCCTTGGGGACTCTTCCATATTTGGCACACCAGTGCCGACATCAAGATGCTCGACCTCGAAGCCATTGACCATTCACCATTGACCATTGACCATTCTTCCAAGTCCATTTCCTCTTTCCCTTCAGAAGAAGCTGGCAGAGATTCAATGGTCAATGTTCAATGGTCAATGTTCAATGGTCAATGTTCGATGGTCAACGTCCAGCCCATCAATAGTCCTTTGCCCGAGAGCTATCCCTCTTTCTCCTCCAACGACCGCTGGGTTATGTTCGAGAGCCGCCGCGACGATGGCAATTATACACGGACCTTCATTTCCTACTTCGACCGCGAAGGCCGCCTCCACAAGCCCTTCGAGGTGCCTGCCGAAGACCCCGAGTACTTCCGCCTGCTGCTGCGTAGCTGGAGTCGCCCGGAGTTTATGAAGGAGCCTGTCCGCATCACGCCCCGACAGTTCTACGAGAAAGCCCTCACCGAACCCATCAAGGTGGACGGCAAATAACGGTTCTCAAGTTCCGCAAGCATAAACTGTAGTTAAATCGAGGGACAAGTTTCCAGTTCGGTCGAGTTTGTAATCCAATCGCAAGGAGTATAGGGATTCATAATCCCGCAATCCTTGAATGTTGGCATTATAAGCTATATCTGTCAAAACTTTTCGCATTTCGTCGCGTTCTAAGGCGTTCTTTTTGCTTCTGTGGCACTTTGGTCCACCGAAGACGGGAAATGGGCTTATTTTCAATTGCAGCTGATAATCAATGGGTTGCAAGGGAGGGTTTTGCGAAGCAGAGTTAAGAAAGTGTCATGTCGGCATGACATGCCGACAAACGGAACAAAGAATGGCAGGAAAAATAACGTGGAGAAAGTGGAAATTCAACGTGGAGTATCGGGCGACACTCCATGGAGAGTTGGCCAACTCTCCACGGAGCATTGAAAAACATGCCACGGGGCATCGGCTTTCCTTCCACGTGGAGAGTAAAAATACTGTTGTGATTTTTCGGCAAGATAACTTGCGTCAGAATGTCACGCCCAGCGACAATAGAACGCCAAGTTCTGCAAGAAAAATGCGTTTCCATTTTGTTTTTCGCTCGCTTCTTTGTAAATTTGCAGACGAAATGCACTTAAATAAATAAAGTATGGGAAAGATTCAATGCATCGGCATCCTCACCAGCGGCGGGGATGCACCGGGAATGAACGCAGCCATCCGTGCCGTGACGAGGGCTGGCATCAGTAATGGATTCAACATCATGGGCGTCTATCGTGGCTACGAAGGCCTCATCAAGGGCGAGGTGAAACCCTTCACCACCGAGGACGTGAGCGGCATCATCACGCGTGGCGGCACCATCCTGAAGACCGCCCGCTGCAAGGAGTTCACGACTCCCGAAGGCAGGCAAAAGGCCTTCGAAACGTGTCAGCGCGTAGGCATCGACGCCCTCGTCGTCATTGGCGGCAATGGCTCGCTGACCGGTGCCCGCGACTTCGGCATGGAATTTGACTTCCCAGTTATCGGACTCCCCGGCACAATCGACAACGACCTCTACGGTACCGACGCGACCATCGGCTACGACACGACCATGAACACCATCATGGAATGCGTGGACCGCATACGCGATACGGCCAACTCGCACGAGCGCATCTTCTTCGTCGAAGTGATGGGGCGCGATGCTGGCTTCTTGGCACAGAACTGCGCTATTGCCTGCGGAGCTGAAGCAGCCATTGTGCCCGAGGAGACAACCGACGTCGATCAGCTCGCTCAGTTCATGGGGCGCGGCATTCGCAAGTCGAAGAAGTCGTGCATCGTCATCGTGAGCGAAAGCCCCAAATGCGGTGCCCTCTACTATGCCGACCGCGTGAAGAAGGAGTTCCCGGAGTTTGACGTGCGCGTCTCCATACTTGGCCACTTGCAGCGCGGCGGCAGTCCGTCGGCCCACGACCGCATCCTGGCCAGCTGCACCGGTGCAGGAGCCATCGAAGCCATCAAGCAGGGACAGCGGAACGTCATGGTCGGCATCCGCAACAACGAAGTGGTCTATGTCCCCTTCAGCGAGTGCATCCGCACCGACAAACGCTTCGACAAACGTCTCATCACGGTGCTCAACGAGCTGAGTATCTAACCATTGACCATCTTACATTTACCATTTATTCATTTACCATTTACCATTTATTCCCCCTCCTTTTAAGGGAGTGATGGTGCGGGTCTATATGCTTCTTTGGGCGTAGCCATAATGGTCAATGTTCAATGGTCAATGTTCAATGGTCTATAAAACGAATGACTATGAATAATTGTATAACATCCCTTCTTCAATTCCTCGACAGTTCGCCCGTGAACTTCTTGGCTGTAAGGACCATCTGCCAGCAACTCAGCGAGGCAGGCTTCGAGCATCTCAACGCTGCCGACAAGCTCGTAGGAGTGAAGCCCGGCAAGCAATTCTTCCTGACGAAGAACGACTCCTCCGTCTATGCATTCCGCATTGGTTCACAACCATTGGGTGAAGCGGGCTTCCATGTCATCTGTGCCCATTGCGACTCACCGACCTTCCGCATCAAACCCCATGCGGAGATGAACGGCGAGGGCGGCATCGTCCGCCTCAACACCGAAGTCTATGGCGGTCCCATCCTCAGCACATGGTTCGACCGCCCGCTCACCGTAGCCGGACGCGTCATAGTCCGTACCTCCGACATCATGCACCCGCAGACCCTGCTCCTGCATGTCCGGCGGCCCCTCTTGCAGATCAGCAACCTCGCCATCCACTTCAACCGACAGGTGAACGACGGCGTTAAGCTCAGCAAGCAAAAGGACATGCTCCCCATCCTCGGCATCGTCAACGACGAACTGGAGAAAGGAAACCTCCTTGTCAACCTGATTTGCAATGAATTGAAGGTAGCTAAGGAAGACATCCTCGACTTCGACCTCTACTTGGCCGACGCAACGCCTGCCTGCACCTTCGGCATTCACAACGAGTTCATTTCCAGCGGACGACTCGACGACCTCAGCATGGTTCATGCCGGACTGCAGGCTCTGTTGCAAAGCGGAGAAGGGACGCCGAGAGTGACGCAAGTGCTTGCCATCTTCGACAACGAAGAGACAGGTTCGCAAACGAAACAGGGAGCAGGCAGTCCCTTCCTGGCCAGTCTCATTGAACGCATCGTTCTGGCACAAGGCGGCACGGCCGAGGACTTCCATCGAAGCGTGGAGCAAGCCTTCATGGTCTCTGCCGACAATGCCCACGCTTGGCACCCGAATTACAGCGAGAAGTACGACCCGACGAACCATCCCGTACTGGGCGGAGGGCCGGTCATCAAGTTCAATGCAGCCCAGAAGTATGCCAGCGATGCTGTCTCAGCAGCCGTCTTCGCCGGTCTCTGCGAGAAGGCCGGCGTTCCGTGCCAGCGCTTCGTGAACCACAGCGACGTAGCCGGTGGCAGCACCCTCGGCAACATCCTCGCCTCCTCGCTGCCCGTCAGAGGCGTCGATATGGGCAATCCCCTCCTCGCCATGCATAGTTGCCGCGAGACAGCTGCCGTCGCCGACCACCTCTATTGCATCGAAGCCTTCCGAGCCTTCTACGGGGAGTGAGGGACGAAGCACGGAGCGTGTTCCTCTCCCTCATTCAGGTGGGTTCTATAAATTGGTTTGAATTGCTCTTAGACTATTTTCGAGCAGATTTGACTTCAAACCCGCCGAAGCGTAGCGAGCTACGTTTCAATGGATTGGAAGCAAAGATGGCGAAAAGAAGCAAGAGCAAGCAAAGATAATTCAAGCGAATTTATTAATTATTAGAACCCACCTTCATTCCCAATTATCTCCAGGAACTCGTCTTCGCTCATAATGCGGATGCCGAGCTTCTGGGCTTTCTCGAGCTTTGCAGGCCCCATGTTTTCGCCGGCAAGGACAAAGCTTGTCTTGGCGCTGATGCTGCCCACGTTCTTGCCGCCATGCTGTTCGATGAGGGCTTTGTACTCGTCGCGGCTGTGATGCTGGAATACGCCGCTGATGACTACAGACTGCCCTTCGAGCTTGTCCGACTGTGCTTGTCTCTGCGAGTCGCCAAGCTCCATCTTGAGACCATAGTTGCGAAGCCGTTCCACAAACGTGCGATTCGCGGGATTGGCAAAGTACTGAACGACGCTGCTCGCAATGACTTCGCCGATGCCGTTTATTTGCATCAGGCTCTCCTTCGAAGCCTCTGCCACCTTGTCCATGCTGCCGTAATAGCGTGCCAAGGTCTTTGCGGCAATCTCTCCAACGAAGCGGATGCCGATGGCAAACAGTACGCGCTCGAATGGAACTTCCTTGCTTTCAGCTATGCTTGACAGTATCTTTCGGACGCCTTTGTTGTCGGAGGCAAGCGGATCGGCGAGCTGTTCTTCCCTCAATTCATAGAGGTCGGCTGCGTCGTGGATAAGGCCGCGGCTGAAGTAGTCGTCCACTGTCTCGGGACCAAGTGAGGTGATATTCATTGCCTTGCGGCTTATGAAGTGCTCTATCCTGCCGAGGATGAGCGGCGGACAACCGGTGTCGTTGGGACAATAGTGTGCTGCTTCGCCTTCATATCTGACGAGCTTCGACCCGCAGACAGGGCACCTTTCAACGAAATGAATAGAAGTTTCCTCCCCGCTTCCCTTTTGGGGGAGTTTCTCAATCCCGTCGTTCTCTAAACTCTCCCGCAAAGGAGGAGCTTGGAGAGTGCTTTTTCCAACAATCTTCGGAATGATTTCTCCGCCCTTCTCTACAAGGACGCGGTCGCCAACATGAAGGTCGAGAGAGGCCATCACATCGGCATTGTGGAGTGTGGCCCTGCGGACTTGTGTTCCTGCCAACTGCACGGGGTCCATGTTCGCAACGGGTGTCACGGCTCCGGTCCTCCCGACTTGATAGACCACTTGCCGCAGCGTCGTCTCTGCCTGCTCGGCCTTGAACTTATAGGCTATGGCCCATCGGGGACTCTTTGCCGTCATGCCGAGGCTCTTCTGCTGGGCGAGGGAATTGACTTTGAGCACGACGCCATCGGTAGCGACAGGCAGGTTGTGGCGCTCCACGTCCCAGTAGTCGATGTACTGGAACACACCTTCCAGCGTGTCCACCAGCTTCATGTTCTTGCTTATCTGGAAGCCCCAACGCCTGGCTGCTTCGAGGTTCTGATAGTGTCCATCGCCCGGAATGCCTTCTCCCAGCAGGTAATAGAGGTAGGCATCAAGGCCTCGACCGGCCACGGTACTGCTGTTCTTGCTCTTGAGCGTTCCGCTTGCGGCATTTCGGGGGTTGGCAAAGAGCGGTTCGCCTGCCTCTTCTCTTTCCTTGTTAAGGCGGTCGAAGGAGCTCCAGGGCATCAACACCTCGCCACGTATCTCGAACTGTCGAGGCCAGTCGCCTCCTTTTGGAAGCTGCAAAGGGATGCTTCGGATGGTTCGCACATTGGCTGTGACGTCGTCGCCCTGTACGCCGTCGCCTCTTGTGACGGCACGTACAAGGCGGCCCTCCTCGTAGTGGAGGCTGATGCTCAGGCCGTCGAACTTCAGTTCGCAACATATTTGGAATGGTGCTCCCATCAGGCCTTCGCTTACTCGCTGCCAGAAGTCGGCCACTTCTTCGCGATTGTAGGTGTTGCCCAGCGAGAGCATGGGGCGCGTGTGTACCACCGTTTCGAACTCGTTGCCCAGGTCGCTGCCCACTCGCTGCGTTGGGCTGTTGGCGTCGAACAGTTCCGGATGCCTGGCTTCGAGGTCCTGCAGCTCGTGCATCAGGAAGTCGAACTCCTGGTCGGAAATGACGGGAGCGTTCTCTACATAGTACCGATAGTTGTGCTGGTGCAGTTCATCTCTGAGTTGGAGGATGCGTTCTTTCTCGTCCATAATGTAGGATTGTAGTCTTTATTCCTCTGCAAAAATAGAAAAAAAAAAGGAAAGAAGCAAGACAGCGTGCTATATACTGACATTTTTTCTGCAATCGACGCAATTATCCAAGAATTTTATATACCTTTGCAACCGCAATTGAAACATTTATTTTTGTATATGGCACAGAAACCAAGCATACCCAAAGGCACACGCGACTTCGGTCCGCAGGAGATGTCGCGCCGTAACTACATCTTCAACACCATTCGCGAAGTCTATTCCCTCTATGGCTTCCAGCAGATAGAGACGCCTGCCATGGAGAATCTCTCTACCCTCATGGGCAAGTACGGCGAAGAGGGCGACAAGCTGCTCTTCAAGATACTGAACAGCGGCGACTTCTTGCGCGGCATTTCGCCCGACGAGCTTTCTGCCGGCGCAACGGGGCATCTTGCGGCTCAGCTTTGCGAGAAGGGATTGCGCTACGACCTTACTGTCCCCTTCGCCCGCTATGTCGTGCAGCACAGAGAGGAACTGGCTCTGCCGTTCCGTCGCTATCAGATTCAGCCCGTATGGCGTGCCGACCGTCCGCAGAAAGGGCGCTACCGCGAGTTCTACCAGTGCGATGCCGACGTCGTAGGCAGCGACTCGTTGCTCTGCGAAGTAGAGTTGATGCAAATCATCGACGAGGTGTTCCGTCGCTTCGGCATCCGTGTATGCATCAAGATAAACAACCGCAAGATTCTCTCCGGCATTGCCGAAATGATTGGAGAGGCCGACAAGATAGTTGACATCACGGTAGCCATCGACAAACTCGACAAGATAGGCCTCGATGCCGTCAACGAGGAGTTGCGCCAGGACGGCATCAGCGAGGAGGCCATCGGCAAGCTGCAACCCATCATCAACCTCAGCGGGACGAACGAAGAGAAGCTCCAGACCATGCGCGAGACCTTGGCTGGCAGCGAGATAGGGCAGAAGGGCATCGACGAAGTAGCGTATGTGCTGAAAGCTCTGAACGCTCTGAATAATCAGAATACTCAGAATGCTCAGCGCAACTCGGACAGCCCGATTTCCCTGACCAATCCTCTCGAACTCGACTTGACTCTTGCCCGTGGCCTCAACTACTACACGGGTTGCATCTTCGAGGTCAAGGCTCTCGACGTGGAGATAGGCAGCATCACGGGCGGCGGCCGCTACGACAACCTGACTGGCATCTTTGGTATGCCGGGCCTGAGCGGAGTAGGAATCAGCTTCGGAGCTGACCGCATCTACGATGTTCTCAACCAGCTCAACCTCTATCCCGAAGCCGTCACGACGGCTACGCAAGTGCTCTTCATCAACTTCGGCGAGAAGGAGACAGCCTACTCGCTGCCCATCATAGCCGGACTGCGCAGCCAAGGCATCCGATGTGAAATATATCCCGAGGCCAGCAAGATGAAGAAGCAGATGCAGTACGCCAACCAGAAAGGCATCCCCTTCGTTGTCATGACGGGCGAGACCGAAATGGCAGAAGGGAAAGTCATGCTCAAGAACATGACGACCGGCGAACAGCAGCTGCTCTCGCCCAACGAGATATTAAGCAGAATGTGATGAAGCGAAACCACAGATTCAGCTGATTAAACAGATTTTCTATACAACGGATGAAAGCGGATTCAACGGATTGATTTCTAACCCCGAATGGCACGTTCGCCTGTCAAAGTTACATTTTAATCCCTTCAATCCGTTAAATCCGTTTTAATCCGTTGTAGAAATAAATCTGTTCAATCTGCTGAATCCGTGGTCTTCATTCAATTCATAATTCATAATTCATAGTTCATAATTATTTCTGCGACTCATGGTTTCCGATGTTCTCCGTTAAATCCATTTTAATCCGTTGTAGAATAAAAATCAGTTCAGTCTGCTTAATCTGTGGTCTTCATTCAATTCATAATTCATAATTCATAGTTTATAATTATTTCTGCGACTCATGGTTTCCGATGTTCTCCGTTAAATCCGTTTTAATCCGTTGTGGAATAAAAATCAGTTCAATCTGCTTAGTCTGTGGTCTTCATTCAATTCATAATTCATAATTCATAGTTCATAATTATTTCTGCGACTCATGGTTTTCGATGTTCTCCGTTAAATCCGTTTTAATCCGTTGTAGAATAAAAATCAGTTCAGTCTGCTTAATCCGTGGTTCATATTCAAGTCATAATTCATAATTCATAGTTCATAATTATTTCTGCGACTCATGGTTTTCGATGTTCTCCGTTAAATCCGTTTTAATCCGTTGTGGAATAAAAATCAGTTCAATCTGCTGAATCTGTGGTTCATATTCAATTCATAATTCATAATTCATAGTTCATAATTATTTGTGCGACTCATGGTTTTCGATGTTCTCCGTTAAATCCGTTTTAATCCGTTGTGGAAATAAATCTGTTCAATCTGCTGAATCCGTGGTTCTTTATATTTTGTGGTAAGTGAAATCTTTAGTTGTTAAGTAATCTGTGGTTAAAATGATGGAGCCAGCCTTATACCTCATCCCCGTCACGTTGGGCGAGACGCCCGTGGACCGCGTGTTGCCTGCGTACAATCACGACGTTGTCATGGGCATTCGCCACTTCATCGTCGAGAACATCCGTTCTGCCCGTCGCTTCCTCCGACAAGCAGACCGACAGTTTCCCATCGACGACAGCACGTTCTTCGAGATGGGGAAACATGCCGACGAAAAGCAGTTCAGCTCATTCTTGCAGCCTCTTCGCGAAGGCAAACCCATAGGCGTCATCAGCGAAGCCGGCTGCCCAGCCGTTGCCGACCCGGGAGCCGACATCGTTGCCATAGCACAGCGAGAAGGGTTGCCCGTCGTGCCGCTCGTAGGGCCGAACAGCATGATTATGGCCGTGATGAGCAGCGGCCTCGGCGGACAGAGCTTTGCCTTCAACGGCTACCTGCCCGTCGATGCGGCCGACCGCGCAAGGCGCCTGAAAGCACTCGAAACGAGGGCTTGGACCGAAGGACAGACACAACTCTTCATCGAAACACCCTATCGCAACCAGAAGATGTTTGAGTCGTTGCTGACCGCTCTGCGTCCGCAGACACGCCTCTGCATCGCAGCCGGCATCACCACCGCCGACGAGTTCATCCGCACCCTTACCATATCGGAATGGAAAAAGAGGGGGCTTCCCGCGAAATGCCCCGGAGGAACTGACTTCAGCAAAGTCCCTGCCATCTTCCTCGTCAATAAGTAACTGTCAAAACTTTTCGCATCCCAACGCGATTTAAGGCATTCTTTTCGTCTCTGCGGCACTTTTGTCCACCGAAGGCAGGAAATGGGCTTATTTTTAATTGCTGCTGATAATCAATGAGTTACTACGGCGGATTTTTGGAAGCAAAGTTAAGAAAGTGTCGAAACAGCATGCAATATCGTTAAACAGAACAAACTTTCGGGGCAAAAACGGCACGGAAAGAGGGGCAAGACAACGTGGAGTTTCGCTCGACTCTCCGTGGAGAGTTGGCCAACTCTCCACGGAGTATTGGAAAACATCCCACGCGGCATCGTCCGTTTCCCCTTGCAGCAGCACAGAATCCTGTCAAGGTTTTTCGGTCATTCTCCTTTCAGGTTGATGCGATTGCCGACGAAGCTTCGTCCCTCTAAGGGAAAAGGTTCCCTGCGTCCCTTCCCCTCCCCTCCAAGGGGAGGGGTTAGGGGTGGGGTCTGTTATCTGCCGCAACAAGCCCCTCCCTCTTTGGGGAGGAGCCACCCATTCTCCTCGTACTGGCTGATTTGCAATTCGCCAGAACGCGCCACAGAGAATAACAAATAGCGGCTGACCCAGCTTCGTGCAGGCCTGCCGCTTTGTCGCATTTGCAACTATAATTGAGTCCACTTGAAAAAGTCCTGAGAGGACCCGTTTCTACTCAGAGGTTTCATCATTTCTGAAACTTCAATAACAACACATGCCACCTAATTCTCGCTGAGCTTAG
The DNA here is from genome assembly GCA_902776455.1 of uncultured Bacteroidales bacterium. GTDB lineage: Bacteria > Bacteroidota > Bacteroidia > Bacteroidales > Bacteroidaceae > Physcousia. The sequence goes on along the minus strand of CACYQI010000013.1, from coordinate 39,439 downwards.
CAAGGCCGCCTTCGGAGGTTTCCTTGTAGAGGGAGGGGAGGTCCTTGCCGGTCTGCTTCATGACGCGAACTACGCGGTCGAAGCTGACACGGTGCTGGCCGTCGGAGAGCGACGCGTAGAAGTTGGCGTCGAGGGCGCGGGCCGCGGCAAAGGCGTTGCGCTCGATGCAAGGTATCTGCACGAGGCCGCAAACAGGGTCGCACGTCATGCCAAGATGATGCTCCAGCCCCATCTCGGCCGCATACTCGATTTGTGCCACGCTGCCGCCAAAGAGCTGACACGCAGCTGCTGAGGCCATCGCGCTTGCCACGCCGACTTCTCCCTGACAGCCCACGTCGGCTCCCGCAATGCTGGCGTTGTGCTTGACGAGATTCCCAATGAGGCCCGCCGTGGCGAGGGCATGAAGGATGCGTTGCTCGGAGAAGGTGTGGTTGTTCGCCAGATGGTAGAGTACGGCCGGAAGCACGCCGCAAGAGCCGCAAGTGGGTGCCGTCACGATGAGTCCGCCCGAGGCATTCTCCTCGCTCACGGCAAGGGCGTAGGCATAGACAAGCCCCGAACTCTGCAAGTTAGCCTTGTAACCTTTGGCTTTCGTGTAGTAGATGGGAGCCTTTCGCTGCAGTCCGAGCGGCCCGGGCAGGATACCTTCGTGGTTGATGCCGCGTTCCACGGCTTCCTGCATCACACGCCATATCTCCCGCAAATAATCCCAGATTTCCTCTCCCTCGCATTGCTCCACATACTCCCAGAAGGTGTGGCCCGTTTCCTGGCACCATGCCATGATTTCCTTCATGGTGTTGAGCGGATAGAGCGAAGTGCTGTCATCGGCCGGTGCATCCTCTTCCTTTCCTTCCGACAGAGCACCGCCTCCGATGCTATAGACCGTCCATTCGTCGAAGAGAGAGCCGTCGGGCTGGCTCACAGCAAACTTCATGCCGTTGGGATGGAAAGGCAGGAAGACGGTGGGGTTCCAGTGGATGGTGACGTGTCCCTGCTGTTCGAGGACGCGAAGGATGGCGACGTCGGTCATGTGCCCCTTGCCTGTGGCGGCGAGGGAGCCGTAGAGCGTGACGTCGAAGGCCGTGGCTTCGGGGTGACGTTCGAGGTAGATGATGGCGGCTGCCTGCGGCCCCATCGTATGACTGCTCGAAGGGCCGATGCCTATGCGGAAGAGTTCTTTCAGCGATTCCATGATATGAATGATTTGACAGACAAAGATACGACTTTTAGTTCATAGTTCATCGTCTTCAGTTCATAAATATAGGACAATTCGACAAAAAAGGGAAAAACTATGAACTATGAACTATGAATTATGAACTTTTCTTTGTATCTTTGCACCATGGGGCACACAAAAACAGCCCTTATTGCATGGTGAAGTATTCAATTATAGTACCCGTATATAATCGTCCGGAAGAAGTCGATGAACTGCTCCGCAGCCTATCTCAGCAGACATTCAAGGACATGGAGGTCATCATCGTGGAGGACGGCTCAAGCCTTCCCTGCGAGAACGTCGTTCACCGCTATGCCGGCCAACTGCCGCTCCGCTATTACACGAAGGAGAACAGCGGGCCGGGGCCGACGCGCAACTACGGCGCGGAGCACAGCCAAGGCGACTTTCTCATCTTCCTCGACAGCGATTGCGTCCTGCCGCCTGACTTTCTGCAAGCCATCGACGGCGAGCTGAACCGAAAGGCATGCGATGCTTGGGGCGGTCCGGACCGTGCTCACGAGAGCTTCACACCTGTACAGAAGGCCATCAGTTACAGCATGACTTCATTCCTGACTACAGGTGGCATCCGTGGCTCCAAGACGCAGATGGACAAGAAGTTCTACCCTCGTTCCTTCAACATGGGCATTCGTCGCAGCCTCTATCGCCAGCTGGGCGGCTTCTCGTCCATGCGTTTCGGCGAGGACATCGACTTGAGCCTGCGCATCTACGAAAGCGGGGCGAGCTGTCGCCTCTTCCCCGAAGCGTGGGTCTGGCACAAGCGAAGAACAGACTTCCGCAAGTTCTTCAAGCAGGTTCACAACAGCGGAATAGCCCGCATCAACTTGATGAAACGGCATCCCGGCAGCCTGAAACTCGTGCATCTGCTGCCGATGCTCTTCACGCTCGGCACCTTTGCCTGCCTGCTCTTTGCCCTGCTGTTCCTGCTCCTGACCGTGTTTGGCTTCGTGGCATTATGGAGTATGCCAAAGCCCGGCTGCGCCAATGGCCCGATGCTCTGCATCTTTGCCGGCATCGCAGGGATGCTGATATTCCTGCTCCCGCTGCTGCTCTTCTCGTTGCTCGTCTTTGCAGACAGCTCCATAAGGAACAGGAGCATGAAGATAGGCGTGCTCTCCATCTGGGCAAGCTACATTCAACTCATCGGCTACGGCACGGGTTTCCTCCGAGCTTGGTGGCTGCGATGCGTTTGCGGACGTAACGAAGAGCTTCAAGCCTTCAGGGACAGCTTCTATAAGTGAGTAGTCCGACAGCCTCGCCCACTCGCTCTCCCAACCCTTTCCCCGAGGAGGAGAGGCTTCCGCGGCGAGACTATCCTCTTCCTTCCGAGAGGCGTTGAGGGTGAGACAGGGTAATGGAAAAATGATTAAATGCTAAATGTAAGGTGAAGACAATCAAGGAATGGGCGCCGGAAGACCGGCCGCGCGAAAGGCTGCTTGCCAATGGTGCTGACACGTTGAGCAAGGCCGAACTGCTTGCCATCCTCATCGGAAGCGGTGTGCCCGGCAAGTCGGCGGTCGATATCATGCGTACCATTCTCTCCGACTACGGCGACAGCCTGATGATGCTCGCCAAGGCTTCCGTCCAGGAACTGATGCGCTATGAAGGCATCGGCGAGGCGAGGGCCGTGACCATCATCGCAGCCTGTCAGCTTGCCAACCAGCGCCTAAAGGAAGAACTGCCAAAGCGATTCCGCATCAACAGCTCGACGGATGTGTTCGACTACTTCCGTCCGAAGATGCAAGACCTTGATATTGAGGAATGCCACTTGCTGCTGCTCGACCAGGGAATGGCCGTCAAGGGGTCTGTCCTGCTGAGCCGTGGAGGCATAGCCGGAGCGTCGGTCGATGTGCGCTGCCTGTTGCGTCATGCCATTCTGGGTCAAGCCGTTGCCGTCGTTCTTTGCCACAACCATCCGAGCGGCCGTAGGCAGCCAAGCCGCGACGACGACAACTTGACGCGAAAGGCAGCAGAAGCCTGCACAGCCGTCGGCATCCGTCTGACGGATCACGTCATCTTTGCAGGCGACGACTACTACAGCTACAAGGAGGAAGGCAAGCTGTAGGCGGACAAAGCGATGGGAGAAAAAGAATCAGGAATCAGACAAGATGCCTTATAAAGAATAAAGAATATGGATTATGCATTAGAGGAACGGGTTGTCGAAGTGCTCAAGACGGTTTTCGACCCCGAGATACCCGTCAACATATACGACCTCGGACTCATCTACCGCATTGAGTTGAGCGAGGACAACAGCGAACTCAGCGTCGATATGACGCTCACGGCTCCCAACTGTCCGGCAGCCGACTTCATAGTCGAGGATGTACGGCAGAAGCTCGAGACCATCACAGGCTTGAAGAAAGTAGAAGTGAATCTCGTCTTCGAGCCTGAATGGGACAAGAACATGATGAGCGAAGAAGCCAAGATGGAACTGGGCTTTCTGTGAAAATGCAATAAGGTGAAAAGTTGAAAAGTTAAAGAGAGAGGTAAGAGGTAAGAAGTAAGAGGTTAGAGGATAGCTTGGGATACTGGCTTCGGAGCTAAAGGTATTCTCTAACCTCTAACTACTAACCTCTAACCACTAAAAACGGGTGAAAAGTTGAAATAATGAAGAACGTCTACTTCATAAGCGATGCCCATCTGGGCAGTCTCGCTATTCCGCACAGCCGTCAGCAAGAGCGGCGACTGGTGCGTTTCCTCGACGAGATAAAGGAAAAGGCAGGCGCCATCTACATGCTCGGCGACATGTTCGACTTCTGGTTCGAGTATCAAACGGTCGTTCCGAAAGGCTATACGCGTTTCCTCGGCAAGGTGAGCGAGCTGACCGATATGGGCATCGAGGTGCATTACTTTACAGGGAACCACGACATCTGGTGCCTCGACTACCTCGAGAAGGAGTGCGGCGTAGTGCTCCATCGGCAGCCGTTGACGCTGGAGATAGGCGACCAGACGTTTTTTCTTGCCCACGGCGACGGGCTGGGAGACAGGGACTGGAAGTTCCGTCTCATACGAGGCATCTTCCACAACGGCTTCTGCCAGTGGGCTTTCCGCTGGCTCCATCCAGCCTTCGGCATGCGTTTCGGACTGAATTGGGCCAAGCACAGCCGCTTGAAGCACGAGCCTTCGTTGCAGGATGGTGCAGGCGGCGACCCGCCATATCTCGGGGAGGATAAGGAGCCGCTGGTGCTCTTTGCCAAGCAATACCTGTGCGAGCATCCCGAAGTGGACTTCTTCATCTTCGGCCATCGCCACATTGAACTCGACCTTGCCCTGAGCCGCCAGACGCGCGTCATTGTGCTGGGCGACTGGATTACGCAGTTCACGTACGCCGTATATAATGGCGAACATCTCTTCCTCGAAAGCTATCAAGAGGGTGAATCATAGGCATTTGCACACCCGATGGCGAGTGCCGTCGTGCCCCGTCGCCTATGATGTTTTAGCATATCCCATAGATGTCGATTCGATGCTCCGTGGAGTGTAAGCCGATGCTCCGTGGAGCGTAGCCCGATGCTCCGTGGAGCGTAAGCCGATGCTCCGTGGAGTGTGAAACCATGATTGTTGCCTTGGGAAAATCACGAGCGCTTCAAATTATATGACAGACCATTCGCTTTCCTGACGAAAAGCAGCTAACTGGGGCTTGATAAAGTCTCGAAGAGACGAAAGTCCACAGACGGGGGTGTTAACCCCCGGTAATTGCACGATGGTAAAGAAAGTCCTGAAGGGACGACAGAGACATAAATAAGTTGTGATCAAACAAGTTAGATATTCTGTCGCCCCTTCAGGGCTTAGTTTTGTTGTTGCCATTGTACCGGGGGTTGCACCCCCGTCTGTTGTCTTTTGCACCTTCGGCGCTAATTCGCCGAACAGCGATATAAAAGTGTACCCTTCACAGATGTCGATTCGATGCTCCGTGGAGCGTAGCCCGATGCTCCGTGGAGCGTGAAACGATACTCTATGTGGGGTTGGACAGTGCCTTGTGTTTGGACTATACATTATATATATAATAAGGGCGGGAAGCCGACCGGGTATTAAACCGATCTGTGCTTCCCGCCCTTGATGTTTATAGGGGGAGTCTGGCTTTTACTTCACCAGGACTTTCCTTGTCGTGCCGTCGGTAGCTCGGATGATGTTGAGGCCATGACGGAGAGCCTGCTGTCTGCGGCCGCTGATGTCATAGACTTCGGGAGCTACACCCTCCAGTGCATGAGCAGGACGAACGCCCGTCTCGATGTCTTCCGAACCGGCTACATTGCTGCCGTCCATCAGGAACTTGCCCCATACGAAGTGGTTCTTGTACTTCTCGATGGAGTTGTTGGACACTACCAATCTAACTTTCGTTTGGTCGATGCCAGTGAATGCGTCGTCTGCCGTCTCGGGTACATCCAGGGGATAGCAGTAAACGACTGTTACCTTGTTGCAGTTTGCGAAGGCATAGCTGTCGATGCTCTTCACGTTCTCGTGAATGGTGATAGCTGTGAGGTCTGTGCATCCCGAGAAGGTGTTCTTGAGGACTTCTGTCACGTCGGTTGGGATGACGAGGTCGGTAATCTTCTGTCCGTTGAGCGTCAGCTGGTGAGTCAGGGTGAGAGGCTGTGCTGTGCTACTCTCGAAGGCGATTCTGCACCATGCCGAGAGGTCGGAGATGTTGAGCGTCTTCAAGCCTGAACACTTGTTGAAGGCAGCATCGCCGACGTTGGTCAGGCTTGCGGGGATGGTGATGGCGTTAAGGTTAGCGCAGTTGTCGAAAGCGCCGCCTGCAATGCCCAGCGTGCCTTCTTCAATCTCAATCCTGGTGTTACGAGGCATCGTACCTTTATATTTATAGGCCACTTTGCCTGCATAGATCAGTCCGTCGGACAGCGTGCTGAACCAAGGCGTAGCGTCGAAGGCGCTCACGCCGATGCAGGCTAAGTTGTCCGGGATGGTGATGAAGAGCAGATTCGTGCAGTTGGCAAAGGCTTCGTTGCCGATGGTTGTCAGGCCTTCGGGGAACTCAACTGTGTTCAGCTCTGTGCAGCCGGAGAAGGCATTTGCGCCGATGTTCTTCAGAGCAGAGGGGAATGTGACGTCGGTCAGGCCGGTGCAGTCGGAGAAGGTGTTCGACTCGATGCTCTCCACACCAGCGGGAATCACGATGTAATTCAGCGCGGTGCAACCATGGAATGCACCCGAACCGATGCTCTTCACCCCGTTGGGAAGCGTGATGGCGGCCATGTTGTTGCATGCGTTGAAGGCATTTGCGCCGATGTACTTCATGCTTTCGGGGATGATGACGGACACCAGGCCGGTTCTTGCCATGAAGGCTTCGTCGGCGATGCCAATGGTGCCGTTCTCAAGTTCGAGCACTGTGTCGTCGGGAATGATGCCCTTGTAGGTGTATGCCATCTTGCCTGCATAGACCACCATGTCGTAGGGCTGGTTGACGTACCATGCAGTAGCTGCGAAGGCAAAGCGTCCGATGCGTGTCACGCTTTCGGGGACTGTGATGTCGGCCAGCTGGGTGCAGTTCATGAAGGCTCTTTCGCCAATGGCCGTCACACTTGCGGGAATCGTGATGGACTGCAGGGCGGCGCAGTTCTGGAAGGCGCAGTCATCGATGCTGGTCACGCTTGTGGGAATGGTGACGGAGGTGAGGGCATTGCTGTTGTAGCAAGCATATTTACCAATCTTTGTCACGTTGTTGCCGAAGACGTATGCTTCCACATTCGTTCCGAAGATGTTGGCAAAGCTCATGTTCGTAGTGTAGGTTCTGGCTGCGATGGCTTCGCTGTCGATGGTCACGGTCTTCAGCTTGTCGCAACCCTGGAAGGCGGAAGAGCCGATGATCTCAATGTTGCTGGGGATGGTGACAGCGGTCAGGTTGTCGCAGTTATGGAAGGCGTTGATGCCGATTTCCTTCACGTTCTCGGGGAAGACGAGTGTTTCGAGCTTGGAGCAACCGGAGAATGCTTCTTCGCCGATGACGGTGACGGTGGAAGGAATGGTGATGGAGGTCAGCGAACCGCAGTTCCTGAAGGTGTTGTCCTCAATGGTTTCCAGCCCTTCGGGGATGTTCATCTGGGCCAGCTTATTGCAGTTGTAGAACACGTAGCCGCCTATCTTCTTCACGCTTGCAGGGATGATGACGGAAGTCAGCTCGGTGCAATAGGAGAAGGCATCGCGGTCGAGGATTGTCACGCCCTCGGGGATGATGACTTCTGTCAGGCTGCTGCATGCGTAGAAGGTGAAGCTGTTGATGGCTGTTACCTTCTCGGGGATGTTGATCGAAGTGAGTCCGCGGCAGAGGCAGAATGCGTCGTGACCGATTTCCGTGATGGTTTCGGGCAGCGTCACATAGGGCAGGCTGCTGCAACTGTAGAAAGCATACTCGCCAATCCTTTCCACTCCTTCGGGAATCGTAACGGAGCTGAGGTTGCGGCAAAGGCAGAAGGCATCCTCGCCAATGCTTTTCACGCTGGCAGGGATGACAACGGAGGTCAGACTGCCCTGACTGTAGAAGGCGTAGCTGCCAATGCTTGTCACAGCATAGGTCTTGCCGTTGAATTCCACAGACTCAGGGATGATGACGTTGCCCGAATAGGTTCCGGTGGTCACCTCGGCGATGTCTTCGGTCTCAGAGAAGTTGTAGGTGATGCCGTTAACCTCTACACTCTGGGCAATAGCATTGATGCCTGCAAGCAGACAAAGGCACAGGAAAATGTGTCTCAAGTAATAGTGTTTCATGCTGGGTTTATAGTTTGAATGTTAGTTTGCATAGGGTTTCCGCATGCAAAGTTAACAAAATTAATTAACCCTTGCAAGAAAATTATAAAAAAAATGTGAAATCGTAGCAATATACGCAGTATCGAGATACCCCTTTTGCCATAAGCCTCAGAAGTAGCCTCCGAAGTGCTTCGGAAAATGCTTGCTGTAGCATCGGCCGATGCTCCGTGGAGAGTGAGCCGATTCTCCGTGGAGTGTGAGCCGATTCTCCGTGGAGTGTAAGCCGATTCTCCGTGGAGTGTCGGACGACTACCTTGCAAGCACCACGCCGAAGTGGGCGGGAATGGTGACGGATACAGGCTGGGAGGAATTGAAGGGCAGCGTTAACTTCTTGTCTGTCAAGGCGTCTGTCAGCGCCGTCCGTGCCTTCTCCTTGATGCCGGCATGCTTGAAGAGATGTTCAGGGAGGTTGAGGGCGACGGTCTCTTCTCTGTCCGAGAAGTTGGCGACAATCAGGGCGAAATGTCCTTTGGTGTGGCGGACAAAAGCATATTGGCGGTGCAGATGCTGGTTGCAGTACATGAGGTCGAAGAACTCGCCTTCAGCCCATGCAGCCTGTTCGCGCAAGAGCAGGATGCGTTGGTACGTGCTGCGAAGGGATAGTTCCTTGTCGCTGAGCAACTTCCCGTCGTACTTTTCCTTGTTTCGCCAACGGCGGATGGTGGGCACGCTCCAGTAGTCGAAGATGGTTGTCCTGCCGTCGCGACCGCTGAAACCCTCGGCGTCCATGCCTCGCTCGCCCAGTTCTTGACCGAAATAGAGCATGAAGGGGCTGGGCATGAAGCTGCTGACGAGGAGTGCAGGCAGTGCCTTCTCGGCCTCGCTAAGCAGGAAATCGCTTGCCAGCCGCTGCTCGTCGTGGTTCTCGAGGAAGTTGAGCATGTGACGCCGAATGTCGTCCACCGCTTGCCAGCAGGCAGTGATGCTCTGTGCCGACTGCCCGCGAGAGACGGCGAGCAGCGTGTCGTAGAGTCCTACTTTGTCGTAGAGGTAGTCGAAATGTCCGCGATGGATGTAGTCGCGATAGCGGGCGGGATTATAGACTTCGGCAATGAAGATGATGTCCGGCCGCTGGGCTTTGACTTGCGGCAACGCCCATTCCCAGAACTCTACGGGCACCATCTCGGCCATGTCGCAACGGAAGCCGTCGATGCCCTTGCCGGCCCAGTAGAGCAGGATGTGCAGCATCTTGTGCCACGTGTCGGGGGTAGGGGAGAAGTGTCCGCCGCTGCCGCCGGGATAATCGATGCCGTAGTTGAGCTTGACAGTCTCGTACCAATCGTTCCGTCCCGGCCAGGAAGAGAAGTTGTCGTTGCCCGTTGCCTTGGCCGGCACTTCCCGATAGGAGCTGGAAGACAGGATGTTGTCCAGGTGAAGCGCTTCGGAGGGAATGTAGTAGAAGTTGTTGTCGGGCGAGAAGGAGCAGGTCTTGTCGTCGTCTTGGCCGAGGTCGCGGACGCCAATGGGCTTGGCATCGGAGTGATACTGGCGGGCTACATGGTTGGGCACGAAGTCGATGATGACCTTGAGTCCTGCCTTGTGCGTGCGTTCCACCAGCAGTTCGAACTCGCGGATGCGTTTCTTCGGGTCTTTCGCCAAGTCGGGGTCAACGTCGTAATAGTCGCGGATGGCGTACGGACTGCCAGCTTCGCCCTTCACCACGTCGGTGTTGTCGGCCGCAATGCCAATGGCTGAGTAGTCGGTCTTGCTGGCATGTTCGATGATGCCCGTGTACCATATATGCGTACAGCCAAGGCCTCGGATCTGCTCCAAAGCCTTGGCTGTAAAGTCCTGCATAGTGCCGCATCCGTTCTGCTCCTTAGTGCCGAAGGGAATGCAGCCGTCCTTGTCCGCACCGAAAAGGCGCGTGAAAACCTGATAGACTGTCAAGATAATGTACGATTTACGATTTACGATTTGTTTACGGTGTGACCATGTAAATTGAAAATTGAGAGTGGAAAGTGGAAAATTAGGGCATAGCTTTTCAACTTTCCACTTTCAACTCTCAACTTTCAATTAGTAAATCAGCAGATTCCTTCAATCGTGATGCCCTCGATGCCTTTGGCTATCTTCGTCACCATGCCTTGCAGAGCCTTGCCGGGACCGCATTCGGTGAACTCAGTAGCCCCTGCTGCGAGCATGTTCTGCACTTCTTGTGTCCAGCGGACACTTGCGGTGAGCTGTGCGATGAGGTTCTGCTTGATTTCGCTTGCATCGGTATGAGCCTGCCCATCCACGTTCTGATAGATGGGGCAACGGGGTGTACGGAACTCTGTTCTCTCAATGGCTGCTTGCAACTCGTCCTTTGCGGGTTGCATCAAAGGGCTGTGGAAAGCGCCGCCCACCGGCAGCACCACGGCACGCTTGGCACCGGCTTCCTTCAGCTTCTCGCAGGCAGCGTTCACCTCGTCCACGTTGCCGCTGATGACCAGCTGGCCGGGGCAGTTGTAGTTGGCAGGCACGACAACGCCTTTGCCCGCGTTGCTTACTTCGGCACATACCTGCTCGATGGTTTCGTCGGGAAGGTTGATGATGGCTGCCATCGTGCCGGGAGCGGCTTCGCAAGCCTTCTGCATGGCCAAAGCACGAGCATGAACCAGGCGCAATCCGTCCTCGAAGGAGAGGGCGCCGGCTGCTACGAGGGCGCTGAATTCGCCCAAGCTGTGGCCGCCCACCATGTCGGGATTGAAGTCGTCGCCCAAGCAGAGAGCCGTGATGACACTATGCAGGAATACAGCAGGTTGCGTCACCTTCGTCTGCTTCAGCTCTTCGGCATCGCCTTCGAACATGATGTCTGTGATGCGGAATCCAAGTATTTCGTTTGCTTTTTCGAACAGTTCTTTTGCCTTCGGGTTGTTCTCATAGAGTTCTTTACCCATACCTGTAAATTGTGCTCCCTGACCGGGAAAAACAAATGCTTTCATAGTTTTACCTTATTTATATTTATAATGCGCGGCAAAGGTACAACATATAATTCAAAATTCAAAATCCGATATTGATAAAAACCCGCTTCTGATGAAAAACAGCTCCAATGCCTTGCTTTAGGAAGCCTAAAGCCCTCTGAGGAAAGAGAAAAAGCTGTCCCATTTTACACAGCACGTTGTATCGGCCTACGCTCCACGTTGCATCGGGCTACGCTCCACGTTGCATCGGCTCACGCTCCACGTTGCATCGGCTCACGCTCCACGTTGCATCGGCTTACGCTCCACGTTGCGTGGAATCCCCCCTCTCGCGCCTTTGTTTTTCATCACTTTCCGAAGGGGGCGCCGAAGCAAGGCGAAGACTTTGACGACAAACATGCAACTCCCGCCTCTCTACGTCCTAAATCCTTGTTTTTTAACATATTCCAAGGTAAAGAAAAAGCAACAGGAATGTGACCGCACTAAAAGAAAATACTGGTGTCCGCTGATAAACTTTTTCAGCTTCTATTTAGGCCCTTATCCATCGGTATTTCTGACGAAAAGCAGCTTATGAGGGCTTGGCTAAAGTCTCGAAGAGACGAAAGATCACAGACGGGGGTGCTGACCCCCGGTAGGATTGCGAAACAAAAGAACCCCCGACGGGGCAATAGAGATAGAAGCAGGTTGAATTTGAATATGTTAGATGTTCTGTCGCCCTTTCTGGGCTTTTGTTTTGTTGATGCTCTTGTACCGGGGGGTTCACCCCCGGCTGTGTTCTTTCGCGCCCTCGGCGCTTATTTTGCGGACAACAATAAAAAGAAAACTGCCCGAAAGTCTCGATTGTGGGACTCTCGGGCAGCGATAGGGATGAAACTCCTGCTGTCATTCTCCGAAAGGGGACACGAACAGAAGGGATTCGTCGTGCAGTTTCGTTTATTTTATCCGCAGAAGCTGAGCAGGATGCCTGCTGCAACGGCACTGCCGATGACGCCGGCCACGTTGGGACCCATAGCGTGCATCAGGAGGAAGTTGCGCGGGTCGGCCTTCTGACCTTCGCTTTGGCTGACGCGAGCTGCCATGGGAACGGCACTAACGCCTGCAGAGCCGATGAGCGGATTAATCTTTTCCTTCAGGAAGAGGTTCATTATTTTTGCCATCAAGATACCACCTGCCGAGCCAATGCCGAAGGCTACGATGCCGACGCAAAGGATGGCGATGGTCTGGAAGTTCAGGAAGGCACTTGCTGTTGCCGTTGCACCTACCGTCACACCCAACATGATGACTACGATGTTGTTCAGCTCGTTCTGGGCAGCTTTGCTCAGGCGTTCAACGACACCGCTCTCCTTGAAGAGGTTGCCGAGCATCAGACAGCCGATGAGCGTACCAGCAGAGGGAACAATCAGGCTCACGATGATGGCCACGACAATGGGGAAGATAATCTTCTCCTTCTTGCTGACCGTTCGGAGCTGGCTCATGCGGATCTTGCGCTCTTTCTCAGTCGTCAAGGCACGCATAATGGGCGGCTGGATGACAGGCACCAAAGCCATGTAGCTGTAGGCAGCCACAGCGATGGGACCAAGCAGCTCGGGAGCAAGCTTGGACGTAAGGAAGATAGCCGTAGGACCGTCAGCGCCGCCGATGATTCCGATAGAGGCCGACTGAGCTACAGAGAAGCCGAAGACGTCAATCTGCGTAACCAGGAAGGTTGCGAAGATGCCGAGCTGAGCAGCAGCACCAAGCAGGAGGCTCTTGGGGTTGGCAATCAGCGGACCGAAGTCGGTCATGGCACCAACGCCAAGGAAGATGAGGCAAGGATAAATGCCTGCCTTTACGCCAATATAGAGGATGTCGAGCAGTCCGCCATGAGCCATGATGTAGCCGTAGCTGTGATAGTTAGGACTGTTGGGATTGAGGAACTGATTGTTCCACATGTCCGAGTCGAAGAGACCGGCACCGGGCAGGTTGCTCAGTATCATGCCAAAGGCGATGGGCAGAAGCAGCAGGGGTTCGTACTCTTTCTTAATGGCAAGCCAGAGCAGGAAGCAGCCGATGAGAATCATGACGGCATTCTTCCAACCCTCTTCCTGCACGAAGAAAGTGACGAAGCCCATCTCGTTGATGAATTTGCTCAAGCCTTCCTCCATGTTGAAGTCTGCAGCAAACAAAGGTGTTGCAGCAAGAAGGAGCAGGAACAGACTAATATACTTTTTCATGTTGTTTAGTTGACAAGTTAACGAGTTGGCAAGTTAATTCTTAATTCTTAACTCTTAATTCTTAATTTTTAATTATATTAGTCCAGTTCCACGAGTGCCTGACCGCTTTGCACCTGAGCGCCCTGATCGACGAGGATTGCCTTGACCTTGCCTGCGAACTCGGCTGTGATGTTGTTCTCCATCTTCATTGCTTCCATCAAGAGTACCGTGTCGCCTGCATTGACGGCATCGCCCACCTTGACCGTTATCTTCGTGATTGTGCCGGGAAGTGGGGCAGTAACGGTCTTGGCACCAGCAGGAGCTGCTGCCGGAGCGGGAGCGGGAGCGGGTGCTGCAACAGGAGCGGGAGCAACGGGTGCGGGCTTCGGCGTCACTTCTGCCTTCGCTGCCACAAAGTCTGCTACCATCTCGACAAGCACGTCGCCTTGATTGACGCTTTGTCCCTGAGTGACAGCTACACGCTGAACGGTGCCGTCCACTTCGCTGATGATGTCGTTAGCCATCTTCATAGCTTCGATGACGAGGAGAACTTCGCCGCGCTTCACGTGCTGACCGGCTGCTACGTTTATCTTCGTCACCGTGCCGGGCAGTTCGCTGTTGACGTTCTTTGTGCCGCCCTTCTGAGCGACAGGAGCAGCAGGAGCTATTGCTACATGAGGCCCCTTTGCCTTCTTGTGAGGAACTTCTACCTGATAGGTTTGACCATTGACGGTAACTTTCATCTGTCCGTCCTTGAGGTCTTCTACGGTGGCGGCATAGTCCTGACCGCCTATCTTAAACTTGAATTCTTTCATCGAATAAATAATTTTATTTTAGAGGTTAGCGGTTAGAGGTTAGTGGTTAGAGGATTGTGTTGGCCGCAGGTTTCGGGTCTAAAGGTATTCTCTAACCTCTAACCACTAACCTCTAACCACTTAACTTCTCTTTATTTTATTAGAGTCTTGGGTTGAGCGTTGCTCCCCAAGCAGAGGGATAGGGAACGATAGTAAGTACGCGGCTTTCGCGATTGTCTCTTTCTTCGAAGTAGAGGTAGAGTGCCATTGCTACTGCTGCCTTGTCCTCTTCGCTGGCTTTCTCGAAGGTCTTGGCCTCCAGGCTGGTCTCGATAGTGCTCTTCACGGCCTTAGCCTTTTCGGTTGTCTTCAAGGCAACAGCTGTGAAGATGCCCAGGATGAGCACCAGAATGACGAGGATGGAGAACACCACCAAAATGGAGATGCCAGCCAAGAGCCAAACTTGAGGGTCGGATATTGAAAGTAATTGCATGTTATTTATTTTTGGGGGAGTCAAAGGAGTTAAAGGAGTTATCGCTCGCTTTGCTCGCTAAGGAGTTAAGGACAACAGATTGGTAAACTGCCATTGGTATCGTCTTTAACTTCTTTAACTACCTTAACTTCTTTAACTCCCATTTCTTTACAGAGGAATGTTGCCGTGCTTCTTGGCGGGATTAGTGAGTTTCTTGTTCTCGAGCTGTGCCAGGGCGCGGATGATACGGAAGCGTGTGTTGCGCGGTTCGATGACGTCGTCGATGTAGCCGTACTTGGCTGCCTGATAGGGATTGGCGAAGAGGTTTTCGTACTCCTTCTCCTTCTCTGCGATGTAGGCCTTTGCCTCTTCCGCTTTGCCTTCTTCCTTCAGGGCCTTGGCTTCCTTGGCATAGAGCACGCTGGCTGCACCGCTTGCGCCCATGACAGCAATCTCGCTTGAAGGCCAAGCATAGTTCAGGTCGCCACGAAGCTGCTTACAGCTCATCACGATGTGGCTGCCACCATAGCTCTTGCGGAGCGTCACGGTCACTTTGGGAATAGTAGCCTCTCCGTAAGCATAGAGCAACTTGGCGCCATGCAGGATGACGGCGTTGTACTCCTGACCTGTGCCGGGAAGGAATCCGGGGACGTCCACGAGCGTTACGATAGGAATGTTGAAAGCGTCGCAGAAACGGACGAAGCGGGCGCCCTTACGGCTTGAGTTGCAATCGAGCACACCTGCAAGCTGCTTCGGCTGGTTGGCTACGATGCCGACACTCTGGCCGTTGAAGCGAGCGAAGCCCACGATAATGTTCTTTGCGAAGTTTGGCTGAACCTCGAAGAACTCGCCATTATCCACGATGCCTGCAATCACCTGATACATGTCGTAAGGCATGTTGGGGTTGTCGGGAATGATGTCGTTGAGGTAGTCCTCCATGCGATCGATGGGATCTGTGCAGGTCACGCGGGGAGTCTTCTCAAGATTGTTCTGCGGAATGTAGGAGAAGAGCTGCTTGATCATAGCGATGCACTCCTCTTCGTTCTTGGCTGTGAAGTGCGTTACGCCGCTCTTTGTGGCATGTACGCTTGCGCCGCCCAGCTGTTCCTGTGTAACGACTTCGCCCAAGACGGCCTTGACGGGGCCGGGACCTGTCAGGAACATATAGCTGCTGCCCTCTACCATGAAGGTGAAGTCAGTAAGCGCGGGGCTATAGACAGCACCGCCGGCACAGGGGCCCATAATGGCACTAATCTGAGGAATAACGCCCGACGACATGATGTTACGCTGGAAGATTTCGGCATAGCCTGCAAGGGCGTTGATGCCTTCCTGCAGACGAGCGCCGCCGGAGTCGTTGAGGCCGATGACGGGAGCGCCTACCTTCATGGCGATGTCCATCACCTTGCAAATCTTGCTTGCCAGCATTTCGGAGAGCGAACCTGCTGAAACGGTGAAGTCCTGTGCGAAGACATAGACCAAGCGACCACCGATTGTGCCACTACCGGTCACTACGCCGTCGCCCAGATACTGCTTCTTTTCCATGCCGAAGTTCGTGCAGCGATGCTTGACGAACATGTCCATTTCCTCGAAGCTACCTTCGTCGAGCAGCATGTTGATGCGTTCGCGAGCCGTGAACTTGCCCTTCTCGTGCTGCTTCTCGATAGCTTTTTCGCCGCCGCCCATGCGGGCTTTGGCGCGGAGCTCCATCAGCTCCTTAATCTTTTCTGTTTGTGTACTCATCTTGTTGATTTACTATTTGACGATTTACAATTTACTATTTAAAGATTTACAATTTACTATTTAAAGATTTACGATTTACTATATGATGGTTTGCAATTTGCTGTTTGTTTCCTCTGACTTCTGGCCGCTCGCAGCTCACCTCTTTTTCATCATTCAACTATCAACTTTTGATTCTCCTTTTTCCAAATTGCCTGCAAAGGTACAAAAAAATACGATAGCTTGTTCCAAAGAAGGCATATTTTTTCGTCTAACTATACATTATATTATATATAAGGGCTATTTTGCGGTCTCGTTCCAGAGTAATGTCCCGTCGGAAGCCATTCCTTGGGCATCGACGGAGAGTTTTGTGGAGCGAGAGTTGTTGTAGAAAGTGACTTCTCCCTGGCCTTCATCGTTCAGCTTGAGGCAGGGGTTCCAATAGAGTGTACGACGGTAATCCTTCTTTTCTTCCGAGGGGACTTGCCTGCTGTAGTCGGGCGAATAGAACTCTGCCGGATAGGCAAAGCCCTCAATCACATAGCGACGGTCGCGATAGGTCATGCGGCGGGAGCCGTCGGGAAAAGGGTACATCACCATCTTCGTCTTTGGTTCGTTGCTGCCGTAATACATGTCGTTGCCATACAGCCGAGGGCTGTAGTCGGAGTAGAGCACGTACATGTCCCACACGCCTGTGCCTTTGTACTCCATCGACTCGCCCGGCGAGAGCTGGAAGTGAGCGTCGGAACCGAAGCCGTTCTTGCCGATAGCGCTTGCCGAAGCATTCGAGGAAGGCCCCGTAAGCTTGAAGGAGCCGGAGTTGAGATACTTTCTGGCATAGATGGAGTCTTTGGGAATCTCCTTGTCCATCAGCATCCTACGCGTTTGTCCGAAGCCGTAACGTGTTTCGAAGGTAGGCTCTTGTCCTTCGCCAATCGTTCTGTCTATCACGCCGACGCCAAAGTCAGCCGTCAAGACCTGCATGAATCCCAGGCCGACGTCCTGCGATATGTTGTTGGCATCCTCTGCGTCGATGGCAAGGATGGGCCAGGTGTCGTCGAACTTGTTCAAGCCCCGTCGCTTGGCTCTTACCGTCACTTCGCTCATGATGGTCTCGTCGTCCAGCCTTTTCCACTCGCCATCCGGGCTCTTCTGCTGAGGTGTGGGGGCAAGGTGAACCTGATAGTGATTGTAGGGATTCACGAAGCGCGGGTAGGGCCAGCTGATGCGGGCGAGGTAGTCGGCAGGCTCTACGAATATCTTTTGCCTTAGCTTTCGGTTTGCGGGCAAGTACATGTAGTCCGTTTCCAAGTTGTCGGGTTCGGCCTGTATCCATGTGTAGGGCTTGCCTCCTTTCCATTTTGTCGTGTCGGCCACGCTGATGAAGACGATAGCATGGCCATAGAATGGGGGCAACTGGATGCGGAATCCTTTCCTGTACGTCTCGCTTTCTCCTACGAAAGAGGTTTCTGCATCGAGTGCCACAATCTCGGCATGCACCTTCAGTTCCCTCTCTTTCTTCTGGTTCTTCGTGTTGACTGCTTTGTCGTAGGCCTTTTCTTCCCGCGACTTGCTCCTGCCTTTGCCGAAGAGGTCGGGCAGGTCCATCGGCCGGGTCTCGTAGCGACCGCCGTCATGAGGGTTCTTTCCGTCGTCGCTGAAGAGGTAGTCGTCGGCATTCTCCCGCCCGTCGTCTTCCCCTTCGCCTTTGACGAAATCGGTGCGGACATTCTTGTAGGTGTTGCCAATCAGGATGGGAGCCCGCTCGGCAGGCTGTGTGATGTCCCACGCTCCTGCCACCGCCATGCTTCGCCAGTCGAAGCGGCGCCAGCCTTGGGTCATCATCAAGAGGTCGAGGGCGGCACGATGCAGCGAGTCGTCCTCCTCGAAGAACCAGCCGGGTTGGGGCACGAAGCCGCGTATCTCGCTTGCCAAAAGCATTTCAGTCAGGATGTTGGAGTCGTCGTAGAGGCAGTCGCGATGGTCGTCGTCCCTTACCGTCATCGACACATTCGACTGGCCTTTTGACGCATGAATCTTAAGTGTGACCTGTTCGTAAGGCTGGAACTCTTCCTTCAGGCCCTCGATGCTGAGGGTCGGCTTCAAGTCCTCTTCGCCCCGATTGAAGAAGAGGCGGTCGGCAAAGACGCGGCCTTGCGAGTCGAAGACGGTAAGCTGATAGACGCCAGCCTTGCTGAGTGAAGAACGAAGAGTGAAGAGTGAAGAATCAGAATTACTTTTGTCCGCTAAATGGTTGCTTTTATTCTTCACTCTTAACTCTTCACTCTTCACTAATTTGCCTTCGCTCATCAAGCTCACGCCTAAGCTGTCGGCAGGCAAATCGGCTGTATGTCGGATCTGTGCCACCCAGCCGCTGTCGGTCTGTTCCACTTTCAGGGCGACGCCCGTCGGCTCCGGCTTGGGCAGTTTCGCCTTGACTTGCTGGCCGTCCTTGCTGACGAAGACGACTTCCCTCTCCTGTCCTTTCTGCGGAACCACCTCGAAGCGTCCGCGCCCCCGATGCTGTGTCGGGACTGAATCGCCGTCGAAGTGGAGCCAGCCCTCCGCCCATTCGCCGTCGGCGAAGGTTGCTTCGAACGCCACTCGGCAAGGCAGACCTTCCACGAGGTTGCCGCCTTCGGGATAGAGAGACAGCTTCAGGTTGCTCTCTCCGGGCTGTTCCTTGTAGAGCCGACGCATGGCGCGAAGGGTCATGTCGTGCGTGTATTCGCCGGGTTCGATGGGCTTGTCATAGACGGGAAACACGCGGCTGTAGAGCTTCTCGTAGTCGCGAAAATACTCCCACTCCTGCCGTTTGCTCGGAAACCATTCTTTAATCTTTTCGGTATGCTTGCGCTCGAAGCGTCCCCAGTTGAGCTGCCAACGGGTGTAAGCCCTAATCTCATAGAATCCAGCGTATTGTATGTACTTGTTTAAGGCAAAGAATCCAGAGCCTCGCCCCTCGTTCATCTGGATGAGCTTGCGCTCTATCATGTAGCCTTCCTGCCCGTAAAGCTCCACATAGAGCACGCCGCTCACGTCGGAAGGCCTGTCTGTATCGGTCCGCCTGAGATAGGCCGCGAACCAGATGGTATCGCCAAGTTGGTAGCTGGTGTTGTCCATGTGGACGAACACCTTCTCCTGCGGAATGGTCCGGCCAAAGGATGCCTGCCGCTTCGAGAGCTTCTCGAGCGCCGATTCCTCAGCATGCATCAGCATGGGCAGGCAGAGGGCAAGAAGGCAGGTTTTCATGGTGTCGGTCCTTAAATCTGCCACAAAGTTACAACTTATTTCGCAGAAATCAAAATCCCCCAAGCCAAAAATCCCCCTCCCCCCACCGCGAGCGAGGCATAAGCCTCGCTTACAAATTGCCGCCAAACAGGGCTTTTCCCTTGCATTATGCTACTTTGAAAACCGATGCCTTTCGGAGCAAAATAGAGAAAAACGTGCCGCAAAAGGCCGATTGACGTGGGGCTTGGGTCGATGCTCCGTGGAGTGTGAGCCGATGCTCCGTGGAGTGTAGGCCG
Source organism: uncultured Bacteroidales bacterium (assembly GCA_902776455.1). Lineage (GTDB taxonomy): Bacteria > Bacteroidota > Bacteroidia > Bacteroidales > Bacteroidaceae > Physcousia. The sequence continues at coordinate 19,851 of CACYQI010000013.1, read as the reverse complement.
ATGCTCCACGTTGCATCGACCGATTCTCCCTGCTGTGTAAACCGACTCGGCACGTCGTTTTGGGCCGTTCAGCACACCTAATTCACCTATTTTCTGTCCTGTTTCGACCCTAAATCCGAGCTGTATTAATCGACGGAAAACGCAAGTTGAACATACACAGCGCGTTGGCAAAACTGAGCGAGAATGCGATATTTTCGGCCTCGACTCGGTTTGGGCATTTCTGCGCCATTCTCAGCGACCAGACGAAAGGCAGAGTGTAAGTGAATGGGACGATAAGGAGGCAATCTGTCAGAATGAATATCGGGAAAATTAGCACCGAAGGTGCGAGAGACTACAGACGGGGGTGTAACCCCCGGTACAGGGTTTTTATCACCACTAAACCCTGAAAGGGTGACAGAATATGTAGCTTGTCTGGTATCAGACTGCTTCTGTCTCTGTCGTCCCTTCGGGACTTCTCGTGTTATTGTCCATTTGTCGGGGGTTAACACCCCCGTCTGTAGTCTTTCGTCTCTTCGAGACTTTTGTAATCCCCTGTGAGCTGTTTTTCTTCAAAAATGCCGACGTATAAGTGCCTAAAAAAAAGAGGGAAACGGTTTTCTCTGGGCTGCAATAATTTTTTCTCCCTTCCACATTTTCTTCTTTTCAACTTTTTTCGTATCTTTGCAGCACGAACCATTCCTTTACACGACTATGCGTACACGTTTTCTCTGGCTTTGTGCCATCCTGATGTGCCCCGTTGCCTTGTGGGCCGACGACTACCAAGTCACCTCTCCCGACGGCCGGCTGAAGGCCATCGTCACCATGTCGGCAGACGGCCGGCTGTCCTATAGCGTCTCGCGCGACGAGCGGACTGTCGTCTCGGAGTCGCCTCTCGGACTGAAACTCTCTACGGCCGACCTCACCGAAGGGTTGGAGCTGGTGGAAGCGAAGAACGATACGGTGGACGACCACTACAGCTTGCCCGTGGGCAAACGCAGCCAGCTGCGCGACTATCACCACGCGCTCCGTCTCGTCGTGGCTAAAAGCTCGTGGAAGCTCGAAGTGCATTTCCGCCTCTACGACGACGGCTTTGCCTTCCGCTATTTCCTTCCGAAGGCGGGCCACTCCAGCGCCATCCTTACCGACGAGGCAAGCCGCATCCGCCTCTCCGACGTGAAGTCCGTCACCGCTTGCCCTTTCCTCGGCAACAAGGGAGGCAACGACCCCAACTATCCCTATGAGGGTCTCTATACGACCTACAACTGGCAGTCGCTCCGGCAGGCAGGCGACGCCCGCTTCAACTCCCCGACGCTCGTCTTTAACGGCACAGACTATCTGCTCATCTCCGAAGCCGACTGCCGCAGCTACTTCTGCACATCGCTCACCAAAGCGGAAGAGTCGCAGGGCGAGTTCTCCTACAGTTGGACCGGAGCCACTAAGGACTATGCCGAGGACAAGCCGCATCGCATCTCCTGCTCCCTGCCCACTCAGACCCCTTGGCGCATGGTCGTATGCGGCGACCTCAAAGCCATCTTCGAGACCACGATGACCGAGAACCTCTGTCCTCCCACGAGCCTCACCGACCTCTCGTGGATTAAACCCGGCGTAGCTGCTTGGTACTGGGGCGGTTCCGACGGAGGGAAGGGCGAAGTCAGGGACGCTTATGGCGGTCTTCGCGAAGGCGAATGGGCACATTGCTGCCTGTCGGCCGACATGGGTTGGCCCTACTATCTCATCGATGCCGGATGGAGTTCGTCGTGGTTCCCCTCTTTCGTCAAAGAGGCTAATCAGGCAGGCGTCGATTGCCTCCTGTGGGGCGACTCCAGACTCGTCTATAGTCAGGACTTCTCGAACGACAATATGGACGCCACTTTGAGAAGGTGGAAGAGCTGGGGCATCAAGGGCATCAAGGTCGATTTCTGGGAGGACGATTCGAAGGAGACGATGATGCGCATAGAGAACCTCTACAAGGCGGCGGCAAAGTACCGCATGCTCGTCAACCTCCACGGCTGCACACGTCCCTCGGGCCTCCGCAGAACCTATCCGCACATTATGACCCAAGAAGGCATCTATGGCGGCGAGCAGAACTTCTGGAACTCAAAGAGAAACACCACCCAGCAGCACCTCGGCGTCCTCTTCACCCGCAATGTGGTGGGCGCGATGGACTATACTCCGGGCGACTTCGCCACCTGGAGAGGCAGCATCATGACGCATCGGAGCATGGGTCACCACATGGCCTTGCTCACGCTCTTTGAGAGCGGCATCGTACACATAGCGGAGAGTCCCGAAAACCTGCGTTACTTCATCGGTCGCGACATTATGAAACGACTGCCGGCCGCCTGGGACGAAAGCCTCCTCCTCGAAGGCGACCCGCAGAAGTTTGCTACCGTTGCACGCCGAAAAGGCGCGGACTGGTGGGTCTCGGGCATCAGCGTAAACGAGCGTACATGCCGCGTCAAGCTCGACTTCCTCGACGAGGAAACCGTCTATACCGCTTACATCTACCGCGACGGAACGTGCCGCAGCGACCTCAAGTTCGAGAAAAGACAGGTGACGAGGGACAAGATTCTTAACTTCAAGGAAATAAGCGAAGGCGGATTCCTCATGCAGATTTCGCCCGACGACAACCTCGATGTGCCCCTCGAACGCACCACCTACGAGGCAGAAGCCACAGGGAACACCCTCACAGGAAGCACTCAACGGAAGGAATACACGTCGCTCCACGCTTCTGGCGGCGGCTTCGTCGGCGACTTGGGCAACGGAGGAAAAATCCAGTTCAACCGCGTCAAAGCCAGCCACTCCGGCGACTACATCCTCACCATCTACTACATCACGCGCGACACTCGACCCGCCAAGCTCTTCGTCAACGAACAGCAGATAGGCGACACCATCGTCTTCCGAGACAACGGCGACTGCACCGGCTCGTGGAACCCCGAGGGAATGGGATGGAAAATGATACCCATCACTCTGAACGAAGGCAGCCGAAACACCATCACCATACAGTCCTTCGACAACCTCTGGGCGCCCAACTTCGACCGCATCACCATCCATCCCGTCCTCTCCGACGAGGAAGCCACCGGCATCAACGACCTTAAAGACCTTAACGACCCTAAAGTCCCTAACGACCTTAATGACCTTAAAGTCCCTAACGACCCTAACGTCCCTAAGGTCCTTAACGACCCTAAAGTCCTTAAAGTCCCTAAAGACCTTGTTGACCTCAGCGGTCGCAGAGTATCAGATAAGAGCAGATTGCATCACGGCCTCTACGTCACGGAAGGCAAGAAGATAGCCTATGTTAGAGATTAGTGGCTGGATGTTGGAGGTAAGTGGTTAGAGGTTAGGGGTTAGAGAATACCCTCGGCCCCTCAACTTCCCAAGCTATCCTCTAACCCCTAACCTCTAACCTCTAACCACTTACCTCTAACTCCTAACCTCAAGACCCCCCCAGCTCCGAAGCCTTAGCCTCGTTCCAAAGTTCATCCATCTGGGCGAGCGTCATGTTCTTCAGTTCGAGGCCCTGCTCTTTCGCCTTCTGTTCCACGTAATTGAAGCGGCGGATGAACTTCCGGTTGGTGTGTTCCAACGCATTATCGGGGTTGATGTGATAGAGACGAGCCGCGTTGATGAGGCTGAACAGGAAGTCGCCAAACTCTGCTGTCTGCTTCTCCGCGTTGTCCTCCTGCCGCAGTTCTGCCTCCAGTTCGCCAAGTTCTTCGCGCACCTTGTCCCAAACGTCTTCCTTCTTCTCCCAGTCGAAACCGACGGCTCTGGCTTTGTCCTGAATGCGATAGGCCTTGATGAGCGACGGCAACGACTTGGGAACGCCGCCGAGCACCGTCTTGTTGCCGTCCTTCTCCTTCTGCTTAATCTGCTCCCACGCGTTGACGACGTCGCCCGCAGTCTTCGCTACAGCGTCGCCATAGACGTGCGGGTGGCGGAAGATGAGCTTGTCGCAGAGCTTGTTGCAAACGTCGGCGATGTCGAACTGACCCTTCTCGCTCCCGATTTTCGCGTAGAAGACGATGTGGAGCAACACGTCGCCCAGCTCCTTTTCGATGTTCGGAACGTCGTCCGCAAGCAGGGCATCGCACAGCTCAAACGTTTCTTCTATCGTGTTGGGACGCAGGCTTTCGTTCGTCTGCTTGTGGTCCCAAGGGCACTTCTCCCTTAGTTCGTCCATCACGTCGAGCAGGCGACCAAACGCCTGCAGCTTCTCTTCTTTTGTATGTTCCATTGTGATTAAGTGTTTTATTATGTGTTATTTACGGTTTGTTTTCTGTCGGCTGATTCAGCTGCTTACGTAGCGGAGGCTGATTCTTCGTTCTTCGTCTTGCTGAGGTGCAGGCGAAAGAAAGTCCTCCGTTCTTCCGTCTTGCCTGTTTTCTCTTGCACAAAGTTATATCTTTTTGTGCAAAAAGAACCACTTTCCGTTGCTAAACGATGCCGAAAGCACAAAAAAACGTGGAAAAACTTGCAGATATGAATAAAAAGCCCTTACTTTGCGCAGTCAAACCGCTAATTAAGCATAAAACCGATTGCCTATAGAGAAACATTACTCCAAAACCATACTTTGAGACGTAATGAACGAATTATCTGCAATGACCGACCACGAGTTGGTCACTTTGTACGAGAAAGGCAACGACAGCGCGTTTGATATTCTGCTCGACAGACACAAGACGTGTGTCTATTCCTATATCCTTTTATTGGTAAAGGATACCGATGCTGCCAACGACTTCTTTCAGGACACCTTCCAGCGGGCCATTATCGCTATCCGCTCACACAAGTATCAGACAAGCGGCAAGTTTAGTGCTTGGCTCACACGCATCGCGCACAACCTCATCATCGACAAGAGCCGCGAGAGCGAGACGACCTGTACCATCCGCGAGAACCTCGTTAACCCCAAGTCCCTCAACAGCATGCGTTTGAGCGAAGCTACGCGCGAGGACGAACTGATCGACCGCCAACGTCGCGACGACATCCGTCGCATGCTCGACTATCTTCCTGAGCCTCAGCGCGAAGTCGTACTGCTGCGTTTCTACGACGACCTCTCCTTCAAGGAAATCGCCCAGCAGACAGGAGTCAGCATCAACACAGCCCTCGGCCGTATGCGCTACGCCCTCATCAACCTCCGCAAACTCATTCAGCAGAGACAGTTCGGTCTCGTCGGCTGATGCTCCTATACATTATTATATAATATAACGTGCTGCGCCAACCGACGCGGCACGTTTTCGTATGCAACCATACACGTGAAGTCAGCTAACTTCACACGTTAAGTTTGCCGACTCTCCACGTTAAGTTTGCCGATTCTCCATGTTAAGTTTGCCGATTCTCCACGATAAGTTTCCTCTCATCTCGTGCAGAAGCATGCAGGCCAGCCCAAAGGAAAGGGTTCGTCCCACTTGCCGATGCAAAAACAGGAAAGGCCTCGGAAGGAAGAATCGTGCTCTGTCTGCGCCTGAAATGCTTTTTGAGAAAAAACGAAGCGAAGTATTATGAATTCTGAATTAATTGTCGTACCTTTGCACGCGAAATAAATAGGCTAGCCTCGTAGCCCTGAATTTTGAAATTTGAATTTAATAATTTTGAATTATATTATATATAGTATGTTAAAACTCGATTATTCAAAGTCTCTGCTGAGCGCAGAGCAGATTGCAGCCTTCGCACCGAAGGCAGAGGAAGCACAGAAGGCTCTCGAGGCCGGAACATGTGCAGGTAACGATTTCCTTGGCTGGCTCCACTTGCCCAGCAGCATTACGGCTGAGTTCATGACGAAGCTGCAGGCTTGTGTCCAAACGCTTCGCGAGAACTGCGACACCGTAGTTGTAGCTGGCATCGGCGGCAGCTATCTTGGTGCCCGTGCTGTCATCGAGGCCCTCGGCAACAGCTTCCAATGGCTCATAAACAAGGAGCAAGGAGCAGGGGGCAAGGGGCAAGAGAACCCCAACATCCTCTTCGCCGGCAACAACATCGGCGAGGATTATCTCTACGAGCTTACTGAGTACTTGAAGGACCGTCGCTTCGGCGTCATCAACATCTCCAAGAGCGGCACCACGACTGAGACGGCTCTGGCTTTCCGTCTGCTGAAGAAACAATGTGAACAGCAACGCGGCAAGGAGATGGCTCGCAAGGTCATCGTGGCTGTTACCGACGCCAAGAAGGGTGCTGCCCGCACTTGTGCCGACAAGGAAGGCTACACCTCGTTTGTCATTCCCGATAACGTGGGCGGCCGCTTCAGCGTGCTTACTCCCGTCGGCTTGCTGCCCATCGCAGTAGCTGGCTTCGATATTGCAAAGCTCGTTCAGGGTGCTGCCGATATGGAGAAGGCAGTAGCTGCCGACGTTCCCTTCGAGCAGAACATCTGCCTGCAGTACGCAGCTGTCCGCAACGCCCTCTATCAGAGTGGCAAGAAGATCGAGATTCTCGTCAACTTCCAGCCCAAGCTTCATTACATGAACGAGTGGTGGAAGCAACTCTACGGCGAGAGCGAGGGCAAGGACCACAAGGGCATCTTCACGGCTGCCGTTGACTTCTCGACCGACCTTCACTCGATGGGCCAATGGATACAGGAAGGCGAGCGCAGCATCTTCGAGACGGTTGTCAGCGTGGAAGAGACGGAGCACAAGTTGCTCTTCCCCAGCGACGAGGAGAACCTCGACGGCCTGAACTTCCTGGCAGGCAAGCGCGTGGATGAAGTGAACAAGATGGCAGAGCTTGGCACACAGCTCGCTCACGTGGATGGCGGCGTGCCCAACATGCGTCTCATCGTGCCTCGCCTGAACGAGTACTACATCGGTCAGATGATTTACTTCTTCGAGAAGGCTTGTGGCGTGAGCGGTCTCATCCTCGGCGTCAATCCCTTCAACCAGCCCGGCGTTGAGGCTTACAAGAAGAATATGTTCGCCCTGCTCGGCAAGCCCGGCTATGAAGCCGAGACGGTTGCCATTCGCAAACGTCTGGCAGAATAAATAGATTAAAGATTAAGGATTAAAGATTAAGGATTAAGGATTAAAGATTAAGGTTTGATACAAATCTTCTTGAATAGCAAGACAACCAAACTTTAATCCTTAATCTTTAATCCTTAATCCCAAATAGAAATGCTGAAAGCAGTTCTTTTCGATATGGACGGCGTGCTCTTCGACAGTATGCCGAACCATGCTTATGCGTGGTCGCATGCCATGACGCAGTTCGGGCTGGAGATGACGGCCTACGAGGCTTATCTGCATGAAGGCAGGACGGGAAGCGGCACGATTAACATTCTTGCCCAGCGCTACTGGGGGCGCGATGCGACAGAAGAGGAGTTAGAACGCATCTATGCGGCTAAGGCTGAGGTGTTCAACACGCTTCCCGAGCCTAAACCGATGCCTGGAGCACTCGAAGCCTTGACTGCTGCGAAGGAACTCGGCTGCATGATAGTGCTTGTGACGGGTAGCGCTCAAACCTCTCTGCTTCAGCGCTTAGAGGAACACTACCCAGGTTTCTTTCGGCAGGAACTGATGGTGACGGGCTTCGACGTGAAGCGCGGCAAACCCGACCCTGAGCCGTATCTGATGGGTTTGCAGAAGGCTGGCATCAAGGCCGAAGAAGCTGTCGTGGTGGAGAACGCGCCGCTTGGCGTCGAGTCGGCACATAGGGCTGGCATTTTCACTATTGCCGCCAACACAGGCCCTTTGGAGGATAGTCTTCTGAAGGAGGCCGGTGCCGACATCGTAGTGCCGGGCTTGATGGACGTTGCCCGCCTGTTCCAGAAGTAGGGACATGGTTCATACCCAAATGAAATTGTCCTTTCCTGCTCCTACTTCAAAGTGATACTTGGCTATTCCTAAATCTATTCGTGTATATCCAATCAGGGAGAAGCTCCTTTTCGCGTGCACTTTATGTCGGTTGTTCTCTTTCCCGAGGTACTCGAAGAAGAACTTCTGCTGGTTCACGGCTGTGGGAGCGAGCAAGGCTGCTTCAACTCCTTTCCTGAACCACGATGGGGTGTCGTCCGAAGCATTCCGGTACGAACCGGACGTCCTTACGGCCGAGCGGCTCACTTGTTCTACGGTCTTGATTTTGTGGCCGACTCCTTGTGTCACGCCATAACCAATGGCAATATAGCTGACTATCTTTTCGTCTTCGGCAAGCACATACGTCCCCGGCACTTTCGAGTAGGTGAGTACGGCCCAACAGGTGTTCAGACCAAGCGTCTGAGCCACTAAGACCAGATGCTCGCCATAGTAGCCGACGCGTTCTTCGAGGTCTTCCGACTTCTTTCCTGCCATGATGATATAGTTGGCAACGCCACGGAACCTTCCATACTTGGCCAGTGTTCCCTGAAATGCCTTCTGCTCGTTGAGAACCAGTTGAATGTGCAACCGACCCTCTCGGTTCAAGAGGGCAATCTCTTCTTCGAGGGCTTTGACTGTTTCTTCCTCCAGCGGTTGCTCTCTGTATGCCCTTACGCTATGCCGGGCTTCGATGGCTTCCTGTATTGTCATTGTCGTAGTCTTTCGGTGCTTCGGGGTGTTGCTCACTCAAGGTTGTGATGTAGGAGGCGGTATTGTGCCATCTCTTCGTACTTTGTGCCGGGCTTGCCGTAGTTGGCGAAGGGGTAGATGCTGATGCCGCCTCGTGGGACGAAGATGCCAGTCACCTCGATGTACTTGGGGTCCATGAGGCGGATGAGGTCTTTCATGATGATGTTGACGCAGTCCTCGTGGAAGCTGCCGTGGTTGCGGAAGCTGAAGAGATAGAGTTTGAGGCTCTTGCTCTCCACCATTCGTCGGTCGGGGAGGTAGCTGATGCGTATCTCTGCGAAGTCGGGCTGTCCGGTGATGGGGCAGAGTGCCGTGAACTCCGGGCAGTTGAAGCGTACCCAGTAGTCGTTCTCGGGGTGTTTGTTCTCGAAAGCTTCCAGCACTTCGGGGTTGTAGTCCTGTGGAATCTCAGCTTTCTTGCCAAGGGATTTCAAGCCCTCTTCTTTTCTGTCGGTCATAATAGCCTTAGTCCTTTAGTTTAGAGTTTAGTGGTTAGAGTTTAGAGTCAGTTGAATCAGTTGAGAGTTTTATGTTACACAGAAATGTCGCCTTCGGCAAAGTGAAAAGTGAAGAGTGAAAAATCAAAGTTACGTTTAATCTGTTCAATCCGTTTAATTCGTTTAAATCCGTTGTTTAAAAAATAATCTGTTAAATCTGCTGAATCTGTGGTTAAATATCCAAGTCTCTCCCTCACCTTTGTTCAAGGTATTTCTCCAGTCCTTCTCGGCGGAGTTTGCAGGAAGGGCAATGTCCGCAGCCGTCGCCTACGATGCCGTTGTAGCAGGTGAGGGTGCGGTAGCGGATGGTGTCGAGCACTCCCAGTTTGTCGGCCAATGCCCATGTCTGCTGTTTGTCGAGCCACATGAGAGGTGTATGGATGCGGAACTGTTCGTCCATGGCGAGATTGAGGGTTGTGTTGAGGCTCTTGATGAAGCCGTCCCTGCAGTCGGGATAGCCGCTGAAGTCGGCCTGTCCTACGCCCGTGATGATGTCGTAGATGCCATGATTGCGCGCATAGATGGCTGCGACAGAGAGGAAGAAGAGGTTGCGTCCGGGCACGAATGTCGTAGGGTAGGGCGAGTCTTCCTTCTTCTCTTCCTCGATGTCGAGGTCGGGGTTTGTCAGGCTGCAAGAGGGACTGAGTTGCGAGATGAAGCTGATGTCCATGCATTCCCAGGGGACGCCTGCTTCGTCGCATAGTTGCTTAGCTATCTCTACTTCAAGGACATGCCTCTGCCCATAGCGGAAAGAGAGAGCCTGCACCTCATCGAAGTGCTTGATGGCCCAGTAGAGGCAAGTGGTGCTGTCCTGCCCACCGGAAAGAACGACAAGAGACTTAGACATCTTGTTTATTTACGATTTGACTATTTACGATTTACTATTTATTTACGATTTAACTAATGTACAATTTAACAATGTACAATGTACAATTTATGTACAATTTAGTAATTTAGCCATTTACTTTCCCCCTCTCCCACGGGAGAGGGTTGGGGAGAGGCTTTTACTCTCCCACGGCCTTCATGTATTCCTGCCAGAGGGCATCGGTGGTATTCTCGGGCTTGTCGCCGAGGATGTGCTTCATGGCCTTGTCCCACGACCAGGGCTTGAGCTCTACGGCCGAGCGGTTGAACTTTCGCAGGAAGTCCTTGTCCTTGTTGAGCATGAGCCAATAGAGGAAGTAGCCCGTCACGCGGTAGCCCTTGCGCCACGAGTCGCCACGGGTGCGGTCCTTGCCCTGAAAGTCTTGGTCGAAGCATCCGCAAGCCACGCGGACGGCATCGGCCAGTCCTTCGATGAAGAGCCAGTATTCGCTCTTTCCGTCATACTCGCCGCATCCTTCGGGCGAGAGCTGATAGGCGTGGGTCAGTTCGTGGTAGAGCACGCCGCGCGTCTCGTAGTCAAGACGAAGAGTGTCGTTGCCGGCAAAGCAACGCTCTATCCAGTTTGTGCTGTAGCGGATGCCAACATAGTCGCCGCTGCCATATTTCTCGCTGATGCCGTTGTAGTCCTTGATGGTGTAGACAATGCGCTTGAGGCGAGGCACGTTGGGGTCGTTGGGGCCGTAGTAGAGCGTCTGGAGCACGCGGAGGGCATTCTCCTGAATGTAGGGAGCAGGGTTGGGGATGATGCTGTGGTAGATTTTCGAGCCTTCCGATTCGGGAGCCTCGTCGTGGAATTCAACATCGCCTGGGTTGTAGCCCTTCCATTTCTTCTCCACTTTGATGGGAGCGTGATACTTTGTGGCCTTGTAGATGGCCTGTGCCTGAATGCCGACGGCGAAAGCTGCGGCCATGATGCATGCAAGTGTACGTTTCATGTCTCTGTTTTTTTTGTGTGTTGTTGATGCTGTTTTGTCGGTGAAACCTTGTCTTTTCCATTCAATTCGGCTGCAAAGGTACGAATTAGCGGGCAAACTTCAAAGCATTTTCTTACTTTTATTTGTTTGCTCGCTTGATTAGGTCTTTGATGTAGATTTTCACTCCGAAGATGCTGCCTGCATAGACGAGGATTTGCGCGAAGAGCATCAGGACGCTGCCGTCAATCTCACCTTCTGGCGGCATGAAGAGGCTAATGAGAGCCACCACTGCCCCAAAGAGCAGGAGCAGGGCGGCTGAAAGTTTCTCAATCATGCCAGCCCGAAGGCCGACAGAATGGCAGTAATGGTGGTGAGAACGGCGTTGATAATTACCGACCATTTGTTTTTCGATTCTTGTGTCATGGCTCTAAGTTTTTGAAAAGTGAATAACCTTTGTTTATTGTCTCTGGGCTGAGCAGCAGTCCGCTTTCGATAAATGCCATTGCTCCGACGAGCCGCGGCCAGTCTTTTTCTGTTAGCCTTTCTTTTCCTCCGAAGCCTGTTAGCCTGCATACATTGCAGATGTACTTTCGGGTGTCGTTTTCTGTTGGCGGTGCCCAGCGGGTAATTATGTCTTCTATGCATACGGCTTGGTATTTGTCGCGGTAAGTTCGGAGGATGCAAAAGGCGGCGCGGAGGCCCCAAGATAGGGATGCAAACTGCACGAATTGCTTGTCTTCGATGGGTGCTACTATTTCGCCCTCCGCCGAATGTTCAGCGGGTTGTTGTTGCGTTCACCTCGTGTCATGGTTACTCAAGGCCGTGGATGGTTTCCTCGTTCTTGATTTCCTCGATGGCTTCGGCCTGTGCTTTCTTGTTGGGCACGAGCTTGAAGTTAGCCACGTCGCGGAGGTTCTTGAACTGCTTGCCGGGAGTCCAGCGGACATTCACCTTCTTGATGTTCGAGGCGGTGAAAGCGTCGGGAGTGGCGGCACCTTCGCAGGCGATTTCGGTGTGGAACTCGCCCATGTCGCCGAGGCCTACTTTCTTGCCTTCGAGGAGAAGGTGGCGGATGCAAGAGACTGCATCGGTGAGGATGCCCTTGATGACACCTTTGGAGAAGGGGCTGTTGTGGTCGCTCATGTGCTGAGCGAGACCATCAAGGTCCATCTTGTCCTGCATCTGGGTCACGCCATAGGCCTTGGTCTCTAAGATGTCGGCCTTCTTAGTTCCGGGCTTGGTGCCCATAATTGCGATACTGTAGTTAATCATGGTGGTAAAATTAAAATTTTAAGATTAAAGATTAAAGATTAAAGATTAAGGTTTGGTTGTTTTTAAGGTTGGGTTTATATCTCACGCGAAGATTAGTATCTCACGCGAAGATTAGTATCTCACACGGAAAACACGGAAATCACAGAAATGCTACGCCCTGTAATGTTATCCGTTAAATCCGTTTAATCCGTGGTCCTATATCAATTCATAATTCTTAATTCATAATTCATAATTATTTGTGCGGTAGTTATCCGTTAAATCCGTGGTCCTATATCAATTCATAATTCATAGTTTTCTGTGTTTTTCGTGGTTTTAGATGTTTGTTTTATTCTCCTTGCAGGTTTTGCTCTTTCTTCATTGAGGTTTCGCTAAATCTCCGTGGAGTGTCTGTGGCGTTCACGTTGCAAAGTTACGACATTGGCGATGGGCGTTGCAAAGATTTGCAAAGAATTGAAAAGATTTGACAAGATAAATTTGCATATTTGAGTTTTTTTTGTAATTTTGTAGCAAAAATGAGGACTATGAAAAGCGCATACAAATATGAGTTGGCCGACGCGGCGGGAGTGAGTTACACAACCTTTTACCGCTGGCTAAATAGTAAGCAGAGAGAGTTGGCTGGCTTGGGAGTTAAGCCCTCAGCAAAGATGCTCCCACCGAAAGCGGTGGAGTGGATTTGCCGCGAATATGGCATTGACTACCCTGCGGCTGCCTGAGGGGGTGGGGGGCGTAACGCGTAACAGTTACGCGAACACACACACTACTACGGGCTTGAAATTCTATTATTATATATATATAATAATAGACCTGAAAAAAGTGAAGGGGAGGGCCTTTTTAAAAATATGTTACGCGTTACGCGTAACGCGCAGAGAGAAGGATGATTTATATTAATATTTATATTATTATGAAAAAAGAAGATAAAACACAAGAAAGAAAAAATACATGGGCATTCATTTCATTTGCTGGCGGTAAAGAGGCTACATCGGATGAAGTCCTCATAAAAGAAATTGACGTGTGTATTCAATATGGCACAAAAGAAAAAAAGAAACAACTGTTAGAATGGATAAATGCAATGTTTGGTCAGGGAATTTACGACCCACCCTCTGATAAAGTAAAAGAGGCTATTGAACGCCTCAGAGCAGACATAAAAGCCCAAAATCTCTCAGACAAGCGTGATGAGGCTTGCTCTGACAGGCAGATTGACTTCGAACGTCTGCACAATTGTTTCAATCGCCACTTTAACGTGCGTAACTGCGAAGCATTGGATAATTGGGTGAAAAATGAACATATTTCCAAGGACTTTGCTGTGCTTGCCTCTGAAATATACAATTGCAAATATTTTATTAAGTCTGAGTATAAAACTTTTATAGGATGGTATAGGAATTTTTGCGACATTGTTAAATGTGAGTGCATTGAAAGCTACCACCAAAGCAAGTTGAAACCCACTCCCGACCTAACAGCATCCTTCTATTTCTTGGATGTCCCTCTCTAGGACTTTCGTTGTCCCCTTTTTGTCCCCTGCCAAAATCCCCTCTATCCCTGTAAGTTGTTGACTTACGGGGTTTTGTGTTTTTATTATAGTCCCCTTTTCTTTGTGTGTGAATAAATTGCCGTAACTTTGCACTCGGAAAAGTTCCATAAGCCTTTGGCCAAGCCTGCCCGGGCATATATAAATATAAGGTATGGGCGGAAGCGCAGCGGAACTTAAAAGAATGTTTAACATAAATAATTCAATTAAAATGACACAAAAACTTTTAGTAAAAAAAATCGGCCCCACCATAAACGGCACAAGTAAGACAACAGGTGTTGAATACTCACTTATGGAACTCCTTCTGGAGTTCGTTGACGGCAGCGGTTATATCTCTGCCATCGCGCAAACCATTGAAGCCTATAATGTTAATGTGGGCGATGTGCTGGAATGCGACCTTCAGTTCTTCACAAAACTGCTGCCAAACGGCAAGATAAAGAATGAGATTAGAGTAACATCCTTAAAAAATGTAAATTAAATAAGCTATGAATCAAATTTCAAATGTAAATTTGCACGGAAGTGCTCAATTTTCAGAGAGTAACAGATTTTCGTTCCATCCCATTTTGCCACAAATGGGGCAGCTGGAAGCCTTCAAGCGCAACGGCACAGCCCAACAGTTGACCGATGGTTCCTTCGAGTTCCAGCCGCGCAGCTGGAGCAGAAGCAGAGCAGAATTGATAACGCTGCTGCCTCATGGCCGCCTGACCAAGACTCAGGCAGGTGATTACCTGCTTACCATCCGCATCCCCGATTGGGAGAGTCATCCCATGGCTATTGTGTCCAGCGAGAGCCTGGAGGCTATCTCGGCACTTAGAACATACATCTACGAAGCGGAGGTTGCCTAATGAGTTGTTATCAAGTTGTTCTACAGGGTGGGCACAAAGTGTGCCGCCCTGTTAATTCCCGAGAGGAGTATATAAGCATTCGTGGCACTCGCTCCCAGCACATCCTCGCAGACGCTGTTCGCAAGGGCGAAGAGGACAAGAAAACGCTCCTTACGCAGTTCAACTACTCCTGCCTTCCCAACGAGGACGGAACCCTGAAGGGTGCAACAAGCGTCAGCAATTCCGTGGGCATGGACATCGACCACATTGCGCCAGAGAAGATGCAGGAGGTGAAGGAACGCATCCTCGCCAAGAAGGACGAGCTGGGGCTGCTGATGCTTGAACGCTCTGCGCGTGGTGCAGGCTACCACCTTGTTTTCCTCCGCCACCCGCAACTCACTCAGGAAGAGAACCTTCGCTGGGCTTCGAACCTGCTCGGCGTGGAGTTCGACAAAGCAGCCAAGGACATCACCCGCGTGTTCTTCACCACCACCGACAGCCCCGACGACCTCATCTACCTCGACGACAGGCTGTTCTACAACTCTCCCTGCCTCCAAGACCCCTCTCCCAACCTCCCCCGAGGGGGAGGAGACATTGCCGCTGCCACGTCCGCAGCGCCGTTCACCCCTCCTTTGGAGGGGACGGGGGAGGCTGCAGGGGAGGCTGCAGGGGAGGCTTTTGAGGCCACCAAGGAGTCCCTCCATGCCTTCGACCTCTGCGTGGAGCAGGCAGGCCTCAAGCCCGACGAAATGGACATCTGGGGCGTCCACAACTGGCACAGCAACCTGATGGCAGTCCTCTCCGTGGGTGTGGCCAAGCTGATGAGCCGAGAGCAGCTCGAAGCCGTCATCAGGCAGCGGCTGCCCAACTACTCGCAGACGGAGGATTGCCGCAAGCTCGTGGACTACTTCTTCAAGAACTATTCTGCCGACAAGGGCTGGATGCCCAAAAGCTTGCGCGAAATTAACGCTCAGGTACAAATGGACGCAAAAGCAGCCGAAGAAGAGGCATTCGACAGATTCATAGAGAGTTACTGTCCTCCTGAGATGCCCGAGAAGCTGCCTCGCCTCATCCTCCTCCCCGTCAAAGCCTACCCCGAGCAGTACCACCCCATGCTCGCCCTGACAGGCAGCGTAGGCCTCGCACCCCATGCCAGCCACTTCCGCACCGACTACCTCGACGGGCGCACCATTGGCCCAGGACTCTTTGCTTCCGTGGCAGCATCAAGCGGCTCGGGCAAGTACTTCTTCACCCACCTGCTCGACCACATCACCCTCCACACCCTTCAGGCAAGCGATGCACAGGAATGGGCAAAAGTGCGTGAGAACCAGCAGCTTCGCGATAAGATGGCCAATGCCAAGGACAAGCCCCCACGCTACAAACCCAGGCTCTACATCTGCGAGACTGTGAGCAAGACCTCGATGCTCGACCTCCAGACCAACCTCGGCGAGAATGGCATGATACTATGCCGATGGCCTGAAGCCGACGACCTGGTGAACGCTTCACGCGCTCAGTTCTCCGACATCTCCTCAATGCTGCGCAAGGCTTGGGATGGAGAGATGGCCCGTCAGTACTACCTCAGCGACAGCTCCTGCTCCACCCAGACACGCCTCAACGCCTCTGTCCTGCTCTGCGGCACTCCAAAAGCCGTGCTCACACGACTCTTCAGCGACACCGAGAACGGCATGATGCAACGGTTCATGCCCCTCATCATCCCCCGTCAGAAACGCACCTTCCTGCCGCCACGCATCACACCCCTCTCTACCGACGAACAGGCTGAACTCGACGGCCTCATCATGAGCCTCTGGCAGAAGAACCTTTCCTTGGGCGAAGACACACTCAAGCTCGAAATGCCCAAGACGCAGGAAGTTGTCCGTCAGTGGTATGCCGACTTGGAAGAGAAGTACAACAACGGGCTCATCTCCGAAGCAGAAGCCGACCTCAGCCACCGCGTGGGTCAGCACATGATGCGGGCAGCCATTCCCTTCGTGGCCCTCTACGGCGAGGAACAGCCCGAGATGCTCCAGTACATCCGTTGGCTTGGCGACTACGTCTATTACAACATCTGCTACATTTTCTCCTCCCGTGTGGCAGCGGACATGAAGGAGTCCGAAAGGCTTCTCACACAGCAACTTGACCGCCGCAAGACCGTCCTGCCCCTGCTTCAGGAGATGCCCGAAGTGTTCACCACCGAGCAGTTCATCCAAGCAAGGATAGCGCGTGGCCAGAGTGCAAACGTCCGCACCCAGCTTTCCCGATATGTTGACGACGGCAAACTGGAACGCCTCCGTGACGGCCTCTTCAAGAAAATCGCAGCGTAACGTGTAACAGTTACGCAAACACGGCCCTTGCCAGCCTCTCCCCAACCCTCTCCCGTGGGAGAGGGGGAAAAAGCCTCTCCCCAACCCTCTCCCGTGGGAGAGGGGGAAGGGAGGAAAGGGGAAGTAAATGGCTAAATTACTAAATTGTACATAAATTGTACATTGTACATTGTCAAATTGTAAATTATTTCATTTTTCTGGTTCGGCGGAATTGCGCAAGGCGGTGAGGGCTTTCTCGTGGTCCTCTATCTGCACGGAGAGTCTGGCTATTTGCATCATGGTTTCGCCTCGTTGCTTGGTCAGCGACTGCTGTTTGGCTGCGATGCTCTCCTGTATGTCGGCATTGGGATGGCTCAGGTGGCCGTCTTCCGCTTCGAGGGCGATGATGCGGCTGTTCAGGTCCTCCACTTTGGCTTGGCATAGCAATATGTCGTTGTTCGTCTGTTTGAGGTTGCTACGTATCTTGCTCCAGTCCTTTCCGTCGGCAAAGACCTCGTCGAGTTCGCCCAGTCTGACAGGCGGATGTTGGAGGTTGAAGGCATGCATCCAGAGGTCGAGCTTCTCGTTCAGCGTGCTGCGTTCTCCTTCCAGCCTGCCGATGTGTTCCTTGTAGTAGTCGTGGCGGCCTTGCATCGTGTCGCCCATGTGGCGTATGCTGTCGGCTTGCGAGCGTTCTTCCTCGTAGTGTTCTCTCGATGTCCTGACGCTTTGCAAATGCGTTTGGTAGAGCTTCTTCGCATCGTGTTCGGGTATCAGTTGCCGGTATGCTTTCTGGTTCTCGGCCTTGTGTCCTTCGAGTTCCTCTCTTCGCTTTTCGATGATGGCGGACGAGCGTGAGAGTGCCTGCAACATGTTCCTCATGCCTTCGAGCTTTGCTTTTTCCGCTTCGAGTGCAGCCAGCTTTGCCGCTATCTCGTCCTTCACGGCGAACCAATCTGCGCTGAGCTTCTGAATCTGTTCGTACAGCTGCTCGGGGTAGCGTTGCCAAATGGTGTACCAGTCCTTGATGGTGATGGCTTGCTGCATGTTCTCGTAGATGCCTGTGAAGCGTTTGTTGACGCTGTCGAGCCGTGCGCCCACCTGTTCTGCTTCGCGGCTGAGCACTTGCAGGCCCGTGTTGAGTTCGTTCAGCCGGACGTTCACTTCGCTCTTCTTCTGCTCCAGCTTTTGCAGCTCTTCGCTGATTTTGGCAATGCTGCTCTGGTGGAAGGTGAATGTCTCGAGTTCTTTCTCAGCCTGTTCGGCATCGCGGCTGACGTTTTCGATGAACTGCCGGAGCAAAGCCGTGCGTGCCATGAGATTGGTGCTCTCGGAGCATTCGGCAAAGGTCTGGTCGAGTTCGGCATAGAGTTTCCATTCCTGCACATCCTCGTTTTGGCGTATGCGGATGGCGTTGAGCGCTTCCTCCTCGGCACTGAGCTTTCCTTGCGCCTTGGCAAGCTCCATCTGCATCTCGGCGAGTTGCTGCCGCTTGGTGTTCGACTCTGTGGCAAGGAGTTCGTAGTCGGTCTTCATCTGCCCGATGAGTTTGCTTTGGTCGAGCATCGTGTCGCTGTGGTAGGGATGGTGTGTTGCGCCGCAGACGGAGCAGGAGACGCCTTCGCGAAGGTCGGCACGCAGCTGGATGACGTCCTGCCCCTTGCTCAGCAGATAGGTGTATTCCTTCTCCTTGCATAGCCGGATCTGCTTCCCTGTTTCTGCTTCGAGCTGGCGCACTCCCTCTTCGAGGTGCTGGATGTCGAGTCGGAGGGCAGTCACTCGTCGGCTTTTCTCTTCGATGCTCTCGTAGCCTGTGCTGATGCGTTTCCAAAGGGATAGGGCAGAGAGGAGCTGCCTGCTGCGTCCCTTCAGCATCAAGGCGCGTTCCTGAAGCATCAGACCGTCCTGGCCGTGAATGTAGGAGCGGTGCATGCTCAGCTCGGCTTCTGCCGTCTCGGACTGCGAAATGAGTTCCTGATATTGGGCAAAAGCTTTGCCCAGCATCTCGTTCAGTTCGTTTTGTCGCCGAATGGTCTGCCGGTTCTTCTGTTGCAGTTCGGTTCGCAGCTTCTCTGTTTCCTCCAGCGTGCCGAGCTTCAGGAGCACAGCTTCGCCGTGGAGAAGCATGTTTTCGTGTATCTCCATGCTCTGCCGCTTGGAGCGAAGCCCGTCCAGCTTGCCTTGCAGGGCTTCGGTCTCTTTCTCTTTCTCTGCGATGATGGAACGGAGAGCATCCATCTCTTCCTTTATCTTATTGGTAAGGCCGAGCAGGAAGGTTATCTCGGTGGCGAGAGTCTCGTTGGCTCCAGTCAGCTGCTGGGCGCTGCAGATGTGGTCGAAGGCATCGAGCAGGTTGGCGGTAGCGTTCTTGTACTGTTCGCTTGCCTGCTGTTGCCGTTTCTCCTGGTCGCTCATCTTCTGTCGGTTCTCGTCGGCTTCGCGTTCCAAGAGGCTCAGTCCCCGCTTGTCCCTGTCCATCTGTTCCTTCACCACAGCCAGCTTCTGATAGATGCCGTGGATGCCTTCGAAGAGGTCGTAGCGTTCGAGCATGCTTGCGTCTTTGGCCATGACTGCTTTCTGCTTGCCGAGTTCGAAGAGCCGCTTCTTCTCGCGCTCCAGTATCATGCTGGTTTCGTTGTAGCGACGAATCCATTGCTGCTGTGCATGCAGGCGGCCGAGGCTCTCCTCCAGCCCTTGGAGCTTTGTTTCAGCCAGTCGCTTGGCGTCCTTCACCCGTTGCAGCTGCGTAGGGTTCAGTATGCGGCTGTCGCGTCGGGGCGTTGCTTTCCACGCATTCTGCTCGTTGCCTGTGCTTTCCGAAGGTGCAGTCTCGGCCGGCCGGCTGCTCTCTTCCTTGTCTTTTTTGCCGAAGAATATCATCTCACATTTACCATTTAATCATTTACCATTTAAGACCCCCCTCCATCTCCCCCGAGGGGGAGAGTTTCGCGGCAGGAAGCCTCCCCTCGGGGCAATTGCCCGTTAAAAGCGGAGCAATTGGGGAGTGTAAGCGACGGAGGCCCGAAGGGTTTGGAAGGGGTCGTGTTCTCCCCATTTCCTTTATTGCCCTTCTATATAATTTGTCTTCTTTACAGTAGGAGCCGACGCTTCCAAGCGTCGGTACGTTTGACTGTCA
>CACYQI010000012.1 GCA_902776455.1 uncultured Bacteroidales bacterium | reverse complement strand
ATCCAAAACTATCGTCCAGCACGCAGTGCTTAACTTCCTGCCTGCGAAGCAGGCTTAACTCCCTTTTTAACTTCATCTTATAACTCCCGAAACTTAAATAAAAAAGTAAAACTTTATGGTTTTCTTTTCGTAATTCACAATTATTTTGTACTTTTGCAGCAAGGGAAACGCAAACAGGCAAATGACCAGCGGCACAAATCCGCATCATCTGCTTAATCCGTGCTTGAATTTAATCACTCATCGAACTCACATAAAAACAGTTACACTTATGAAACACTTCATCTTTCGTTACGGTCTTACCGTATTATTCTGTCTGTGCGGCGTTGCTTTGACAAATGCGTCGGCTAAATCAACCGGCAAGGGAACAACCTCTCTGAAGCACGCCAAGCCCGACAGCCGGCTGAATGCTGCTATGGAGAACTATCTGCAAGCGGCAAAGGACCAGAAGCTCAACATCCAGAGTGTCATGGTGTTGCAGCACGGCAAAGTGAAGTACGAGAAATGGCTGAACGGCGGCGAGGCTCTGAAGCCGCACGTCCTGAACAGCGTGAGCAAGACGTTCACGTCGGCTGCCGTTGGCCTGGCCATCGAGGAAGGACTCCTGTCGCTCGACGACAAGCTGGTGTCCTTCTTCCCCGAAGACTTGCCTGCCTCTCCCTCAGAGAACCTGAAGAAGGTGACGATTCACAACCTGCTGACAATGAACTGCGGACACGATTCCGAGCCGTCGCGCAAGAAGGAGGGAAGCACATGGGTGAAGACGTTCCTCGATTGGCCTGTGGAGCATGAGCCGGGCACTTACTTTTGCTACAACAGCATGGGGACGTACATGCTCTCGGCCATCGTGCAGAAGGTGACGGGGCAGAAGGTAGTCGAGTACCTGCAACCGCGTCTCTTCGACCCGCTCGGCATCGAGGCACCGCGTTGGGACGAGAGTCCGCAGGGCATCAACTGCGGCGGATGGGGGCTTTACCTGAAGACCGAGGACTTGGCAAAGATGGGACAACTGCTCCTGCAGAAAGGCAAATGGAAGGGGAAGCAGGTGCTGCCCAAGAAGTATGTCACGGAGATGACCCGCCGGCAGGTTCCTTGCCAGCCATCATGGATCAGGGCCGACAAGGTGGATGAGAGCGGACTGACCCCAGAGAACAGCGACTGGGTGCAGGGCTACGGCTATCAGGTATGGCGTTGCCGCCACAACGCTTTCCGAGCCGACGGAGCAGGCGGTCAGTACATCATCGTCATCCCCGAGAAGGATGCCGTAGTGGTCAACACAGCCGACCTGAACGACATGCAGGCCGAGCAGAACCTCATCTGGGACTACATCCTGCCGGCCTTGAAGTAGTTACTGAAGCATCGGATGGGTATAATTCAACCACAAAAGTCTGAAGAGAACATTAGGAGAAAATCTCCTCGAGGTGACAGTACTGTCACCCACTCGTCACCCACTCGTCACCCTTTGATCTCATTGTCTTATAACGAATTACACAGCCTTGGTGACGAGTGACGAGTGTTTTCATTTCTTCTCGTTTCCGAGGGATTAGTGAGTTTTCATCAAAAAAGTAGGGGATATCTTTTGTACCTAAGGGAAAACTTTGTATATTTGCAAGGGAATTAATATATATATTGAACAATAGTGATTCATTTATGAATTATTAGAGCATGGAATATTTAGACTATAACGTTCTTCATTCGGAGAATTGGAGTATCATTCAAAATGTTATATTTCCTTTAAAGTCAACGCTGGAAGGGATATTAACAACAATTAATCCATCTCTGTATATCTGCATATTAATACAAAAGCATAATGGTATAATGAGAGGACGCACCATTAACGAACAAGTTTTAGAGATTACGCCTCAAACACCTTATAATAAAAACACCCAAATGTTATTTGATTACATAACTAATGCCAAACACATTGAATATTGTATCTGTGATAATACTGGAGAACTCTACTCTTTCAAAATTAGTTTTGGAAAAGATTCATACAAAATAGACATGATTGAAAAGACATTTCAATATGATGTTATTCCACAAGATGAAGATATAGAACAGATTAAAAACTATGTTAGCAAAGAAATTAGCAAATATTATAGATAACAAAAATATGTTGTTATGGAACTGTTAAAAGACAAATTATATAATGGAATCTCTTTTGAGATAATTAAAGAAGAGTATAGGGCAGGATATTCTTCCCCTTTTAGATTGCTTCTTCGTGTTACAAACTTCAATGACCAGAAGAAAAAAATTCAGGTCAGGCTTGACTATATTTCTATAAAATATGGATTAAAAAAAGTATGGGCTCCACAAGAAATTATACCAGATAATACTTTCTTCGATTTTGATTATACTTATGAAGAGATTACCCAAGCATACGATGGTGATAGAATAGAATTAGAAATAAATGAAGGAAGATTTGCTTCAATAAGATTAATTAGAGAACGTGGCCAATGGTGGATAACAGAATCTAAAGAAAGAAGTACTTACAATAGGAGTCTAAAGAGTAAAATCGAACATTTTGAGGCAATAGAGGAGCAATCAGGAATTACTCTTCAAAACTTTTCGGTTAAGGTGGAGGATGAGAATTCTTTGGACTTGTTTTGCGAGGTTTTATCCTTAGATGGGAAAGTAAAAGAAAGTAGAATTACTATTGAGGTCGCCATATATGACTCAGATAATGATATTGTATTTTTTAGAAGCCTATCCTCAAGTGATTTTAAAGGATTTGAAGTTTTTCATTTTGGAACTATGAAACTTGATATTACTGTAGACGAGATCAGTAAAATAAGAATATATCCTACGCGATGAACAAAGAACTATCTAAATTGAGAGAATCGCTTATTGCTGAAGCAAAGAGTTCTCCTATGCTATTGTCAGACTTGGCAGGTTTGGAAGCATACGTATCAGAGAGTTATAATAGCCGTTCATTTATTGAGCTACTGCAGAATGCAGATGACGCTAAAGCAACAAAGTTTTATGTTAAGCGCTCTGGAGATTATTTGTTCGTAGCCAATAATGGACGGCCATTTAACATAAATGATTTGGAAAGTCTTTGCCGTAGTGCTTCATCTAACAAGGTTAGAGGAACAACAATTGGATATAGAGGAATCGGCTTCAAGTCTGTAGTCAGTTTCGCAAAAGAGGTACACCTGATAAGTGGCGGCTTTGAAATTACATTCTCAAAAGAATTGTCCAAACAAATCGTTCCACAGGCACCAAAGGTTCCCTTGATAAGGATTCCTCACGAATTGGATAAGTCATTAAGACAGAAATTGTCTGATGAAATAAAAAGAATGCAGGATGAGGGATTTGAAACTATCTTTATTTTCACGGGTGTATTGGCTAATCAAATAGATGAAGAATACACATCGTTTGCCAGTACAACACTACTATTCTTGAATAGCATTCAGACTATTACCATACACTTAAGCAAAAGCGTAACTGCAAACATTGCTCAAATAGACGAAAATGAAAAGGGACGTTATTTAAGAGTTTCTACAACTGAAGCTATATCAAATTGGTTTGTGTGTTCAGACTCAAATTGTAGCATAGCTTTCTCGATGAATAACGGAAAGATATTGAGACTATCTAAAAACGAAGCGATTATCCATGCTTTCCTTCCAACAGAAGATAGTTGTGGATTGGGTATTGTGGTAAATGGTGATTTCAGTACAGATCCATCCCGCAGGCATTTGATAATGGATGAGACCACAATACAGGTCATCTCTAATTTCTGTAAGCTTTATGCTTCCTTGTTAAAACATGCATTAGACAATAAGGATAGGGCTATTGCTGATGCATTGATGCCTTATTTTGATTTGAAATTAATTCAATTATCGAAACAATCATTTGAAAAAGAATTTGCTAAAAACATCAAAGATGCTTTTGGCAAAGAACTTTCAGATATCAAATTGGCTCCGTCTTGGTTAAATGCAGAAGATTTTGCCAAGATTATGGCAAATTCAAATTTGCCGTATATTGCCCCAGAATGTAGTGAAGTTTTAGGATTGAATGATTTCTTAAGATATTTGGGAAACAAACCAGAAGTTTTAGAAACGCTGATTAATAAAGTTAGTCACTCCGACATATCAGTATTGGGACATGCTCAGATATTAGCTGCCGGTATAAAGGAAGTCTTAATGAACCGTAAATTGACTTCTTTAACTACAATCGAGTTGGTTATGTCGAATGGAAGGCTATGTTCACTAAAGGAAATAAATGAGACTAAAGACGAAATTGACGAGAGTTATATACAACTGTTGGCAGACAATGGTATTTCCCAAAATGACATAAGCCAGTTCTTAAAAAAGATGGGGTTGAACAAAATAAATGAGATACAGTTCTGTGAAGATGAAGATAGCTTTCAAGGCGATGGCATCGATAACTATGATAATGAGGAATCTTATAATCCAACAAGTGTTTCTCAGTGGTTTAACGATGCAGAATCCTCTTCAAAACAGATTGCGAATAATGAAGGCATTCAAAAATGGAGAAGTGCCGAAGAAAACACATTAGCTGCATTAAATGCTAATGGATTCAGGCTTAAGGATGTAAGTAAGCAAAACCTCGGATTCGACTTGGAAGGAAGTGATCCTAACGGTAAAAACATTTATATAGAGGTGAAATCCATTGACTATGTTGGGCAAAAGTTCCGAATGACAAACAACGAATTTGCGGCTGCACAATATAAACCAGGAAACTACTATCTTGCTTTAGTTTATCAAAACAAAGATACGTTTGAAATAAGTCTGATTAAAGACCCTGTTAATCGACTGAACCTTACTAGACAAGTTGTGCAATGGGTATGGGAGTGTGCAGAGTATGAATATAGGCCGATGAGGTTTAAGTTATAGTATTATCCATAAAAACAACGACCTTTGCACGCGGAAATAAAAAAGTAAAACTTTTTGGTTTTTCATTTTGTGATTCGCCAGTTTTTTCGTATCTTTGCAGCGCGAATAAAATAAAGAATAAGACAATTAGAAATGCAGATACTGAGAAAATAAGGAAATAAGAAATGTAGGAAATAAGAACGGGAAGGCTATAGGCTTTTCTAATTCTTTGAATCTTACAATATCTAATTCTCTAAATATCTTATTTTCTAATTCGATGCAAACTGTATGGCACAAAATAAGTTCCGCGGCCTCGGCATTGCCCTCATCACTCCCTTCAAGACGGACGGGAGCATCGATTTCGACGCACTCGACCGACTGGTGGAGTACCAGATAAAGGGGAGGGCTGACTTCCTCTGCATCATGGGCACCACAGCTGAGACGCCTACGCTGAGCCGCGAAGAGAAAAGATTGTTGAAGGAACATTTGGTGGAACGTGTGGCCGGTCGTGTGCCCCTGCTGATGGGGTGCGGCGGCAACAACACGGCTGCCATCTTAGATGAGTTACAAAACGAAGATTGGAAGGGTATCGACGGCGTGCTGAGCGTCTGTCCATACTACAACAAGCCCTCGCAAGAAGGCCTCTACCAACACTTCGCAGCCATAGCAAAGGTCAGCCCTGTACCTGTCGTGCTCTACAACGTGCCCGGCAGAACGGGTGTGAACATGACGGCTGAGACGACGCTCCGACTGGCCCGCGAGTTCGAGAACATCGTGGCCATCAAGGAGGCAAGCGGCAACATCACGCAGATGGACGACATCATCAAGAACAAGCCGCAGCACTTCGACGTCATCAGCGGCGACGATGGCATCACCTTCCCCCTCATCACCCTTGGGGCAGTAGGCGTCATCAGCGTGATTGGCAACGCCTTGCCAGCCGAGTTCAGTCGCATGGTTCGACTTGCTCTCAGAGGAGAGTACAGTTCGTCGCTGACCATTCACCACAAGTTCACGGAGCTGTTCAAACTGCTCTTCGTCGATGGCAACCCAGCCGGCGTGAAGGCCATGCTCAGCGAGATGGGAATGATACAGAACGTACTCCGTCTGCCCCTCGTCCCCACTCGACTCACCACGATGGAGAAGATAAGCCAGATAGTGAAGGAGTTGGGATATTGACCCCCCGGCCCCCTTTAGGGGGAGAACATATCGTCATAACGGAATAACGATATAACGTGATAACGAAACAACGTAATAACGAAATAACGTCATAACGAAACAACGAAAACATATTTAACTTTTAAACTTTATAATTTTTAAACTTTATTTATCTATGGTTTATTCACACGAAGTACAGAACATGTGTTGTGTGGCCAAGGGTCCCAACCATGGTCCTGCTCCCATCCCTGAAGAGGGCAAGTGGGTTCAGGCAAAAGAAATCAAGGACATCAGCGGTCTGACTCACGGCATTGGCTGGTGCGCTCCTCAGCAGGGTGCTTGCAAGCTGACGCTCAACGTGAAGGACGGCGTTATCGAAGAAGCTCTCGTAGAGACTATCGGTTGCTCCGGCATGACTCATTCTGCTGCTATGGCAAGTGAGATTCTCCCCGGCAAGACCATCCTCGAGGCGCTGAACACCGACCTGGTTTGCGACGCTATCAACACCGCTATGCGCGAGCTTTTCCTCCAGATTGTCTATGGTCGCACACAGAGCGCCTTCTCGGAAGGTGGCCTGATGATTGGTGCCGGCCTCGAAGACCTCGGCAAGGGCCTCATCAGCCAGACCGGTACCCTCTATGGTACGAAGGTCAAGGGCACACGCTACCTGCAGCTCACCGAGGGCTACATCACCAAGATGTTCCTCGACAAGGATGACCAGGTCTGCGGTTACGAGTTCGTTCACATGGGCAAGTTCATGGATGCCATCAAGAAAGGCGTTCCTGCCGACGAGGCCCTGAAGAGTGTCACTGGCACTTACGGTCGCACAAAGGCCGAGGACGGTGCAGTTAAATCAATCGATCCCCGCAAGGAATAAAAGAATAGGAGGAATACATTATGATTAGAGAAGTTAAATTCGAGTCACAAGACCGTCGAATCAAGCAGATTCTTGCTTGCTTGAACAAACATGGTATTGCTTCTATCGAAGAGGCCAACCAGATATGTGAGGCTGCAGGCCTCGACCCTTACAAGACTTGTGAGGAGACACAGATGATATGCTTCGAGAACGCTAAGTGGGCTTACGTTGTAGGCACCGCTATCGCTCTGAAGGAGAAGGCAAAGGATGCCGTAGAGGCCGCCAACTATATTGGTGAAGGTCTGCAGAGCTTCTGCATCCCCGGCTCCGTTGCCGACGACCGCAAGGTCGGCATTGGCCACGGCGAGCTGGCAGCCCGTCTGCTCAGCCCCGAGACGAAGTGCTTTGCTTTCCTGGCTGGTCACGAGAGCTTCGCAGCTGCCGAAGGTGCCATCAAGATTGCTCAGATGGCCAACAAGTCAAGACCAGCCGACAAGCCCCTGCGTTGCATCCTCAACGGTCTGGGCAAGGACGCAGCCATGATTATCAGCCGCATCAACGGCTTCACCTACGTGCAGACACAGTTCGACTACTTCACAGGCGAGCTGAAGGAAGTGAAGCGCATTCCTTACAGCAACGGTCCTCGTGCTGCCGTCAACTGCTATGGAGCCGACGACGTTCGCGAAGGCGTAGCTATCCTTTGGAAGGAAGACGTTGACGTGAGCATCACAGGTAACTCTACGAACCCGACCCGCTTCCAGCACCCCGTTGCAGGCACCTACAAGAAGGAGCGTATCCGTGCAGGTAAGGCTTACTTCAGCGTAGCCAGCGGCGGCGGCACAGGTCGTACGCTTCATCCCGACAACATGGCTGCAGGTCCTGCCAGCTACGGCATGACCGACACGCTGGGCCGCATGCACTCTGACGCTCAGTTTGCAGGTTCAAGCTCCGTTCCCGCTCACGTGGAGATGATGGGCTTCCTGGGCATCGGCAACAACCCGATGGTAGGCTGCTCCGTTGCTTGTGCAGTACAGGCCGATCTCTACCTGAACAAGAAGTAATCACATCTTGCAAAAACGAGCGAGAGGGTGTGTCTCCATCAGAAGGCACACCCTCTTTTAGAATAGATACATTATATATATTATGAGGAAACACAGAATCATCCTGAGCCTGATGCTTGTGTCTGTGGCTTTGGCCATCGGTGCCCAGCAGAAGACGCTCCACCAGTTGCAGCAGGAGTTCATAGACCGCAGGTTCGGCATGTTCATTCATTTCAACATGCCGACGTTCTGCGACCAGGACTGGCCCGACCCCGATGCACCCGCCGAGCGCTTCAATCCAACGCGTCTGGACTGCAGCCAATGGGCACGTGCAGCCAAGTCTGCAGGCATGTCCTACGGCTGTCTGACGACCAAGCACCACAGCGGTTTCTGCATCTGGGACACGAAGACGACCGACTACAACGTGATGAACAGTCCGCTCCGGCGCGACGTGGTGCGCGAATATGCCGACGCCTTCCGTGCCGAAGGGCTGGAGGTCTATATCTACTACTCCATTCTCGACACGCACCACCGCTTGCGTCCGCACATGATTCGCCCGCAGCACATACAGATGATAAAGGACCAGCTGACCGAGCTTCTCACGGGCTACGGACGCATCGGCGCTATCATCATCGACGGATGGGATGCTCCGTGGAGCCGCATCTCCTACGATGAGATTCCCTTCGAAGACATCTATCGCCACATCAAGGCGTTGCAGCCCGAATGTTTAGTGATGGACTTGAACGCGGCCAAGTACCCACGCGAAGCCCTCTTCTACACCGACATCAAGAGCTACGAACAGGGTGCCGGCCAGCGCATCAGCACGCAGCAGAACCGCCTGCCCGCCCTGGCCTGTCTGCCCTTGCAGAGCAGTTGGTTCTGGAAGACGTCGTTCCCGACGGACAAGCTGAAGGACCCCGAGGAGATGGTGCGCAAGAACATCGAACCCTACGGCGAAGCCTACTGCACCTTCATCTTGAACGTGGCCCCCAACCGCGAGGGTCTCATGGACGACAACGCTTTGGCTTCCTTGAAGAAGATAGGCGAGCTATGGAAGAAGCGCGGCCATGTGGCCGACGTGCCGCAGGCCGAAGCGCCCATCATCAGCAGCAATCTGGCAAAGAACTGCCCGTCCGAAGGCTCGTGGAGCGACGACTATGCCATCTTCGACTTCGCCAACGACGACGACTTCAACAGCTGTTGGAACGCGAACAGCGAAGTGAAGGAACCCTGGTGGAGCGTCAGCTTCGAACGGGAAAAGCCCTTCAACATGGTGGTTATCACCGACAGCGACGACAACCGCCTGCAGCGTTATCGTCTGGAGTACCGCGACAGTCAAGGCTGGAAGACACTCTTCGAGGGACAGTCCCCCTGCGAGGAGCGGGTCAAGATTCATCGCTTCCCGACCGTTTGGGGCAGTCAAGTCCGCCTCACCGTCCTGGAGTGCAAGGGCACGGCCTCCATTGCCGAGGTGGGTGTTTACTGCGAGAGACGCTGACCCGCTGCCGTTACATCATGCACGCAAAAGGCCGCTTCGCCCCGAAATGGGCAGAGCGGCCTTGCTGCATTCTGTGCGGGGTTTGTAAAGACTTTTCTCAATGCGACGCGCTCTGGCGGCGTTTTTTCGATGCGGTGGCACTTTGGAGCCTAAAACGCAAGAAATGGGCTTAAAACGAACTTGCAGTGATAATCAATGGGTTACAAAGGGACATTTTGAGGAGGTGTGTTAAGAAAGTATCAGGACGGCATGGAATGCCGTCATACAGAACAAATTTTGAGGCTGAAAATGGAAAGGAGGAAGGGGAAAGTTAACGTGGAGGAAAAAGCAACACAACGTGGAGAATCGGCCGACTTAACGTGGAGTGTTGAAAGAGATGGCACGCGACGTTGCCCGAAACAGCGTTTTGAGTGATGTTTTGATGTAAAGAATTTTTCAGCGGAAAGCAGGCGGTGTGCGAGGGAATATGCAGGATGATATGACAGCGATTGCATATGCTGTCACCCTTTCAGGGTTTTGTTTTGTTGCTCACCCTGTTCCGGGGGTTTCACCCCCGTCTGTGGTCTGTCGCACCTCCGGTGCTTGATTTCCAGCCAGCAAAGCAAAGAATTTTCCTTCTTTTCTTTGCTTTTCGCTCGCTTATTCGTAACCTTGACTTCGTCGAACTTACTTCCGCTCGGAATAGCAAAGCAAAGATTTTTCCTTCTTTTCTTTGCTTTTCGCTCGCTTATTCGTAACTTTGCATCACGAAACACTATTTACAACGAGATGAAGACCCGTTCACTTCTGCTCATGCTGCTTGTTTTGCTCTCGTCCTGCTCGCGACGGGAAGCCAAGGAAAAGGTGGATGCTCTGCCCGAGATTTACCCCGACTACATCGGGGTGACGGTGCCTAAGAACATCTGCCCCCTGAACTTCTCCGTGCCCGATGCAGAACATATTCAGGCCGACATCGTAAACGAGAAGGGAGAGAGCCTAAGCGTAGGCGGAACAGACCATGTGGAGATACCCGAAAAGGCGTGGAAATCACTCGCGGCCGGGTCTCTCTCCGTCACCGTTTCCGTCTGGGACAAGAAGCACCCCGAAGGCGTCACCTACAAGCCCTTCCCTATCTATGTCAGCACGGACGACATCGACCCCTGGATTGCCTACCGGCTCATTCCGCCAGGCTACGAGAGTTGGAACCGCATGGGCATCTATCAGCGAGACCTCACCTGCTTCGACGAGGAACCCATCATCGAGAACTCGCAGAACAACAACGGCTGTGTGAACTGCCACTCCTTTGCGGGCTACAGTCCGCGCGACTTCACCTTCCATGCCCGAGGGAAGAACGGCGGAACCATCGTGATGCGCGACGGAAAGATGAAGAAGGTGGACATCAAGGAGATGAGCGGCGGCAGACACGGCTCCTACAACATTTGGCATCCGTCGAAACGATACATCGCCTTCTCCAGCAACTCCACCCATCAGGCCTTCTACGGGCAGAGCCGCAACAAGATAGAGGTGTATGACTTGTGGTCGGACCTCATTGTCTATGACATTGACAAAGAGCAAGTCCTGCAAGACGAGCGCTTCACCGACAGCCTGAACCTCGAGATGTTCCCCTCCTTCTCGCCCGACGGCCGATGGCTCTACTTCAGCACGGCCAAGCCCGTGAACATGCCTATGGAGACCGACAAGCTGCACTACAGCATCGTGCGCGTGCCGTTCGACGTGGAGACAGGAGAGCTGGGAGCCGTCGATACCGTCTATAGCGCCTACAGGCAAGGCGGCACGGCCATGATGCCGAGGCTGACACCCGACGGCCGCTACATGCTCTTCTCGCTCGGCGAATGCGGTGGCTACAACCTCTACCACTCAGAATCGGACCTCAAGATGATGGACCTCGAGACGGGCGAAATGGTGCCGACGGACATCTTGAACAGCGACCGAGCCGAGAGCTTCCACGCATGGAGTTCGAATGGCAGGTGGATGATGTACGTCACGAAGCGCTTCGACGGACGCTACACCCGACTGATGCTCGCCCATTGGGACGGCAAGCGGTTCCACAAGCCCTTCCTCCTGCCGCAGAAGGACCCCGAGGAGAACCTGCTGCTGCTCATGGCCTACAACGTGCCGGAGTTCATCAAGGCACCCGTCGTCGTCAGCAAAGACGAGCTGGCAAGGTTCTTCCAGAACCCCTGACGCCCTTTAGGGGAAAACGAATGAGCTGTTTATGAATGATTCAAGATTAGCAAACCGCAAATAAAGCCAAGTGTAGAATCTGACTCCATGTTCGGTCGGATTTGCAATCCGACCGCAAAGGGTATAGGGATTTGCAATCCCGCAACACCCTTATATGTCGGCATTACAAATGCCTATATTCGCATCTGGCGGATTACAAATCCGCCAGAACGGGGCTGGCAAGGTTCTTCCAGAACCCCTGAAGCCCTTTAGAGTGAGCCAAAACGAACTGCTTATAAATGAACAAGAAAAGCAAACATAATCAAAATCAGGTGCATAAAGCCATCCCCTTCAAGACGGCTGGATGGGCTTTCTATTCGGTGCTTGTGGCTCTGATGCTGCTCTTTGCCATCTACACAGCCACGAAGTTCCCCTATACCTATATAACAATGGAGGGCGACGACTTCTGGCTTCCGACCCAAGACTTCTGGCAGCTGAAGCTTGCCACGCTGCCGGCCGTAGCCCAATGGCTGGCCGACTTCCTGATGCAGTTCTACGGCTCGCCCTTCGTAGCCGCTTCTGTCGGAGCCTTCGTACTAGGGGCGATCGGTCTGCTGGCCAAGCAGACGCTCTCTTGGCTCGCGCTTCTGCCGCCCGTCGTCTTAGGCTTCTTCTGTACCTTCAGCCTCTCTTTCCAGCTGCAATGGCTCTTCTTCTTCCTGCTCCTTAACCCCTTCGTCATCAAAGGCTTCAAGGAAAGACTGCTCTGGAGCCTGCTTTGCATCCCGATGGGCTTCTTCCTGATGAGAACGCCCCTGCTGGCCCTGCTTGTCGTGGTCCAAGCAGCCTTGGCTTTCAAGGACTTCGGCGCAAAGAAATGTGCCTGCTGGCTTGCGCCCCTTGCTTTGCTCGGAGTGGCACCGCTCGTCTATAGTCAGCAAGTCGCCTTCATCCCCTTCGAGGAACGATACACAGCCTTCGGCACCTACTTCGACCCGCTGACAAGCCACTACAACAGCGACGGCGAATACGTCAAGAAGCTGGTCTGCCTCGCAAACGAAGAGCGTTGGGAAGACATCCTCTACAAGGAACACATCAAAGGCGATGCCCGCCGAGGCAATTCCGTTGCCCTAAGATATGCCCTATTGGCAGAAAGTGCGCTCGGAACCCTGCCCGAAAACCTCTTCGACTACCCGATTCGGGAAGAGAACCAGTTCTACTATCAGCATGAGACAGAGTACGTTGCCTCGCAGTTCAACCGCCTCTTCTACCTGAACCTCGGCATCTACGACGAAGCCTACCATCATGCTCAGGAATACGGCTTGCTGCAATCGAGCGGCAACTGCTTCGCGAGCCTCAGACAAATGGCAGACTACAGCATCGAAGAAGGCGACTTCGAGACGGCGAAGAAGCTTCTCGAAGTCCTCTCCAAGTCCTGCTGCCACAAGACTTTCGTCGAGGAGCGAAGGAAGAAATTGACTGATAAGCCCCCCCTCCATTTCCCCCGAGGGGGAGGGAGCCCCCCTCTAAATCTCCCCGAGGGGAGACTTGCTGCCGCGAAAAGCTCTCCACCTCGGGGGAGATGGAGAGGGGTCTTAAATAGTAAATTGATCAAGTCGGTTCCCCTCCGTGCCGACAACTTCGTAGGCGGTTTCCCATTGCCCATCGAAATGCTTCGGCTGGCTCGCTACTACGGGAACTGTCCGCAGCAAAAGAAGATGCTCGACTACGCCATTTGCTCCTATATGCTCCGAGGCGACACAGAGCGTTTCCTCATTGCCACCAAGGCCTTCGACATCTACAAGAACAGAGAGCTGCCCAAAGCCTACAGGGAATTTATGGAGAGGTACGCATCGACGGCATCGACAACGAGTTCCGTCTCGAATCCGCGGGAGAGGAGGTGACGCGCGAGCTTGGCTTTGCGCAGATACTTATCTTTGTCCTTCAGGGTTCGGTCCTTGGCCTGAAGGACGTTTTGCAACGTTTCGAGATAAGCGTCTTCTTGAATCGCCTCCATTCCCTCCGCTATCTCCTCGTCGCTGAGCCGTAGGTGACGGAGCATCTGCCTTATCTTGACGCGGCCCCAATGGTTGTAGCAGAGTTTGTCGTGGCAGTAGGCACGGGCAAAGCGCTTGTTGTCGATGTACTTCTCTTTCAGGAGATAGTCCATGATGTTGTAGGCGTCCTGAACCGACACGTTCCACGACGAAAGCTTCTCCATAATCTGAGACTCGCAATGTTCGCTCTGACTGCAAAGGGCTGTAGCTTTTCCGAGAGCCACTTCCTTCGACATTAGTCCTGAATCTTTCTTGCCCATACAAACCGATTGTTATCGTATTGGTCTTTCACTATCTTTGTCTCTCTGTAGCCCTTCTGCAAAAGGAGTTCAGCAACCTGCTCAGCGTATGCCCTGTTCACCTCGAAGAAGAGCAGTCCATCAGCAGCAAGATGTTCCAGTCCGAACTCGCTGATTGCCCTGTAGAAGAGCAGGGGATCATGGTCGGGCACAAAGAGCGCGAGATGCGGCTCGTGGTCGAGCACGTTCCCGTCCATCGCCGAAGCCTCGCTTTCGCAGATGTATGGAGGGTTGCTGACGATAGCATCGAGTGAAAAGTGAAAAGTGAAAAGTGAATAATCAGAGTTACTTTCGTTCTCTGTCTCCTTTGGCAGGTTACTATTATTTTTCACTTTTAACTTTTCACTTTTCTCTTTTAATATATCCCCCTTCACGAACTCCACTTCTGCGCCAAGTCGCTCGGCATTCCTTCGGGCAAACGAGAGAGCCACGTCCGAGACATCAAGAGCCGTCACTTCGTAGCCTGCCAAAGCCAACGTAATGGCGATGCAGCCGCTACCTGTTCCGATGTCGAGAACCGTGCTGCCGAGGGCAAGATGCTGCTCTACGAGACGAACAAGTTCCTGCGTTTCAGGTCTGGGGATAAGTACGCCCGGACCGACAAGAAACTCGCGTCCGCAGAAGTCGGCACAGCCCAAAACGTACTGCACCGGTTCGCCTTTTGCCACTCTATCAACAATTATTTCGAGTTCGGCTTTGTCCTCTGCCGATAAAGTCGTATCTTTGCCGAGGAGAATGTCTGTTCGCGAAAGCCCGAAGCGACGCTCCATGATGAGTTCATAGAGTGCACGAGCTTCGCCCAAACCATATCTCTGCCGAAGTATCTGCAATGCATTCATGCTGCAAAGATACAAAAAAGATTAAAGATTAAAGAATAAAGAATAAAGTTTTTTTGTAATGACCGAGATGCAACATAAGGCTCTCCCCCAAAGGGGGCAATTGCCCGTTGGTAGCGGAGCAATTGGGGAGCTTGCGACGGAGGATAGGGAGGGGGCCGAATTCTATATGCAGCGATGTCTGCAATTGGCTCGTTGCGGCGAGGCTGGAGCAGCGCCCAATCCGATGGTCGGAGCCGTGGTGGTCTGCGACGGACGCATCATCGGCGAGGGCTATCATCGCCGCTGTGGCGGGCCGCATGCCGAGGTGAACGCCATCAAGAGCGTGAAGGACAAGCATCTTCTCTGCCGTAGCACCATATACGTCAGCTTGGAGCCTTGTGCCCATTACGGCAAGACGCCCCCTTGTGCCGACCTCATCGTCAGGAGCGGCATACCGCGTGTCGTCATCGGCTGCACAGACCCTTTCGCTAAGGTCAACGGCTTGGGCATCAAGAAGCTGAAGGATGCCGGATGCGAAGTCCTCGTAGGCGTACTGGAAGACGAATGCCGCCAGCTGAACCGCCGCTTCTTCACCTTCCACCAGAAGCAACGCCCCTGGATTACCTTGAAATGGGCACAAAGCGAAGACGGGTATATAAGCCCCCTCGACCCCCTCCAAACCTCCCCGAGGGGAGGGCAAGACCCCTCTCCATCTCCCCCGAGGGGGAGAGCCTTTCGCGGCAGGAACCATCCCCTCGGGGAGGTTTGGAGGGGGTCTTGGGGGTCAGTCTTCTTCTCCAACGCCTTGACGCAAACTCTTGTTCATCGGCTGAGAGCAAGGAGCGGAGCTATACTCGTCGGCACTCGAACTGCCCTCATCGACAACCCTTCCCTCACCACAAGATACTGGACGGGAGCCAATCCGCTGCGGCTCACTATCGACCGCCACGGCATACTGCCCTCCAGCCTTCACCTCATGGACGGCAGCACGCCAACCGTCATCTATAGTCACGAAAGCATCCAGGAGATACTGACCGACCTCTACAATCGGGGCATACAGAGCCTCCTCGTGGAAGGCGGAAGGGAACTGCTGCAAAGCTTCATCGATGCAGGTCTTTGGGACGAAGCACGCATCGAGACCGCACCCATCCAGCTCGCCGAAGGCGTAAAGGCACCCACCCTCCCCCGCTGCACAGAGCAGGGAAAACACACATACTGCGGCCGCTCAATCGCAACCTTCTTGCCCGCCCCATGATGCAGATGCCGGATTGGGGCACAGAAAAGCCGCGACCGAGAAGATTGCAGCCCCCCACCCCTCTATCAAAATAGGGAGCCGGGGGCGCATGGCATCACCGAAGGAATGCAGATGGCTGTTACAGAAAAAGAAGTTGCCGCCATCTGAACGCTTCCATTTTCATTCACGCCTCACCATACTTCCGCTTCGCCTTGTAGTAGTTCGATGGAGAGTCGAAGCCGGAGCGGTCGATGATGTCGCCGATGGGTGCCTGCGGCTCCTGGCGGTGCAGCTCGTCGGCACGCTGCAGGCGCAGGCGGTTGACGTAGGCAGAAAAGGTGCAGCCCATCTCCTCGTTGAGCACACGCGACACATAACTGCGGTTGTAGGTGCAGCCGCCCGTGATTACGTCGCTGAGCGTGAGGTGAGGGTCCAGGAAGTGCTCTTCCGTTTCCACATACTGCTGCAGCTGCTGTTTGATGCGGCTGACAATCTCGCGGGGCAGTGGCTTCTGGGCTGATCTCGGCACCTCTGCCACCGGGTCTTCCCGATGCCGATGGGCTGGCAGCACGAGGATGAGAAACCACACGTTGAACACCGAGAGCAGCGCCATGACGACGGCCGTCACCGTCGCATTCCCAATGAGGAATGCCGCCCACGCCGCCACGCCGTGCACCACGGGGATGGGCAGCACCTGACGGGCGTATTCCAGTGGCAGGTCGTCGGGGTTGGAGTAGTAGTCTTCGCTGAGCGGCTTCATCCACAGCCACACGCGGTGCATGGCTTCGATGCAATAGCACAGACAGACCGCTCCCACCGTAGCCGTCAGCCACCATCCCATCCGCTCCGGCATCACCGCCACGTCCGTCCAGGCCTCTACGGCCTTCGCCGCCACCATCACGCCGACGGGAACCCCCAGGGCGACAGACCACGGCTTCCACCGCTGCCAGCCTTTCACCTGCCCGAAGTAGATCATCAGCAACAGTGCGCAGAAGAAACTGTGGCAGAGCACGAAGTAGTGGGCGGCCAGCGCCTGTGCCGACGGTCGCATGGGAAAAGCCACGCACGGCGCGAGCACCACCGCCGGCACGAGGTAGAGCAACGCCTGCATCCGGCGGTCCGGGTAGGCATAACCCTTGTCCGCAGTAGGACACGTATGCCACCAGCGCACGGCGGCAAACATCGTGCTCGTCACGATGTACGCCAGTGCTGCGAGGCCGAAAATATAGTCAAGACTGTCCATACGGGGTGTAAAGTTACAAAAAATCCCCATTCCATCGGCATAATGCCCCATAAAAATTTACTTTTGCGCATGTAAATTCCAC
Source organism: uncultured Bacteroidales bacterium (assembly GCA_902776455.1). Classification (GTDB taxonomy): domain Bacteria; phylum Bacteroidota; class Bacteroidia; order Bacteroidales; family Bacteroidaceae; genus Physcousia. The sequence goes on along the minus strand of CACYQI010000012.1, from coordinate 32,527 downwards.
TTTCGCGTATGTCTCATGGATGCAAAAAATTTACTTTTGGCCACAAAAAATTTACGATTGGACACAAACCAAAGCCCGAAAAGTCGTAATTTCGCACCCAAAATCGCAAGCAATATGAACATCAACATTCTCGCGGCCACCGCCGCATTCTTATCTGCCGACATCCTGGCGTGGTGCTTCCCCCTCGTCGTCATCGTGGCCAGTGCCATCGGATTCGGCTTCGCCGCCTACTACTGGGGGCGCAACGCCCGCATAGAAAACTACCTGCGCCGACGAAAGGAGGAAGCAGACAGGACTTTGCGCCAAAATCAACCGAATTAAACATTAATATAAACATAAAAACTTATCAAGCAATGAACAACATCATTCACATCATCCGACACACCGCGAGGGCAGCCACCGTGCTGCTCCTCGTCCTGCTCACCACGCAGACGGCGAGGGCAGCAGACTTGACCATCACCACGATTGACGGTTGGAAAACTTTTGCACGCGCTGTTGCAGGCGGCACAGACTACAGCGGTATGACCGTAGCGCTGGGTGCCGACCTCGACTTCACAAGTACAACCTTCAATGGAGACTACTCGGTTGGCTTCAATTTAGAAAGTGGTTGGGGACAGCAGTCAAAACCTTTCAAAGGCACTTTCGATGGCTGCGGACACACCATCAAAAACGCTACCATCACAGACATTAAGATGATATATAACTTCAACTGTCTCGGTGCCATCTTCTGGATTAACGAGGGTACAATCAAGAACACCCATTTCGAGAATATCACCGTTAACGGCCAAGGTAGTTATACTGCCATCGTAGCAAAAGAAAACAAGGGAACTATCGAAGACTGCACCATTTCGGGAAGAGTAAATAGGATGAGTGGAAATTACAACAACACCGGCGGTGTGGTTTATAATAATGCCGGAGCTATCCGCAACTGCGTTGTGAACATTATCAACCCTACCGGTGGCATGATAAATAGCGCTGGTAGCGGCGCCATCACCAATGTTTATACCACTTCCGACAGCCAAGGCTGGGAGCAAGGCACTCGAATCTACAAGTTTGTGGCGGTAGAAAACGGCGGCGTGACATCCATTACGCCTTCCACCGAAGCAATCGGAACTTTCAGCGACAATAAATACTATACCGCAGGAACGGAGGTTACCTTCGCCGTGACAGTTGAGTCAGGAAAAACCGTCGACCCGATATTTTGCAACGGAACAGCGGTCAATAGGGGAGCGGGCGGCGCTTATACATACACCGTCACCGCCGAGGACATAAAGGTGCAGACAAAGGAGTCGTTGCCTACTCGGAGCATCAACATTGCAAGTGTCTCCGGCGGCACAATGTCGGCCAATCCGCCAAGCGCGACAGCTTACCAAGAGATTACCCTAACAGCATCGCCTGCCAGCGGCTACTTGCTGAACGGAGTAACGGCATCCGACGGGACCAATCCCGTCAGCATCAGTTATCAGCCATGGTACAAGCAAGTGAATACAGCCACATTTACCATGCCCAATGCCGACGTTACCGTCACGCCGACTTTTACAGCAATTGCGAATACCAACAACGAGTTTTCTGTCAACATACCAGCAACGGGGACGGAGACAGGAACGATACCAAGCGGCGTAAAGTCATTCAAGCTTTATGACAATGGTGGTGCCAACGGCAACTATTCCAACAACTGCAATGGGAAAATCACACTGACAGCCCCATCGGGATATGCTTTTGTAATCGAAGGAACGGTGAAGACATGGTATCATTGTGGAATACTCAATGTCTCTGATGAAAACGGGAGTGTTTTGAGTAATGTATATTCTACAGGATACAATGGCCCAGACGTGACCATTCCACCAACAATGATCACAGGCAGACAATTGACGTTTGAGTTTATCGGAGACAACCAAACGCTGACCACACGCGAAGGCGTTGACCTCACAGTGTCGCTTGTTGACGCCAATCAGGAGTTTTCCGTGACAATCGCGGACACGCCAAATGGCACAGTGAATCCATCCAAAACGAGTGCTAAGGCTGGAGAGGTGGTAACTCTGACCGCTGCTCCTAATAGCGGATACTTGATAAAAAGCGTTGCCGTGACCTACGATACAGACAAGAACATCAGCGTCAGTGGCGGCTGGTGGACGGGAAGTTTCTCGTTCACGATGCCTTATGCCAATGTGACCGTAACGCCCGTGGTGGAACAAGCCAATGCCGACGGAGGCCTCAATATCAGCGGTCTGACTTATGTTCCCCGAGATGGAGACAATCCAGGCTATTATGCTATTGACGGAGCCAATGCTCTCAACGCCCTTGCTTCTTACGTCAACGGCGGGGGCAGAACAGAGGATATGCTGTTCAAGCAGACCGCTGACATCGATATGAGTGGCGTGAGCTACACGACAATAGGCAACGACAATTCATTTAACGGCACATTCGACGGCGATGGATATGTAATCCTGAATCTCAACTATTATGCTTCGGGAGTAGGAAACTACGAGTCTGGCTTAATCGGAAATCTGAGAGGAACGGTAAGAAATGTCAATCTGAAGGATTGCAGCTTCACTGGAACAAGAGCAGGCGGTATTGCAGGTAGTATGCCAAGTGGCAGTATTGTCAACTGCGCAGTCATTGGCGGCACGGTCACTTGCGCTTACGGCGGACAAGCTGGCGCAATTGCTGGAAATTTCTACTCAGGTACAATACAAGATTGTTTTACGACGGCTACAGTCAGCATGGTTGGAACAAGTGCATACATAGGTGCAATCGCGGGAGGCAGTGGCAATATCACGAATTGCTACTATACCATCGAGCCAGCAAACAAGTATTACTCGGGCGGCACGAAGGTCACCGTCTATAACATCACGCTCGCCGACGGCATCATCATGACGGGCAACATCCACACCGTCGGACGCACGGCGGCTAACACCTACCACTTCGGCAGGCAGGGCGATAACATCACATTCACTTCAGAGGCTCCTACCACGGGAATCAAGAAGTTCACCACGACGGCAGGAACTCTTGCAGGAACTTCGACAGCAGGAACGGTGTCGCTGACAATGCCCGCAAGCGATGTGACGGTCAGTCTTTCCGACGTGACGCCAGAGATTGCCGACATCGACGCACAAACCTATACGGGCAATGCCATCGAGCCGGCAGTCACAGTCAGCAATATGACGGCAGATACGGACTATACAGTAAGCTATTCCGACAATACAAATGCAGGAACTGCCACCGTGACCATCGCGGGCAAGGGCTTCTATTTCGGCACGGTGATAATGACATTCACCATCGCTAAGGCCACACCGACCATCACAGCCCCGGTAGCTGTAACCGATCTCATCTATAACGGTTCGAAACAGGCACTCGTATCAGCAGGCACAACCGACTTCGGCACAATGACCTACAGCCTCGACGGCACGAACTATTCCACTGACATTCCCACGGCAAAGAATGCCGGAACCTACATTATATATTATACGGTAGAAGCCAGCGACAACTGGAATGCGGTAGATGTGCAGACGGTCGAGGTGACCATCGCGCCCCGTACCTACACCGTTACCTTTGATGCCAATGGCGGCGAAGGCACGATGGAACCGATGCTGTTGACCTACGACGGCGAAGGGACTGCGCTGACCGCCAACACGTTCACCCGCTCGGGCTATGGCTTCAAAGAATGGAATACCGAACCCGATGGCAGCGGAACAAACTACTATGACGAAGAAGAGGTATATAACCTGACCGACGAGGTAAACGGCAATGTCGTGCTCTATGCACAATGGGGCTGGGACATCGCCACCTGCGACATCAAGGGCACGCTGGAAGCCTACGACGACGGCTATGGCCCCTACTATCCACTCGGCAACAACGTGGAGGTGTGGAATGGCGATACGCAGCTGACGTTCGAAACGGACTATACAATTGAACTCGACCCCAACGTTGGCATCTACGACTATGTTGTTGGAGAGCAATATCAGGCCACTATCAAAGGCACAGGCGACTGGGGCGGCAAGAAGACCTTCACGTTCACCTTCGTAGCGCTGCACCATACCATCGTGTTCGATGCCAACGGTGGCACAGGCACGATGGACGATGACACCGTGGCCAACGATGATGGCTATGCTGGTAGATACTATCTGCCCGCGTGCGGCTTCACCGCTCCCCTCGGCAAGGTGTTCGACCATTGGGTGGCCAGTTGCGAGCCTGACGCAGAGAAGCAGCCCGGCGACTACTTCACCGCGCCGTACATCTGGAGTGAGTACGATGTGCAAACCATCACAGTGACGGCCTACTGGAGGGATGCGCTGATTCTGTTCGATGATGACAGTGCTCAGCCCGAGGGAAGCAAGAACGCCGACATCATAGCCGCCAACAACGGAACGACTGGCCTTACCGTCCAGCTCGTAGGTCGCACCCTCTACAAGGATGGAAGCTGGAACACACTTTGCCTGCCATTCAGTGTGGGCGACCCTGATGCTTCCTTAGGACATTGGTTCGACGACACGCCTCTCGAAGGAGCCTCTGTCATGACCCTCGCCAACAGCGCCGGTAGCAACACAGGCTTCGACAGCAACACCGGTGTGCTGAGCCTTTACTTCGTGGAGGCCAACCAAATAGAAGCCGGTGTGCCATACATCGTGAAGTGGCCCGAGGTGGGTAGCAATCTCGACAATCCAGTCTTCGAAAGCGTCACCATCGAGAATGAAGTGCCTGCCGACAACAGCATCATCAGCAATGACGGCACAGTGAGCTTCGCGGGCATCTATTCTCCGGCATCGCTCTTCACGACCGACCACGCGAACTATTACCTCGGGGCAGACAACAAGCTCTACTATCCAAGCCGCGAGAACTTCCAGCTCCGCGCCTTCCGTTGCTACTTCCACCTGAACGACCCGTCGCTTCCTGTGAAGGGTTTTGTGCTCAGCATTGACGATGATGCAACAGGCATTGATGCCATTGACCATTCTTCATTGACCATTGACCATTCAATTTACAATCTGGCAGGTCAGCGTCTGAACAAGGCTCAAAAGGGCATCAACATTATTAACGGCAAAAAGATTCTCAAGTAATATGAAACGTACATATATTCAACCCCAGACGATGGTGGAGCAGGCACAGTGCGAGATGCTGCTTGCCGCAAGCTTGTTCAACAAGGACATCAACAGCAACGTCGGCATCACAGGCGGCGGCAGCGATGAAGGTTACGACGACGGCGGCCGCGCAAAGGAAAACTTCACCAGCATCTGGGACAACGAATGGTGAGGCCCGGAATGCGCAGGCCTGTCGTAATACCGTAAGGTCTTCTTTCACCACGAACCAGCACGAATTTCACGAATTAAAGCCAAGCTGATGATTGTCGGATGGCAAAATTCGTGCAATTCGTGTAATTCGTGGTGAGTTTTATTAAGACGGACGCGCCACGGTGCGTCCCTACAAGGCGGGTTGGGCTTTCATCTGATGAACTGCATCCTTTTAGCAGACAGCATTATAAGGTTTTCTTTCACTACGAATTGCACGAATTTTGCGGTAACTATTCAGCGGATATGATTAAGGAGTGCCCTATCGGGCAGAAATCCAACAAATCGATTCAAATCTGTCAAGTCTTTATAATTATTGGTATAGGGATTTGTTTGATTTGCTCTGATTTGCAGGGTTTCTCGCCGCAGGCGACTCTGGAAAGACGATTCGCTGAATAGTTGCGAAACTTAAGCGAATTTACAAATAAACTTAAAATAAGGGCTAAACCTTCACTTAATTCTTAATTCTTTGTTCATTTTTCAACTTTCAACTTTCATCTTTCAACTTTTCTTTGTACCTTTGCAGCCTGAATTAAATATCACGCAATGCGCACAGAGAAAATAATGAGGAATTGCTGGCTTCTGCTTCTTCCGGCGCTGACCATGCTGGCTTCGTCGTGTTCGGGCAGCAGCGATGCCGTGGTGGAAAGTAACGACTACTGCTACATCAAGTCCGTCACGCTGGGAACGGTGAAGCGCAAGCTCGACATACGCGACCGCCAGGGCGGCCTCATCAGGACTACGAACTCTACCTTCACCGGCAGCAGCTACGCCATGACCATCGACCATCGCAATGGCATCATCGAGAACCGCGACTCGTTGCCCTTCGGCAGCCAGCTCGATGCCGTCCTTGCCACCATCGCTTTCGACGGCTCGGTGCTCACCTATCGGCAGAAAGGCTCGGAGGCTTGGACGGCCTACAACGCTACCGACAGCCTCGACCTGACACGACCGCTCGAACTCCTCCTCACAAGCAACGACAACCAAAGCAGCCGCACCTATACCTTCAAGGTGAACGTTCATCAGCAGGAAGGCGACTCCCTCTACTGGGAGCTACAGCAGGACGAGGTGGAGCCGCTGGCAGACTTGACCGACATGAAGGCCTTCTTCCTCGACGACCAGCTGATGGTGATAGGGAAAGGTCTAGATGAGAGGCTGTTCTCCCTCTCCTTTAGGAGAGGGTTGGGGAGAGGCCCTTCTCCCTCTCCCACGGGAGAGGGTTGGGGAGAGGCTTTTCCCCTAACGGGGGTTGAGGGGTCTGAGGTTGACGTGCAGTCCCTTCGGCAGCACGACGGAATGCTCTATCTCAGCACGAGCGACGGGCGAATCCTCTCTTCCTCCGACGCAACGACTTGGCAGCAAGTGGGTTCTGCCTATCTGGGACCCCTCACGCTCGTAGAGAAGACGGACGACTTCTTCTACGCCATCTCGGAAGGCAAGATGCTCCGCTCGACCGACGCTTCGACGTGGGAAGAGGACCAGCTCGACTCCGACCCGCTCCTCCTTCCCGCAGCCGACATCCGAGCTTTGACGCTCCAGCAGGCCAACGGCAACAGCCGCATCGTCATGGTCGGCAAGAGCGAAAGCTCCCTTGGCGCGGTTGTCTGGAACAAGATGTGGAACGAGAGCGAAAAGGAAGACAAGGCCATGTGGGTCTTCTTCCCGTGGAGCCAAGACAACACCATTCCGTGCCCGAAGCTCGAACACTTCAACCTGCTGGCCTATGACGGCAAGTGCATCGCCTTTGGCGGAGCGTCGGCCGACCAAAGCCACAAGGCCCTCGACGCCCTCTACATCAGCCAGGACTACGGCATCACATGGCGACCCAGCACCGAACTCCACTTGCCCTTCGAGCTGGAAGGCACCGAAGGCTGCGTGGCAAGCGCTGTGGATGAGGACAACTTCATATGGATAATCACCAACGCACAAGTATGGCGCGGAAGACTTAACAGACTTGGATTCGCACAACAGTAGAAAGTTGAAAGTTGAAAATTGAAAATTGAAAATTGAAAGTTGAAAGTTGAAAGTTAGGGCGGTAGCAAACTCTTCACTCTTCACTTCGCCGAAGGCGTCCCCTCAGCATCCCAAGCAATCCTCTAACCCCTAACCTCTAACCTCTATTAAATAGCTAAATTACTAAATCGTAAATAAATCGTAAATCGTCAAATCGTAAATTAAATGGCCTCTCCCCATCCCTCTCCTAAGGAGAGGGGGGGAGTCTCTCCCTTTAGGGGGAGATTTAGAGGAGGCTCTAAAGCGTAAATTAATTAGGATAGAAGTAGATAAAAGAGATGGAAGCAATAAGAGGAAGTAAATTCGCTACGCTCATGGAAGTAAATTCGCTACGCTCGTGGACGAAGGCTTTAGAAGCTGCCTTTGGCGCCCACCGGCGCTTTGGCGCTTTACTCCCTGCTCGAAGTGCTTTCCTCCCATTTCTATTCCTACTTTTACTCCCTTTCACTTGTTTGGCAGAGGAAGAGGTGGAATACAAGATGGACATGGGAGTGGGAGCAGGCGGTTGCTTCTATTTGGGCGATGCCAACGGAGTGCCGTTTGCCAACCTCAGCGGCATGGGGGCTTTTTCTGCGCGACGCATCCTGAATGCCCGCATGGCTGTCAAGGCGAACCTTGCCTTCGGACACATCCACGGCTCTACCGACGGCTTCATCCCTACCAATGCTTGGGACAAGACTCCCGAAGGCGGACTGCCCACAAAGGTGAAGTTCTCGCGGAACATCCTCGACCTGGGCGCTCAGTTCGAACTGAACTTCTGGGGCTTCGGCACAGGAGTAGGCTATAAAGGCAACAGCCGCATCACCCCATACATACTGGCGGGACTGGGCATCACCGTCGGCATGGGAGGCGGTGCCAAAGCATGTGCCGGCATGAACATACCGGTGGGACTGGGCGTGAAGTACAAGCTCAAGCCCCGCGTCAACATAGGTTTCGAGTGGACCATGCGCTTCAGCACGACCGACAAGCTCGACGCCACTCCCGAAGGAACACAGCTGAGCGACCCCTTCGGCGTGCATAGCGGCATGTTCAAGAACAAAGACACCTACAGCTTCGCCATGTTCTTCATCACCTACGACATGTTCCCGAAACTGCGGAAATGCAACAATTAACGACACCATGACAGTACGCTACCATACCATCGGAAAGTGCCTCAGACCTCAGCCGCAAGGAGGGCAGGAAAACACAACGTGGAGAATCGGCTTACACAACGTGGAGAATCGGCCGACACAACGTGGAGAATCGGCCGACACAACGTGGAGCATAAAACGACCCTCCTGCAGGACTGAAACGACACCCCTTTGAGGCAAGCACCGGAAAGGACAGCGGACTGACCCGAAACGGCAACATAACACACTAAGAAATATGGACTTCGAACTCGACAGAAACAACATCCCCGCCTCCATCGCCATCATCATGGACGGCAACGGCCGCTGGGCACAAGAGAGAGGACTGCCCCGCTCGAGCGGACACATACAAGGCGTAGAGAACGTAACCCGCATCACCTCGGAATGCGCAAGGCTGGGCGTCAAGTACTTGACCATGTATGCCTTCTCCACCGAAAACTGGAACCGACCCGAAGCAGAAGTGGAAGTGCTCATGCAGCTCATAGCCGACAAACTCGAAGACGAGATATTCATGAAGAACGACATACGCTACCGCAACATCGGCGACATCGAGAAGCTGCCCCCATCGTCGCGAAAGCGAATGCTCGAATGCATGGAGAACACGAAGAACAACAAGCGCATGACCGTCAGCACAGCCCTCAACTACAGCAGCCGCTGGGAACTGACCAAAGCCATGCGCGACGCAGCCATCGAAGTGCAAGCCGGAAGGCTCAACCCCGAAGACATCACCGAGGAATACGTCTCCCAACACCTCGAAACACACTTCATGACAGACCCCGACCTGCTCATACGCACCGGCGGAGAACTACGCATCAGCAACTATCTCCTTTGGCAATGTGCCTACAGCGAGTTCTACTTCTGCGACACCTACTGGCCCGACTTCAAGGAAGAAGACCTCCACAAAGCCATCGCCGCCTATCAGCACAGGCAAAGACGCTTCGGAATGACAGGGGAACAAGTGACCAAGGGCTGAACAACAGAAACTACGGCAAACAAAAGTGAAAAGGACATACCTTATTATATTAGGCCTCTTCGGGCTGCTCCTCCCCCTTCTCCCGCAAGTGGTGAAGCGCGAAGTAGCACCCGAAATCGACTATAACCGCACACCAAAGCAATACTACATCGGTCAGATCACCGTCGATGGCGTGAAAAACTACGACGAGCGCCTTCTCATCGGACTGAGCGGACTGGCCGAAGGAGAGAAGATAGAGATTCCCGGCGAGGAAATAACCAAAGCCGTGAAACGCTACTGGCGCAACGGACTCTTCAGCAACGTAGCCATCAGCGTGGACAGCCTCGTGGGAGACTCTGCCTACCTCCACATCCAGCTCACCCAACGTCCGCGCATCTCGCAAATCAACTTCAATGGCGTAAGAAAAAACGAGCGCGACGACCTCAAGGAAAAGATGGGCCTGATAAAGGACAGCCAGCTGACGCCCAACATGATAGACCGTGCTAAAATCCTCGCACAAAGGTACTTCTCCGAAAAAGGCTACAAGAACGCCGTGATAAACATCCTGCAAAGAGACGATGCCGGAGCACCCGACAAGATGATAGTGGACGTCAACGTCGAGAAGAAAGACAAGGTGAAAATCAACCACATCTACATCACCGGCAACGAACACCTCAGCACAAAGAAAATCAAAGGCAACATCATCAAGCCCGGCGTACTCAAGAAGATATTCGAGAAGAACTCCATGGCCGGATGGTTCAGAAGCAGGAAGTTCGTCGATACCAAATACAAGGAAGCCAAGGAAAACCTGCTCGCAAAGTACGGCGAACTGGGCTATCGCGACGCCATCATCGTGGCAGACAGCGTCGTGCCCTATAACGACCAGGACGTAAACATCTACATCCACATCGAAGAAGGACAGAAGTACTTCATCCGCAACATCGAATGGGTGGGCAACACACTCTATCCCACCGAAGGACTGAGCCAAGTGCTTCGCCTGAAGAAAGGCGACGTCTATAACCAGAAACTGCTCAACGAGCGTCTGTCGAGCGACGAGGATGCCGTCAGCAACCTCTACTACAACAACGGATACGTGTTCTCCCGAATCGACCCCGTAGAGACAAACATCGTAGGAGACTCCGTTGACCTGGAGATTCGCATCTTCGAAGGACAGCAGGCACACATCAGCCATGTGCGCATCAGCGGCAACGACCGCGTCTATGAGAACGTGATACGCCGAGAACTCCGCAACAAGCCGGGCGACCTCTTCTCCCGCGATGCCCTCATGCGCTCCTATCGCGAAATCGTTTCGCTCGGGCACTTCGACGAGAACATCGACCCCAAAGTGGAACCCGACCGCGTGAACGGAACCGTGGACATCAACATGGGACTCACCAGCAAGAGCAACGACCAAATCGAGTTCTCGCTCGGTTACGGACAAACAGGCGTCATCGGACGCATCGGACTTAAGTTCAGCAACTTCTGCATGGCAAACCTCTTCAGCAAGAAAGGACTGCGAAGGGGCGTAATGCCGATGGGCAACAGCGAAAGCTTCAGCATCAGCGGACAGACCAACGGACGATACTATCAGGCCTACAGCGTCAGCTACCTGAATCCCTGGTTCGGCGGAAAACGACCGAACACCTTCAGTCTGAGCGCATTCTTCTCCAAGCAAACCGACGTGAGCGACAACTACTACAACTCAGCATACTACAACAACTACTACAACAGCTACCTCTACGGCATGGGGAACAGCAGTTACAACTACTACGAGAACTACTACGACCCGGACAAATACGTGATGCTCTTCGGCATGTCGATAGGATGGGGTAAGCGTTTGCGCTGGCCCGACGACTTCTTCCAACTCTATGCCGAACTGAGCTACACCCGCTACATGCTCAAGAACTGGCAGTACTTCCTCATGTCCAACGGCAACTGCAACAACATTAACCTCGGCCTGACCTTGAGCCGCAACAATATCGACAACCCCATCTATCCCCGAAAAGGTTCCGACATCACTATGAGCGTCACGCTCACTCCCCCTTATAGCCTCTTCAGCAAGAAAGACTACGCAAACCTTGCCACCAATAGCAACAGCGCTACGTACAACAAGGAGATGCAGGAGAAGTACAGCTGGATAGAATACCACAAATGGAAGTTCAAGAGCCGCACATATACGGCCCTGAGCGGAGCACAAAAATGCTTCGTGCTGTCAACCCGCGTAGAATTCGGCATCCTGGGACACTACAACCGGCACAAGCGCTCGCCCTTCGAGACGTTCTACGTCGGCGGCGACGGCACAAGCGGCTACAGCACGACCTACGCGACCGAGACCATCGGCATGCGTGGCTACGACAACGGCTCGCTCACGCCAAGAGGCGAATCCGGCTACGCCTACGACCGCTTCACCATAGAACTGCGTTACCCCTTCGTGCTGAGCAACAGTACAAACGTCTTCGGCATGATATTCGCCGAAGGAGGCAACGCTTGGAGCGACATCAAGAACTTCAATCCGCTCGACATGAAACGGTCGGTAGGCGTCGGCGCACGCATCTTCCTGCCCATGGTCGGCCTGCTGGGTATCGACTGGGCATACGGCTTCGACGATGTCTTCGGCAGCAGGTCGTACTCCGGAAGCCATTTCCATTTCATTCTCGGCCAAGAATTCTAAACCCTTATACATTATATATTATATATAAAAGAAACAAAGAACATGAAGAAGATTATGATTGTATTGCTGGTGATGCTTGGAAGCACATCGGCATGGGCACAGAAGTTTGTCCTTGTTGATATGGACTACATCCTGAAGAACATACCTGCATACGAGCGTGCCAACGAACAGCTCAACCAGGTAAGCAAGAAGTGGCAGGCAGAAGTAGAAGTGCTGACCACCGAGGCACAAACGCTCTACAAGAACTATCAGTCGGAAGCCGTCTTCCTGAGCGAAGAGCAGAAGACGAAACGCGAAGAGGCTATCGTGGCCAAGGAAAAGGAGGCTGCCGAACTGAAAAAGAAGTACTTCGGTCCCGAAGGCGAACTCTTCAAGAAGCGCGAAAGCCTGATGGCTCCCATTCAGGAAGAGATCTACAACGCCGTCAAAGACATCTGCGACCTGAAAGGCTACAGCCTTGTCCTCGACCGCGCCAGCGATGCCGGCATCATCTTCGCAAGCCCTAAGATAGACATCTCCAACGAAGTGCTCACAAAGCTGGGATACAACTGAGGAAAAGATGAAAAATTGAAAAGGTGAAAAAGTAAAAAGATTAATGTCGATATAACGTAATAACGTGATAACGCAACAACGAGAGAACGTTATAACGTTATAACGAAATAACAATACAACGAAGCAACAAAGAACATAAACAATCAAAAAACAATAAAGCATTATGAAAAGGATTCTGATTGCCATCCTTGCGATGGCTCCCCTGAGCCTTTGCGCTCAGAAGTTCGCACACTTCAACACAGCCGACATCATCCCCAACATGAAGGAATACACCACCGCCATGGAGGAGATGCAAACCATGCAGAAGCAGTACGAGGACGACATGAAGCTCATGCAGGACGAGCTGCAGAAGAAGAGCGAAGAGTACCAGAAGGAGCAGGCCAACCTGCTTGAGAACGTCCGCCAGCGTCGCGAACAGGAACTGAACGACCTTTACAACCGCCTGCAGCAGTCCTATCAGGACAACCAGACAGCCCTTCAGAAGGCCCAAACAGAGAAGATGAGCACCATCAGCGAGAAGGTGCTGGCCGTGGTCAAGAAGATTGGCGAAGAAGGCGGCTACGTCTATATCGTCGATACAAGCTCAGGCGTCATTCCTTTCGTCAGCTCTACGCTTAGCACAGACATCACAGACCAGGTGAAGAAAGAATTAGGCATTCAATAAACTAAACAGAGCAGAAGCACATGAGACGCTTGTTAACATTTCTCCCATCGCTGCTGCTGTGCATCGCCGCCTCGGCACAAATACAGTTCGGCTACATCAGCTACGAACAAGTGCTCAAGGAGATGCCCGAGTATGCCAAGGCTATTCAGGACCTGGACACGCTGAAAGCAAAGTACGAGGCAGAGGCACAGAAGGGCGAAGAGGAGTTCCAACGCAAGTTCGTTGACTTCCTTCAAGGCCAGAAGGACTTCCCGCAGGCCATCATGCAGAAGCGGCAAGCAGAACTGCAGACGCTCATGGACAATGGCGTCGCCTTCCGGAAGAAGTCGCAGGAGCTGGTGGCACAGGCCGAAAAGGAGTTGATGCAGGAAGCCCACAAACGCCTGAACCGCGCCTTGCTCGAAGTCGGCGTGGAGTTCGGCTACGGCTACATCCTCAACATCGATGGCAACAACTGCCCTTACATCAATCCCGTAGTGGGCGTCGATGTCACGGACCTCGTCCGCAGGAAACTCGGACTTGCCACCGCTACGGCAGAGGAAGCACCAGCCTCACCCGCCCCGGAAAAGGAAGGGGGAAACAACTGAAACTGAGCTACTCCGCCCTTTGGAGAATGAGCCGAAACGGAGAGAGGGAAAACACAGCACGTCGTGTTCCCTTTTCTCACACGTGAGAAATCAATTTATCACACGTGAGAAAAGAAGAAACTCCGTGGAGCAAATTCTCATGGGGAATGGTACGTATGGTAGAAAGTCAAATGACTAAAGCAAAAGGCCCTGTCGGAGTCTTCGATTCCGGCTACGGAGGGCTGACTATCCTGCGGCAGATACGCAAGACGATGCCGCAGTACGATTACCTCTACCTCGGCGACAACGCCAGAGCGCCCTACGGGACACGCTCCTTCGACGTTGTCTATGAGTTCACCCTCCAAGCCGTGCGCTACCTCTTCAGCCAAGGCTGCCAACTGGTGATACTGGCCTGCAACACGGCTTCAGCCAAGGCGTTACGCAACATCCAGCAGAAAGACCTCCCTCAGCTCGACCCAAGGAGACGCGTCCTGGGCGTGATACGTCCAACGGTCGAAGTCGTCGGCAACATCTCCAAGACCCGCCATGTAGGCATCATGGCCACGCCGGGAACCATCCGCAGCCGTACCTACGAGCTTGAGATAGCAAAGCTTAGCCCCGACATACAAGTCACCGGAGAAGCCTGTCCCATGTGGGTGCCGCTGGTAGAAAACGAGGAGTACGACAAGCCGGGAGCAGACTATTTCGTCCGCCAACGCATCGACAACCTGCTCCGTCGCGACCCGCTCATCGACAGCATCATCCTCGGATGCACACACTATCCCTTGCTGCTCGGCAAGATTCACCAGTACATGCCAGCAGGCATCCACGTCATAGAACAGGGAGGCTATGTGGCCGAAAGCCTGAAGGACTATCTCTTCCGCCATCCCGAAATGGCAGAACGCATCACCACAGGCGGCACAGCACGATTCCTGACCACAGAACAGGCCGAGACGTTCCGGCAGAAAGCAACCACTTTCATGGGCGAAACGCTCTGCGCCGAAAGGGTGAGTCTGGGATAAAAAAACGGTACAATACCGTAATTAACACGCTCCGCCAACAGAGGATTCTGACATTAGGAAGTGACAGAATGCTCTTGGAAAGCCAAAAAAACTCATTTATCTTAGCGAATTAGCAAGAAATATGCTATATTTGCAAACGAACAGACAACAAAAGTAATGAAAAGCGACAGCGTAGTCATCATTCCTACTTACAACGAAAAAGAGAACATCGAGGCCATCATCCGAGCCGTCACTTCGTTGGAGAAAACGTTTGACGTCCTCGTCATCGACGATGGAAGTCCCGACGGAACAGCCGGCATCGTGAAACGACTCATGGAGGGTGAACTGGCCGGACGTGTCCATCTGATAGAAAGAACCGGCAAACTGGGGCTTGGCACCGCATACATCTGCGGCTTCAAGTGGGCGCTGGCACAAGGCTACGACTACGTCATCGAAATGGATGCCGACTTCAGTCACTCGCCCAACGACTTGCCGCGACTCTATGCGGCTTGCCACGACGAGGGCTACGACGTGTCGGTCGGCAGCAGGTACATCACCGGAGTGAACGTCGTGAACTGGCCCATCGGTCGCGTCCTCATGTCGTATTATGCTTCGGCATACGTCCGCACCGTGCTTGGCATCAAGCTTCGCGACACCACCGCCGGCTTTGTCTGCTGGTCGCGCAAGGTGCTGGAAACCATATCCCTGGACGACATCCGCTTCAAAGGCTATGCCTTCCAGATTGAAATGAAATACACGGCCCTGCGTCTCGGCTTCAAGATTAAAGAAGTGCCCGTAGTCTTTGTGAACCGCGAACTGGGCACAAGCAAGATGTCGGGCGGCATCTTCGGCGAAGCCCTCTTTGGCGTCATACGCTTGCGCTTCACGAAATTCAAAAGAAACAAATAGGAAATGTTCGGAGGAGAAAAGATAAGAGACATCCTCAGCAAGAAGGAAACGCAGCAATTCATCAGGTTCTGCATCGTTGGCGGAACGTGTGCGATGATTGATGCTGCCATCTTCTATGTTGTCCGCCTCTTTGCTCCCTATCAGGTTGCCCTTGTCTCGGGCTACCTTATCTCGCTCTGTGTCAACTATCTCCTTACCGTTTACTGGACTTTCAAGACGGGTTCTTCCGTCATAAACCTTGTAGGCATCGTGGGAGCACACATGTTCAACCTCTTCATCGTCCGCATGGGCCTCATGCTTCTCTTTGTCGAGCTGCTTGGCTTGCGCGACTCTATAGCCTACATCCCGATGGCCGTCATTAGTGCCGTCACCAACTACCTCGTCATCCGAACCGTGGTGAGATACTCCAAGAAGAAACGCATGGCGAAGCAAAACGCAAAGCTTAGTGAAGCAAAGCACGAAGCTTAGTTCTTCATATCCAGAAGCATAGAACTAAAAAGCACGATGCATAGAGCAGTATAGCCCAATGCATCGTGACTTTGTTTTTATGGTCGTGTTGGAGGACGTTCCTCGCAGGAAGACTTTCAACATCACGTTCCAGTCATCTTTCAGGTAAGGGATTCTCTGTTGACCAAGCAGAGCCTTTATGCGTGTCAGAACGAAGGGGGAGGTCACAAGAGAGCATTGTGCCTCCCTCTCCGTCATTTACTTCCAAAAGCCTTCGGCTGTAAAGTACTTGCTCTTACTGAGCGGCTCGATACTACCGAACTGCATCCAATCGGCATCAGCCTGATATTGAGCAAGGAAAGCATCGGGGACATAGAGCGTGCAACCTTTTTGGGGCGTACAGTTCTTAGGCATCGCATAGTACTCGGTACTAAGCAGATAGACCTTCTTCCACTTTGAGGCAGAGGGAACGAGGCCAAACATGCGGTTCTTGAAGTCGTTGGGGATGGAGAACTCCTCGATGCTTGTGCAGCCCTCGAAGGCTCCGTCCTCTATCTTCTGCATGGTGATGCCCATGAGCACACTCCGCAGTTTGCGGCAATCGCCAAAGGCTCCGTCGCGAATCCACCAGATGTGTTCGCCGAAACGAGCCGTTTCGAGCGAAGTGCAACCGCGGAAGGCATCGAGGCCGATGGTATAGACATCCACTCGGAGGTTCTTAAGCGAGGAGCAGTCCCTGAATGCTTCGTCGTTGATGACAGCCACTTCTCCCTGGAAGTGAACCTTTTCCAGCGAAGAGCAACCGGCAAAGGCTCCTTCTGCTATGTGCTTAATCTGCGGACCGACCCACACTTCGCGCAGGCTCTTGTTGTCCTTGAACTCGCTGGGATTGATGCTCTGCACGTGCGACCCGAAGCCCATTTTCTCTTCGGTGGGCACGTACTTGTCGGCACGATGCTGGCTTGTGTAGAAGAAGATGTCGCTTGTAGGAGCCTCTGCTACAGCTTCTTGCTCCACGACTACTTTCGTTTCCTGCTTGTTGGGAGCGGACTTGTCACAACCGCCAAGACCTATAAGCATGCAAAGCGCCAGGGCGGCATTGGGGATGAAGGAATACCTGTTCATGGTTTAAAAATAATTGTTCAACAGTTTGTTCTACATATTATAAAAAGAAAGCACGAACTCACGAATTGACTTCCATCTTAATGACAAAGGCAAAAACGTGCAGCTCGTGCTGGTTCGCTTTATTGTTATGACTGCGTCTGCAGGCTTAGAGTATCTCCAGTTCTTTGAATACCTTCTTGAGCTTCTCTACTGACTCGTCAACCTGTTCGCGTGTATGATTAGCCATGAGCGCGTAGCGGACGAGCGTGTCCTGCGGGGCACAAGCGGGCGGAATGACGGGATTGATGAAGACGCCCTCGTTGAATGCCTTGGCTACAGCCTGGAAGGTCTTGTCTGTGTCGCGCACATAGAGGGGGATAATGGGGCTTTCGGTGTCGCCAATCTCGAAGCCTTCTTCGCGGAAGCGTTTCAGCGCGTAGTTGGTGACGTTCCAAAGTGCCTCCAAACGCTCCGGTTCTTGCTGGATGATATGCAGTGCCTCGCGGGCCGCAGCCGTAGCCGCAGGCGTGCAGCTGGCACTGAAGATATAGGTGCGGACAGTGTGGCGAAGCCAGTTGATGACGCAACTGTCGGCAGCAATGAAGCCTCCGATAGAGGCGAGGCTCTTCGAGAAGGTGCCCATAATGAGGTCAACGTCCTTGGTCAGGCCGAAGTGGTCGCAAACGCCGCGACCCTGCCTGCCGAACACGCCGATACCATGTGCTTCGTCGACCATGACAGTGGCATTGTACTTCTTCTTCAGTTCGATAATCTCGGGCAGTTTGCAGAGGTCGCCTTCCATGCTGAACACGCCATCGACCACGATGAGCTTGATACGGTCTGGCTCGCACCTCTGGAGCTGCCTCTCGAGGTCTTCCATGTCGTTGTGCTTGAACTTGAGCTGCGTGGCGAAGCTAAGACGACGTCCGTCCACGATACTTGCATGGTCGCGGTCGTCGCAGATGACGTAGTCATTGCGGTCAACCACCTGACTGATGACACCGCTGTTAACGGTGAAGCCTGTAGCAAAGCAGAGGGCTTCGTCCTTGCCGACAAATTCGGCGAGTTCCTTTTCGAGCTGGACATGAATGTCGAGTGTACCGTTGAGGAAGCGGCTGCCTGCGCATCCGCTGCCATATTTCTGCATGGCTGCACAACCTGCATCGATGATACGCTGGTCGCCAGTCAAGCCGGTATATGCGTTTGAACCGAACATCAACACCCTGCGACCTTCCATTATCACTTCGGTGCCCTGCTTACCTTCAATTTCACGAAAATAAGGGTAAATACCCTGACGCATGAACTCCTGTGGGAGGGTGTACTGCGCACATTTCTCTTGTAATAATCCCATATTGTTTATAAAAAAGTTGTGCAAAGGTACAAAGAAAATTGGAATTAACCACAAAAGGAAACGTTTTTTTTGCCCTTACACGTCTAAATATATATATATATATATATAATATGTGGGTAAAATGAACTTTTTTCCATACCTTTGCACGCGGAATTATGGAAAACCGGACAAATATACGATTCATCGTAAACCCTATTTCGGGGACGTCGAACAAGAAGCGCATCTTAGACCTTATCCCAAAGTATCTTGACGAGCGACGCTTCGAATGGTCAATTTGCCAGACGGAGCATCGCGGCCATGCAATGGAGATTGCAAAGAGAGCGGCAAAGGAGGGTGTGGACATCGTTGTGGCTGTAGGTGGCGACGGCACGGTCAACGAGGTGGCTCGAGGCTTGTTGCATACAGAGACGGCACTCGGCATCATTCCCTGCGGCAGCGGCAACGGCCTAGCCCGGCACCTTCATATCCCGATGAATCCCAATGGTGCGCTGAAAGTTCTGTCTGACTGCCACCTCGAACAGCTCGATTACGGCATGGTTGACGAGCAGCCTTTCTTCTGTGTATGCGGTGTAGGCTTTGATGCTATCATCAGCGACCGCTTTGCCAGAGCTGGACGCAGAGGCCTGCGCACTTACATCAAGAACACCATCGAGGTGGGGCTGAAGTACAAGTCCGACACTTACGAAATAACGGCAGACGGCAAGAGCATGACCTACAAGGCATTCCTCATAGCCTGTGCCAATGCCAGCCAATATGGCAACAATGCCTATATTGCTCCGCATGCCAGCATGAGTGACGGCCTGTTGGACGTGACGTTGCTGGAACCCTTTCCGTTGCTTGCTTCGCCGAAGATTGCGCTGCAGCTCTTCAAGAAGACCATTACGCGCAACTGCCATGTGCGCTCTTTCCGTTGCAGACATCTGCACATCAAGAGGTCGGCCCCTGGAGTGATTCATTTCGACGGCGACCCGAAGGAAGCAGGCAAAGAGCTGGACATAAGAATTGTCCCGAAGGGAATCCGCGTCGTGGTCAACCTTCAAGGTTAAGCATCCGTTCGAAGTCTGCCGCTATCGTCTCCCTTTGTCCTTTCGGCAAAGGGGGCTGTGCCTGTTCCAAGGCAAGTTGCAGAGCCTTGACAGCCTTGCTTTTCGCTTGCAGGAGGCCCATCCTGTAGCCGCTTCTGTAGGGCGTGGATGGAAGCAATGCCCTGTTGAAATTCCCGTCGCTCATTCCTTTCAATTTTCAATTTTCAGCCTCTCACCAACCCTCTCCCGTGGGAGAGGGAGCTATTCCCCCTAAAGGGGGTTAGGGGGTCTTTTCAACTTTCAATTTTCAATTTCTCCCCTTTTCCCCCAGCACTTCTCCATTTGGGCACGAAGCTTGTCCTCAGCTGGATTGCTCTGCGGCTGCCAGAAGTGCTGTCCCTGAAGCTCGTCGGGGAGGTACTGCTGGCGCACGAAGTGTCCTTCGAAGTCGTGCGCATACTTGTATTCCTTGCCGTAGCCGAGTTCCTTCATCAGTCCTGTCGGAGCGTTGCGAAGGTGGAGCGGAACGGGCTGATTGCCAGTCTGCTGAACATTCTGCAAGGCGTTGTTGATGGCCATATAAGCCGAGTTGCTCTTCGGACTTGCGGCGAGATAGACGGCGGCCTCAGCCAAGGGGATTCGACCTTCTGGCCAACCGATTTTCATCACAGCGTCGAAAGCGGCGTTGGCCAACAGGAGGGCGTTGGGATTGGCAAGTCCGATGTCCTCGCTTGCGCTGATGACGAGCCTGCGGGCGATGAAGGCAGGGTCCTCTCCTCCCTCGATCATGCGGGCAAGCCAATAGATGGCGGCGTCGGGGTCGCTGCCGCGGATGCTCTTGATGAAGGCCGAGATGATGTCGTAGTGCATTTCGCCGTCCTTGTCGTAGGCCAGAGGGTTCTGCTGAAGAAGCTCCGTCACGACGGCATCCGTCACTTCGATGTCGCCCTCTTCGGCGGCCGACTCAAAGACAAGCTCCAGGATGTTGAGCAACTTCCGTGCGTCGCCGCCGCTGAAACGCATCAGGGCACCTGTCTCCTTGAAGAGGAAAGTGCGCTTGTTGAGCTCGACGTCGTGCTCCACGGCATAGTGGGCGAGGTGCATGAGGTCCTCCTGTCCCAAGGGCTGAAGCGTATAGACTTGGCATCGGGAGAGCAGGGGACGAATCACTTCGAAGGAGGGGTTCTCCGTCGTTGCGCCGATGAGGGTGACGACTCCCTGCTCCACGGCACCGAGCAGCGAGTCCTGCTGCGACTTGGAGAAGCGGTGTATTTCGTCGATGAAGAGTATGGGGCTGTTCTGACTGAAGAAGCGCGAGGAGCGGGCCTTCTCGATGATGTCGCGCACGTCCTTCACGCCGCTTGTCACGGCGCTGAGGGTAAAGAATGGCACGTCCAGCTTGCGGGCGATGATGCTGGCAAGCGTAGTCTTCCCCACCCCTGGCGGTCCCCAGAGGATGAAGCTGCTGATGTGGCCGCTCTCCACCATCCTTCGCAGCACAGCACCCGGCCCCACCAGATGCTGCTGCCCGATGTAGTTGTCCAGCGTCAACGGACGCATTCTTTCTGCTAATGGCTGCATATCGCCTGCAAAGTTACGAAAAGAATCGCTAACTGCAAAGAAACCTTCGCATTTTGTGTAGGATAAGTGGCAGTTGCGCAAATAGGATTCCCCGGTAATTGCGCAACGACAACGAAAGTCCCGAAGGGGACGACAGAGACATAAGCAAGTTGTTACTGAACTTTTTATATATTCTGTCGCCCTTCCAGGGCTTAGGATTGTTTGACGAACCTGTTCCGGGGGTTGCACCCCCGTCTGTGTTCTCTCGCACCGTCGGTGCTTATATACAGGACGACATAAAATGGAATGAAGCCCGACGGCACTCCTCCCCTACCCTTTCCACTTGAAGAGAAGACGAAAAGAGGCAAAGTGATTTGTCAAAACTTTTCGCATTGCGACGCGATTTGACGGGCTTTTTTTGCTTCTGTGGCACTTTGGTCCACCGAGAGCAGAAAAAGGGCTTATTTTTAATCGCCACTGATAATCAACGGATTACAAAGGGGCATTTGGCGAAGGAGAGTTAAAAAAGTGTCAGGACGGCACATAGTGCCGTTAAACAGAACAAAGATTAAAGTTGAAAATTGAAAATGGAGAATTGAAAGTTAACGTGGAGGAAAAGTCAACACTCCACGTTGAATTGGCCAACTCTCCGTGGAGTGTTGAAAAAGACGGCATAGAGCGACAAGGATTTCAGCGTGAAGAGGCACAAAATCCTGTCAAGAGTTTTCGGGAGAACACCACACACAAAAGAACGCACAAACCTCTCCCCAACGTCCCCCCAGCCTCTCCTAAATCCTCCCCTAAAGGGAAGGACTTCCCCCTCTCCTTCGGAGAGGATTGGGGAGAGGCTTCGGAGAGGGTTGGGGAGAGGCTGGAGGAAATTTTGGAGAGGCTGGCATCGGGTTTCGACGAGCCTTTTACTTCATGCTGACTGTGCGGCGATAGAGCCATGCTGAGCCGAAGCATACCAAGAGAGAAGCGCAGACGCTCAGGACGATGCCTGTGGGCATGCTTGCGGTCTCGACGGCAGGACCTTCGGGCACCTGAACGGTGGCGACGGTCTGGACGGACGTGGCAGATGCCTCTTTCGCTATCGGCTGCATGAACTTCTCCAGTTCCTTCTGAGCCTTTTCCACGTCCTTCTGAGCTTTTTGAGCCTGCTTCTGTGCCTTCTCCGACTTCTGCTGTGCCTTCTCCACCTGCTTCTTTGCCTTCTCGGCCTTCAGCTGTGCCTTTTCGGCCTTCTTTTGGGTTTTGGCCACGTTCTTTTCGGCTTTGGCCTTTTTCTTCAGCGTCTTCTCGTCCAGCTGCTGCACTTCCAACTGCTGCCCTTGCTGTTGTTCCTGTTGTTGCCTGTAGTACTGTTCCCATTGCTCTCGCTCGCGGCGGCTGATGGGGGCAACGTCTAATGAATTAATAGTCATAGGTTAACTTGAATTAAAGTGAGTAAATAATAATGTATTGCAGGAGAACGCCAAAGAGGAAACTTGTGGCGTTGCATAATAAACTGTAGATGATGGCCTTCTGCCACTGGCGGACGAAGAAGTAGTACCACACCGCTTCCGCCACCAGCACCAGCAGTTCGCCAGCGATGAGATGCCCGGTGCCGCCGTCATAGGTCAGCAGGAAGTAGTTCAGCGGCACGTTGGTGAGTATGTTGACTGCTACGGCTCCCATGAGCACTTTCCGCCTCCTTTCGCCAATAAACAGGAGCATCCCCACCTCTACGGCAATGGTGAGCAGCAGGGCGGAGAGCATGAAGCTGTGGTCGGAAGTGAAGGGCACGTTCTTTGCCAACAGGTAGCCGGGCACGAGTACCGCGGCCAAGAGGCCAAAGGAAAGTCCTTCGCGACAAGGAAAGAGACGGTTAGCCAGGCAAAGAGTCATGGGCATGGTGCAATTGATGGCAAACACGCCCGCCACTACGGGCAGCAGGGGAACGCATTCCTCCCCTCTCCACATCAGACACGCGGCAGCGATGCCCAAGCAGACTACGATAGACGGCCCTATGCCCCACCAGCGGGCCACCCAGCCGCCAAAGGCTTTCCCCAGCATCGCCGTGATGGCCAAGAGGAGAAGCACCTGCGACGTCTTGTCGATTCCTACCTGAGCCACTTCGCCCACAAACGACCTCAGAAAGACGAAGATAAGGATGGCGAGGAGAGTGAAGAGTGAAGAACGAAGAGTGAAGAATAATAGCAACCGACCAGAATGTAACTCTGATTCTTCACTCTTCACTCTTCGTTCTTCACTCCAAACTTCTGGTAATATGCAACTCAGCAGGATGATGAGCGTCAGCATCCCAGCCGACATCCACCACGAAGCGTAGAGCACTCCGAGCGTCAGCCCGAGGACACCTGTCGAAACGAAGATGCCCAAAGCCCTCATGTCGTTGGCCGACAGCGTGGCCGTCAGCTTGCCTCCCCACACATGGAACAGCGAGTTCCCCATGCCCAGCAGTATTGCAGAGGCAAAGGCAAGAAGGGGTGAAGAGTAGGAAAAGGGAACAACGGCCGCCTGCAGCAATACAGCCAAGGTCAGAAAGCCAGCAGCAACGACGAGGGCCGTATGTCGTTTGCGCAGACGGTCAACCCACCAGCCCGTGAAAGGCTGTGTCATGAAAGCCAGCACGTTATAGGTGAGGAACATCGCCGTCACGTCCATGGCGCCGTACTGCCTTGGAGCCATCAGAAACAGCATGCACACACAAAGCCCGTCCACCAGGAAGTGAAGGACTGTGGCAATGCCTATCGGCATCCATTTTATGCAGAATTGTTGTGCCATATCCGTGCTATTCGGACACAAAGTTAATGAAAAGAATGGAAATAACACAAGGTATCCCCATATTTTATGCGTTATTTCTTGTAAATCTCCCCAAAAACCTTTATCTTTGTCCCCACATATCGTAACCTAAAACTAACTATTATGAAGAAACAGTTCCTATTCCTGTTGGCTTTTGCCGGCACGCTTTCCCTATCATCCATTGCACAGGATGTCGTGTTAGAAAATGCTAAGTTTCGCGTTGGCGACGATGCCTCGTGGGCTGGTGTGAACGTCGATGAGTCGTCGTGGCGCGACATCAAGAACTCCGCCACATGGACGTCGCAGGGCGTAAAGGTAGAGAACGGCTTCGGCTGGTACCGCTATCATGTGACGATACCTAAGTCGTTGCTCGAGAAGTCCGACCTCAAGGAGACGGTCGATTTCGTGCTGGGCGGCATCGACGATGCCGACGAGACGTACCTCAACGGCAAGCTCATCGGCAAGACCGGCCGCTTCCCCTCCGACGAGAAGGGTTATGCGAGCCAGTGGAGCACGAAGCGCAACTACCGCGTCAAAGCAAACAGCAGCCTCATCAAGTGGGATGCAGACAACGTGCTGGCTGTGAGAGTCTATAACGGCGGCGACCCGGGAGGCATGTTTGAAGGCCCCATCCGCGTGCGCGTATCTAATACTATTGATAATCTGAGCATCGAGGTAAAAGAAGTGAAGAATACAAAGGACAACGGCAAGGCAGACGGACGGTTCACCCCACCTTTGGAGGGGTTGGGGGAGGCCATACTCACCAGCAAGATGCAGGCCACGAAGAGCGGTGTCTTCTCCGTCAAGGTGGAAGACCCCGAGACGGGAGAAACGCTCAGCGAGAAGTCGGTGAAAGTCTCTGTAAATGAGAAGAAGAACAGCACCATTGCTGTGCCCTACGACAATCGTCGCATGGTCCGCATCGTAGCCACCTTCACCGAGAACAAGTCAGGGCTGCGTACCACCACACAGTACATTCCGAAGTACATCCTGACACCCGCCGCACCCGCCGAGCCTCGTTTCAACACCGCTCCCCTCTATGGCGTACGTCCCGGCTCGCCCATCCACTTCCGCTTCGGCGTAAGCGGCGACAAGCCCATGAAGTTCTCTTCGGCCGACTTGCCCCAAGGCCTCTCCCTCAACCCCGACAACGGTGCCTTGAGCGGCTCCCTCGAAAAGGCCGGTTCCTACACGTTTACCGTGAAGGCCAAGAATGCGAAGGGCGAGCAGACTCAACGCTTCACAATCCGCTGCGGCAGCACCATCGCGCTGACACCTCCCATGGGATGGAACAGCTGGAACTGCTGGGGCTTGAGCGTCACACAAGATAAAGTCATCAGTAGCGCTAAGGCTCTCATAGAGAAGGGACTGGCCGACTACGGCTATTGCTACATGAACATCGACGACGGATGGGAAGCAAAGGAGCGAAATGCCGACGGCACGATTGCCGTGAACGAGAAGTTCCCCAGCATGAAAGACCTCGGCGACTGGCTCCACTCGGAAGGCCTCAAGTTCGGCATCTACTCTTCGCCCGGCGACCTCACCTGCGGCGGATACCTCGGCTCCATCGACCACGAGCTGCAGGATGCCGAGAGCTACAACAGCTGGGGCATCGACTATCTGAAGTACGACTGGTGCGGCTACGGCCGAAAGCACAGGACAGAGCCTGACAATCAGACCGTTGCCAGCTACGTCCGCCCCTACCTGCTCATGGAACGCTGCCTGCGCCAACAGCCTCGCGACATCTTCTACAGCCTCTGCCAATACGGCATGGCCGACGTTTGGAAATGGGGTGAAGCCGTCGATGCCAACTCCTGGCGCACCACAGGCGACATTGTCGATACCTGGGCAAGCCTCTACAACATCGGCTTCGAACTACAGCCCGAACTCTATCCCTACGCAAAGCCTGGCCATTGGAACGACCCCGACATGCTCATCGTAGGCAAGGTGGGATGGAGCAACAACCTGCGCGACAGCCGTCTGACACCCGACGAACAGTACACCCACATTAGCCTCTGGACACTCCTTGCCAGCAATATGCTCATCGGATGCGACATCGCGCAGATGGACGACTTTACCATCAACTTGCTATGCAACAACGAAGTGAACGCCGTCAACCAGGACATTCTGGGCAAACAGGCAAAGCGAGATGTAGAGGACGGCAGCATTCAGATCTGGAGTCGCCCCCTCAGCGACGGAAGCTATGCTGTAGGCATCTTCAACGTAGGCAAGACGGATGCCCGCGTTGATTTCAAGAAGTACTTCCCACAACTGGGCATCACGACCCTGAAGAGCGTGCGCGACCTCTGGCGTCAGCAGGACCTCAGCACCACAAACGTCAGCTACTTCATCCCTACCCACGGGGTTAAGTACCTAAAGGTGAAGTTCTAACGACCTTTCCCCACCCTTCAGACATCAACTCTACGCCCCTTCCCTCCCCCAAAAGGAGAGAAGGGGCTGATGTCGTTTGTACCTGCATCGGCCATTAGACCAGACCAACGCACTTTCGTTATTATTGCATGTAGTCGCCTTTTCCCCTCCCCTCGAAGGGAAGGGTTAGGGGTGTGGTAAATGTCAGCTTGCTCTATTACATGTGGTCGCCTATTCCCCTTACTTTGAATCCTTTTAAGGGGAGGGGTAAATGTCTGCTCCCTTTCCCCTCCCCTCGATGGGGAGGGGTTAGGGGTGGGGTCCTACACTTTCAGGAACACGCGTTTGCGGTAGAGAAAGTAGAGAAAGAGCCAGCAGACAGCGATGTAGGCTGCGCTGGTGAAGAATGGCTGTGAGGCCTCGGGCATCATCCCGACGAGACCGCCAAAGAGCTTCTCCGAAGTATAGGAGAAGTTGATGAACTTCTGCCCAAGATAAATGGTGATGGAGTTCATGCCGATGACCGTGAAGAAGAGCGTCCACCGCCGCCAACCGAGTACTTCTATTATATAATAGAATAGAGCAAACATCACGAGGGAGTAGCCGGCGACTGCCAGCACGAAGGAACTGCTCCACAATGCCTTGTTGATGGGATAGACGGCGTTCCATGCCGCACCCAAAAGGGCGAAGACTACACCGGCGGCGAAAATAACAACAGCCGTCTTTGTCGTGGCTTTGAAACGCTGCACGAAGAGGCCGGTAAGCATTCCCAGCATGGCCGTACATATGGCTGGGATGGTGGAAAGAAGGCCCTCCGGGTCGTAGTCGGGCTTGTAGCAATGGGCACCCAGCAACGTGCGGTCGATGTAGCAGGCTATATTGCCTTCGCGCGTCAGCGGGTCTATAGAGGGGTCAACACCTGGTGCATGCACGAAAGCGGAAACCAGCCAGTATGCTATCAGAATGACCGGCACGACAGCCACCTTGGGCCATAGCTTCTTGCCTGTAGCCGTAAAGAAGAGGGCCGCAAACATCCAAGCAAGACCGATACGTCCCAAGACGCTAGGGATTCGCTGCGTCGCGAACTCGAACTTCAGTAGCCCACCATAAATAATGCCCAAGAGTATCAGCATCAGACCTCGACGCAAGATTTTCAGATAAATGCTCGTCATGGACTTACCCTTCTCTACCTGCTTCTGTAGCGAGAAGGGGAAGGAGATGCCGGCGATGAAAAGGAACAGCGGGAAGATGGTGTCGTGATGGCGAAGGCCGTTCCACTCGACGTGCTCCATCTGCTCGGCCAAAGCTTGGGTAAAGTCACAAGGGAACCATTGTGCCAACGACGCAAGCAAGCCCGCTCCGCCCATGATGAACAACATATCGAAGCCACGAAGGGCATCGATGGAGCAAAGCCTCCCCCCTTGCCCCTCTCCGAGGAAAGGGGATTTCTGTGTCTTAGAAACTTCTTTCATTATCTTTTATGTGTTTAGATTCTTCAACTTTCCCTTCCTCCACCCGCGCCTTCTCCCCTCTCTTCGGAGAGGGGTTGGGGGCGAGGCTTCAGTACTTGAAGGAGCTTCCACCTGCGAACTCTCTGAGCAAGCTTGTAGGCGGCACCTGTTCGCCTGGAATGCTGCGGAAGTAAGCCAGGAACTTGCGCAAGCGACTTGCCTCAGCATACTCCACAGCCCGCTCCGGCACTTGCTCAAGGATGGGCATCACCTGCTCGCGTATCACTCCTATCTCGTAGAGAAGGGCACTATTGAACGTCGCATCGGCAAGGTCTTGGAAGGGGAAAATCCACTTCTCTTCGCCTGCCCTGACGCTCGGACAGCGCTTGATGGTCTCTACGGCAGAGAATCCACGGTAGCGATAGTCGCGGATGATGCGGCGAAGCAGGCGGATGTCGGCCGTCGGGACGTGGTTGTGGTCGTCCAGCTGAATGGTGGTCAGCGTTGAGACGTATATGCGGAACTTCTTTTCGTCGGGAATCTGTCTGCTCAGAATCGGGTTGAGGGCATGATTGCCTTCAAGGAGGATGACATCATCGGCACCGATGCGAAGCTTGCGACCCTCGAAGACACGCTCGCCACTGGGAAAATCGAAGCGCGGAAGCTCAACCTCCTCGCCTCGCAGCAAGGCATTCATCTGGCTGTTGAAGAAAGTCGTATCGACAGCCTCGATGCACTCGAAGTCGTACTCCCCGTTGGCATCCTTCGGCGTATCGACGCGATTGACGAAGTAGTCGTCGGTGCTTATCGTATGAGGTCGTAAGCCACAAGCCATCAAGAGGATAGCGAGTCGTTTGGCTGTGGTGGTCTTGCCGCTACTGCTCGGTCCGGCCAGCAGGACTATGCGCGAGCCTCTTTTGGTTATCTCGTCGGCAATGTTGCTCAACTTCTTCACCTGCAAAGCCTCGCTGACGTTGATGATGTCGGAAGCAAAGCCTGACTGAACAGCCTGATTCAGCTCGCCTGCTGTCCGGACTCCGAGTATTTCCTGCCAATGATGATGCTCGCGAATGACACCAAGCATCTTAGTTTGTTCCTCGAAATCGTCCAGTCGCCAAGGCTCCTTCTCTGAAGGTACACGCAAGAGCAGTCCGTCGCAGAAGCGGATAAGGTCGAAGAGGTGAACCTGGCTGGTACGTGTGAGCAGGCAACTGTAGAAGTAGTCGATGGTGTCGCCAAGCCTGTAGTAGTCAGCATAAAGGCTGTCCTGACTTTCCAGGAGTTGCACCTTGCTCTTCATTCCCCGCTGCTGGAACATCTCTATGGCTTCTTCGATGGGGCACTGGATGCGATGGATGGGCATGTCGGCATCGATGATTTCCTGCATCCGCTGCTTGATGCGGAGGACATCTTCGTCCTCTATGGGACGCTCCATGCGCAGTTCGCAGTAATAGCCTCGGCTGACGGAGCCGCTGATGAGCAGTTGCGTCTCGGGAAAAGTGTCCTCAACGGCTTTAGCCAAGATAAGGAAGAGTGTACGGGTATAGGTACGCATTCCGCTTTGCGAAGAGAGCGACAGGAACTCCACATCCTTGTTGTTGTAGAAGCGATAGTTCATGCCCTGCACCTTATTGTTGACGCGAGCTGCCACCGGCCCATAGTCCATGTGGAAATTTGCCTGCTCGAAGGCGTCATAAAGATTGCAGCCAAAGGGCACACTTATCCTTTTTCCCGTATTGCGACAACGTATTCTAAGCTCAGACATCTTATTGATTTACAATTTAACTATTTACAATTTACTATTTATTTACGATTTAGTAATTTAATCATTTACATCTCTGTCTCACGGCCCTTCTCCCTCTCCCACGGGAGAGGGTTGGGGAGAGGCTCCTTTACAATTTACGATTTATGTACTATTTAGTATTTTAATCATTTACATCTCTGTCTCACGGCCCTTCTCCCTCTCCCGCGGGAGAGGGTTGGGGAGAGGCTCCTTTACAATTTATGTACGATTTAGTAATTTAGCTATTTAATTGAGTGGTTAGAGGTTAGAGGATAGTTGGGGATGCTGAGGGGGCAAAGGTATTCTCTTACCTCTTACCACTAACCACTAACCTCCTTTTCAATTATCAACTTTCAACTTTCAATTTTCAACTTTCCCATCAGCTCCTTCATGCCTTCGCTCGCGCCCTTCAAGATGTGACGGAAAGGCACGTTGCTGTTCCAGGCAACAGGCTTCGGGTCAATAAGATAGATGGGAGTGTCTGGACGGACCAAGCGGGTCAGTCCGGCAGCAGGATAGACGTTGAGGCTTGTGCCGATGACTATCATCATATCGGCTTTCGCGCATTCCTCGGCTGCTTTCTCTATCTCCGGAACTGCTTCGCCAAACCAAACGATGAAGGGACGAAGCTGACTGCCATCATCAGCCAAGTCGCCCATCTTCACTTCGAGATGCTCCGCGTCGAGCGTCTTGATGTAGCGCGGGTCGTTAGGCGACCTGCTGCTCGTTACCTTCATCAGTTCGCCATGCAGATGAATGACGTAGCTGCTGCCAGCCCGCTCGTGCAGGTCGTCAACGTTCTGTGTCACAACCGTTACGGCATGCTTCTCCTCCAACTTTGCCACAAGCTCATGTCCCAGACAAGGCTTCGTCCCGAGCAGTTCTTTGCGACGCGTGTTATAGAACTCCGTCACAAGTTTCGGATTGCGCATCCACCCTTCGGGCGTTGCCACGTCCTCAACGTTATACTGTTCCCAAAGTCCGCCATTGTCGCGGAAAGTGCTGATGCCGCTCTCAGCACTCATCCCTGCTCCTGTTAATACTACGATACGCATCTTTTTATTTACTATTTGACTATTTACTATTTACTATTTATTTACTATTTAATCACTCAACTTTAGCATTTAGAGAATCAATATAAGCAGGAAATTTTCCTGCATGTAAATCAGATTTCTTGATTCGAAGATGCAAATAACTCATAGAACATATTGATTTGCTGTAATTATCCTAATGCTAAAGTTGAGTTTATTTACTATTTAATCATTTACTAATTTCTTCCCACTAAATGGGGTTAGGGGTCCTTTTGTTCCCCCTAAAGGGGGTTAGGGGGTCCTTCTTCCCCCTAAAGGGGGTTAGGGGGTCCTTTTTCATTTCCCTGCTGCAAATTTAGGAAAAAAATCCGTGACCGCCTATCACTTGCTTAAAAAAAATCACATTAGCTTGCCGCTTTCAACTTTCCACTTTCCATTTTCAACTTTCAACTTTCCTTGCTCCTACTGCAAAGCGGACAAATAACGTTTAGTTATTATTCAACTTTAGCATGTGGGCTGGCATACCGTCTGTAATATGATAATCAAACACAAAGACTCAAAGTCACAAAGTAATTTCCCTGCAGAAGAAGACACAAAGGTCTTGGCTGAAAGCTTTGTGTCTTCAATTCCGCGGCGTAGCTCTTCTTGTCTTCGTGTCTTTGTGTTTGATTATATCACTAAGTATTAGGCGAATATGATTAGCAATAATCACATGGGAAAGTTGAGTTATTATAGCTGTCCGGGGAAAATAATGTGTAACTCTATTTATGTGCCTATCCATCGGCTTTCCTGACAAAATGCAACTAATGTGGGCTTACCCTAAAGTCTCGAAGAGACGACAGAACACAGACGGGGGCGCAAGCCCCCGGTATTAGTGCGACAGCGAAAGAAGTCCCGAAGGGACGACAGAGATAGATGCATGTCGAAATTAAACAAGTTAGATATTCTGTCGACCATTGACTTCGTCGGCCTTTGGTTCAGGGCTTAGTTTTGTTGATGCTCCTGTACCGGGGGTTCTTCCCTTCGCTCAAGCGCAGGCGGAGTACCCCCCGTCTGTGATCTTTCGCACCTCCGGTGCTTTTCCCCGGACAGCAATATTTAGTTATATAGAAGGAGTTTTATACATTAAGCCAAGGGCCGTACAGAACACAACGTGGAGCGTGGGCTTACACAACGTAGAGTGTAAGCCGATACTCCGTGGAGTGTAAGCCAATACTCCGTGGAGTGTGAGCCGATACTCCGTGGAGTGTAAGCCAATACTCCGTGGAGTGTGAGCCAATGCTCCGTGCTTCGATTTAACGTGTAAAGTTGGATGACTTAACGTGTAATGTTGGCTAACTTAACGTGTGAGTCCATTTGAAAAAGTCCTGTAAGGACTAAAAGCTCTTAGCCCAGGGCATCGCCCTGGGTAGTAATCAAACGGTTATGTTTCGCTCTGTTAGAGCAAAAGCAGACATCTGAACTTTTCAAGTGGACTCACGTGTAATTGGATGATGCCGGAAGGAAAGTGTACCTTCACCCAAAAAGAATCGCCACAATCTGCCACAATCTGCCACATTTTCGACAATCTGCCACAAATCTGCCACACGCTTATCCTTTTGTACTTCAGCGCGATAAAGCCCCTCTGTGGCAGATTGGCAGATTTTCTCGGGAAAAAACCTTATGTACGCGCGTGCGCGTTACATTATTATATATGCCTCCTTTTACTCCTTGGCTCCTTAGTTTTTGATCTCTAAGGAGTATAGGAGTAAAGGAGTTTTAGACGCTGGGAGGGGGCTTCACTTCTCCTTTGACTCCTTGACTCCTTAGAGTTTTTATTTCTACGGAGCACATGGAGTACATGGAGATGGCCCTACTTCCCTC